>DYFC01000053.1 GCA_020725385.1 Nitrospira japonica | reverse complement strand
GTGACAATGTAAGTTTGACAGTTGAGTTAATATCGCCGATAGCGATGGAGAAGGAATTAAGGTTTGCGATAAGAGAAGGTGGAAGGACAGTTGGCGCAGGAGTCGTAACTGAGATAATTCAGTAGAGTAAAAATATAAATTTTATTTAAGGATTAAAAAGGAATTATTGAGGAAACAGTGAATCAGAAAATAAGAATCAAATTAAGGGCTTTTGACCATAGGATACTTGACATGTCGGTTAAGGAAATAGTAGATACTGTGCAGAAAACAGGAGCAAGAGTAGCTGGTCCTGTGCCACTACCTACAAAAATAAACAGGTTTACTGTTTTAAGATCTCCGCATGTTGATAAAAAATCAAGGGAGCAATTTGAAATCAGGACTCATAAAAGATTGCTTGATATCGTTGATCCTACTCCTCAGACCGTAGATGCTTTAATGAAGCTCGAACTTGCTGCAGGGGTTGATGTAGAAATTAAACTATAAAAATGTATGAAATAAGCCCTTATAATAACGATAGATAATTTGGAGAAACAAATGATTGGCATATTAGGTAAAAAGCTCGGTATGACACAAATATTTTCAACGGATGGCAAAGCATATCCTGTTACTGTGATAGAAGCAGGGCCGGGTTGTGTTATACAGGTTAAGACTCTTGAAAAAGATGGTTATGAGGCCGTAAAAATCGGATTTATAGAAACAAAAGAGAAGAAATTAAATAAACCTCAAGCAGGAGTATTTAAGAAAGCCGGGCTAAAAACATATAAGATAATAAAAGAATTTCCTATTGGCGGTTTAAAAGTTGGCGAATTTCTTACGGTCGAGAGCTTTGCATCTGGTGATGTGGTTTCTGTATCCGGGATGTCAAAAGGCAAGGGCTTTCAGGGTGTTATGAAAAGACATCATTTTTCAGGTGGCCCTGGTTCACATGGTTCAATGTTCAATAGGGCTCCTGGTTCAATAGGAGCAAGCTCTTATCCTTCAAGAGTCTGGAAGAATCAAAAATTACCGGGACATATGGGAATGGATAAAGTGACGGTAAAAAATCTTAAAGTTATAGAAGTTAGACCCGAACAAAATCTTATACTAATACAAGGTGCTGTTCCAGGACCAAAAGGCACAATTGTTGAGATAAAGAAGGAAGAATAAAATGCCAGAATTAGATGTAAAAGATCAAAATAATTCTGTAGTAGGCAAAATTAATTTAAAAGAAGATATTTTTGATGTTAAAGTCGATAAAAGTATGCTTCATACTGCTGTCGTAAATTATCTTGCAAATCAAAGACAGGGAACACATGCAACTAAAACAAGAGGGCTTGTAAGTGGTGGTGGTAAAAAACCATGGAGGCAAAAACATACTGGAAGGGCAAGGGCTGGAAGTACGCGTTCGCCTATATGGCGTGGAGGTGGAATTGTTTTTGGTCCCCAGCCAAGAGATTATTCATATAAGCTTCCAAAGCAAATAAAAAAGCTTGCTTTTGTTAAAGCTTTTAATGAAAAGATTAAAAGTGGAGAAGTTGTTATAATTGATGCTTTGAATTTTGAAAAACCAGGAACAAAACAAATGGTAAATATTTTAAAAAACCTGGGATTAGAAAATAAAAGTGTTTTAATTGTTATTCCTGAAAAAAATGATGCTATAATTCTTTCTGCAAGAAATATCCCGAATGTTGAAGTAAGGAGAGCAGCAGACTTAAATACATATGAAGTATGTGCATACAATACTCTGCTTATGACAAAGGAAGCAGTAGGAAAAATAGAGGAAATGAGAGTATCATGAAAGACATTTATTCAATAATAAAAAGGCCGCTATTTACCGAAAAAGGCAGCAGCCTCAAGGAAAATGAGAACAAAATACTTGTTGAAGTTGCTAAAGATGCAAATAAAATAGAGATTAAAAAAGCCATTGAAGAAAATTTCAAAGTTAAAGTCGATAAGGTCGCAACAATAAATGTTAGAGGAAAATGGAAAAGATATGGAAGGTCTATCGGTAAGAGACCTGATACTAAAAAAGCAATTATTACCCTTAAGAAGGGTGAAAAACTCGAATTTATTGAAGGTGCATAATGGGTCTGAAAAAATTTAATCCAACATCTCCCGGCAGGAGATTTCAAACAGTCTCTGATTTCGCCGATATAACAACAACCGAACCGTGTAAGGCATTACTCAAACCACTGAAAAAAACAGGCGGCAGGAATAATGCAGGGAGGGTTACTGCCTGGCACCGGGGGAGCGGTAACTACAGAGCATATAGAATTATTGATTTTAAGAGAGACAAAAATGGTATTCCGGCAAAAGTCGCAACAATAGAGTATGATCCTAACAGGTCGTCAAGAATTGCATTATTACATTATAAAGATGGTGAAAAAAGGTATATAATAGCACCTGCGGGATTGAATGTCGGCGATGAAGTGGTTTCAGGTAAAGGCGCTGAAATAAAGACAGGAAATGCTCTACCACTGGCTGAGATGCCATTGGGTACATTTATACATAATATAGAACTAAGACCCGGGCAGGGAGCCAAGCTTGTAAGAAGCGCCGGAACAAGTGCTCAATTGATAGCAAAAGATGAAAAAAACGTACAGATAAAACTTTCTTCAGGAGAAGTAAGGCTTATACCGGCTGAATGTATGGCAACTATCGGTCAGGTTAGCAATTTCGAGCATGAGAATATATCTTATGGAAAAGCAGGAAGACGCAGGTGGCTTGGAATTAGACCCCATGTTAGAGGAGTTGCAATGAACCCAATAGATCATCCGCTCGGTGGTGGTGAAGGAAAAGCTTCAGGTGGAAGACCTGCTTGTACTCCATGGGGTAAACCTGAAGGTATTAAGACAAGACAAAACAAGAGAACCGACAGGTTTATAATAAAACGAAGAAAGTAACAGGAGGAATAATTGCCAAGGTCATTGAAAAAAGGTCCGTTTGTGGATCAAAAACTTATGAAAAAAGTTAAAGCCATGATTGATAGTGGAGAGAAAAAGCTTATCAAAACATGGTCGAGGAGATCAACCATTGTGCCTGAATTTATAGGATATACTTTTGCCGTGCATAATGGTAAAAAGTTTATTCCTGTTTATGTGACTGAAAATATGGTTGGTCATAAGCTTGGTGAATTTTCACCAACAAGAACTTTTAGAAGCCATTCAGGTGGTGAGAAATCTTCGGCTTCGGCAAAAGGATAAAAAGAGCAAGCTATGGAATCAAAAGCAATTTTAAAGTACGCACGAATTACACCAAGAAAAGCAAGAAGAGTTATAGACCTCATTAAACATAAAAGCGCTGGTGATGCGCTGGTATATTTAAAGTATATGCCATACAGGGGCGCTAAGTTTGTTGAGAAGCTCCTTAAATCTGCTATGGCAAATGCAGAGCAGAAAAAAGTAGTCAATCCGGAAGATATGGTAATAGTAAAGGCAACTGTTGATCAGGGGCCTGTAATGAAACGTATGCTTCCACGGGCAATGGGAAGAGCCAATATAATAAGAAAAAGAACTTCTCATATAACATTGGTTCTTTCAGAGAAAGAACACTAAATCAAGCGAAAAAGTTCAGGAGGTAGGTTTTGGGTCAGAAGACGCATCCAATAGGTAACAGACTTGGTATCATAAAAACCTGGGATTCAAGATGGTTTGCCAAAAAAGGTTTTGATCAGCAGCTTGTCGAAGACATAAATATTCGCAGAATGCTTAAAGAAAAATTATATCATGCCGGTGTGCCTAAGATCGAGATAGAAAGGGCCGGACAAAATATGAGGATTATAATTCATACTGCAAGGCCTGGAATTATTATAGGCAAAAAAGGTGCCGAGGTTGAAAAACTTCGTAAAGACCTGAAACAAATGACCGGCAAAGAAGTTTCAATAGATATAAAAGAAATTAGAAAGCCAGAGATAGATGCCCAGCTTGTTGCCGAAAATGTTGCCCTTCAGCTTGAAAAAAGAGTTGCTTTCAGACGGGCTATGAAAAAATCGGTTTCATCGGCTTTGCGATTTGGGACACTTGGAGTTAAAATTGCTTGTTCAGGAAGACTTGCCGGTGCAGAAATTGCCCGCTCGGAATGGTATAGAGAAGGTCGGGTTCCATTGCATACTTTTAGAGCAGATATAGATTACGGCTATGCTAAGGCAAAAACAACTTATGGCGTAATAGGTGTAAAAGTGTGGATGTATCATGGCGATATTTTGCCTGAAAGCCGTATTAAGGAAGTA
Organism: Nitrospira japonica; assembly: GCA_020725385.1. Taxonomy (GTDB): domain Bacteria; phylum Nitrospirota; class Thermodesulfovibrionia; order Thermodesulfovibrionales; family SM23-35; genus DYFC01. Next base: position 44,151 of record DYFC01000053.1, on the reverse strand, counting down.
TAGGTGACATTATGTTAATGCCAAAAAAAGTTAAATTTAGAAAAATGCAAAAAGGCAGGATGAATGGTAAGGCTTACGCTGGTTCTGAAGTCTCTTTTGGCGAGTTTGGTTTAAAAGCTCTTGAACCGGGCTGGATATCCAGCCAGCAAATAGAGGCTGCGAGAATAGCAATAACAAGACACGCAAAAAGAGGCTGCAAAGTCTGGATCAGAATTTTCCCAGATAAACCGATTACTAAGAAGCCTGCGGAGACAAGAATGGGTAAAGGAAAAGGCGCACCCGAGTACTGGGTGGCGGTTGTAAGACCCGGAAGGATTTTATATGAAATGTCGGGTGTTACGGAAGAGACAGCCAAAGAAGCAATGAGACTTGCATCATATAAGTTGCCTGTAGCGACAAAGTTTGTGAAGAGGAATGAGGAGGTTCTGTGAAAACATCCGAACTCAGAGCGTTAACAATAGATGAATTGAAAAATAAAGAGAGTGATTTAAGAAAGGAACTCTTTAATCTTAGATTCCAGAAGGCTACAGGTGAAATCGAAAATCCTATGCGTATTCGTGCTGTAAGAAAAGATATAGCAAGGATTTTAACGGTAGTAACAGAAAAAACTAAAAGCGGCAAAAAAGAAGGTTAGCCGGTCAGGTTATATAAATTTTTAAAGCTGTACTGGCAATCTGAAATCAGGAGTGAGAATGTCAAAGAAGATTTACACAGGCAAAGTTATTAGTAATAAAATGGACAAGACTGTCGTTGTTGCTGTCACAAGACTTTTCCAGCATCCTGTTTATAAAAAGACTGTTAAGAGGGTTACAAAATTTAAAGCCCACGATGAACAAAATAAATGTCAGATTGGAGATGTTGTTAAGATAATTGAAGTAAGACCTTTAAGCAAAGAAAAGAGATGGGCAGTAATAGATTAGGGATTGGATTGGAGTGATATAAGATGATTCAATTAAGGAGCATGCTTGAAGTTGCGGATAATTCAGGCGCCAAGAAAGTTCAGTGCATAAAGGTTATGGGAGGTTTCCATAGAAGATATGCACGTCTTGGTGATATAGTTGTTGTAAGCATAAAAGAAGCTCTGCCTGACAGCAATGTTAAGAAAGGAACGGTAGCTAAGGCTGTTGTGGTTCGTACAAAAAAGGAGCAGAGAAGACCCGATGGTACTTACATCAGGTTTGATCAAAATGCAGTTGTCCTTATTAATGCACAGCATGAACCTGTGGGCACAAGAATATTTGGCCCTGTGGCAAGAGAGTTAAGGTGGAAAGAATTTACAAAAATAATTTCATTAGCTCCGGAAGTATTATAGGTGAAATATGGGTTTAAGTATAAAAAAGAATGATACCGTAAAAGTAATAGCAGGAAAAGAAAAAGGTAAGACCGGAAGGGTAATAGCTGTATATCCTTCTAAAGAGAGTTTATTGGTTGAAAAAGTAAATATAATTAAAAAACATTTGAAGCCTAACAGGCAATACACACAGGGCGGTATTATTGAAAAAGAAGCGCCTCTTCATATATCCAATGTAATGCTTGTTTGTCCAAAGTGCAATAAGCCCGCAAGAATTGGAAATTCAATATTACAGGATGGCAGAAAGCTAAGAACCTGTAGTAAATGCAGGGAGGTCATAGATCAGTAATGATACCCAGACTCAAGGAAAAGTATCTTAAAGAAGTTGTGCCTAATATGATGAAAGAGTTTTCATATAAAAATGTTATGCAGGTGCCAAGAATCCAAAAGATAGTTCTTAATGTTGGATTAGGAGAGGCAATACAAAATATAAAATTGCTTGACGCCGTTCAAAAAGAACTTTCAATGATTACAGGCCAGAAGGCGGTTGTTACAAAAGCAAAGAAATCTATTGCAGCCTTTAAACTTAGAAAAGGGGTTCCGATTGGCTGTAAGGTGACATTGAGAGGCAACAGAATGTATGAATTTTTGGATAGACTGATAAGTGTAGCTCTGCCGAGAATTAGAGATTTTAGAGGCATCTCCGGAAAGTCTTTTGACGGAAGAGGCAATTATGCTCTCGGGCTTAAAGAACAGTTTATCTTCCCTGAAATTGAATATGATAAAGTTGATATTATTCATGGACTTGATATAATTTTTTGCACAACTGCGAAAACCGATAAGGAAAGTAAGGCTCTACTTAGGAATATGGGGATGCCTTTCAGAAACTGATAAAAGTTTTAAGGAGCAATTTTAATGGCGAAAACATGTATGATTGAAAAATGTAAAAGACCTGCAAAATTTACTGTAAGGTCTTATAACAGGTGCAAGCTATGCGGAAGACCACGGGCGTATATAAGAAAATTTGGTATTTGTAGAATTTGTTTCAGAACCCTTGCACTTGAAGGCCAGATACCCGGTGTCATAAAGGCAAGCTGGTAACCCATGATTGTTTGGAGGTAATGAATGCTTACAGATCCGATTGCAGATATGCTTACAAGGGTAAGAAACGCAATTAATATTAAGGCTGAAAAAGTGGATATCCCTATTTCCAAGATGAAACTTGAAATAGCTAAGATAATGAAAGAAGAGGGATTTATCAGAGCCTATAAAATTCTCAAAGATAAAAGACAGGGTATCCTCAGAGTAATACCAAAATATATAGAAAACGAAAGCGTTATTTCAGGGCTGAGGAGAATCAGTAAACCCGGAAGACGTGTTTATGTTGGACATAATGAAATACCCAAAGTTATGGGTGGCCTCGGTGTTGCTGTTTTAACAACATCAAAAGGTGTTCTGAGCGATAAAGCCTGTCGCAGAGAAAGAGTTGGCGGAGAAGTTATTTGTTATATCTGGTAATATTCTCAGATTATATTAGAGTGTTTAGGAGAAAAGAGTGTCAAGAATAGGTAAAAAGCCAATAGCAATTCCTGATGGAGTTTCTGTCTCTGTGTCGGACAGAACTATAAAAGTAAAAGGTCAAAAAGGTGAATTGAGCTGGAATTTCCCTGAAAGTATAGGGGTCTCTGTAAATGACGGGTTAATAACAGTTAGCAGAGCTTCTGATTTAAAAACAGATAGAGCTCTTCATGGACTTGCGAGAAGTCTGATATCGAATATGGTAACAGGTGTTTCCAAAGGTTATCAGAAGAATCTCGAGATAGCAGGTGTTGGTTATAGAGCACAGGTCTCTGGCAATAAAATTACCTTTACACTTGGATATTCTCATCCTGTTGAGATGCAACTTCCCGAAGGCATTAGCGCTACAGTTGATCCCAAACAGGTTCAGATAACTTTAACAGGAATTGATAAACAATTGCTCGGACAGGTTGCTGCAAGTATGAGGGCTTTAAGACCGCCTGATGCTTATAAAGGTAAAGGTGTAAGATACGCAGGGCAAAGATTAAAGCTCAAAGTAGGGAAAGCCGGTAAAAAATAATTTAATTAAAAAATAAAAACAAACTGAAGCAGGAGGAAAGATTGGCTGAAAGCAGAAGAGAAGCAAAGCAAAGAAGGCAGGAGAGAGTAAGAAAAAAAGTTACAGGAACTCCAGAACGCCTTAGATTATCGGTTTTTCGGAGCCTGAATCATATCTATGCTCAATTAATTGATGATCTTAACGGTCGTACCCTTGTTTGCGCATCGAGCCTTGATAAGGAATTTAAGTCAATAGAAACACATAAAGGGAATGCTAAAACAGCCCAGATGGTCGGGAAGCTTTTAGCTAAGAGGGCATTGGAAAAAGGAATTAAAAAAGTAGTTTTTGACAGAAGCGGTTATCCTTACCACGGTAATATTAAGGCACTGGCTGAATCTTCAAGGGCAGCCGGGTTAGAGTTTTAGGAGGGTTTGTGGAGAAAATAGATCCCGAGGGACTTAATTTAAAAGACAAAGTCGTTTATATCAACAGGGTTGCTAAAGTAGTGAAAGGTGGAAGGCGTTTCTCTTTTACTGCACTTGTGGTTGTTGGTGATGGTGAAGGCACAGTTGGCGTAGGAAAAGGTAAAGCAGCAGAAGTTCCCGAAGCTATTAGAAAAGCTGTGGAACAGGCAAAAAAGTCCCTCATTAAAATACCTATAAAAGATGGAACCATCCCTCATAGAGTAATAGGTAAATTTGGTTCTGGCACTATAGTTATAAATCCTGCGGTTAAAGGTACGGGAATTATCGCCGGAGGAGCTGTTAGAGCGATCCTTGAAGTTGCCGGAGTTCAGAATGTTGTTGCTAAATCACTCAGAAGTCATAATCCTTTTAATTCAGTAAAAGCTGCTTTACAGGGGCTACAAAGTCTTAAAGACCCTGATGCAGTTATGAAATTGAGGGGTAAAGTTGAAGATGAAAACCAGGAGGCAGCATGAGAATAGATGAATTAAAACCTGCTTGTGGAAGCACCAAAAAGCCAAAAAGAGTTGGTAGGGGAATTGGCTCAGGACATGGTAAGACCTCCTGTAAAGGACATAAAGGGCAGAAAGCCCGTTCTGGCAGGGCAAAAGGCCCGGGATTTGAGGGCGGTCAAATGCCGATGCAAAGACGCCTGCCTAAAAGGGGTTTTAAAAACCCATTTAGTTCCGAATTTGCAGTTATTAATTTAAAAGACATTGACAGATTAGAAGGTGTTGATACTGTTACTCCCGAAGTGTTAATAGAGAGAGGATTTATTAAGGATTTAAAATGTGGACTTAAGGTGCTTGGCGATGGACAGCTTAGCAGACCAATCACCATCAAAGCAGACGCTTTCAGCGCCTCTGCTTTAACAAAAATTTCAGCAGCAGGCGGCAAAGCAGAGGTATTATAAGAAGTTGGGCATAATTTCAAGCTTCCAGAACATTTTCAAAATACCGGAGTTAAAAAACAGGGTGCTGTTTACACTTGCGCTTCTCGCTGTTTATAGAATCGGAGCGCATATACCAACTCCCGGCATAAATGGAGAAGAACTCAGTAAGTTTCTGACCGAAAAAGGCGGAGCACTGATGGGATTTTTTGATATGTTCTCGGGTGGCGCTTTATCCAGGGTTACGATTTTTGCTCTCGGCATAATGCCATATATTAGCGCTTCAATTATACTTCAATTACTTACCGTTGTAATACCTGCTATTGGCAAACTTGCAAAAGAAGGTGAAGCAGGAAGAAAGAAAATTGTTAGATATACACGTTATGGCACTGTAGTAATAAGTGCTATACAATCATTTGGAATCGCAGCAGGACTTGAAGGTATGGGTGGTGGAGTTTTTGTTCAAAACCCGGGATGGTCATTCAGATTAATGACAATGATTACACTTACAGCCGGAACTGCATTTATAATGTGGCTCGGCGAGCAGATCACCGAGAGAGGGATAGGCAATGGTATATCTTTAATAATTTTCGCAGGTATTGTTGCAAGATTCCCTAATGCTCTTATCAGTACTGTAAGACTTTTGCAGGCAGGAGAGCTCTCTATATTTTTTGTTATTTTCCTTGTAATAATGATGATTGCGGTAGTCGGAGCAATTATTTATATAGAAAGAGGCCAGAGAAAAATACCGGTACAGTACGCAAAAAGAATAGTCGGTAGAAAAGTTTATGGTGGACAATCAACCCATCTTCCGTTGAAAATTAATACATCCGGTGTTATTCCTCCTATTTTTGCATCTTCGATTCTTATATTCCCTGCAACAATCGCCGGATTTATTGCAGTGCCGTGGGTTCAGGAAATTTCAAGACAATTATCGCCCGGAACCGTACTTCATACAGTTCTGTATGTTGGTATGATATTTTTCTTTGCATATTTCTATACCGCGATTATTTTCAATCCGGTTGATGTTGCCGATAATTTAAAAAAGTACGGAGGTTTTGTGCCAGGTATCAGACCCGGTCAAAAAACATCCGAGTATATTTATAAGGTTCTTTCAAGACTTACATTTGTAGGTGCATTTTATCTGGCTGCTGTATGTATAATTCCCGAGATATTAATTTATCGTTTTAATGTGCCATTTTATTTTGGAGGGACATCCTTGCTTATTGCTGTTGGTGTTGCTCTTGATACTGTTTCACAAATTGAATCTCACCTTGTAACCCGCTCTTACGAAGGTTTTCTGAAAAAAGGTAGAATAAGGGGTAGAAAATAGCAGGATCGCTATCAAGAAAATAATGTATGAGGCATCAATTAACAATAAATGATTATTTTGAAGTCCAAAGAAGAAATAGAAAAAATGTCCCGTGCCTGTACCATTGTAGGCAAAACACTCGATTATTTAAGGGATAAGATACGTCCTGGTATAACAACCGGTGAAATTGATAAGATTGCGGATGAATATATAAGAAGCTGGGATGCAATACCGGCTTTTAAAGGTTATAGGGGTTATCCTGCATCAATCTGTGCTTCGGTTAATAATGAAGTTATACATGGAATCCCTTCAGGCAGGGTACTTAATGAAGGCGACATTCTCGGGGTTGACCTCGGGGTTTTAAAAGATGGTTTTTACGGGGATGCTGCTTATACATTCCCTGTTGGAAAAATAGAACCTTCTGTAGAAAGATTATTAAGAGTTGCAGAAGAAGCTCTGTATATTGGCATAGATAAAGCACGTGATGGCAATAGAGTATCGGATATTTCATATGCCATTCAAAAGCATGTAGAGGACAATGGTTATTCTGTTGTCAGAGCATTTGTAGGCCACGGGATTGGAAGAGATCTCCATGAGGATCCTCAGGTACCGAATTTTGGTAGCCCTAATAGGGGACCGAGGCTAAGACCCGGAATGACACTGGCAATAGAGCCAATGGTAAATGAAGGTGGTTACGAGGTTATGGTGCTTGAGGATGGATGGACGGCTGTGACAATGGATGGAAAACTATCGGCACATTTTGAACATACAATAGTAATTACTAATGATAATCCAAGAATATTGACTCAAATTAATTAATAATAGTATAATAACCAGCTAATGCCAAAAGAAGATAATATAGAAGTTGAAGGAACAATTATTGAAACATTGCCAAATGCGATGTTTAAGGTTGAACTTGAAAATGGTCAGGTAATTCTTGCTTATGTATCCGGAAAAATGAGGATGCATTTTATAAAAATTCTGCCAGGAGATAAAGTCACGGTGGAATTATCTCCTTATGATCTTACTAAAGGAAGAATTACTTACAGATTTAAATAGATAAAAAAAGTAGAAAAATAAAGAGGTTATATCATGAAAGTGCGCTCATCTGTGAAACCAATTTGCTCGAAATGCAAAATAGTCAAAAGGAAAGGCGTTTTAAGAATACTTTGCGAAAATCCGAGGCACAAACAAAAACAGGGATAAGAATACGAAAAAAAGTCAACCATCATTAGTCAACAATATTCATTAATAGAACAAAGCGGCCTTAATGAATATTCATTGTGGCTAATGATAATATGAATGAGGAGAAAATATGGCTAGAATTGCTGGCGTAGATCTGCCAAAAAACGAAAGGGTTGAAATTGGATTAACCAGAATTTTTGGTATAGGGAAATCCCTTTCAAGAAAAATATTGACTGAAACAGGTGTCAATATGAATACAAGAGTTAAGGACCTTACCAACGAAGATGTTATTAAGATAAGGTCTGTTATAGAGAGGGATTATAGGGTTGAAGGTGACCTCAGACGTGATATCTCAATGGCAATCAAAAGGCTGATAGATATTGGTAGTTATAGAGGGATGAGACATCGTTTAGGACTTCCAGTAAGAGGGCAAAGGACAAAGACCAATGCCCGTACCCGTAAAGGCCCGCGAAAAGCAGTTATGGGTAAGAAGAAAGAGGCGTAAAGTATGGCTCAAAGAAAAAAAGGTGCTAAAAAAGAAAAAAGAAATATTGTTTATGGCGCAGCACATATTCAGGCAACGTTTAATAATACCATTGTTTCGATTACAGACCTCAATGGAGATGTAATTACCTGGGCAAGTGCAGGCAATCTTGGATTTAAAGGTTCAAGAAAAGGAACTCCATATGCTGCTCAGATGGCTGCTGCTGCTGTGGCTAAAAAAGCAATGGATATGGGAATGAAACAGGTAGATATATATGTTAAAGGACCCGGCGCCGGCAGAGAGTCTGCAATTCGTGCTTTACAGGCTGCTGGGCTGGAGATAAATCTTATTAAAGATGTAACTCCGGTTCCACATAATGGTTGCAGACCACCAAAGAGAAGGAGGGTGTAAGTGGCAAGATATATTGGTGCTTTATGCAGGATTTGCCGTAGAGAAGGGGATAAACTTTTTCTCAAGGGTGACAGATGTTATACCGAGAAATGTGCAATTGAAAGAAGAAAATATCCTCCGGGGCAGCATGGCCAGGGCTATAAAAAACTCTCTGACTATGGTTTACAGTTAAGAGAAAAACAAAAAGTTAGGAAGATGTACGGTATTCTTGAGAGACAATTCAGAAAATATTTTCATGAAGCTGAGAGAAAGAAAGGCATAACAGGCGAGGTTCTTTTACAGCTTGTTGAATTCCGCCTTGATTCAATGGTTTACAGAATGGGATTTGCTCCTAATAGAAGAGGAGCGAGACAGATTATCAGACACGGTCATGTGCTGGTAAACGGCAGAGAGGTTAATCTGCCTTCTTTTGGTTTGAAGAAGGGAGATGTTATTGAGATTAAAGAATCGAGCAGGAGTATCCCGGAAATAGCAGATAGTCTTTCAAAGAGTGAACACCGGGGAATTCCGGCCTGGGTTGAAGTTGATAGTGCCAATTTCAAGGGTAAAGTTGTAAATATACCTTCCCGTGATGAAATTCAGCTTCCTGTTCAGGAACAGCTAATTGTTGAACTTTATTCGAAATAATATTAGATTGAAAGGTAAAAGTAAAGAAGTATAGAGGAGGCCTTATGGACCTTAAAAAAATGGGGTTTCAGTTACCGGAAACAATAAAATTCGATGAAGAAACTCTTACCGGCACTTATGGCAAGCTGGTAGCTGAACCATTAGAGCGTGGTTATGGGATTACTCTTGGGAATGCACTAAGAAGGGTGTTGTTATCTTCCATTGAAGGAGCTGCGGTTACAGCAGTTAAGATACCCGGTGCTCTCCACGAGTTTTCCGTGATAAAAGGTGTAAAAGAAGATGTAGTTGATGTCATTCTTAATATAAAGAAGCTTAGATTTAAAATTCATTCAGGAAACAATAAAATGGCTTTTTTAAGAACCAAGGGGACACATTTGGTAACAGGTGCTGATATACAATGTGATTCCTCTTTTGAGGTTCTTAATCCCGAACAGGTTATCGCAACGCTTGATAAGGATACATCTTTCGAAGCAGAGCTTTTCATAAAAAAGGGCATGGGATATGCTCAAGCTGAAGCGAATAAGGATGAGACCATGCCTGTAAATATGATAGCAGTCGATTCAATCTTTACACCAATAAGAAAGGTAAACTTTGTTGTAGAAAAAGCAAGAGTTGGAAGAGCAACTGACTATGACAGACTTATTATGGAGATTTGGACTGATGGCAGTATAACACCTGAGAAAGCAATTTCTCAGGCTGCAACAATTATTATTGAGGTAGCGAATTTATTCGTTCTTGAGTATGAAGATATAGAAGAAGAACAGATTGCTACTTCAGAGGAAATGCCACTTGTTAGCGTCGCTACAAATGACCCTGTTTATAATGTAAATTTATTAAAAAGTGTTGATGAACTGGAACTTTCAGTGCGTTCTTATAATTGTCTTAAAAATGCCAATATTAAAACAATTGCAGATCTGGTACAAAAAACAGAGCAGGAAATGCTCCGGACAAAGAATTTTGGCCGCAAATCACTTAATGAAATAAAGGAAATTCTCCATTCTATGGGGCTGCGCCTTGGCATGAGAGTAGATATGGATGCTTTGAGTAAAGAAGCTTCTATGCATATTGGAGGTGTTGATAAAGATGCGTCACAAAGTTGATGGTAGATTATTTGGAAGACCCGCAAATCAGAGAAAAGCTTTGTTAAGAAATCTTGTTGTATCCTTACTTGAACATGAAAGGATAGAGACTACAGTTGCGAAAGCAAAGGAAGCAAAAAGAATAGCAGAAAAAGTAATAACACTCGGCATAAAAGGTGATTTGCATTCAAAGAGATTAGCATTATCATATGTGCCAAATAGAGCAGTAATAGCAAAATTATTTAAAGACATAGCTCCAAGATTTACAGGACGAAATGGTGGATATTTGAGAATAATCCAGACGAGAAACCGTGTGAATGATTCTGCTCCAATGGCAGTGCTTGAATTTATTGATTACGAGGATATAGCAAAAACAAAAGAATCAAAGAAAGCTAAAAAGAAGGAAAAAGAAACCACACAATAGGTTAAATCTTGGTAAATGAGAAAAAGGAGTTTGATTTTTGCTCCTTTTTCTCATTTATATTTTCAATTTATACTTCTATTTCCGCATGAATCATACGTGTAAAAGTCAGTTTCCCTTTTTCATAATCAACTTCAACGGTATCTCCTTCATTAAATGTTTTATCAAGAATTTTCAAAGCAAGTGGATTTAAGATTTCTCTCTGTAATGCCCTTCTTAAAGGTCTTGCTCCATATATTGGATCGAATCCGATTTCAGCAAAGTATTCTTTTGCTTTATCTGTCAATACTATGTCAATGTTCTTTTCCTTGATATATTTTTTCATTCTATTTACCTGAATCTCGACTATTTGTTTGAGTAAATCCTTTGTCAGAGGATTGAATATAATTATCTCATCAACCCTGTTTAAAAATTCAGGTCTGAAGAAAGATTTTAGGTCTTCCATTATTTTTTCTTTCAATTCTTCGTTGCTGCTTACCCAATATGCAGAAGGTTTTTTGGCTCTATCTTCGAGCATCTCCTGAATATGAACGCTTCCAATATTTGAAGTCATAATTACTACAGCATTTCTGAAATCAACAGTTCTTCCATGACTGTCTGTAAGTCTTCCATCATCGAGCAACTGGAGAAGCAGATTGAATACCTCGGGATGCGCTTTTTCAACCTCGTCAAAGAGAATTACAGAATAAGGTTTACGCCTGACAGCTTCGGTTAGCTGGCCGCCTTCCTCATAACCAACATATCCCGGAGGCGCTCCAATTAGTCTTGAAACAGTGTGTCGTTCCTGATACTCGGACATGTCAATTCTTATCATTGCATTTTCATCATCAAAAAGAAATTCTGCCAGTGCTCTTGCAAGCTCTGTTTTTCCAACACCTGTTGGACCTAAAAAGATGAAGGAACCAATAGGTCTGTTTGGATCCTGTATCCCAGCTCTTGCACGTCTTACCGCATTTGCAACTGCTTCGATTGCTTCGTCCTGACCTACAACTCTCTGTCTTAAACGTTCATCCATATGTATGAGCTTTTGAACTTCACCTTCAAGCATTCTGCTAACAGGAATACCCGTCCATTTCGAGACGACCTCTGCAATGTCTTCCTCATCAACTTCTTCTTTGAGCATTTTCCTTTTTTTCTGTGCTTCAAGAAGTTTTTTATTTTCTGCATCAAGAGATTTCTGAAGCTCAATTAACTTGCCGTATCTTAACTCAGCAGCTTTTGTAAGGTCTCCCTCACGTTCAGCTCTTTCTGATTCAATCTTTGTTTTTTCAATGTTTTCTTTGTATTCTCTTATTTTTGCGATTATCTCTTTTTCGCTCATCCACTGAGCTCTTAGTTCATCACGCTTGCTCTGAAGTTCTGACATTTCCCTTGAAATCTTCTCAAGCTTTTCTTTTGATTCTCTTGAATCATCTTTCATTACAGCCTGTTTTTCAATCTCAAGCTGCCTCATTTTTCTTTCAATCTCATCGAGTTCAATGGGCATACTATCTATTTCCATTCTGAGCTTTGATGCAGCTTCATCAATTAAATCTATAGCTTTGTCAGGCAAAAATCTGTCAGTGATATATCTGTTCGAAAGAACAGCGGCTGAAATAAGAGCAGAGTCTTTTATCTTTACTCCATGATGAACTTCATAACGTTCCTTAAGCCCCCTCAATATAGAAATAGTGTCTTCAACAGAAGGCTCTTTTATTAAAATTGGCTGAAACCTTCTTTCAAGCGCAGGGTCTTTCTCTATATGTTTTCTATATTCATCTATTGTTGTAGCTCCAATACATCTTAAATCACCTCTTGCCAGAGCAGGCTTTAACATATTAGAAGCATCAATAGCTCCTTCAGCAGCGCCAGCACCAACCAATGTATGAAGTTCATCAATGAAAAGAATAACCTTTCCTTCTGCTTGTTCTATATCTTTAAGAACCGCTTTCAATCTCTCTTCAAATTCACCTCTAAACTTTGACCCAGCTACAATCGCTCCCATATCAAGTGCAACAACCTTTTTATCTTTAAGAGTATCAGGTACATCACCTGCAACTATTCTTTCGGCAAGACCCTCTGCTATTGCTGTTTTGCCAACGCCGGGTTCACCTATAAGCACAGGATTGTTCTTTGTACGCCTTGAAAGAACCTGAATTATACGTCTGATTTCATCATCCCTTCCGATTACAGGGTCAAGCTTTCCTTTTTTTGCAAGCTCTGTTAGATCGCGGCTGAATCTTTTCAAAGCCTGATATTTTTCTTCAGGATTTGGGTCTGTAACTCTCTGGGCTCCTCTGATTTCCCGCATAGCAGTAAGTATTTTGTCAGTTGTTGCTCCATATTTTTTTAGGAGTTCAGAGCATGGACCGCCTACAGTAGTAAGAGCTGTTAGCAGATGTTCAACACTAATATATTCGTCTTTGAGATGTTTAGCTCCTTTTTCAGCATTTTCCAGGACTTCCTTAAATCTTGGTGAAACATATAATTGACCTAAAGGTGTTGCACCAATGACTTTCGGGAATTTCTCAATCGCTACTTCAACATCTTTCTGAAGAGATTTTGTATCAATACCGATTCTTTTTAAAATCTGGGCAGCTACACCTTCTTCATCATCCAGCAAAGCCCAGAGAAGATGTTCGGCGTCAATCTGCTGATTGCCTTTTCTCTCGGCAAGTTTTTGCGCTGTTTGTATTGCTTCCTGACTCTTTATAGTTAAATTATCCATATAATTACCTCCTTATTCTTCTTCTTGAAAAACTTTCTTGAAGCGTTCAATAAAATCTCTTTTAATATCATCTTCAAGATAGTTCATCATATCTTCAATCTCTTTTTGCAAGCACTCAAGTTTATTCCTCATCCTTAGAATTATTTCAACACCCGATCTGTTGACTCCGAGTTCACGTGTTAACCTGAGAATCATTGCAATTTTTTCAACATCTTCTTCAGAATAGAGGCGTGGTCTTGTGCTCCTTGTTGGAACTATTAGCCCCTCTCTTTCATATAAACGCAATGTTTGCGGATGTACATTCAGCATTTTTGCAACTACACTAATCATATAAAGCGGTTGTTTTTTGTCTTTTTGATTCATAATTAATACAACCCCTTTCGTGGATTTTCTTTATATAAAGCCTCAATCTCACGAATTTTTTCTCTGGCTTTATTATCAATATTTTTTGGCACTACTATTTTTATATCAATATATTGATTTCCGCGTGCCCCTGTTTTTGGTGAAGGCATTCCTTTGCCAGATAGTTTAAGTCTCTGGCCTCCGTGTGTGCCCGGAGGTATTGTAACAGCTGCTAATCCATCAAGAGTTGGCACTTCTATTTTTGCGCCAAGTGCTGCTTCGGCAAATGTGACAGGTAAATCAAGATAAATGTCATCACCCTTTCTTTTAAAAATCCTATGTGGTTGTACGGTTATCTCTATTAACAGATCTCCGGATGGCCCTCCACCAATGCCTGCTCCGCCCATTCCTTTTAATTTGACCCGTGAGCCTGTATCTGCACCAGCAGGTATTTTGACTTTTACTGTTTCTGTCTGGAGTATGCTTCCTCTACCACTACATGAACTACAAACCTTTGTAATTTTTCTACCAGTACCTCCGCATGAATTGCAGACCTGAGACATTTTAAAGAAACCTTTCTGGGTTTTTGAAGTTCCGGTACCATTGCAGTCCTCGCATACCTTTGAAGATTCAGCACCTGTACCATTACAAACTTTACATGGAGCTTCCCGATTGAAAGTTATAGGTTTTGTAACACCTGAAAAAGCTTCTTCAAGGGAAAGCTCAAGCCCCATTATCAAATCCGGTCCTCTTGAATAGTGTGGTTCGGCTTTTGTTCTTGCCCCGAAAATATCCGAGAAAATATCTGCAAATCCGCCAAAATCGAATGTTTCCTGCCCTGTGTATGTTCTAAAGCCTTCAAACCCAGGACCTCCCGGGCCAAAAGGAGAAGTTCCAAATTGGTCATATTCAGCCCGCTTCTTTTCATCACCAAGCACACTATAAGCTTCGTTGATTTCTTTAAATTTCTGTTCTGCAGCTTTATTACCCGGGTTTAAATCAGGGTGATATTTACGGGCAAGCTTTCTATATGCTTTTTTTATTTCATCTTGGGAAGCATTTTTGCTGATACCGAGAATTTTATAGTAATCCTTTGATTCAGTTGTCATTGCATCCCCCTTTGTTATATTTCATATAATAACAATTTAGTCAATGCTTGTCAATAGATATAATACAAAAACAGTATTTCAAAATGGAGTAGAGACAGGATTCCCCGGTTGCCTATATATACTCCTTCGGAATCAATGTAAACCTTATTTTTTGCTCTTCACTCTTTGCCCGGAGGCTTGATGGATTATTAGTTTTTTCAATTCCATTTTTCGGTTCAATATTATATTTAGATTGATGAGAAAAATATAAGTATGGTAACATTAGATTAAAAAAAATAAGGAGGATAGCTTTGAAAAAAATAATTATCTTTTTAATTGTATCCATTTTTACTTTTACTTTCTCTAACTTTGTATGGGCTTCAATGGCAGGAAACTGGTATGTTCAGGGAAGTGTCACAACAAAGATAAGTGCAAAGGGATATAAAACTAAGACCCTTAAAGGCTCTATTAATGATATGTGGATATTCAACAATGATGGAAGTTTTGAAACTGAAGGTATGGGAGGAACATGGACTCAAAATGGGAAAAAGTTTTCTATTAACCCGAATGTAGACGATATAATAAGCAATTTTGAAGAATCTCTGACAGAAGACATTGGAACAGATATAAATATAGAAGAAATTACCAAAATGACCGTTACCGGTACCGAAAGTAAGAATGGAAAAATGAGCGGCACCATTAAAATATATATGAATGTTTATTCGGATGAGTTTGATATTCATGGAAAGGTAACTTTCTCGGGAACTTTCAAAGGCACGATATTGCAACCTCCGGCATATGATATTTCAGGTTACTGGAAGGTTTATCACACTGAAAAGAAATCATCTGAAGCAGGACCGGAATATCTTAATTTAAGTCAATCAGGTAATCTTGTGATAGGAGAATTTATTACTCTCTATGATGATATCTGGGAAATATACGAAATTTTTGGGGTAATTAGTGGTACTAATATTACCCTTATCATATACGTTGAAGACGAAATTACTGCAACAGGAACAATCACCGGCGAAAATATGTCAGGAACTTATAAAACTAAAAATAAACATTCTGGAACATGGAGGGCTGAAAGGACGGAAACAATACCAATTTCTATGGGTAAAAATTAAATGCATGAAAAACAGAAATTACTTGCAAGTCTTCCTTCTGTTGATGAAATACTTAAAAGCCAGCAAGGTCTTGAATGGTTAAATAAGTATCCGAGAAAGTTTGTTATACAGGGGATAAGGGAAGCAATTGATTCACAGAGGAAGGCAATTATTGAAAACATTTCTTTTGATTTTTCTCCGGAAGACCTTAATAAGGAAATTCTCAAAAGGATAGAATTCTTATCATCATATAGCCTGAAACATGTCATAAATGCTACAGGTGTTGTTATACACACAAATCTCGGCAGGTCAATTTTATCCGAAAAGATTCTTGAAAATATTCTTAAAATTTCATCAGGTTATTCTAATCTTGAATATGATATAGAGAAAGGTAAGAGAGGGAAAAGATATACTCATGTTAAGAGAATTCTTCGTGAAGTTACAGGGGCTGAAGATGCTCTTGTAGTTAATAACAATGCTGCTGCTGTATTTCTCTCGCTTAATACACTTGCGAAAAATAAAGAAGTTATAGTTTCGCGTGGAGAACTTGTTGAGATAGGTGGGTCATTCAGAATACCTGATGTAATGAAATCAAGCGGTGCAATACTTCGTGAAGTTGGCACTACAAATAAGACCCATCTATTTGATTATGAACAGGCAATTAATGAAAACACTGCTCTTATACTTAAAGTACATAAATCAAATTATAGAATAACAGGGTTTTCTGATGAAGTTCCTATTGAAGAGCTTGTAAGACTCGGCCGCAAACATAATATTCCTGTCATGTTCGATCTCGGAAGCGGATGTCTTATAGACTTAAAACAATATGGTATTCATGATGAGCCTGCTGTTAAAGATATAGTAAAAAAAGGAGTTGATCTTACAACATTCAGCGGTGATAAATTGCTTGGTGGTCCGCAAGGTGGTGTTATAGTTGGCAGCAAGTTTTACATAGATAAAATTCAGAAGAATCCGATTACAAGGGCAGTGAGAGTTGATAAACTTACACTGGCGGGTTTTGAAGCAACCCTTATGGAATATGTTGATGAAGAGAAAGCTGTTAAGAATATACCAACTCTTAGAATGATTCTTCAGAGTCCGGAAGAAATAAAGAAAAGAGCGGAATGCTTTGCAAGAAAAATAAAAAAATATATTGCAAATGCAATAATAAAAGTAATGCCCGATACATCAAGAGCTGGCGGAGGCTCATTGCCTGAGACAGATTTTCCTACTTTTGTTGTTTCTATAAAACCTCTTAATATTACTGTGAATGAATTTGAAGAAAAATTGAGAAAAGGTACCCCTCCGGTTATTGCAAGGATTAAAGAAGATTCACTATTATTTGATGCAAGAACTTTGAATGAGAAAGATTTCCCGGAGCTTGTTTCACGTATTACAAGTGTACTTCAATAAAGCATTATAAAAGTGTTAGCTATATCTATAGTAATACAAAATTTACATATCTGACTGTTGAAGGTTTAACCGGAATCCCTTTTTCTGTAAGATTCCGTGCTAATCTATCTCTTCCATATCCGGTCTTCTTCCACTCTTTTGCAATTATCCCCTCAATATGAAAGTGTCTCTTTTCCTGTTTCCCCATGGCTTGTTATCCTTAGCCCGTTGGCAATGTCCTAACCTGAATGAGAGGTTTTTATTGACTATTCAGCATTTAATTTCTATAATTTGTCATAATGTTGAATAAATTTAAAAGAGAATGTTGGGCCTGTTCGTTGCAATCTCGATGTCTATGTGCTAGAGGGTAGAAACAATGCCCCAACTAGATTTTGATTACGGCGACAAGACTATTCAAGAATTCACCCTTCTGTTTAAGAACGGACAACTCAACCTTGAACCGGGCTTTCAGCGCACCTCGGTCTGGACGAAAAGCGACCGGAAGAAGCTCATTGAGTCCATCTTTCAGAACTATCCTATTCCTTCCGTCTTCCTATATAAACGCAGCGATAGCGGAAAGTTGGAGTATGACGTTATAGACGGCAAACAACGACTTGAGTCAGTACTTATGTTTCAAGGCTTAGGTCAGTTTAGAGGAATGCGGTTTTCAGTCAAGACGCGCCTCGATCCAACAGACAGCATATCCGAATGGTCATGGCAACGAGTTCAACAAAAAGGCCAAGAGCACCGTGTAATGGGGTACAAGATTCAGACAGTTGAGGTCTCTGGCGATTTGTCAGACATCATAGATCTATTTGTAAGAATTAACTCTACGGGCAAGAGATTGACGGGCCAGGAAAAACGACATGCACGCTTCTTTCACAGCGACTTTTTGAAACAGGCTGGAAAATTGGCTGAGCGGCACAAATCGTATTTTCTTGAAAATAGAGTTTTGTCATGCGGTCAAATCAGCAGAATGAAACATATAGAGCTGGTTTGTGAACTCTTGGCATCAATTCACAGCGGCGGCCTTATTAATAAAAAGTCGGCCTTAGACAGCATCATCGGCGGTCAGATTGTTGACGCGCGCTCACTAAAAAAGTGTTCTCAAAACTTTGTGCGTGTGCTTAATATTATAAAGCGCATGTTCCCCGATTTGCGTACTACGCGGTTTGCCAATTCAGTAGATTTCTATTCGCTATTCATGCTCGTTTGGGAAATGGATAAGGCAGGCTGTATCCTCAATAACTCAAGACGAAATCATCAGGCACAGACTCTGTTGATTTGGCTCTCGGTAGGAGTTGACGCTGTACGACAACAAGTACGTAAGGCTGAAGGTGCAAAGCCTGACCAACGCCTATTTGCTGATTATTTACTGACTGTCCAAGGGGATACAGACAGCCAAGCGACACGTAAACGACGGGCAGAACTTCTGCGACAAGTACTCGGTGGCTTATTCGAGAAGAAGGACGAACAACGCGGCTTCACAAAGGAGCAACGACGGCTTATCTGGCACTCTGACCAGAACAAGAAGTGCGTGGTGTGTGGGGACACGCTGACTTGGAACAATTTCACGATTGACCATATCAAAGCACATGCACGCGGGGGACGCACTATTTTCTCGAATGCACAACTTATGTGCCGAAGACACAATGCACAAAAAGGTGTACGCTAAAATTATCAAATAGCAGGGCACAGGCCAACACGTACATGCACAGTCGTTGGCGCAGATAGGTGCAGGGCGGTTTTGCCACCAGGGCGCAGATAAATAAATAAAGGCAAATAGATAAACAGCGATCATGAAACCAATATTTTTCGAACAAACTGAAAAACATAAGGTCAAAGAACTCTCTCTTGCTATATGAAAAGAAAAGACCTGATCAGGAATTGAATGATTCAGGGTGCATTCTTATCAGATGCGGAAACCGTCACAACTTATATAAGAATCCTACAAAAGGGAAAAAGCAACCAGTCAGGACATAATGAAATAGATGAAAATCTTGCAAGGTATATAATAAACCCGAAAAATGCATTTAAAAAAATTAGAACTCAGACTCGCCTAGATTTATAAAGACTTATGTAAATAATTCTTGAATATTTTTATTCAAGGTAAAAACTTTCTTTTTATAATCCTATACTTTCTTCGTTTATCTACGTCCAATTCATTTTTCGGGTTAATATCTACATTTTTTAAAACAATTGGTTAAAATAAAATAAATGGTAAATGTTAAAAAAATATTCAGTCAGATTAAACATAATTGCAATGTTTCGGATGCGCGTTTTTGGGGCACTTATTCTCTTTGTGGTCTGCTTTTAAGATTGCGTGAATTATACCGTATTGAAAATGGTCTATTGCCATGGGAGAAACTCCAGAACGAAGATGTTGGTAGATGGATTAATGAAAGAGAAGAGTTGTGGAGAAAACTTCAAGATTCTGCTTTGGTAGATATAAATATAAACAGTGATATATTCAATGCATTCGATGAAAGAGAAATAAATAAGGTTTTAAATGCTTCAGGTCTTCTCTATGGAGCAGGCTACGGACTTCATCGGAAACCTGTATTTTTTATCGCAGAAATAATTTCTTATGAGAAAATAGATGGATATAATGTATATGTAGCCGGCAAAGAATTTGTAAGAGACCTATCCGATTATCCTGCAATGTTGCAAAATGAAGTTATTATCTCAAGATTTGATATGGCAAGACTACTTATCTGGAATAAGTTTGAGGAAATGAGATGCAGGAATATACCGTGCAAATTATCTTATGCTTTCGGGGAATATGGATTAAGTAGAGAACAAAGCATTACAAAGGAAACATATGAAAACATTAATAAAATTGCCCTTTCTGAAGCAAAAGAATATGTTTATCATGAATTGGGCGAGGCATTCGAAGGTGCAAAATTAGGAGAGGGATGGAAGCAACTTCTTTCAAGCCTGCCTCATAGTAGTGCAGAGATTTTTGTACGCTCGGTAAAAGATGTACTCTCGGATACTTCTGAAAAAGGAATGTTAAGACATATAATTGAAAATGAAAAATCAGGGTCGCTCGGTTTTTATAATGTCTTTTTAAGCGGATTCAGGAAGATTATTTTCCCCGAGATGGTTGAAGCATTTGAAAATTTCAGAGAAAATAAAAATTGGGATATTATAGAGAAAACAAGAAAGATGGGTTACAAAAAAGCCCTTGATTCTGCCGGGAGACTTCTTGAATTTTATAATGAACATAACTCTGACATTGATACTGTTTGCAAATTTATAGAGAAAGAAATTAATCTTTTGCAGAATAATTTTGCAAGCAATTAATATTTTTCTTTTATAATAGTAACTATGAAAATTATAAGAACTAAAAAGACCATCAATGAATTTCTTTTAATTCTTAAAAAAAGAGCGTCAGGAGTAAGTCCTGATATTGAAGAAAAAGTTAGGGAAATAATTGATGATGTTAAGATTAATGGTGATTCAGCAGTACAAAAATATACACAAACTTTCGACAAGGTTAATAGAAAAAGCCTTAAGCTTTCCCGTAAAGAAATTGCAATACACGCTTCAAAAGCAGATAAAAACATAGTTAAAGCATTAAAATTTGCTGCAAAAAGGATCCGTAAATTCCATGAAAAGCAATTAGACCATTCATGGACTTTTACCGAAAAAGGCACAATTCTCGGACAAATTATTAGACCGTTAGAACGTGTTGGAGTCTATGTCCCGGGAGGGAAAGCCTCATATCCTTCTACAGTACTTATGAATGTTATACCTGCACAGGTAGCTGGTGTTAAGGAAATTGTTGTTTGTGTTCCTACTCCAAACAATTTGGTTAATGAAAATGTTATGGCTTCTCTGGATATTCTTGATATAAAAGAGGCTTATTGTATCGGAGGAGCACAGGCAGTTGCAGCGCTTGCATACGGAACCCAACGTATTAAAAAAGTTGATAAAATTGTAGGGCCGGGGAATATATATGTTGCAACAGCAAAAAGAATGGTTTTCGGGATTGTTGATATTGATATGATAGCAGGCCCTAGTGAAATATTGATAATAGCTGATGAAACTTCGAATCCTGAATTTATTGCTGCTGACTTGCTTTCACAGGCAGAGCATGACGAACTTGCATCCTCGATACTTATTACTATTTCAAATAAATTAGCAGAAGATGTAATTAAAGAACTAAGAAAACAGCTTGATTTACTTAGAAGAAAGAATATTGCTTCTGAATCTTTGAAAAATTATGGTGCAATTATTGTTGTTAAAAAAATTGAGGAGGCTGCTGAAATATCAAATCAGATAGCCCCGGAGCATCTTGAAATTATGACAAAAAATCCTTCAGAAATCTTGCCATTGATAAAAAATGCAGGTGCAATATTTCTTGGTGAGTGGACGCCCGAAGCGCTTGGGGATTATGCAGCAGGTCCCAATCATACACTTCCAACAGGTGGAACAGCGAGATTCTCATCTCCTCTCGGAGTCTATGATTTCATAAAACGTTCAAGTCTTTTAAGTTTTACAAAAGAAGGTTTCAGATCCCTTGCAAATACTGTTACAACAATTGCAGAAGCAGAAGGATTAGGAGCCCACGCAAAGACAATAACCCTCAGGAAAACATATTTTTAGGGTTTGCCATCTTATCTCTATCGAGTTGAATTTATGTTTTACATTTAATAAATATTATACATGTGCTAAAATTTAAACATTAAGGTTTCCAAACACATACAATTTTAAATTAAAGGAAGGAGGTGAAATTAAGGGTTAGGAGGCTGATTATTAATAAAAAAGGAGGCATTAAAATGAAAAAAGTATTATTGTTAGCTTTATTTATAATCTTAATTACAGGTACAGCACAGGCAGAAAATATATGGTTTAGCCCATTAACAGCTATTGCTGTTGGGCCTGCAGGTCCGCCATCGGATTTAGATGTCTCTCCATATTGTTGCCCGAGTACTGCAATAAAAGTTACAGCTTCAAAGCCTGTAACAGAAAATTCTTTCCAGTGGGTACTGATTGGCTTAACAGCTCAGGAAAAAAAGGTTATTAAAGGTGTACAGGTATGCTATCAAATTCAAACAACACAGCCGGGCTCTACATATATTTCTCAGGTAAGATTAACCCAGACAACAAAACCAGATTCAGCACTTGTTATTCATGATGATGCTACAGACCTTGTTTCAACTGACCCTGTATGTTATACAAGTTATGCACCTAAATCATCTAAACCCAAAGTAAACGGGGATATTACTTTAGGTTTGAAAATGGTAATAGGCAATCAAGGTGACGAGATTCGAGTTGGAGGCATAAAACTCATTTATTAATTTAATTTTTTATTCTTCATCTTCAAGGGTAAGAGCGAGAAAATCGTATTACCCTTGAAGAACAATTTCTTCAGGTCAGACCATATTATCGAAAAATAAATTTTTGAGTAATGTCTGCCTTTCATTGGTTAAAATATAAAAACAATAATCTGGAATAATTTTGTTTATTGATAGATGAAATTTAATTATTTTGGGTAACATTAGATAGAAATGAATAGGTTTAATTTAAATCAAAAATTTATAGACACACATTGTCATCTGGAGATGGATGCATTCAATCCGGACAGGGAAAATGTTATTCAGCGTGCTAAAGATGCGGGAATTGAAGCAATAATAACAATCGGGTCTGATATGAAAGGTAATGAAGGAGCTATTGAAATCTCAAAAGAATATGATTTTATTTATTGTTCTATAGGATTACATCCACATGATGCAAAGGATTTCAATGAAGAGATATATAATAGAATAAAAGACTGGGCAACAAAGTATAAGATACAGGATTTGTCTTCAGAAAAACAAAAAAACAAAGTTGTCGCAATAGGTGAGATAGGATTGGATTATCACTATGATAATTCACCCCGTGATATTCAAAAAAAAGTTTTTCTTAGACAACTTCTACTTGCAAAAGAACTTAATTTGCCGGTTGTTATACACAGCCGTGAAGCAAAAGCAGATACTTTATCAATTATAAAAGAGTCAGGAATTACAAACGGCGTATTCCATTGTTTTTCAGGTGATATGGATATGGCTGAAAAAGCAATAGCAATGGGTTTTCATATCTCTATAGCAGGTCCTGTGACTTTCAAGAATGCAAAGAAAATTCATGAAGTTGCAAAAATAATTCCGGATGATTACTTGCTTATCGAAACAGATTCTCCTTATCTTGCCCCTGAACCTTACAGAGGAAAAAGAAATGAACCTGCATTTATTGTGCAAACAGCAAAAAAAATAGCAGAACTAAGAGATGTGAATATTGAAGATATAGCCCGTATTACTACACTTAATGCTAAAAGACTATTCAACATAGGGAAAATATCTCCCGGGGGCGAGATCGCTTATAAAATAAGGGACAGCCTGTATTTAAATATTACAAACAGATGTACAAACAGATGTTCTTTCTGCATTCGTTTTATATCCGATTATGTTAAGGGGCATAATCTAAGACTCTCATATGAACCATCAGAAGAGGAGCTCAAAGCAGCTATAGGCAATCCTTGTGATTATAAAGAGATTGTTTTCTGTGGCTATGGCGAACCTACACTAAGGCTTGATTTAATCAAAAGTCTATCTTTATGGATAAAACAGCACGGAGGGAAAGTCAGAATAAATACAAATGGTCACGGGAATATGATCCATAAAAGGAATATTTTGCCTGAACTGAAAGGTCTGGTAGATAGATTGTCAATAAGTCTCGATGCGCATGATGAGGAAACATATAACAGAATCTGCAAGCCAGCGTATAAAAATGCTTATAAAGAAGTTTTAAATTTTATTAAAGAAGCAAAAAAAGTTATACCTGATGTTTCAGTAACCGTTGTTTCAGCAAAAGGTGTGGACATTGAAAAGTGTAGAGAAATAGCGGAAAATTTTGGTGCTGGATTCAGGGTAAGGAAACTTGACGTAGTGGGTTAAATACCAGAGATAAAATTATCTATTTCTGTAAATGGAATCTCTCCCTGAGTCTTATCAGAAAGTTTTTTCCACTTCAATTTCCTTGATTTAATCTCATCTTCTCCAATAATGAAGACATATTCTGCTGAAATCCTATCTGCTCTACGCAATTGACTTTTAAGAGAATTTCCATAATAACCCAATTCTATCCATAAACCTTTTTCTCTCAAATCAGTTGCGATAGATAAAGCTTTTTTACTTGATTCAATATCCAATGAAGCAATAAAAACTTTTGGAGCAGGAATTTTAATCGGGCCGGAATCTTTCAATAGTGAAATTATTCTTTCCATTCCAGCTGCAAATCCTATCGCAGGTGTTTTAGGACCCCCGAATTCTTCGACAAGTTTATCGTATCTTCCACCAGCAGCTACAGCATTCTGTGCGCCTAAATGCTCACATGTAACTTCAAATGTTGTTCTGGTGTAATAATCAAGGCCTCTCACCATGTTGGGATTTATATTAAAAGGTATATTGAGCAATTTTAGGTATTCCTGAAAACTATTAAAATGTTCTGTGCATTCTTTGCATAAATACTTTATGACAACAGGCGCGCCTTCTTTCAGTTTTATGCAATCAGGCACTTTACAGTCAAGAATACGCAAAGGATTTATTTCATATCTTCTTCTACAGTCAGGACATAATCCTTCAAGTTTTGTCGAGAAAAAGTCAAGCAATGCTTTGCGGAAATCGGGTCTGCAACTATCACAGCCAATTGAGTTTATTTGAAAATTTAGCTCTTTCAGTCCGAGCCTTTCAAAAAATAGTTTCAACAGAGAAAGAATTTCAGCATCAATTACAGGCTCGGAAATCCCGAATGCTTCAGCGCCAATTTGATAAAATTGTCTGAAACGTCCTGCCTGTGGCCTTTCATATCTAAACATCGGACCTGAATAAAAGAATTTTTGGGGTGAAGGAAGATTATATAAATGGTTTTCAATATAGCATCTTACTACAGGAGCGGTTCCTTCAGGCCTTAAAGTAATTCGTCTTCCAGCCTTGTCGTTGAAAGTGTACATTTCTTTTTCAACAATGTCGCTTGATTCACCGATGCTTCTAATAAAAACTTCGGTAGATTCAATAATAGGAGCTCTTAATTCTTGAAACCCATATGATGAAAAGATTTCTTTAGCGGTATTTTCAACATGTTGCCAAATAAAGCTATCGGGAGGGAAAATGTCATGAATACCCTTAAGGGCACTATATTTCATTACTGTGATTCACCGCCTTCTTCAGCGGTTTGTGTTTCTTCTTCGCGTTCCCTATCAAACTCGAGCATTTTTAGGTGGCTTTCAACAAGTCTTTTAATTTCTTCTCTGAAATGGCGTCTTATGCCTTTTAAGTCAACAATATCTTCATGTATCTTAATAACTTTTTCCTGAGCTTCTTTAAGAATTGTATCTGCTTTTAATTCAGCTTCTTTTATAATGAGTTCAGCTTCTTTGCGGGAGTTTGTTTTGTATTCATCTACCATCTGTTGTGCTGTCATAAGTGTTTCACGAAGTGTTGTTTCCATATCCCTGTAATCTTTTAGCTGGGTTTCAAGTCTTTGAATATTCTCTTTCAAAGAAGCGTTTTCCCTTAGCAAATCTTCCATTTCTTCCCTGATTATCTCTAAAAAAGCATAAACTTCTTCAACATCGAATCCTCTTATTTTCATCGGGAACTGTTTTTGTTGAATATCAAGTGGAGTAATTCTCATAAACCAATGCCTCCTTTCAATTTATAGGCAAAATCAATTAATGACTGAACAACAAAATACTTTAAAAACAGGATTGCAAGAATTACAATCATTGGAGAAATATCAATCGGTCCAAGCCTGTAACCAATAGCTTTTCTTATAGGCCAAAGAACCGGGTCTGTTACTGAATTTAAAAACCTGACAATGGGATTATAAGGATCGGGATTTACCCAGCTTAACAACGCACGTATGATTATAATCCACATATAAATTGTTAATATAACATCAAGAATTTTTGCAGCAGCAAATAAAAAATTACTGAAAACAAACATTATCCTTTTCTCCCCAATTCTTTTGATCTTTCTACTGCAGCAAGAATCACAGAATCAATTAAATTCTGAAGACCTTTTTCTTCAAATACTTTTAACCCGGCAGCCGTCGTCCCGCCCGGTGATGTTACCATTTCTCTTAATTTTGAAGGAGGCATTCCTGTTTCAAGTAATTTTGCTGTTCCAATAAAAGTTTGTATCGCAAGCTCTGTTGCTGCATCTTTACTAAGTCCTGCTTTTACACCTGCATCAATAAATTTTTCAATAATAAAAGCTAAAAAACCCGGACCGCTTCCAGAAAGTGCTGTTACAGCGTCCATATATTTTTCAGGCAGTACCATAACTTTCCCTATTGACATAAAAATACCACGAATAAAAGTCATTTCAACATCGGGAAAACATTCGCATAATGAAAGTACAGACATTCCTTCCTGGACAAGAGCAGGTGTGTTTGGCATTACTCTAATTATTTTTGAAGTCTTAAGTTTTGATGTGAGATATGACAGGGTTATACCTGCTGCTATAGAGATTATGAATTTTTCAGGCGTTATATGTTCGGCTATCTCTGAAGTAACTTCATCCATATTCTGTGGCTTAACCGCAAGTATAATAATGTTGCATTTATTGACTAAAGCAATATTATCATGTGTTGTTACAACATTGTAATTTTTCTCAAGATGAACACGTCTTTCAGAACGTGGTTCGGATACAGTTATATCTTTCATATTATTCTGTATCATCCCCTTTATCATTGCCTCGGCCATATTACCGCCACCTATAAAGCCAATCATATAACCTCCGATATATTGAAATACAATATTTTAAATCAAAATAACCTTTTAACTCTATCAAATAAATTATTTTTTTCTTTGTCCAAAAATTCCGGTTCCAATCCTTACCATTGTTGCGCCTTCGAGAATTGCAATCTCAAAGTCATTGGTCATGCCCATAGAAAGCTCAGGCAACTTGAATCCTTTTTTTTCAGCTTCATCCCTTAAATATCTTAAATGTCTGTAATAGGGTTGACTTAGTTGGGGATTCTCAAAATAAGGTGGAATTGTCATCAGTCCTTCAAGTTTGAGATTGGGCATTTTATATACATGTTCAATCAAAGCAAAAAGATTTTCTCTGCTGACTCCATATTTTGTTGCCTCTTCTGATAATTTTACCTCAATAAGAACTTTTTGTATCTTGCCTGCTTTTTCAGCATATTTGTTAATTAGATCGGCAAGCTCAATTGAATCGAGTGAATGTATATGGTCAAATAATTCAACCGCGATTTTTGCTTTATTTTTTTGAAGATGTCCGATCATGTGCCACTCAATATTACAATCAGCACAATTGGTTTTACAGTAAGCTATTTTTCCCTTAGCTTCCTGAACCCTGTTTTCACCAATATCACGCAATCCAAGTTCAACAGCAGTTTTAATTCTTTCGGGTGAGACTGTTTTTGTTGCAGCTATTAATTTAACATCAAAAGGGTTTCTTCCGGATCTGATCGCTGCAGAAGAGATTTTCCTAAAAATATTCTTAATATTTTCAAGAAGAATCGCATCATCTATATTACTAACATTCCCGAAATTAACAAACTCTGATTTCATAGTGATTATTATAGTACAATTTTCTTTAAAAAAATTATTTCGGAAACAGATTGTAGATGATAGACGACAGATAAAAGACCAATGGCCAAGGATTATAATACGAATAGATTATCTGGAAAGAAGTTTTCTAATATCACCGACTCTCAATGTAACATTATGGGAATCAAGGTATTCAAGAAAGGGAAGCGCGTATTTTCTTGTTGTATTAAGTACATCTCTGAATTCAGCAACTGTCATTTCAGATTTTTTACTGAAAAACTTCTTTAATTTTTCTACAATCTTTTCATAAGCTTTCGATGATATATATATTGTATCGCTGATTCTGACCAATTTGCCTTCGTTAGTCATAAGTTTCAATATATCTTGAAGCCTTCTTGAATCTATTTTAAGCGCCTGAGAGATTTCATCTTTTAATGGTGGCTGAAACTCGTTTTTTTCCAACAATTGAATAATCTTAGACTGAAGGGATTCATCTTTGTCGGATAAAGCTACTTTAAAATTATTAAGACGAACAAGTTCTTTTTCTATAGCTATCTCATTTAGTGTGCTGATTAAGTTTCCAAAAAGACGGGGTTCTATATTTAATTTTATTCTTAGCTCTTCTTTTGACATTCCTGATTTTAATGGATTTGCCTTATGGAATTCGCTTAGTTGCTGAATTGTATTGTTTTTAAAAGAATCGAAAATTGTTCTATGAATGAGTATATCTTCAAATTGTAAAATAATGTTTTTTTCTTTTAAATATTTTATAGCTTCTCTAATAGAAGGTATTTCTTCTTTTATCCATCCTTCTATTGTTGAAGTTTTAATTCCAAAAGTGCCTGCTCTTTTGATTTTTACAGAAATCTTATCAGCGAGACTTCCTGTCTCAAAAATTTTAAGATCATCTACACCTTCTCTGAAACTTCTTCTAAAAGATAAAGGGTCAAGTACTTCACCACCGCCCATTGTTTCAAGGGGTGAAAACCTTCTTATAATATATCGATCACCTGACATTGCAACAACAGGGGAGGAAAGCCTGAATTGTCCGTAACAACTTTCCCCTGGCTTTAATTCGTTCTGGCCGAAAAGAATTACACGTGCTGTTGTTTCCGATGTCCCGAGATGGAAATGTACGAGACCGCGTGTTTTTAAGATAGGTGCATCAGAAAGAAGTTCTATTTTTGCATCTATTTTACTTGTTGGTACAAGTTTTCCGGGGATTACCACAACATCTCCCCTTTGGATGGAGTCTTTATCAACACCCTGTAGATTTATTGCCACTCTCTGTCCTGCATATGCGGTATTAATAGCTTTCCCATGACTATGCAATCCGCGCACTTTGCTTTTTATATTACTTGGTAGTATTTCAATATCATTATCAACCGAGATACTGCCAAGAATAGCAGTTCCGGTGACAACTGTTCCAAATCCTTTTAATGTAAAAACCCTATCAATTGGTAACCTGAATAACCCTTTAACAGGTTTTGGTTCAACTTTTAAGGCAACATCTCTAATTTTCTCTTTAAGCAGTTCAATATTAAACATGCTTTTTGAAGAAACAGGCACAATTTCAGCACCTTCAAGAAAAGTACCTTTTACAAATTCTTTTGTATCTTCTGCAACCAGTTCGAGCCAGTCTGATTCTACAAGGTCTGCTTTTGTGATTGCTATTAACCCTGATTTTATTTTGAGTAAATTACAAATTTGCAAATGCTCTTTACTCTGGGGCATTATCCCTTCATCCGCAGCAATGACAAGCATAACGAGGTCAATTCCGCCTGCACCTGCAAGCATATTTTTAATAAGCCTTTCATGTCCCGGAACATCTACAATACCAACAGTAAGACCGTCTGGATAGACAAGGTCTGCAAACCCAAGATCAATGGTTATACCTCTTTCTCTTTCTTCCTTAAGTCTGTCAGGGTCTATACCTGTGAGCGCTTTTACCAATGAGCTTTTGCCATGATCAATATGTCCTGCTGTTCCAAGAATTATATGACGCATTATTCCCCTGTTTATATTAAAAGTTTGCCATTTTTTAAAATTTCTTTTCTGCTTCCATCTTTATAGATAAGTCTAACAGTAGGTTTGAAAAAAACAAAATCCTGGTGAAAAGGAGTGCTGATTTTGCCTCCGAAAGAACTATTATCGCCAAGCGCTATATGTATAGTTCCAAGTATTTTTTCTGACTCAAGTATATTATCGGGTCTTTTTGCAGAGTTGTTTGTCCCAATACCGAGTTCTGCAATATTTCTGTTAAAGTAGTTTTCTTCAAACTTTTTTTCAAGATACTTAACGTATTCCTCTTCCCCTGATATTTTAACAACATTTCCTTTTTCAATTTTTAATGAAATAGTAGATTTTAGTTGTCTTGTAGGCGCCCATTCAAGTATAAGTTCTCCATAAGCACTGCCTTCAACAGGAGCAAGAAAAACCTCACCTGCGGGAAGATTACTGAATGCTCCTTTCTTAGTCAAAATCCCTGTATCCGCAAGAGCTTTTCTGCCTTTTTTCGATAAATACAAATTCGTACCGTTAGGTGTTCTTATTTCAATATTTTCTGCCTGATTAACAATTTTAGCTAATTTCAGTGTTCGATGTTCAAGAGCTTTCCAATCAACATTCATGGCTCCTTCAAGCATTGATACTTCAAATAATGGCATGCTTGCATATCTGCAACCGCAAATTCCTGTGATAAAACCTCTAAATCTTGTGTGGCTCGTTGAGTAATTTGAAAGGGCTATTATGCAATTAACAGCATTTTTTTTGTTTTTGGCAATAATTTCTTCAGCCTGTTTTAAAATAGTGCTGTCAGTTTTTTTGTTTAAAATGGGGTGTAGAAGATTATTTTTTTCAAGTAGGGATACTATATTTTTACCAAAAGCAAGTTCCCAGATTTCCCTGGGTGGTTCCGAACCATGACTTAAAAGTGCGGGATATTCATGAAAAAGGACCTCTTTACAAAAAGCTTTTCCAGCTTCAGCAATAATAATTGCCAGACATCTTAGCTTCTCTCTTCTTTCAAAGTCTGATTCATCGTGGTTATCTGTTTCTTTAACCCTGTCTGTAAAAACAAGAACTCTTTCGGTTTTTTTAACACCGAGATTTATTTTGAATATATTTTTGATAGCGTCTAACAAAGTAATTTTATCTGAAAAGAAATTCCATTTGTTTAAGATGCTCTCCCGGGAAGTTTATCGGATAATTACAATCGAAACATGCTGTACAATAATTTTTTGAATCAGGAACGATTTTCTTTAGTCCTTCAAGGCTTAGATATGAGAGTGTATCTGCTGTTACATACTTTTTGATTTCATCAAGAAGGTGTGTGGATGCGATTAATTCTCTTCGTGTTGGAGTATCGATACCATAAAAACATGGCCCGATTGTTGGCGGTGAGCTTATCTTAAGATGAATCTCTTTAGCACCTCCGCCTTCCCTGAGCATCTTTACAATTTTTTTACTTGTAGTTCCTCTGACTATTGAATCATCAATAACGATCAATCTTTTGCCTTCAAGTAATTTTCTTACAGGATTGAGTTTTATTTTCACTCCAAAATGTCTGATGCTGTGTTTTGGTTCTATAAATGTTCTGCCAACATAATGATTTCTGATTAATCCAAAGTCAAAAGGTATTTTCGATTCTTCTGAAAAACCAATTGCAGCAGGCACTCCTGAGTCGGGTACCGGTATTACAAGGTCAGCTTCTATTTTTGATTCTCTGGCAAGCTGTCTTCCAAATTCTTTTCTCATTTCATTTACATTTATTCCGCCAAAAATATTGCTATCAGGCCTTGCGAAGTAGATAAACTCAAATACGCAGTAAGCTCTCCTCTGATTATGAAAAATTTTAAGTGATTCAAGTCCCTGTTCATTGATAATCAATATTTCACCCGGTTCTATGTCGCGTATATACGTAGCTCCAATAAGGTCAAAAGCGCATGTTTCTGAAGCTATAACATAGGCGCCGTCTTTCATACCAAGACTTAAAGGTCTTACACCAAAGGGATCACGGGCAGCTATCAACTCTTTTTCCCTGAGTATAAGAAGACTGAAAGAACCGCTTATCTGTGTTATAGCATGTGCTATTCTTTCATAAATATCGGTTCCTTTAGAATGGGCAATAAGATGAACAATTACTTCACTGTCGGATGATGATTGAAAGATTGCGCCTTCTGCTTCAAGTTGGGACCTTAATTCAGTAGCTGTTACGAGATTGCCATTATGTGCAATGGCGAGTGAACCCAAAGCAAAATTTGCAACAATTGGCTGGACATTCTTAAGAACACTGCTTCCTGCTGTTGAATATCTATTATGACCTATTGCAATATACCCGGGCAGTCTT
The DNA here is from genome assembly GCA_020725385.1 of Nitrospira japonica. GTDB lineage: Bacteria > Nitrospirota > Thermodesulfovibrionia > Thermodesulfovibrionales > SM23-35 > DYFC01. Next base: position 12,364 of record DYFC01000053.1, on the reverse strand, counting down.
CTTAGCCTTTTCTCACTGAATACATCAGCAACAAGGCCCATTGATTTTTCAAGATATAGCTGACGTCCGTCAGAGGAACAAATACCGGCTCCTTCCTGACCCCTATGCTGAAGTGCGTAAAGGCCAAGATAGGTTAAATTTGCAGCTTCAGGATGACCGAATATCCCGAAAACTCCACATTCTTCATGTATGTCGTAAAACATAAACATTTTATTTTAGCACATTGCCAGATATTAAAGCATATGAATTTTATTAAAAGCAGAAATACACAGTGAAACAAAGGCAAGATTCCTCAGGCGACTATACTCCTAAATCTTCTTCATTGTCATTTCGAGCGAGGCGAGAAATCTTAAAGTTTTCAGAATTCACCGTGAAATGCTTTATTAAAAGAGTTTGTGTTTATCTAATAAGATGAAAATTACAATTGATAGATAAAATATTAATATGATAACATTTAAAGAAAAATATATAGAAAATGTTGTATAGAGGAAGCAGAAACCCCGAGGGGAAATATAAAGCATTTAAAGATCATAAAATTAAGATTTTTATATAATGTTATAAATGACTTTTAAAAAAGAACCAACATTTCTTAACAAGCCTTTCCAGTTACTTTTAATAACTGCTGTTTCATTTTTTGCTCTTGAAGTCCTGATAATGTATTTAATCTATTTTCTTGACTTGCGTTTATCTGTTGCCGAAGAGTTGTTACTTGACGCTGTTTTATTGACATCAACAGGAACAATTGTGCTTTATTATTTTTTATTCAGGCCGATGAGGCTGCATATAAATGAAAGAAAGAAAGCAGAAGAGGCATTAAGATATGCATTTGAAGAACTTAACCAGATATTTCAAACTTCTGCCGATGGTATGAGGGTAATTGACCGGGAATTCAATACGATAAAGGTTAATAAAACTTTTTTATCAATTGTTGGAGCAAAGGAGGATGATACTGTAGGAAGGAAATGTTATGAAATATTCCCGGGACCTCAATGTCATACGATTGATTGCCCGATGAATAAAATATTAAATGGAGAAAATCGTGTAGAGTATGAATCGGAAAAGATCGGTCAAGGCGATAAAAAAATTTCCTGTATTGTAACAGCAACGCCTTTACATAATAATAATGGTGAAATTATAGGAATTGTAGAAGATTTTAAGGACATTACCCTACGCAAACAGATTGAAGATGAACTGCAGAAAACTAAAGAGAGATATAAAAGAATTGTTGAGGATATCCCTGATTTAATATGCCGTTATAAACCCGATACTACGATTACTTTTGTAAATGAAGCATATGCAAAATATTTTAATACTGCTCCAGAAAAACTTATAGGAACAAGTTTTCTTAATTTAATACCTTCTAATTTTCATGAAAATATAAAAAATAGCATGCAGTTATTAAATATAGATAATCCTATAATCACTATGGAACATGAAGTTTTCAGCCCTTCCGGACTTATAAGATGGCAAAGGTGGCGGGATAGAGCGCTGTTTGATAACAAGGGGAATATTCTCGAAATACAGTCAATCGGACAGGATATTACGGAACAGAGGCGTTCGGAGGAAGAAATAAGATTACTCAAACAGCGAATGGAATTCGTTCTTGGTGCAACAAAAACAGGACTTGATATTATTGATTCAGGATATACGGTTAGATATATTGATCCCGAGTGGCAAAAAATATACGGGGAATATTATGGGAAAAAATGCTATGAATATTTTATGAATTCAAACGAAATATGTCCTGATTGCGGACTTAAGAAAGCTTTTGAAACGAAATCGACTGTTGTAACAGAAAAGATTTTAATAAAAGAAGGTAATAGATCCGTTCAGGTTACCTCTATTCCTTTTCAGGAAAAGAATGGTGAATGGCTTGTTGCACAGGTTTATGTTGATATTACCGAAAGAAAAAAGATGGAAGATGAACGTCTTAAGATGCAGAAACTCGAATCAATCGGAATACTCGCAGGTGGTATTGCTCATGATTTCAATAATATATTGACAGCTATACTTGGAAATATCAGTTATATAAAACTATTCACAGAACCTGACAGCGATATTTATCAGCCTCTTATTATGGCAGAGGAAGCATCTCATAGGGCCAGGGCATTAACCCAGATGCTAATGACTTTTTCAAAAGGAGGCGAACCTGTAAAGAAAATAATTAATGTTTCAAAACTTCTAAGGGATTCTGCGAAGCTTGTACTTAGTGGCTCAAATGTCAGATGCGGATTCATGATGGGAGATGAATCATTATTTATTGAAGCTGATGAAGGACAGATTAATCAGGTGTTCAATAATATTATAATCAATGCTATGCAATCCATGCCGGATGGAGGAACTGTGAGAATTTCTGCTGAAAATGTTATTATTCCGCAGGATGAAAAACCTCCACTCGAAGACGGAAAATATGTCAAAATTATTATTTCCGATGAAGGAACAGGAATAACACCCGAGAATTTAAGCAAGATATTTGATCCTTATTTTACTACAAGAAAAAAAGGAAGCGGTCTTGGACTTACTATTGCCTACCATATTATTCAGAAACATAAAGGATATATAAAAGTTGAATCAGAAGAAGGGGAAGGCTCTATCTTTACTGTCTATCTTCCTGCCTGTGAACCAAAAATTATATCTGAACAAAAGCAACCCCCGTTTTGCCCGGTTGGCAAAGGCAGGATATTGCTAATGGATGATGAGGATATTTTAAAAGATTTTGTATGCAGACTACTTAGAAAAGTTGGATATGAAGTAGATACAGCTTCTGATGGAGTTGAAGCAATTGAGATTTATAAAGCAGCAAAAGAATCCGGTAACCCCCATGATATTTTGATACTTGACCTTACAGTACCGGGGGGGATGGGTGGAAAAGAAGCAATAAGAAATATTCTTGATTTTGACCCTTCAGCAAAAGCAGTTGTTTCAAGTGGATATTCGGATGATCCGGTAATGGCTAATTATTCAGAGCATGGATTCAAAGGTGTGGTAATGAAACCTTACTCTATTGAAGAATTGACTAATACAATCGCAAAGATTATCTCAGAAACGCCTTAGCTCTTTGCTCTATGCTCTTCGCTCTATGCTCTTCGCTCTATGCTCTTCGCTTTTAGTACGCCCCTTCAGCCTTAAGAACCACTTTAATTGTTCTTAGCATAATCACAATATCGAGCCATAGAGACCAGTTCATGACATACCAGGTGTCAAGCTTTATTCTGTAACGATACCCTGTCTCGCTTCTACCAGATACCTGCCATAATCCTGTAATCCCGGGTTTTGCGCTTGTTATTATGCTAAAGTTATCTGCTATATCATCTTTTTCTCGTGGAAGATACGGTCTTGGTCCAACAAGACTCATTTCACCCTTCAAGACATTAAATATCTGGGGTAATTCATCAAGAGATGTTTTCCTTAAGAATTTTCCAATATCAGTTACTCTCGGGTCGTCCTTTAACTTCCAATTGCTTTCCCATTCAGCCCGCATGGCCTCATCTTTGTTTAATAATTCCTGAAGTTTTTCTTCTGCATCAATATGCATTGTCCTGAATTTGTAACATTTAAATAATTTACCACCTTCACCTATTCTATTATGAGCATAAATAGCATATCCCGGTGTGCCAAGCTTTATTAATAAGGATATTATACCTACCATCGGTAATAGAACAGGCAAGAATAGAATGCTTGCAACTATATCGAACAATCTTTTTATAAATCTATTTGTTAATGATTTTAGATTATTTCTTATATGCATTAAAAAAAGTTCTTCTGTAAAAAGATGGAAAAGATCTGTATTCAGCAAAGCTACGCCCCTGAGGTCCGGAATAACCATTGTATTCACAGCGCTGTTTTGTACTTCTGCTGTAATGCCGGATAATTTTTCTGCAGGTAGCGAAGGGATAGCAATAATAACAGTCTCGATTCCGAATTTTTTAATAATTTCAGGGAATTCCGTAATTTTACCAAAGACTTTTTTTCCATGAATAATTTGTCCTATTTTTTTCTCATCATCATCGAGAAATCCTATAACATCATATCCCATATGCTTTTCTCTATGTAGGCCGGCAAGTACAAGTTTACCCGCATTACCAGCTCCGATTATTAAAACCTTTTCAATGCATATTCCTCTTCGATGCAGAAGATGTTTGCCCCATAATCTGAATAGAGGAAAAACAAACAATGAATTTATCCATATGCCAAGAAGTACAATACGTGATACCATATCTCCCATTTTGCCAAGAGTTACAATTGCCATTAGAGCTATACTTGCAAGTGAGACAGCACGAACTATATATTTTGTTTCATCCCAGAAAGGAAGATTCTTATCGTACAGTGATTCATAAAATATAAAAAAAATAAAAACCGCAGGTACCCACCAGAGCGAAACAAAATAAAGAAATGAAAAATGGAAAAAGGGGAGTTCGGTGAAAAAATAAGGCATTATAACTGCTCTTGCAATCCATGAAATTAAGAGTGAAACGTAAAAGGCAGCTATATCTATAGAAGCAAGACATAAAAACTGTGTGAAAAGTTTTATAAATTTATTGAAATCTCTCATCCAAGTAATAAACCAAGACGATAGCCAGAATATTTAGCTATAACTTCTGCCAGAATATAAGGCAGGTGATAATATTTTCCTTTTTCAGTAATAAATATAACCTGTTGTCTAATGAATCTCAATCCTTCTCCTTCGGATTTTGCGTGCTCCAAAATCCATTTGTGTTTTTTCAATGATGAACCAATATTATAATACCTGCGGAATAGACTTAAAAGAGAATAATTATGGGAATGCATGATTTTAGCATCTGAAGCATAAGCTATCTTATAACCTTTTCTTAAGAGATTTGCAGCAAATATCATATCTTCATTGGCTCTAACATTTTCAGGAAATTTCCCCGCTTCCATAAACTCTTTTTTCCTAACTGCCGAACAGCTATTGCTGAAAAAAAAAGTTTTAATCCCCATATTCTTCAAATCTTCAAAGCCCTTAATAAAACTCTTTTCAGGGTAATTGAAATTTCTTGAAAAGCTTTCACTAATAGGAGCATCAGGGTAGGGTATGTGCCTTCCATATGAAGCAACTATTTTAGGTTCTGACAATGGTTTTGTTAAATTTACGAGCATATTTCTGTCATATGGTAATGCATCTTGTGTCATAAATACTAATATTTCTGAGTTTGCTTTTTCCGCAGCCATATTTCTTGTTTTCCCATGATTAAAATTTTTTCTATCAATAGAAATTATATTTACATTTTTCTGCTTTGCAATAAAAACAGTATCGTCTTCAGATGATGAGTCAATTAATATTATTTCAAAAGGTTTTGATGTCTGGGAAAGTAGCCTATCTAAAAGTTCTCCAATAGATGTGCCTGCATTTAATGTAGGTATTATAACTGAAACATTCATAGTAAATTTTATTGTATCATACAGGAAAAAAATACATCATTAATGTAAAATAAATTTAATATTTGAATGAAAAGCGTAAAAAGACCTAATGTGGAAATATATGCGGATGGTGCCTGTAAAGGCAATCCGGGAATTGGCGGGTATGGTATTATTTTAAAGTCAGGTGAAAAAGTAAAAGAACTATCAGGTTGTGTAGGTAACACAACAAATAATCGAATGGAACTTACAGCAGTAATCAAAGGTCTTGAAGCTTTGAAAGTTCCATGTGATGTTACAGTTTTTACAGATTCGAATTATATTGTAAGGGGCATGAGCGAATGGATTCATTCATGGATTAAGAATAAATGGAAAAACAGCCAGAAGCAGACTGTTCAAAACAAGGACCTGTGGGAAAAACTTCTTGAGCTTTCAAAAATACATAATATAAAATGGAAATGGGTAAAAGGACACGCCGGACATGATGAAAATGAAAGGTGTGATAAACTAGCGAGACTTGCGATAAAAAAATGTGGTAGCTGAGATTTTGAAATGAAAAAAGTTGATATAACAAATTTATCAGGAATGTTTCTTATTGCTGTTCCGGGACTCAAAGATCCGAATTTTGAGAAGACAGTTGTATTGATTTGTGATCATACTAATGATGGTGCTTTCGGACTGGTTATTAATCGTATTTTGCTAAGCAGTTTTATTCCATTGAGTAGCGGGCTTGATATTAAAGAATGTATTATAGATTTGCCTGTATATTATGGCGGTCCCGTGAAACCAGAACAGGGTTATATTCTTTATTCATCATCGAATATTTATTACCCTTCAATAAAAATAAACAGAAATCTTTCTCTCACAACCTCCAAAGAAATTCTCATTGATATAGCAACCGGAAAAGGTCCCTCGAAATATTTGTTTACCCTTGGCTTTGCCGGATGGTCTCCCGGTCAGCTTGAGTATGAATTAATGATCGATAGCTGGCTGGTTGCTCCTTCAAATAACAAAATTATATTTGAGACTCCTGTAAAAGACCGGTGGAAAGCTGCTGCAGATTTAATAGGTGTTGACCTTAATAGGGTTGTTTGCAGGCAGGCAAGAGTATAAAGTTGACAATTATATGATATTTTTATTATCTTAATAGTCTTAATATAAGTAACAGGAAGGTGAAGAAATGAGGACTATTTTTGCTAAAAAAGGCGATATAGAACGTAAATGGTATCTTGTAGATGCTAAAGATGCTGTGCTCGGAAGGCTTGCTGTAAAAATAGCAGACTGTTTACGCGGGAAGAAAAAACCTGTTTTTACTCCAAATGCCGATACAGGGGATTTTGTTGTTGTTGTAAATGCTGAAAAAGTTAAACTCACCGGTAAAAAACTTGATAATAAAGTATATTACAGACATTCAAATTACCCGGGTGGGCTTAAGGCTGAAACAGCAAGGGAACGTTTAAAACGTTGTCCTGAAGAAATTGTAAAAGATGCGGTTTGGGGAATGCTTCCAAAAGGAAGACTGGGCAGAGCTATGTTGAAAAAGCTGAAGGTTTATAAAGGCTCTGAGCATCCTCATGAAGCACAGAAACCCGAAATAATGACTATTTAAAGATAGATAAGGAGCAATGTATGGCAGATATTCAGTATAACGCAACCGGTAGAAGAAAGACATCAGTAGCAAGAGTTACAATGATGCCCGGGACCGGTCAGATAATTGTAAATGATAAACCCGTAGATACTTATTTTCCGAGAGAGACTCTCAGGATGGTTATACGCCAACCTATAGAACTTGCCGGGATTACTGGGAAATATGACATTAAGGCAAAAGTTGTTGGTGGTGGATTAACAGGGCAGGCGGGTGCTGTGCGTCATGGCATAGCCCGTGCTATTGTTGATATGAACAGTGACCTCCGTATAAAACTCAAAAAAGAAGGTTTTTTAACAAGAGATCCCAGAGAAAAGGAACGTAAAAAATACGGCCAGAAAGGCGCCCGAAAGAGATTCCAGTTCTCGAAGAGATAATTTTTAATAGATATATATTTACTTTCAGATTTTTTCATTTCATGAAAGGTTGAGATGCTTAAGGTTTTTATTTGCGGAGGAAGCGGATATGCTGGATGCGAGCTTCTCCGCATACTTTCTAATCATCCTGAAGTTGTTATTACCGGTGTTTCATCCGAAAAATCCGCAGGCAAATCTGTAACAGACCTTTTCCCCGGACTTTATAAATATTCGAAACTAATTTATGAGCCTTTAAAAAAAGAACAAATACTTAATAAGGCCGATTTATTCTTCCTTGCACTACCTCATGCTGAATCCCAGGAAGCAGTTGATTTTTTCTATATAAATGGCAAGAAAGTTATTGACTTTTCCGCTGATTATCGCATTAAGGACAGTAAAGCTTATGAAGAGTGGTATAAAACTCCCCATAAATTCACCGATACATTAAAAAAGGCTATCTATGGAATGCCTGAAATTTATCGTGCGAAAATCAAGAAAGCCTCTTTAATTGCAAATCCGGGTTGTTATCCAACAGGAGCTATTCTCGGGCTGCTTCCTTCTATTAAGGCTAAAATTATAGATACATCATCCATAGTAATTGATTCAAAATCAGGCACAAGCGGAGCAGGAAGGAAATCAGATGTTGCATTTTCTTTCTGTGAAGTTAACGAAGGATTTAAAGCTTACGCTGTAGGTACTCACAGACATACACCTGAAATAGAGCAGGAATTGTCTTATTTATCTGGCAGGAAAATAACAGTTAATTTTACTCCTCATCTTCTTCCACTTGATAGAGGTATCCTGACAACCATCTATTGTAAAATTTCAAAGAAAATAACTCCGGATGAAATTACAGGTATATATAAAAAGACTTACGCAAAAGAACCATTCATAAGGGTTTTAAAATATGGTCAATATCCAAACATAAAAAATGTAAGAGGGACAAATTTCTGTGAAATTGGATTGAAACTTAATGAAAGAACCAATACCCTGATAATTGTTACTGCTATAGACAACCTCGTAAAGGGTGCGTCTGGTCAGGCAGTTCATAATATGAACTTAATGATGGGATTTGAAGAAGAAACAGGACTTAAAACATTACCGTTAATCCCTTAAAACAAATTTAATTTACTTTATAAGGTTAAGTTAAAAATGAATGAAAAAAATACACCTAAAGGTTTTTTGTTTTCGACTGCTGAGGCTGCAATAAAAAAGCCTGGCAGAAAGGATCTTGCTTTAATATATTCCCAAAAAGAAGCAGTTGTAGCAGGAATGTTTACTACAAATAAAGTTAAAGCAGCTCCTGTTAAACTTGATATGAAAAGAATTATGTCAGGGGAAGGCCGGGCAATTATAGTTAACAGCGGCAATGCAAATGCATGTACCGGTAAACAGGGACTTGATGATGCAAAAGAAATGGCAGAATTAATTGCTAAGGGTTTAAATATAAAATCATCTCTTGTATATGTTGCTTCAACAGGTGTTATTGGTACTCCAATGCCTATGGAAAGGATAAGGAATAGCATACCATCATTAATTCAGGACATTGGAAAAGCATCTATTGATGATGTTGCAAGAGCTATAATGACCACTGATACTTTTCCTAAAATCGTAAGTAAAAAAATTAAAATAGGTAAAAGTATATGTACAGTTTCCGGCATATGTAAAGGTGCTGGAATGATATGTCCTAATATGGCAACAATGTTATGTTTTGTCCTTTCTGACATATCAATTAATAAAGATGCCCTCAGCAGAGCTCTTAAAGAATCTGTAGAATTATCTTTTAACAGACTTACTATTGACGGTGATATGTCAACAAATGATACAGTCATTGTAATGGCTAATAGAATAGCTGGAAATAAGCCAGTTTTGTACGGTTCGGATGAGTATATAAAGTTTTCAAAAACACTTATTCAAATTACAGATGAACTGGCAAGAATGATAGCTCGTGATGGTGAAGGTGCTACAAAATTTGTCGAAGTTTCTGTTAAAGAAGCAACTTCTGTAGCAGATGCCAAAAAAGCAGCCCTTATTGTTGCAAACTCAAATCTTGTAAAAACAGCTATCTTTGGCAATGATGCCAACTGGGGCCGTATAATGGCTGCTCTTGGCTATTCTGGCATTAAAATGAGAGAAAATAAAGTTGATATATTTTTTAATAAAATTCAGGTCGTTAAAGATGGCATTGCTTCAGGAAATGATAAAGAAGCAGGAGAAGAATTGAAGAAGAAAGACATAAAAATTACTATAAAATTAAAATTAGGAAAAGCTTCAGCTAATATTTATACATGTGATTTAACGGAAGATTATGTAAAAATTAACGCTGAATATAGAACTTAAAGATAAAATTTTAGTTTTATCTTGACAAAGTTTTTTCAGTGATGTTATAAATATTTAAATGCCTCGTTATCTCCCCTAATACTGCTGTCCAACTCCCACGGACAGCAGTATTTAATTTTTTGGGGGATAAATATAAAATCCATTTTAAATCATGATCAATTCATATTCCCTGCTTCCGAGTCCGAGCCTTTCAGCCTCTTCAACCTGAATATGATAAGGTTTCAAGGATAAATTAAAAAGAACGTCATCTCCCTTTTTAATTCCTTTATCTTCAGCAGCGGATTTAGGTAAAGGTTCTTCTTTAAGAAGTAAATCAATGCTTGCCTGTTCTATTGCAACAATATCATCTGATATGCAAATTCCTATATCCTGAATTACAGGAACATCAGCTATTGGCATACAATCGCATTCAGGCTGAATTTCTGTCAGGAAATTAATGTATATGACTTTGTTTGGTTTAAAAGTACTTAAAACAGCTTTTCCAGCTTCGGCGAGAGAACGCATAAAACGTTCGTCATCTTTCGGAAGATGTAGTGCATTTGACTGGCAAACTCTCTCACATCTTCCGCATCTCCAGCATTCATTCTCATCCCATATCATTCCGTCATTTTTAAATTTAATTGCATCCAAAGGACATATTTCCATACACTGATAACAAAGCTCGCATTTATCCTTATCCCATGAAAGCTTTCCTTCTCCCAATGTATGCATAGCTCCTCTTCCGCATTTCCATCCACATTGTCTATGCCTTGCACTTACACCGCCCATTGCTATATTTTTTATAGCTCCTGCGTAACCAGCTTGTATATGTCCTTTAATATGAGAACAGACAACCATAGCAGGTACATCATGAATAACACTTGCAACTGCAATCTCACCGAGAATCTCACCTGCTTTAACCATTATATTGTCATTTCCATAAAGACCATCACCGAGAACAACAGGAGCGCCAACTGATAGATGATTTATACCGTTATAATTCGCAACTTCAAGGTAATCCAATCCCTTTATCCTTACAGTATCTGTAACAAATGGTTTTGCTTGAATTCCTTTCAGCGCTTCAACAACTTTTCTTAGAAAGACAGGTCTAACTATTCTATGTGCTCCTTCAGAACCCCAGTGTGTTTTGACAGCAACCCATTCTTCGGGTTCAAAATATTTTTTTAAGTCAAATTCATTCAAAAGCCTTTCCAGCTTGCCCGGCATACTATCATCATGTTTCCACTTTATTGCTCTTGCAGATGCAAAATAAACTTTCGACATAAAAGACCTCCTTTTTTATTTTGGATCGGGAATTCTAAGCTGTCTGCAAATCTTGATTGCCAGAAGATCAGCTATTTCCGCATGTCTTGGAATTGTGGTTGATTTACTTGGGTCGGCAAGGTTGATATAACGAGAGTGTTTCGCGCCTTCTCTGGCCAAGACGCATCCATGTCGTTCTATATGCCTGATTAACTCTTTTCGTTTCACACTTCAATCTCTTGTAAGATAACCTCTCTTTTTGGTAACGAAGAAATATCAATAGGTTTTTGTATTTCATGTATAGCATCTATAAGATTCTCTTTTGCCTCTTCAATAGTTTTTCCCTGTGTAAGCGCACCCGGAACATCATCAGTCCATGCCACCCACCATTTTCCGTCTTTTACAAAAGTAGCTTTTATTTTCATTCTGCACACCTCCTGTATGAAATATTTTACCCTTTCCCTTCCACAATCTCAATCTCCTTTTATATCAATCCATAAAGGTGTTATAGACCATTTCATCAAACTGGTAGTCAAGGGCGGAGGTGTCAGTATCTTCTTAGTCTCTCTTAGAAAATAGGAATTGAGAGGTTTGTTTATTGATGGCGAGGATTTGGTCGACGATAGGTGATTAAGGATTGCTGGTTCATGTTTTATTATTTTTGGTTAAATCTTTTAGGATTTTTTCAATTACAGGCCTTATCTCCGGCAGTTTTCTTTTTATAACACTCCAGACAATTGCATAATCAATCCCAAAATAGAAATGAGCGATTTTATCTCGTATCCGTGCCATATATTTCCAAGGGACTTCCTTATATTTGTTCCTTATAGATTCAGGAATATTTTTTGTTGCTTCACCAATTATATGTATTTGCCACACAACAGCTTTCTGGGTTTTCTTGTCTTTAAGGAATTCTTCGTAATCCATATTTCCTATAAAAATATCTATATCTTTTATTGCTTCAACAATGTCTTTAATAAATAATTTGTACTCTCTAGTCATATATAAACCACCTCTTTTGCGATGACCTTTTTGAGCTCGGGCCTTATTGCTCCTTTTCTAACCAAATCAATCTTCTTTTTTAAAATTCTTCGAAGATGATCTTCCAGATCAATTAGCAAGAAAACGTCAGGGAGTTCAGTAAATTCAACGAGTATATCAATATCGCTCCTTTTTCTCTGTTTTCCGCGTACGAAAGAACCGAATATCCCTAATTCACTGACATTATATTTCGCCTGAACTTCAGGTTTATGTTTCTTTAAGATTTGTTTAATTTCGCGGAGTGTTTTCATTGTTTATCCTCCATATTCATATTTTACAATTTACCCTTTCCCGTCTACAATCTCAATCTCCTCATCTGTCAGGGAGTAGGGGCAATTCATGAATTGCCCCTATATTAATGATC
>DYFC01000007.1 GCA_020725385.1 Nitrospira japonica | reverse complement strand
TCATAAGATCTGATTGGCCTTTATTCTGAATCATTACCATCCTGGCAGGAGATGTATCACCAACCTTCAAAGAGCCAAAGTTTACTGAAGTCGGACTGGCAGAAATCTTAGGTATTTCTTCTATTCCCCAAGTACGCGAAATGCAAAAAAATGAAATACATATAATAAAAAAAATCTTTCTTAACATCTCTAAGTCTCCGCCATCAAACAGTTTAAATTGGTAAGAAATAGATATTTAAACTTGCTGTGAGTATGCTGCGGAAGCGACCTTTTGAGATTCCTTCTCATCTTATTTTTTAACACGAAAAGCTTTTCCTGTCAATTTTTTTGATGAATGATAATTTGATTAATGATAAAATGACAAGCTTTATTCCTTTTCATTTGTAATGATGAATTGTTGTGCAAGATTTAATAGCCAACATTTCAGCAGGAATAACCCAGGGTTAAAAACTCACGAGAAAGTTGTTTCTATCTTAAAATGTGTTCAGCTAAAGGTATAAATAAATTTTGCATACAATAAGCCGGTTATTTTTTAGGCTAAATGGCAATATGTCAAAAAAATATTGACTTATAAACTTAGCAAATGCTATATTTTATCGATGCTTTATTTTATTTATCAAAATAAATGTAAGAGATGCGAAAGGAGGTGATTAAAACATAATCTTTTGACAACAAATTAATTGTTGAATAATTGCTAAAAGTTTATCAACTGTAATTATTAACTAAATACGGGGTTTAAAATGAAAAACTTTTTAAATTACTTATCTAAAGTAACGATAAGCATATTTATCTTAATCCTATTTGTAGGATGCGCAACTATTATGGGTAAAAGTTCTCCTGAATCATTAAACATCCGTAGCACACCCGAACAGGCAAGCGTTACAATCACAGATGAGATTGGGAATAAAATATTTGAAGGCAAGACACCAACAACCATAATGTTAGAAAAAAAGAAAGGGTATTTTAGTGGCAAAAAATACTATGTTAAAATTTACAAAGATGGTTTCAATGAACAAATAGCAACTGTTGACACTAAAATCACCGGCTGGTACTTCGGGAATATAATTTTTGGTGGTCTTATTGGAATTTTAATTGTTGATCCTGCAACAGGAGGCATGTGGACATTAGATACAAACGAAATCAATGCTTCTTTAGTAAATTCACAAAAAGTTTCAAAAACTGATTCTATGAAATTAGAAATCGCTTTACTGGAAGACGTTCCTATAACTCTACGTCATAGGCTTGTTCAATTTACACCTTAATTTCTAAATAAACAAGTTTCATAACAGGACTAAATAAAAAAGGTAGGGTTAATACAGTAAACCCTACCTTTTTTATTTTTGTCAAAACAAATTACTCGAAAATCACATACTTTTTTGCCTTTTCGAGTCTTTTACCTTTCAACCCTATAGCTTCAAGCCTTCTTATTTTATTTTCTTTTCTTATTTTTAATATCAATGAGGCTGTTTCCGGCCCAATTCCCGGAACCCTTAGTAAAGCGTTTTTATCATCCGAGTTTATTCTCACCGGAAAAAATTCCGGATGGTTTTCGCACCAGAGTTCTTTCGGGTCTCTATCAAGTCTTAAATTTCCACATTCATCAAATAGAATATCTTTTCTATTAAAGCCATATTTTCTAAGTAGGAAATCTACTTGATATAAGCGATGTTCACGTAGAAATGGCTCTATGCTGTTTAAAAAAACCTTTTCTTCTCCGGGAATATCGGTACTTCCAAGACCTTTTTGATATGCTGAAAAATAGACCCTTTTAAAATTTAAATTATTGTAAAGCTCGAACATTGAGTCAACAATTTCAGAATCAGTCTCTGAAGATGCTCCAACTATGAACTGTGTTGTACATTTAACCCTTGAGTATTTCATCCCTTTGCCTGTAAGATTTCCAAGTAATTTTAATGGCCGGATAATATCTTTCATGTAATCTTTTTTTTGAGAGAGTAAGCTGTAATGTTTTTCATGAGGGGTTTCTATATTTAAAGAAACAGCAGTCGCAAGAGATAAAGAGTCTTCAATAGCTGCATTTGATGAACCGGGTATAATTTTTAAATGAATATAGCCCTTGAAATTATATTTATACCTGAGAATTCTCGCAGCAGTATTTAACTTCTCCATAGTATAATCTGCATCTTTTATTACAGCAGAACTAAGGAAAAGACCAAAGACTTTGCCCCTTCTTTTATATTCCATAAACATCCGCGCAACTTCTTCGGGTTGTAATGTGCAACGCCGGATATTTGTCTCTGCTCTTAATGGACAATATTTGCAGTCATTTACACATGCATTTGAAAGAAGTGTCTTAAGAAGTACAGTATAACCGCCCTGTGGCAAGGCCACTGGATAAAGCCATCTGCCATTATTTCCTCTTTTCCGGTGCTCATCTTGCAATGTCCCGCAGGCACATGCAAGATCATATTTGGAATCCTCGGAAAGAATTTTAAGTTTATCAATTACATCCATGATAAGCTTATTTTAACTCAAAATAAGAATGCTTATAACAAAATTTTTCAGCATCTTCTAAATCAGATACAGCATGCCCCTTTACTGAAATATTGTCTTCGCTATAATATTAAAGCATAATGTATAACTTGATAAGCTTTTTCGGAATATTTGTTTTGATGCTAATAGCATGGATATTTTCAACGAATAGAAAAGTTATTAACTGGCGTGTAATTATCTGGGGCACTTTACTTCAATTCATTTTTGCAATATTTATCTTTGTTCTTCCAGTTGGTTCACAAATATTCCTTTATATAAATGATATTGTTGTTAAAATTCTTGGAAGCGCTTCATCAGGAACAAGGTTCTTATTCGGAAGGCTCGCCTTGCCTCCTGGCACCGTGAGTGAAACAGGTGAGGAATCTCTGGGCTTTTTCCTTGCTTTTCAGGCATTGCCTACAATCATATTTTTTGCAAGTCTTATGGCAATATTCTATTATGCCGGAATAATGCCTAAAGTCATTAAGTTTTTCTCGAATATATTTACAAAGCTAATGAAAATAAGCGGCGCTGAATCACTTAGCGTGTCAAGCAATATCTTTGTTGGAGTTGAGGCAAATATGACAGTTCTTCCATACCTTTCCACAATGACCCGTTCTGAGTTTTGCACAATAATGGCTGCTGGAATGTCAACCACAGCATCAAATGTTCTGGCTTTATATGTTTTTCTGCTTCACGAAAAATTCCCGACTATCGCCGGACATCTTGTTTCTGCATCTTTTCTTTCAGCAGTTGCGGCAATTGTTATGTCCAAGATAATCTTGCCTGAAACTGAAAAACCTGACACAATGGGTATTGATATAAAACCACATTATAAAAAAGAAGCCTCATTAATGGAAGCTATTATTAATGGCGCCAATGAGGGGGTAAAAATGGTTATCGGCATAATGGCGCTTCTTCTTGCATTTCTCGGACTTTTCGCTTTGCTCGATTTGATTCTTACAGGAATAGGGTTAAAACTAAATAATATTATAGGGTTAAATATAGACTGGTCTTTGAAAAATCTTCTTGGTTATTTATTTTATCCATTTACACTTATTATTGGCGTCCCCCCATCGGATGCTTTTGAAATATCCAAATTAATAGGAGAGAGGGCTATTCTTACCGAAGTAAAAGCATATCAGGATCTTTCCATATTATTGTCTTCCGAAACTCTAAAAAATCCTCGTTCGGCAATTATTGCAGCATATGCACTTTGCGGTTTTGCTCATATCGCTTCACTTGCAATCTTTGTGGGTGGCACTGCAGCACTTGTTCCGCAAAGGACAAAAGACATTTCAACAGTTGGGATAAGAGCTTTGATTGCAGCTACATTAGCTTGCCTGATGACTGCTTCAGTAGCAGGAACTTTCTTTTTTGAAACATCTGTACTTTTAGGTAAATAACATTATAAAAAGCTGGAAAGCAAAGAGCGAGGGACAGAGTGCAAAAAATAAATTCATTCCAATAAACTTTTCTGAAGGTAAATGATAACAGGTTAAATAACCAAAGAGGAATCTTTATATCTTTTATATATATCTTCGAAAACTGATGAGATCTTAAGAAAGGCTTCAAGTACTTCCGGATCAAAATGGTTTGGTCTCAATCTGTCATCTCCTTCGGTAATTATTTTTAATGTTGTTTTATGATCAAATGCAGGTTTATACGGACGCACACTTCTCATAGCATCGTAAACATCACATATCATTACTATTCTTGCTTCAATCGGTATATCACTACCTTTTAGTCCTCGGGGATAACCTGTTCCGTCCCATTTTTCATGATGGTTTAATGCTATCGAAGATGACATAACAATTTTTGGATGTAGAGAGCCGGAAAGAATTTTTTCACCAATCACAGTATGTGTTTTCATAATATCAAATTCTTCTGTATTCAATTCTGATTTTTTCAGCAGAATATTGTCTGGAATTCCTATTTTACCAATATCATGCATAGGACTCGCAAAAGTAATTAGTTCAACAAACTCTTCAGACATTTTCAGATATTTTGCAATCTCTCTTGCATACATCCCGATACGTAATATATGTTCACCTGTTCCTGTTTCCCTTGATTCAGCAGCCTTTGTAAGACGCATTATCATCTCATTACTCATTTCATTTATCATTAATAAAGCCTTTGACAAATCTTCTGTACGTTGCTTTACTATGGTTTCCAGATGGTCTTCGTATTTATTTTCTAAATTAATAAGGCGATTTACTTTTACATTTATGCTTTTTGGAGTAAGAAAACTAACAAATCCGGAAGGTGTAATTTTTTCTTTTGTTGTATCAAGACTGTTGCCGAGTTTCTCATTAATAGAAATGTATTTTGAATCAAGTTTTTTTACAGCTTCGTCAAGTTTCAAAAAGTATGATGTGATAAAAACAAAACACAAAGAAGTAAAAAGAACAAAAGGTCGTATCCAGAAATGAAAATATATAAAGAACATATATGTCAGCAGAGAAATTAAACAAAACGTAACCAGTAATAAAACTGCTGATTTCTTTTCTTCGATTTTTATAAATAATAAAAATAAGGCAGAAGATATTATTATTGATAAAAACCAGGATATTTTTTCATCTATAATAGTTATGAAGTTCTTATCTAACAAATTGTTAAGGATGTTAGCATGAACTTCAACGCCTGGCATTGTGTCTCTTTGCTGGGTAAACGGAACAATTAGGCGATCTTCTAAGCCGGATGCAGTTAGGCCTACAAGAACAATTTTATTCCTAAAAAAATCTTTTTCATAATTGTTTTCTATAATATCAACAAAAGAAATATGTTCAAAAGTTCCCGATGGTCCGTAAAAATTTATATTCATTAAATCTGCCTGAAATATTTTATTTTGTTTAAGGATATTATCTTTTGCATCGTAAAACCGGGAACTGAATTCTTTACCAAGAACAATATTATAAATGACTGAAGCAAATGAATAGAGATCATTATTGTCATAGATAATATGGTGAAATACTTTACGGGTAATTTCGTCGGTGTCCGGTTCTACATGGATATGCCCTGTTTTAGCGAATGAAAAAACTTCTGATGGTCTTGATACTCCGCTTGTTTTAGTAACATAAACAGGCAGCACCACTTTGCCAAGTCTCTTTATAGATTCTGCTAAAGAAAGATCGTCTTCCGATGCCTCTGAAAAAATTATATCAAGTCCTATTGCTGAGGCTTCATTCAATGAATCAAGAAGGTTTGAATAATAAGTTCTCTTTAAAGGCCATTTGCCAAGTTCCGAGAGTGTCTTTTCATCAATTGCAGCAATTAATATTCTTTCGTCATGTTTAATAGAACCCCTTAATCTGAAAGATAAGTCATAAAGGTAATTATTTATACCTTCGAAGAAACCAAGGTAATCCGTAAACAAGATAAACGCATATCCGATTATTATAATAAGGCTGATTTTAAAGAATCTTTTCTTCAAGTGATTTTCTGGTTAATATAACATAAAGAAAATTAGACCTAATGTCCCGGCAATGCCGAGAAATTCAATTAAAAGGTCTTTTTCAATCTTGAAACTCTGAGGTTCTGAAAATTTCCCCTCATATCCTGTTGAATCTATTGAACTCGTGCGAACATAATATATGCCCGGCTTCTTAGGTTTCTTTATTGTAATTTGTGGTGTTGAAGTCCTGACATCTGAAACAATATTTGTAAAATCGGCATTTTCCGACATTTGGAAATGGTATTGAAAGTCTTTTCCGAGATCTTGCCATCTTATACTTATAGTCTTTTTATCAATAGAAGGCTTCTCCAAAGAAGGAGACGGGGGTGGAGGCACTATCGAAAAAGGTATAGCATCAGACCACTCACTTTCAAAGTTGTCTTCTGCAATTGAACGAACTCTAAAATAATACTTGCCATACTCTATTCCTTCAAATATAACATGAGACAATTTTATATCTTTTTTCTCTGTTATTATTTTACTAAATTCAATATTGTCGGAAATCTGCGCATGATATGAAGAAGCACTTTTTACATTCAACCATTCACACTTAAATAATTTATCTCTATAATTATCCCCTGCAGTAGGCCTCTGTATAAAAGGCGAGGAAGGATTAGTTCTTATATTTATTTTCATAGGTTTTGAATCTAAACCTTCAAGCCCATAGTCATCGATACTTAAAACATTTAGAAAATAAGTACCATCGGGTATTTCATTAATAATAAATTTTTCTTCAATCGGGATAATCTCCTCTTTAATTACGTCTTTCATCCCGGTATCCTTAGATAAAACAACTCTGTAATTGAAAGCATTCGCAACTTTCTCAAATTCAAAAATGATAGGCAATTTTTTATATATAGATCTTGGATTTATTAATGAAGGAGGCGGAAGGAGTGAACGTGGCTGAGAAGGGGTTTCTCCCTTTCTGGTAAGATTACCATAACCTTCTGTTACATTCACAACTTTATTTTTCCCTTCTACATCTATTTCTCCATCTAAAACCTCGCTTCTTGTTGTTTCATCAACATCTACTGAAGTTCTGAAAACAGTTCCTCTTGCAGCACAAATAGCAGAAGGGGTAACAATTTCAAAACGGTTAGCCTTGTCAGTTGCTTCACGAATTCTTGTTATTGTTTTTCCGGTCTGCATTAAAATCTTACGGAAATAAAACCCGCCTTTTTGCTTCGATGAATCAATCCCTATTGAGGTATTAGATTTTTGAAAAATAGAATCCCCATTTTTAAAAACAATTTCCACTAAACCTGTATCGCCTGTCCTTACTTTACTCCCCTCGGGGACTAAAGCTTGTAGGGACAAAGGCATCCAGTAATTACTTTGAGATGTCATATATTCTGCATGTCCTTTTATAAAAGTTACTGTTCCTTCTTCGGGGATACCTTTTAACATATTTGCAGGAATATTCAAAGTTTGACCTGGCAGAATGAAATCCGGATTTTTAAGTCTGTTGATTTTTGCTATTTTTTTCCAGTAGGTTGGATTTTCAAGATAAGATTTGCATATCTTTATAAGACAGTCCCCTTTTTTAACAGTAATTGAAACCATAGGTTCTTTCTCTTTTGAATAGCAAAAATATGAAAAAAGTGTGAGAAATAAAAAAGATAAAAATATGTTTATAATGATAAATCTAAGAAAAAAGGTTTTTTGCTTTTTCTTCATTGAAATAGAAGCCTCTTATTTCAAATTATATCAACACGAGGAATGTATTTCAAACAATCAATATAGCATTGTTAGAGCAAGTGTTATCTGCTTTTCCTCAATGCCTTTAGACGCAGTTGTAAAAACTGCTTTCCTTCCCATTCATTCATTGAAGGAAGATATGCCGCATCTACTCTTGGAAGATCAAGCAATTTTCCATAGTCCATAGCCATATCAAATCCAACAGCATCAATTGATTGACCATTCTGTCTGAGTTTCATTTTAATATGTGAATCCTTGATGATTTTTGGATAAAGCACATCAAGATTCCGTGAACCAATAACAGGTTCAGGATTTCCATAACCAAATGGTTCAAGCAATTCAATGTCCCTTATAATATTAAATCCTATATCAGAGAGTTTTGCTTCAGCATCTATTTGAAGCATAGGGGAAAAGTCTTTTTCATCTAATTTTTTACCTGCGAGTCTGTTTATCATTTCCTCAAAATCATTTATTCCATCAGTATCTATCTCGATTCCTGCTGCGGATTTATGCCCACCAAATCCCCTGAGCATATGAGCACAAAGAGTCAAAGCCTCGCACAAATCAAATGAAGGGATACTTCTTGCAGAACCTCTGGAAATACCTCCATCTCTTGAGATAATAAAAGTAGGCCTATTATAAATTTCCGCTATTCTTGAAGCAACAATACCTATAACACCTTTATGCCATCTTTCTGAAGACAGGACAATTACAGATCTTAAATCTTTTTTCTTCAATTGACTCAGCGCATCTTGGAAAACATCTTCTTCTATTTGCTGCCTTTTTGCATTGAGTAAATTCAATTCTTTAGCGAGATCGAAAGCTTCATCTTCTTTATCTGTAAGTAATAATTTCAGGACTTGATCAGCGTTTGAAATCCTTCCCGCAGAATTTATTCTTGGTATCAGAGAAAAAATTATTGTACCTGTTTTTAAAGTTCTGTTATTAACACCGGAAATTTCAATAAGCGCCTTTAATCCGGGCCTGTTAGAATTCTGTAATTTTTTCAACCCTTCTTTTACAATAATTCTGTTTTCACCTGTTAGTGATACAATATCGGCCAGAGTGCCTAAAGAAGCAATATCAAAAAAATAATCACATGGAAAATTTAATGCTTTTTTAATATCAAGAGCCTGAACAAGTTTGAACGCAACACCCGCTCCTGAAAGATTGTTTAACCCCGAATCGCCATTCATTATTTTTGGATTAACAATAGAGAGTGCGTCGGGTAGAAGAAATTGGGAAGTTGATGAGCTAATAAAATCAGTATAAGTGTTATTATTTTCATATCCTGAATTTATACCATGCTTAATTTCATTTTTTAAAAAAGGCTCATGATGGTCGGTTATTATTACATCTATACCGATTTTATTACATAAAGAAACAGCTTCAAATGAAGTTATTCCACAATCAACAGTAACTATTAAAGAAGCACCTATTTGCTTTGCTTTCTCTACTCCGTAAATGCTAAATCCATAACCATGCTTCATCCTGTCAGGAATAAAATAATATGATTCAATTCCCATATTATCAAATGCAGACAATAAAAGCGCTGTCGAAGTAATTCCATCTGCATCGTAATCACCATGAATCATTACTTTTTCTTGATTTTCTTTAGCCTGTAAAATGCGGCCAACAGCTGATTTCATACCTGGAATTTCAAATGGATCCGAAAGATGGTTAATATCCGAGTTTAAAAAATTATAAATATCAGAAGGGGTTTTGATACCTCTATTTATTAATATTTGTGCAATAAGTGGCGATATTGAGCATGTCCTTGAAAGATAATCAACAAACTCTGTATTTGTTCTATTGACAAACCATTGCCGGTTCATAATTTATTTAACCTAAAAAATGCATTTAAAATAATGCAGATGTTGCGAGAAAATTTATTTTTCGATACCTTAATGTACATTTAAAGATGATTCACCATTAAGTTTTTTATTCATCACTAATAAATATCTTTTGATATAAAAATCATCGAGTTAAATAAATTTTTGAGCAATGTCTGCATT
>DYFC01000052.1 GCA_020725385.1 Nitrospira japonica | reverse complement strand
TTTAATCCTTGTAATGTCTTTCTATTTCATTTAGATTTTTAAATGAGGCAATGAATCAGTTTCAGTTAGATTTTTGATGAGGCAATTCGCTTAAGGTTTCTATTAATTTTTGCTGTGCTATGGAAAACAATGAAGGTTCTATTTCCCTGAAGTTTTGCCATAAACCGTTTATATCAATTTTACCTTTGAAATATTCGCTTAATATATTCGAAATCTTTTCTTCATCCTGTATTTTCTTCTTCTCTTCAGAAGATAGAGAACCAATCTTATTCGCTCTTTCAAGAGCAATTTCAAGCGCATTTTTTACTTTTCCAATTTATTCCTCCTGAACTTTTTAGATATTATCTTACAATACTTAAAACAAAAAATGAATGCAAAATGATAAATAATAGAATAAGAATTCATTAGATTATTGTTTCATGAAGTTTTCATAGTTTCTTCATGATTAATTCATAGTTTCAAACTATTATATAAATTAATATTAGTTTCAAATCCCTCCCGGGCAGGCAGACCCCCCATCTGCCTGCTTTCATAACCATCTTCCGCAGGCAGCCGTTCTCCTTCGGCTGCCTTATTCTCTTTATTGATCTAAAATAACTCTTCGTTCCTCATAAATTTTTGAACGTAGAATTCATTCCATCATTTTTACAATTTCTGAAGTTGGTACTCTTTCAGTTCTATAACTATTTACAGGTGAAGCCATATCAGGGTATCCTATTGAAATACCGATGACAAGCCTTTTTGATTCTGGTATTCCGAGAAATTCTTTAACCTGTTTAGCATAATCTGTAAGAAATGCCTGAGGGACCGTACCGAGACCGAGTGCATGGGCTGCAAGCATAAGACTTTGAGCAAAGATTCCTATGTCAAAAATAGACCATGGCGTTAAAGATGAATCCTGAAAAAGAAATATTCCGTGAGGAGCTCCATAAAAATTGAAATTTGCTATCTTGGCCTTTTTCCTGACATCCGGGTCATTTAAATCTCTTCCCGTAATTTCACTTCTTTTTCTTAACAAAGCAGAAATTCTTCTCTCGTTTTCTTCAGGCCATGATCTTGGCTCCTCAATATCCGGAGATGGTTTTTCACCATTTTCGAGCAAACTTACAAGATATATAGAAAGCTCTTCCTTTTTTCTTCCCGATAAAATTATCGCTTCCCATGGTTGGCTGTTTTTATAAGAAGGACTCCATTTTGCTGTATCAATTACCTTTATTAGAATATCTTCCGGAACTCGATCCGGCTTGAATTTCCTTATGCTAATCCTCGTTTTTATACATTCAATCGCATCCATAACTTCCCTCCATTCCTTAGTTATTTTTCCTATGGTAGCCAAATCAGGTCTCTATGTTCAAGAATATATTCTCTATAATACTTTGAACTTGGAACCTGATTTAAATTATATATTTTCAGCTTTTCGCATCTTCCGGAATTATATCTCTTAATGTAACAACTAAAAAACTACAGGAATAAAAAATTAGTTTTTTAAGATATGTTATATTATAAATTATTGTTTATAATATTTTACTAAAATAGGTTAGATCTCTTAATGAAAAAATTAAGTTTGCTTGTATGTCTTGGTATTTCTGCTGTTGCAGGAGCAATGGTCGGATTGATTGCTAATAAAAAACATCCTGTTAAAGGTAGTCTGCTTGGCGCAACAACAGGAGTGCTTGCTGGCTCAGCAGTTGTTGCTGCATATAATTTGATTGAAACAGAAGACAAAGTTCCTTACTATTCTAAGTCTTCGCCTTTGTATGAAGATATATCTTCTTTTTAATTAACTAAAAATTTGCAAATATTTTCCCTGGATTGAGAATATTTTTAGGGTCAAATACTTTTTTAATTGATTTCATAATCTCAAGTTCTTTTTCTTTTATCTCCATACCAAGATATGGAGCTTTTGTTAGTCCTATTCCATGCTCACCGGAAATAGTTCCTCCGAGTTCAAGGGTATCAGTGAAGATCCTTTTAACGAGTTCCATCCCTTTTTGATATTCCTGCTCATTATTTTTATCAACCATAATATTGACATGTATATTACCGTCACCAGCATGACCGAAATTTACTATTTTAATCCCCGTTTCTTCAGACAGGCTCCTCAATTTTTTCAACATCTCTGTAAGCCTGCTCCTTGGAACAACAATGTCTTCATTAATCTTTGTTGGTTTCAATTTATATAAAGCTGGAGAAATAGCGCGTCTTGAGACCCAGAGATTGTTTCGTGCATACTCATCTTCAGCCATTTTTATTTCTGCCCCGAGCTTCTGGCATATATCAATTATTTTTTCAGCCTCTTTTGTTATAACTGAAGGATAACCATCAAGCTCAATAAGTAAAAGAGCATCGGCATTCTCCGGGAGTCCAACAGGCTTGTAACTTTCAACAGCTAAGACAGCTTCTCTATCCATAATTTCAAGGGTTCTTGGTATTATTCCCGAAGATATTATTTTTGATACTGCATCTCCTGAGGCTTCAAGACTGTTGAAAACTGCCAGCAGAGTAATAACTTCAGCTGGCAATGGAATTAATTTAAGCCTTATTTTTGTAAAAACAGAAAGGGTACCTTCTGAGCCAACAAACAACCTTGCAAGATCATAACCAACAACTCCTTTAGCAGTTTTGACTCCTGTTGTAATTATTTCACCACTCGGAAGTACCGATTCTATTTCCATTACATAATCTCTTGTAACACCGTATTTTAAAGCTCTTGGCCCTCCTGCGTTTTCAGCTACATTACCACCTATTGTGCAAAAATTCATACTCGCAGGATCAGGTGGATAAAATAATCCCATCCATTCAAGTTCATCCTGAAGTCTTCCGTTAATCACTCCCGGTTCACAGACAACATATAAATTGTCTTTGTCTATTTCAAGGATTTTCTTCATTTTCTCTAAACTGAGAATTATACTTCCTTTAGAAGCAATAGCCCCTGCTGTTACTCCTGTTCCGGCTCCTCGCGGCACAACAGGAATATTATTTTCATATGCTAATTTCATAATATTCACCACATCAAGAGTGCTTTTAGGCCAGACTACAGCCAGAGGAATCATCTCAATACTTGAGGCATCAAAACTATAAGATAGAAGGTCTTCAGGTGAAGTTGAAAATTTTATGTCTTTTAATTTATCAAGAACTTTTTCAATCATGAAGGTTTATGATACTTTTATGTTAATGCCTGAGCTTCAACCAGTTGCATTGATATAACTTTTGAAACTCCTGCTTCTTCCATTGTAATACCGTAAATAAAATCCGCGACACTCATGGTATTTCTGTTATGGCTAACAACAATAAACTGGGTATCGCGTGAGAATTCTTTTAGCAGACTTGCAAACTTATCAGTATTTACTTCGTCAAGAGCAGAATCAGCCTCATCTAAGATACATAAAGGAGTTGGCTTTAAAAGAAAACTTGCAAATAAAAGGGATAATGCTGTAAGAGTTTTTTCTCCGCCTGATAAGAGTGAAATATTTTGTAATCTTTTACCCGGCGGCTGAGCTATTATTTCAATGCCGGTTTCAAGTATATTGTTCTCATCGGTTAGAACTATTTCGGCTCTTCCGCCTCCAAATAAGGATACAAATACTTCTGAAAATTTGACTTTAAGAGCCTCGAAAGCTTCCCTGAGTTTTTTGCGTGTCGTAACATTTATTTTTGATATTGCTTCTTCGAGTTCTGCTATAGATTTATTTAAATCATTTTGCTGGTTTGTAAGAAATTCATAACGTACACGTAATTCCTCATATTCCTCTATTGTGCCAAGATTTACTGTACCGAGTTCCTGAACTTTTTGTTTTAGCTCTGCAAGCCGGATTTCATCATCTTCTGTCAAAGGTTCAACCACGGCATCTTCTATATTAAGCCCATAATTTTGTCTTACATGTTCGGCAAGATTTTCCATTTTAATCTTATGCTCTGCTCTCTGCACATCAAGCTCGTTAAGCTTATGTGAAAGGGCTTCTGTCTGAATTCTTAACTGTTTAAGATGCTGCTCTGTGCTGAATAGGTGCTGATTCTCACTGTCTATTACATCTTTTCTCGCAGATATATCTGATCTAATTTTATCAGCTTCCGATACTTTTATTTTTATTTTATCTTCATTTTCTAACATCTCATTTTCTTTATCCGTAATGCGGGACTGAACCGATGAGATTTCTTCGGCAAGAAATTCTTTTTTCTGTTCGATATCACTTAATTCCTTTGAAATGGACTCCTTTTCTTTTGAGATAGAATCTATCTTTTCCTTTAACGAAGTAAGTGTCAATCTAATATCAGTAACTTCAGAGCGTTGTTCTTCAAGTTGAGATTTTTTTTGTGAAATCTCTTCCTGAATAGTACTGCAATTCTGTTCCAATATGACTCTTTTATCTTCAGCAGCTTTTATTTCCTGCTCTTTTTCAGAAAGAAGTTTATTCAATGCTTCTTTCTCTTTTGTAATCTGTTCAATTTCAAGAGCTACATAAGCAAGTTTTCTGCTCCGTCGCTCTTTATCTTCTTTAAAATTTTCTGCGGTAAGTTTTAAAAGGGAAATTTCCTTTTCTCTTTCAACAATCGAAGATTCAATTGATTTAAGTTCTGCATCCTTACTCTCAATTATTTGCTGGAGAGATGAAATATTTTTCTGTATGCGTTCAATAGAAAGTTTTTTATCCTCAATTTCTGATTCTAACTCTCTTATTTCTCTTTTTCTTTTCAGAACACCTTTTACTTCCCCTGCAATCACAGTTCCTGAGGGTTCAATTACATCTCCTTCAAGTGTTACATAGTGCAAATTGTGTCCTCGTTTTATAAGTTCAAAAGCTGAATTAAGATCTCTTACAACAAAAACATTATGAAAAATCCTTTCAATAACTGTATTAAACTGCCCGCCGGGCTTAATAAATTCAATGACTTTGCCAAGAACTCCATCGGGAGCATCCCTTTCACCAGATAAAGAAATATTGCTTGCAGGTATAAAACCTGTCCTTGCCATGCCCTTTTCTTTAATTAGTGAAACAGCCGAATGTATATCATCAAAAGTCTGAAGGATAAATGAATTAACCTTTTCAGAAAGAAACCCTTCAACAGCCTTTTCATATTTTGAATCAACCTCGAAAATATCAGACAATGAAGCCATTAACTGAAATTTTACATCACCTGAAAGAAGTTCCTTTGTAGAAGAATCAAGAACAAGTTCTTTAAGAGATTCCACTCTTGATACGCTGGAAGCAAGCTCTTCCTTCAATTTTGAGAGAGTCTCTCTTAAATTTTCAAATTTATTTTTGTTTTCGGATAATTCATTTAAAAGATTTGTTTTTTTATCCTTTAAAATAAGAAGGTTATTATTTTTATCAAGAAGACTCGACTGTATGTCTTTTATTGAAATATCTACATCGGATAATGTTCTTTTCAGACTTTCTGATTCCCTATTGGCATTTTCTTCGCGGTGCTTTAGATTTTCAAGTGAAGAAAGAATTTTATTGTATGAATTCTTAAGATTACTGAGCTCTTCAGAAATCTTGAAAACCTCTTTCCTTTTATCTTCCAGAAGGTCTTCGTTTTCTGTCAACTCATCTTCGAGGCTCCTTGTAATTTCTGATTTATCCCTTAAGATTTCCCTTTGATTTTCAAGCTCTGAAATATGCATTTCATAAGTCTTTTCAAGTTCCTCTTTTTTTTCTAAATTTTCTTTTTTTCTGTTAGCATATTCTTCTTTCTGCTGGAATAATCTTGCAAGATACTCCTTTTGATTTTCTATCTCGGTTTTTGCAACAGCTATATCCTTCTCAATTTCTGCAATTTCTCTTTCGAGATTCTGAAATCTTAACTGAACTTCATCAAGAGCCTTTTCCTTTTCAGCAAGTTTAAGACGTCTTGTCTCTGTTTCATTTTCGATTGTAGATAATTCGGATCTTTTAATAGCATCCTGTTCTTTAAGCGCATTATATTCAGATGAGATCTCAGAATATGAATGCTTTAGAGTATCAAAATCCCTTTTTGCGATTTTTAATTCAATTGAATTTATTTCTGAAGAAAGTTTTTTGAACCGCTCGGCTTTTTTTGCGAGCCGATCGAGAAAGCTAATCTGTTTTCTTACTTCAGCAATAATGTCATTTACTCTTTGCAGGTTTGCCCTTGATGATTCAAGTTTTGAAATAGCCTCTTTTTTTCTGACATTATATTTCATTACACCTGCAACTTCCTCAATAATAATACGCCTTTCCTGGGGTTTTGCATTCAGAATTTCGGTGATCCTGTCCTGTTCAAGTATCGAAAAACTCTTGACCTCAAGGCCAGTATCAAGGAATAGATCTTTTATATCTTTTAACCTGCAGGGAGTTTTATTTAAAATATATTCACTATCACCCGAACGGTATAATCTCCTTGTAACAGTAACAATATCCGATTCAGAATCCCCGTTGTCTCCATTCTGTTCGGACTCATTGGATGGGTTGATACCAGAAATGTACAAAGAGACCTCTGCCATGCCTTTTGGTTTCTTAGAATTAGAGCCATTGAATATAACTTCTTCCATTTTTTCTCCCCTAAGGCTTTTAGCACTCTGCTCACCCAATACCCACCTGAATGCATCAACAACATTGCTTTTGCCACACCCATTAGGACCTACAATGCAGGTAATGCCGGGATGGAAATTAAATACAGTCTTATCTCCAAAAGATTTGAATCCGATTAATTCCAGTTTATCAATTCGCATTTTTAATATTTATATTTTTGATAAAAAAAGAATAGGAATGCTTATACTAAGATATTAGTATACCTTTAGTATATATATTTTGAAAAGGGGCAAAAGTATGTTAATTTTCCTGGCTAAACTCAAGGTTTAGCAAAATGAAGGCCTTCAACCGCCGCTACTGAACCCGGAGCTCGATGAACCTCTTGAATTACCAGAGCTTGAATCAAAAGAACATGAGCAGCTAAAAGATGAAAGTTTCTTCTTAATATTTTTTGAACCACATTTAGGGCATTCGGTACTTTGATTTGAATTCCACTGAAGAATAGAAAAAAACTCATTACAATCCATGCAATTATATTCATAAATAGGCATATCAACCTCCATATTAAACTAATAATTTACTTTATATATTATAATTAATCCGGACAAATTGAGTCAACCCCAAAATTCGTATTCGCTTTAAATATACTATTTACTTTCTTGATAAATTTATTGAGATGCGAGCCTTCCCAGTAAATCTTCCCGCATACATTGCATCTATAGAATTTTTTGTTATTTAAATAAACATACTCGGGGACAAGATCTTTAACCAACTCTTTATCAGCTACATTTGTAATAATACCATTACAAACCAAACATCTGCTCATGAAATCAATTTTCCCAGGTTTAAGTGTATTCAAAACCTCCATTATCTGTTCTTCAACATTATTAGAAGTTATCAGAATAAAAGCCTTCAGACCTCTAATCTTAACAAGTCTTGTATCACGTGTAAGTATTACCCTATCATCTTTCAAAGCTATACTGATAAGCGTCCTGTCCATAATATGTGGATAATAAAGAGTATCATAACCAAGAAATCTAAGCCATCTTGCAAGCCTGCCAAGCATTGCATCAGCTATAAACCTTTTCTTTGTAATTGGTTTTTCCATTGGTATATGTTATTTTTTTATGGTTCTTCTCCAATTTAGTTGCTGAATAAATAGATGTCATCTATGAGGAAGCAAATCTAATGAGTCAGAAAAACTTGGTTTATAAATCCCGAAGTGCTTTCTGTCATAGGTAAAGACTTTATTGATTTTATATTTTTCACATAGGGCAAAGCAGGTCGAGTCAACAAATCCAAAACCTGTTTCATGGTATTTATTTTCGATTTCTATGGCAATTTCTAAGTCATCTCTTTCGAGCTCAAGGATTTCAAATATCCCTTTAGATACTGATGTCCACAGTTTGTTGGCAAAATAACTTCCAAGACGGGCATCTGTGAGTAACCATGCCTCTGTCAAAACAGGAAGGGATGTGCACAGGATTTCTTTGCCAGCTATACTTTCATAAAACCTTTTTGCTTCTTTATGATTTGAATCGTTCTTATCAATAAGGGCATAAAAGGCGCCTGTATCTATCAAAATCACTTCAAGACCTCTCTTAATATCTCTTCTGCTTGCTCAGATGTTTTTCCTTTTTTAGGCCCTTCTGCTATACCTACAAAGGAAAAATAATCATCTTTCCCTTTTCTTTGTTCCATGAGATAGCCTGACAGAGCTTCACGGATAATCTCTGACATTCTTTTCTTGGATGATGCAGCCATCCTTTTTAACAAGAGAAATTGGTTGTCTTCAAGATAAACCATGGTTTTTCTCATCCTTATTCATCCTCCTTTTAAAAATTATATGACATATATGTCAGTATGTCAATAATACGAATTGCCTCATCAAAAATCTAACTGAAAATGATTC
>DYFC01000051.1 GCA_020725385.1 Nitrospira japonica | reverse complement strand
TTCCATCTCTTATGGGATTCTTAACAGCTTTTTCCATGTATGTCTATTTATATTTGTTCTGTTACTTCACCCCTCTTAAAAAACAATTATGGGTGTTCACTTTTAATTCGTAAACAGTTCACTTTTAAAAAATTCCTAACAGTCCTTCAAGGTATTGCCTTTTGATTATCTTAAAGTTTAAACTTCTTTCAGACGTGTTTAAAAATTTAAGAACATTTTATATGACAACTTTTGCAGTAAGCGAAGAGAAAAATAAATGGCTTAAAAAAAGAATGGAAGAACTCAATATTTTTGAAAAAGATATTGAGGAAAAATTCATTCGCTCTTCAGGTCATGGTGGACAGAATGTTAACAAAACCTCGACATGTGTTTATCTGAAACATATCCCTACCGGTATTGAAGTGAAATGCATGAAGGATAGAAGCCAATCAATAAACCGTTTTCTTGCAAGGAGAGAGCTTATTAACAAGATCGAAATCGCCACAGGAATATCAAGTAAAGATTCAAAAATAAAAAAAATCAGGAAACAAAAAGCAAAAAGAAAAAGTAGAGCAGCAATAAAATATGAGTAAAGGGCGGGGGAATCCCGCCCTTTTTAATAAAATTACCAGTTATAGATTAAAGAAGTTGTATATCTCCAGCCGTGATTGCTCTTGGTATCCCATTCTGTATCAACATAAGTTGCTTCTATACCGGCACTAATATCTTTGAAGATTTCATAAATAAGGTTACCGTATGCGTACTGGCTCTGTCTGTAAAATGCACTGCCAACATCGCCATCTTTTGGATCATCAATTCCATACCCGAGATTTACCTGAAGATCTTTAAGGGGTTTTACATTTAGCTGTGCCCATCCACCGTTTGTTAAAATTGCATTGCCACTTGCATTGATTGCACCACCTTTATGGAAGTATTCACTGCCAAGTCCTTGTCCCATGTAAGCTTCACCGCGAAGTTCAAACATATTGTACGGGATTGCCATCTCAAGTGCAAGAAGATAAGGTGTTATGTTATTGTCATTTGACTCTCCGTGTCTGACAGCACCACCGAGTGAAACCCATGCCTTTTTCTCGAGATCGAGTAATAGTCCGCTATAACCAATTTTTGCTGCTACCCATGGAAGATGTATCTGGGTATTTGTACCTTCCTCATCGCTCCAGCGATAACGATAAAGCGAGAGAAGACCTTCAAAGCCTCCACCGAGTTTCTGTTGAACTGTTATCTGCGGGGTTCTGTTCCAGAGATTACCATTATATCCTGCAATCGCGAAGTCGAGGGTTGTAGGATTAAGATTTGCAATAGGTGTCCAGTCCTGACCTACTCTGATTGAAGTATCTCCTTTTGCGAAATCAACATATGCAAGACGGATTCTTAAAGCACCATTGCTTGAATTGTCCCCTGCATTGCCGTAGAAATCGGTTTCGAAACGTCCTTTTGTAGTCCAGCCATAAAGTGATGGGCCATCAATCGCAATTCCAAGTCTTGTATCACGAACGTTAAAAGTAGTGCGGTCTTTGCCATCTGCTGTTTTAGGGATATAAGTGATAAATTCGTCTCTTCCCATATTATTGGTATCATAAATTGCATCGAATTTTAATTTACCGTAAATATTGATTTTGTATTTTGAGTTTACTTTTACCTCAGCAGGCTGGGCAGCAGGAGCAGGCTGTTGCACCTGTTTTGACTGCATCTCATTGATTTTCCCCTGTAATGCTTCAATCTGTTTTTTCTGATCTTCAACCTGTTTCATTAGTTTTTCCAGTTGTCCCTGTAAGTCTTTTACAGTTGGTTCGGCATAGACATTGCCTGTAAAAAGAACTATCAGGGTTGCCACAAAGAACCATTTGAAAATACCTTTCATGACTCCCTCCTTGGTTTGAAAGATTCCTCCCCTAAATGGAGAGGTTTGATAAAAAGTTTACCTTTACTTTTTAAAAAAAGCAATGTTTTCATAACTCAAGCATTACCTTTATAGAATCATCATCCGAAGACACTTTCTTGAATCCCATTTTTTCTGCCCTATAAAGCATTCTTGAGTTAATTTTCAGAATATCCATCCACATCTTTTTTATGCCGAGTTCTTTTGCGATTTTTATGCAATGGAGACTCAGAGCTTTTCCAACACCCTGACCCTGCCATTGATCTCCAACAACTATCGCCATTTCAGCATTTTCAAGATCCGGAAGCCTGCTCATTCTAACTTCACCGATCATTTTTTCCGAATCTCCTTCTCTAATAACTGCAACAAAAGACATCTCCCTGTCATAATCAACATGACAATAACGGGTTAATTCCTCGTGTGATATATCGGATATTTTTCTGAAGAATCTCATTGTCAGGGTATTTTCAGAAGAGTTTCTTAAAAGTTCGTCAAACAAAGGCTCATCTTCAGGTCTGATAGGTCTTATAATTACAGCAGGGCCTTCTCTTAATTTGAAAATATCAATATACTGATCCGGGTAGGGACAGATTGAAAGATGGGGCGGACAGAATTCTCCTTTAACAGGAACAAACCCGTCAAGAACATCTGCTTCAAGAAGAATGCTTGCATCAAGAACGAAACCATCCTGCTCGGTAACAAAAAATGGATTTATGTCAATTTCTTTTATATGTGGAAAATGAATAATGAGATGAGAAAATCTTACAAGAATTTCTTCAAGATAACGCAGAGTTTTTTCGTATGCTTTATTTTTCTGCAGGTATTTGAAAATTTTTGTCTCGGCCATCATTCTTCTTGCAAGGGATTGATTCAATGGGGGTAATCCAACAGAATAATCTTCAAGGGCTTCAATTAATTCCCCTCCTGTTCCGAAAATAATAACAGAACCGAATGTTGGATCTTTTTTTGAACCAAGAACCAGTTCATACCCGCGTTTCAGTACCATAGGCTGGATTATTACTCTTGCATGAGGATCTTTTAGCAAAATCGCAAGATGATCAAGCTGTCTGAACGCTTTTCTGACAGATATTTGATCCCTCAAATTAAGTATAACCCCGCCCTGCTCAAGTTTATGAAATAACTTTTGAGAATCGATTTTCATAACAACTGGATACCCGATTGTCTCTGCAAGATGAACAGCATCTTCTTCACTTGAGGCTGCCAATGTTTCTATGACAGGAATACCGTAATGTTTGAAAATCTCATTTACTTCGTGGAAGTTCAAAATAAGTCTTTTATCCTCGGCAGCTTTTCTTATGACTTCTTCAGCTTTGTACTCATCAGGCTCAAAATCTTTTAATATAACTTCAGGGGTTTCAAGTAACATTCTTAAGTTGTAGTCATATCGATACATGTAAATAAAACTACGAATAGCCTGTTCTGTTGATACATATGTCGGAATACCATTATTTGTAAGAAATTCTCTTGCTTCAAGAACCTGTTCCTCACCCATCCATGTTGTGAATACAGGTTTATATGGATAAGATTTAGCAGCCAAGACAACCGCTTTTGCAATATCTTTTGTATTTGTAGCATAAGCTGGTGTATGTATAACCAGAACTCCGTCAACTTCTTTATCCTTTAAACAACTTCTAAGGGCTATATCATAATCTTCAGGAGTTGCCTCAATAAGTAGGTCAACAGGGTTTGAGATGAACTTTGCGAATTTAAATTTACCCTGAAGTGTTTCTACAGTATCCGGGCTTAGTGATGCAAGTTCACCATCAAGTCTTATTAAAGTATCAATTGCAATTACTGTAGGAGCGCCGGAATTACTTATTATTGCGAGACGATTCCCTTTTGGTCTGCGAAGTTTTGATAAAGATTCCGAAAGATAAAAAAGGTCGAGAGTCTCATCAAGTCTTATAGCCCCTGCCCTCTTAAATGCTGCATCATATACTTTGTCTTCCCCTGCCATAAAACCTGAATGAGTTAAGGATACATGTGCTGAAGCTTCGTATTTACCTGATTTAATTACCATAATAGGTTTACTTGAAGCAAAGCTTCTTACAGCAGTCATAAATTTTCTACCATTTTTAATTGATTCAACATAAAGGACAATAGCTCTTGTGTCAGGGTCAACCCCGAGAAAATCGATAAGGTCTGCAAACCTAATATCTATTTTAGTTCCAACAGATATAAAATAACTGAATCCCACATTTTTACTAACAGCCCAATCGAGCAATGCATATGATAAAGTAGCGCTTTGTGCTATCAGAGCAATGTTGCCTTTTGCAGGAATATGCGGGAAAAGGCTTGCATTGAGATTCAATCCGGGTTTTATGAATCCAAGTGAATCAGGTCCGAGCACTCTTATATCATACTTTGTTGAAATCTGGCTTATTTTTTCAGATAGTGTCGAAGCATTCTCGATACGTGTCTTAAAATCGAAACACATTAAAATAACACCTTTAACTCCTTTTATTCCGCATTCTTCGAGTATAACCGGCAACATTACATTTAGATCTTCAGGACAAATAGCAATTATTGCAAGATCAATTTCTTTTTGAATATCTGTTATTTTTGGATATGCTTCTACTCCCTGAACAGATTCGAACTTGGGATTAACAGGATAAACAGAGCCTTTAAACCCTTTACCAAGAAGATTTTTGAAAACAACGAATCCCATTGAAGCAGGGTCTTCACTTGCTCCAATAACTGCTATCCTGCGCGGATTAAAAAAGAAATTAAGGTTTTTAACCGACACAAAAACTCCGTTTTATTAATATTATCTTTAGTCAGTTAATTATTATAACAGGGGTTCGATTATTATGAACCCCTGTTTATTTAAAACTTATTGCTTGCCTTTCAGGATTTCCCCGACAACCGAAGGGTCAGCAAGAGTTGAGGTATCTCCTAAATCTTCTGTATCTCCTCTTGCTATTTTCCTCAGGATTCTTCTCATGATCTTTCCGCTACGCGTTTTTGGCAGTCCGGGCGCAAACTGTATTTTATCCGGTGTAGCAATAGGACCGATCACCTGTCTTACATGTCCAATAAGTATTTTCTTTAATTCAGGGGTTGGTTCAAAGCCTTCTTTAAGTGTTACATATACATAAATACCTTCACCCTTAATTTCATGTGGATAACCAACTGTTGCAGCTTCAGCAACAGCCTCGTGGCTTACCAGAGCTGATTCAATCTCAGCAGTTCCTATTCTGTGACCTGAAACATTGATAACATCATCTATTCTTCCCATCAGCCAGTAATCACCGTCTTCATCAACCCTTGCTCCATCACCTGTGAAATATTTACCCGGAAATCTACTAAAATAGACTTCTTTTATGCGTTTATTTTCAGGGTCGCCATATGTTCCGCGTAATATGCCGGGCCATGGTTTTTCTATAACAAGATAACCTCCTTCATTAGCTCCGGCAGGAGAACCATCTTCTTTTAAAACTTTCGGGACTACACCGGGAAATGGTCTGCTTGCCGAGCCTGGCTTGGTTGACATTGCACCAGGTAGAGGTGTGATGAGAATTCCACCTGTTTCTGTCTGCCACCATGTGTCAACTATAGGAAGTTTTGATTTTCCGACATGTGTATGATACCACATCCATGCTTCAGGGTTTATTGGTTCTCCAACTGTGCCAAGAACCCTGAGTGATGAAAGATTTTGTTTATTAACCCAATCAGGGCCTTCTCTCATTAAAGCTCTGATAGCGGTAGGTGCAGTGTAGAAAATATTTACACCAAATTTATCAACAATCTTCCAGAATCTACTCGGGTCAGGATAGGTTGGGATTCCTTCAAACATCAGACTTGTCGCTCCATTGCTTAATGGCCCATAAAGTATATAGCTGTGTCCTGTAACCCATCCGATGTCAGCGGTGCAAAAATGTATATCTTCATCATGATAATCAAATATCCATCTGAAAGTTAGGTTTGTGTAAAGCATATATCCGCCTGTTGTATGTAAAACTCCTTTTGGCTTCCCTGTAGAACCAGAAGTGTAAAGAATAAACAATGGATCTTCGGCATCCATTTGTTCGGGCTCACAATAATCCTTTATATCAGGGTCTTCCATCTCATCATGCCACCAGAAATCTCTCTGTGGCTCCATATCTGCGGGACCGGTTCTTTTTACTACAATGACTTTTTCTATTGTCGGGCATTCCTGAAGTGCCTGATCTGCATTTGCTTTTAAAGGAACTGTTCTACCGCCTCTTACACCTTTATCAGCTGTAATGAGAATGCTTGATTTGCAATCCTGGATTCTGTCTTTTAAGGCATTTGCACTGAACCCTCCAAATACAACACTGTGTGTGGCACCAATACGTGCGCATGCAAGCATAGAGATTGGAAGCTCCGGGATCATCGGAAGATAAATAGTAACCCTGTCACCTCTTTTTACACCGTGTTTTTTCAAGACATTGGCAAACCTGTTAACTTCTCTATAAAGCTGTTGATAAGTATAAGTTTTATATGTACCATCATCAGCTTCCCAGATTATGGCTGCTTTGTTTCTTGTCGGAGTATTTATAAACCTATCAAGACAGTTATAACAGGCGTTTAATTTGCCGCCTATAAACCATTTTATATAAGGTTTGTCAAAATCCCATTCAGAAACTTTGTCCCATTTTTTAAACCATGTGAGATTTTTCTCTGCCATTTCTGCCCAGAATCCATCCGGGTCTTCGATTGAATATTTATAAAGTTTTTCATATTCAGCAAAACTTTTTATATGCGCTTTTTCGCTGAATTCTTTAGAAGGTGGAAAAGTTCTTTTCTCAGCCATTAATACATCAATACTTTCCTTCGACATTCTATATGTAACCTCCTTTTAACAAAATTGAGTATTTATTAAGTAAGTATTTTACTCCGCTCCTATTCCTATATACGTTCTTAATTTTTCTTCTTCATATTTTGCTTCAGCCTCTTTTTCACGCCCGAATAAAGAGAACAATATGCCGATTAAGAAAGCTGCTCCCATTGAATAAATACCTGGATTCTTTAAAGGGAAAATAGGTTTTGGCATTTTTGCTTTTGCTTCTTTAATCTGCAAGTCTGCCTGTTGTTTTTCAGCAGAAATTAAAGAATCTATAGCAGCAATATCTTTACTGGTCGCTTTTTGTTGTTCAAGAGCATTTATTTTTTCTTTAGAAGCTGTCTCAATTGACTTTATCTCTTTTTCAACAGCAGCTTTTTCTGTCTTATGAACAATATCAACCCATACAGTTGGACTCAAAATAATAAGTATAGTAGCTGTGAAAAGACCCGTGTAGATACTTGCTACAGCACCTTTAGTTGTAAATTTCTTCCATGTAATAGACATTAAAAGCGCGGGGAAATTCGCACTTGCTGCTATAGCAAATGTCAGTCCGACAAGAAAGGCTACATTCTGGCCTTTAAAAAGAATGCCGAGGAGTATTGCAGTTGCACCAAGTCCGACTGTTGCAATTTTTGCGACCTTTACTTCTTCTTTCTCTGCAGCAACACCCCTTCTTATAACGCCTACGAAAAGATCATGAGAGAATGCGGATGCACCTGCAAGTGTAAGTCCAGAGACAACAGCAAGAATTGTTGCAAAAGCAACTGCTGCGAGAAATCCAAGAAACAAATTGCCACCGAGTGTTTCGGCAAGTAATGGTCCGGCCATATTACCGCCTTTGTCTATACTTGTAATAAGGTCCTGACCTACAAGGACAGCTGCGCCAAAACCAATAGTAACTGTAAGTATATAAAAATATCCGATAAATCCTGTTGCATAGAAAACAGATTTTCTTGCTTCACGAGCATCCGGAACTGTATAGAATCTCATTAAAATGTGGGGAAGACCTGCTGTACCAAACATTAGAGCCAGTCCGAGTGAAAATGCATCAACAGGATTTGTCACAAGACCACCCGGTTCAAGAAATTTTGCAGTATATTTTGCCTCAGCCTGCGCAAAAAGGTCTCCGTAGCTAAATCCAAATTGTGCCATTGTAAGTAGGACAAGCAGCGTTGCTCCACCGAGTAAAAGGACAGCTTTTATTATCTGAACCCATGTTGTAGCAATCATTCCACCGAAAAGAACATACGATATCATAAGGATACCAACAACAATTATAGCAATTTCATAAGGCAGACCGAACATTAATTTAATTAAAGTACCTGCACCAACCATTTGAGCTATTAGATAGAAAAGGACTGTAACCAGTGAACCCGCTGCCGCTGCTGCTCTTATAGGTCTCTGACTCAAACGGTATGCCACAACATCGGCAAAAGTATATTTGCCAAGATTTCTCAATGGTTCGGAAATCAGAAACATAATAATTGGCCAGCCAACAAGCCAACCTACAGAGTAGATCAACCCATCATAACCTTTTGTCGAGACAAGTCCTGCTATTCCAAGAAATGAAGCTGCACTCATGTAATCACCTGCAAGCGCTAATCCATTCTGGAAACCTGTAACACTTCTTCCAGCAGCATAGAAATCTTTTGTGGTACGGGTTCTCTTTGCAGCCCAGTAAGTAATTGCAAGTGTTGATATTACAAATAAAACAAAAAACATTACAGCTACTGGATTAAATTGCCCTATAATAGTTTGTGGTGCCTGTGGCATTTTTACCCTCCTATCTTTTCTTTAACTTTTTTAACAAGCACATCATATTTACTATTAGCCCAGCGGATATATATGCCGGTGAATATCCATGAAAGTATAATCGTACCAACTGCTATGGGAATTCCTATTGTTATTGCGCCGGAGAGTTTTTGTGAAAGAAAAGGTTTGTTGAAGGCAATAAGGGCAATAAACCCGAAATATAATACTAATTCAAGGATTGTCAGAATAATTGATATTGCATTTTTCTGACTTGATAATGATTTAAAATCCTCATCCTGAAGGATTTCCTGTGTACTTTTCAATTTACTCATCCTAAGCCCCCCTTCTTTAATTTTTAATTTTTAGAAGTTACTTATTAAACCCGATTTGCTACTTTTATCACCTCCTTCTTCAGGATGTCCTATCTTAAGAAGCATCCCGAGATTCTTTACCCCAAGATTTATAAGAACAGGTATAAACCTTTGAAAAATTTGAGCGGTTATGAATGCATCTGTTAATGCGTCGTGGGCCCCGCGAACCGGAATTTCGAAACATTTTGCTATTTCATAAAGCCCTGAATCTTTTGAAGCGTATGAAAAACATGGCTTTGAAGGACTCTGGTTTCTAATCCATTCGTATATAAAAAATGTATCAATAACAGGATTAGACATTGGATTTCCCAAAACTCTTTTCATTTCCCTGTTAATAAACGCCATATCAATTGAAACACAATGACCTATAAGAGTATCATCACCGCAAAAATCTGAGAATTCGGATAAAATAGAATCTATTGCAGGTTCTTCGGAAACATCGGAAGGAGTAATTCCATGTACCACTACACTTTCGGATTTAAACTTTGTCCCGGGTTTTGTAAATCTATGGAAATCTCTGCTTAAATCAATTTTTGAACCTACCATCTTAACAGCGCCAATTGAAATTATTGAGTCTTTACGTTCGTTCAGTCCGGTAAGTTCTGTGTCTATTACAGTATAATTCGCCTCGGAAATAGATTTATCTAAATCCGGGGATACAAATTCCTGCTTTTTAAGTTTGAAAAAACTATACATACTCTCTACCAGATCATAGCTTTATAACGTTCGATAATTAAGTCCTGAACTTTTGATATAAGATGAAAAGTTTCCTTTGCAATTCTTTTTTCGAGATTACTCAAAGCATTTGGATTTATAAAATTATTGATATCCTCACCTTTTTTCAACTGTTCGAACTGGTTCTGTATTCTAAGAAGCAAGATAAATTCAAAAGCGTGAAGTAGTTCATCTGCATATTCTTTTATAATAGTATGCTTATCCTTCAAGGTTAAGATTCTCTCTATAGTTGATGTCTCGTGAATGCCTTTTTCAAGTGCAAAAAGTCTGACTATATCAACCAGAGGAGCAAGACCCTTGACTTTTAGGTTAAGCTTATCTTTATGCTCCCCGCTCTTTTCTACAACAAAAGTCTTGAGAAATCCTATTGGTGGCATATTCTTTATAGCCATATTCGCTATATATCCAAGAAATACTTTATTGTCTTTTACCATATTCATAACGAAGTCTTTTAACCATTCAAGAAGCTTTGTTTCGCCATATACTGCTCTGAAATCGAAAAATGTGACAGAGTTCAATATGGCTTCGGATGTGGGGGTTGAAATCCAGTTCGTAAAATATTTCTTCCAGACATGCAAAGGCTGCCTCCACATAGGGTTTGTCGCCATAAAATCCGCGGGACAGGGTGGAAAACCGCACTTAAGCAAGCCTTCTCTCACAAAAAGAGAAAAG
Organism: Nitrospira japonica; assembly: GCA_020725385.1. Classification (GTDB taxonomy): domain Bacteria; phylum Nitrospirota; class Thermodesulfovibrionia; order Thermodesulfovibrionales; family SM23-35; genus DYFC01. The sequence goes on along the minus strand of DYFC01000051.1, from coordinate 33,029 downwards.
CTTCTGAAATATTCCCGTGCAAGTGACTCTTCTTCTTCAGATGCCGGGTCAGCGTAAATTAGAGCATTATCCTGGTCTGTTTTAAATGTTTGCTCTTTTCTTCCTTCACTGCCAAAGACAATCCAGCAATATGGAATAGGAGGTTCTCCGAAACGCTCCTCTGCTATTTCAAGGATTTTTCTTACAAGCCTGTCATTAATTTCAGTTATAATTCTTGTAATACTGCTTGCTTTTGCTCCTTCATTTAACAACAGACCAATGATATTATTTATTCTTTTTGATACAGGAACAAGCGCATCTATTGTCGTCTGCCCTTCTATGTCTTTTACAATTGAAAGCGGTGAAGTGCCCTGTATAAGCATTAAGTCATGATTTGTTAAAATGCCTTTAAGTTTGCCGTCCTTCATAATGAGAAGATGGTGAACATTATGCTTAACCATTTTAAGAATAGCCTCGAAACAATACTCCTTCACATCGGCTCTCACATGTGGAACACTCATAATATTTTTTACAGGTTCTTTGCAATCCCTACCTTTTGAAACAACCTTATCTCTAAGATCCCTATCAGTAATAATTCCGGATGGATTTCCGTCTGCATCAATAAGGATAAGGGAACTGATGCTGTAATTAGACATTATCTCGGCAGCTTCCTGAATAGTAATATTTTCTGATGCTTTAATTACATCCTTTGATGCCAGCTCACCAACAGGCATTGTAAAAAGAATTTTATCTCCTCCGCTGTAAACAAGATTCCTGTTCTGGATTTCTTTGAATGTCTTGTCTAAGTATTTACTTAAAAAAGAAGTGTGGAAAAATTCTCTTACAGCAGGATTCGTATATAGAAGATTTTGTATGGGTTCTCTTTTGATAAGATAACATATAGTATCATTTACAGCTATAACAGTAGCTCTTGCCCTATTCCCCCCGAATATTAGCATATAGCCTATAAGGTCTCCTTCTCCTCTATAATCAACAAATACCTCTTCGGATTCATTCTTAATGGAGACTTTAACCTCACCTTTTTTTATTACATAAATATACTCGGGAGCAGGTCCTCCCTGATATTGTATAGCAGTACCTTTTGGAAAGAATTCCATAGTAACACCGCTAACGAGTTGTTTGAGAGTTGCATTATCAAGAAATTGAAATGGCGGAATTTTATGTAAAAACTCTATTACTTCTTCCGTTAACATGGAGCCCCCCCTTAATACGCAATTTTGTCTTATTTTTTTTGAGGTTTAAAAGGTCGGATATTTGCAGTAAGTTTTTTACTTGCATACAATACTTAATATTTCAGTATAAAATAGCCTCTGTATCGGAAATTCTGCCGACACCAGAGGCTTGGGTGAATGTAAGTATAACAAAAATATTTTTCTAAATGCAATATATTAATTTCAATTTTCAACAAATATATTATTTCGAGAAGTAAAGCTATGAGAAATCTTCCAATAGGATAATTAGTTAAAGATTCCCCGGTTTGTTCGAAATGACAGCTTTGTGGTAGAATTAAAAAAGGGTAAAAAATGCTTTTGAAAAATTTAGCAAGAAACGTCAATCTTTTGAATATATTATTGTTTTTTTTAACATTATCGTTTGCCCTATATATTTTTATACCGACTCTTAATATAAAAACAGTTTTAACATTACCTCCAATTTCAAAGCAGGAACCAGAATTAATGGAAGAAACTTTTTCAAAACTTCCTCCTTCACCTGCTGATTATATAAAGATTTCCGAGGAAAATCTTTTTCACCCTGAAAGAAAAATACCTGCTTCTCCTGAAAAAATAGCTGAAAAACAGCTTCCAAAACCTGAATTCGTTTTATACGGTACACTTATAACAGATGAATTAAGGCTCGCCTATCTTGAAGATGTTAAAGCACCAAGAAATACTCCCGGAAGAGGTAAGAGGCAGGCAGTTATGAAAAAAGGCGACACTATCAGCGGTTTTACTATAAAAGAAATTGAACCCGACCATATTATTTTGGCAAGAGAAGATGAAACTCTTACATTAAAAGTTACAGAAAGTAAAAAAAGCAGGAGCGTCCAGACAACCCCTCAAACACAGGAACACCAGCCATCGAAAGCTGCCCCGCCACGGCAGAGAGAGACTCAAAGACCACCAAGATAAATAGCTTTCTAAGTCGAGAAATGCATTTTTTCGGTTAAAGAGTTATACAAATGAAGAAATTGTTTATCAACATTAATTAAAGGTGTGTCAATAACAAAAAAAGCTTCGGCATATTCAATATTTTCAGGAAGTGTAGCTGTCCTAAAACGATTTAATCCCGCTATTTTTTTGAGGTAGTCGTTGTAATATATTTCTGTTTTGTATTGTTTGATTGCCTTTTGTTTCCTCTTGAATTGATTTGTTATATCTACAAGAATATTCGGGTAAAGAGCCATAAGTATTTCATAAATCAGTATTTGTCCTTTGAAAATATCTTTAAGAGCCCAGACAATATTAAAAGCAGTTTTATGGTCAGGATGGGCCTCAAAAGGTGAAGGCACATAAATAACAGACGGATAAAATATTTCAATAAGTTTTTTTAGTTTGTAAAAAACTTGCTCAAAAGAAAACTTTAATTCTCTATCCGGAAAACCCCAGAATTCAAAATCACTTACGCCAAGTATTTCCATTGCTTTAACAGCAGACTTTTTGCGAATATTTACATAGTCATTGCCAAATCTGCCTGTAAAGTCTCCTTTATCCCCGTTTGTGAGGAATATAACCTTTACTTTGCGGCCTGCTTGTATATGTTTGATTATCGAACCTCCACAACCAAGAGATTCGTCATCAGGATGGGGTGAAATAATAAGAGCATCTTTATTCGATATGTCAGTTACAGAAAATGGATAAATATCGGGTTCATTTAAGGACATGATATAATTTTAGCATATATTATGCTTCACTTTGTTATTGAAGTACAAAACCTTCAACCATAAAAACATTGATATTTTGTAGGATTGCCCGTATTTATGTTGTATAATAAATCCTATGCTACTAATCGGACTCACTGGTAATTATGGCATGGGCAAAAGTTCTGTTCTTTCCATGTTTAAAAAATTTGGAGCCTATACTCTTGATGCTGATGAAATTGTCAGAGAACTTCTAAAAAAATCCTATGTTAAAAAAAAAATAAAACAGATTTTCGGAAATGATTTTTTTTGCGCCGATGGCAGAATTAATAAGAAAAAAATTGCGGATGCAATATTTTCTGACAATACCTTAAGAACCGGGCTTGAAAATATACTTCACCCTCTGGTTTTTAAAAAGATATTTTCTATAATTAAAACGGTTAAGAAAAAGTATAGGTTAGCTATTATTGAGGTGCCTCTGCTTTTTGAGAGAAATTATTCAAATATTTTTGACAAAACAATTACTGTTTTCACTACTAAAAAAGAAGCTATTAAACGACTCGAGAAAAAAGGCATAAATAAAAAAGATGCGATTATAAGATTAAAAACACAATTGCCCGTTAAAGAGAAAATTAAAAAATCCGATTTTACAATCAATAATAGTAGAACACCTGAATTAACAATGAAAGCTGTAGAAAAAATATATAAAAAACTTTTGAAAGAGGCTACATATGGAAATAATTAAAGGATTTGAAGCTCTTGAGAAAATCTATCCGAACACTGTCCTAACGATAGGTAATTACGACGGGGTACATCTCGGACACCAAAAAATACTTTCAATGGTCAGGAAAAAAGCTGAAGAAATCAACGGCACCTCTGTAGTTATGACTTTCGAGCCGCATCCTGTTAAGGTGCTTGCACCTGAAAGAGATGTTAAACTTCTGACAACTCCTGAAGAAAAAGCAAGACTTATTGCAAAGATGGGGATTGATATTCTGCTTTTTGTGACTTTTAATAAAGAATTTGCACAGATACTACCCGATGATTTTATAAAAGATATACTTGTAAATAAACTGCATGTAAAAGAGGTTATCGTTGGTGTAAATTATGCTTTTGGAAAGGGTAAAAAAGGTAACATTGAACTCTTAAAGAAACGGGGAAAAGAATTCGGATTTCATGCCACAGCAGTGCCTGATGTTTTAGTACACGGGAATATTGTAAGTAGTAGCAGTATCCGCAATCTTATTCTCAAAGGTCAGATGCAGGAAGTTTCAACCTATCTTGGAAGAGCATATTCAATTTTAGGAACTGTTATAAAAGGTAAAGGAAGAGGAAAAAGCATACTTAATATACCAACTGCAAACATTACAACACCTGTTGAAATTGCCCCTAAAGAGGGAGTATATGCAGTAAGGGTTGGATATAAGGGAAGCATTTATGATGGTGTTGCTAATATAGGGAAAAATCCTACATTTAAAGAAAAAGCTGTTAGCTATGAAGTGCATTTATTCGGCTTTTCAGGTGATTTACTCGGTGAATATTTAAGGGTATATTTCATAGATAGAATAAGGAATGAAAGAACATTCCCGAATGTTGCTGCTCTCGAAAAACAGATTCGTGAAGATATAGAGACAGCCCGTGCCATTCTAAGGGTAAAAAATCCAAAGCTGTAATTTTTAATAGAATCTTTAGAAAAATATTGATAAAATGTTTTGAAGAATTAAATACTTTTAAAAATAAGGAGGTACTATGAATTTAAAAGAGTTAATATCTATAAGTAGTAAGGGAATTGAAATCAAAGACTTAAATGCTATTAAAAATATTATGGATACCCTTATCTATGAAGCTGTATTTTCAGAGGGTGAAAAGAAAAATAACCTCCTAATTTTAATCAAAGAAATTGCTAAAGCTGCCGGAGCGATCCCTGCATCTATTCAAACACTGTACGAAGAGATGGGTAAAAACTATCCGGGATTTACTGTTCCTGCTATGAATATAAGAGGACTCACATATGATACAGCAAGGGTAATATTTAAAAAGGCATTGGAAATGAAAGTAGGCGCTTTTATTTTTGAGATTGCAAGATCTGAAATTGGATATACAAAACAGAGGCCTCTTGAGTATTCAACTGTTGTGCTTGCAGCGGCTGTAAGAGAAGGTTATAAAGGTCCTGTTTTCATTCAGGGAGACCATTTCCAGCTTGTAAGGAAAAATTATCTTGCTGACTCCAGGCCTGAAATTGAATATGTGAAAGGGCTTATAAAAGAAGCGATTGAAGCGGAGTTTTATAATATTGACATTGATACATCAACAATAGTTGATCTTGATAAACCAACTATTAAAGAACAACAGAGACCTAATTTTGAGAGAACTGCCGAGATGGCCGAATATATAAGAGGGATACAACCTGCTGGAATAGATATTTCAATTGGCGGTGAAATCGGCGAAATTGGCAAAAAAAATAGTAATCCTGATGAACTAAGAGCTTATCTTGACGGATTCAAAGAAACTTTTAAAGGAGGAAAAGGATTAAGCAAATTGAGTGTTCAGACAGGAACAAGTCATGGAGGAGTTGTTCTTCCTGATGGTTCTTTAGCACAGGTTAAGATTGATTTTGAGACTTTAAGAATATTATCCGACCTTGCAAGGAGAGAATATGGCCTCTCAGGTTGTGTACAGCATGGAGCATCAACATTGCCCGAAGATGCTTTTCATATGTTCCCTGAAACCGGGACATCAGAAGTTCATCTTGCAACAGGGTTTCAGAATATTATGTATGACAGCACAGCGCTTCCAAAAGAATTCAGAGAAGAAGTTTATAATTTCATAAAAACCGAATATGCAAAAGACAAAAAAGAAGGACAGACAGAAGAACAATTTATTTACAGCACAAGGAAAAAAGGTTTCGGACCATTAAAGAAAAAATGGTGGGATCTTCCCCATGATGTAAAAGAACCAATAATGAAGGAGCTTTCTGATAAATTTGAATTATTGTTTAATAAACTAAAAGTGACCAATACAACCGAGATTGTAAATAATACTGTAAAACCAATAATAGTAAGAAAAGACTTTAATGCTGAATTAACAGGTTTGCTTTAGAATACACGGGCGGGTTATAATAGCCCGCCCCAAAAAACAATAAATAAACTTCCTGGTTACAGGTGTCTCTCAATATGACCTTTTTGTTCGATTATCTCATAAACAAATTTTTCGGGTTTTCTCCCGAAACATGTTCCGAGGCTTTCAAATATTGCAATTTCACTTAAATTCACTTCTCTGCGTTTTATTACTTCAGATGTTGGTTGATAATATATTTTATTACCCTCGACATTAACTACTGTATTGCCTGTTTTGCCTTCAATTAAAAGATACACTGCTGCAGCACCTGCTTTATATCCAAAGTTAACATCACGTGCAGATGAATGTCCTGCGCGAACAAGATGTCCCGGCGTAACTTCCCTGACTTCAGGCGCCTCATATACACCCGGAGCAAACATTCCGGTTTTTTGCATAAATTCTTTAACAGCAGGGTCTGATTTCAGTCTTTTTTCAAGTTGCTGCCTTACATATTTCCCTGCCCCGGCAAGTTTTTTATGTCCAAAAGCATCAGGCGGGATCGATTCATCATAGAGCATCTCACCGTTGGCATTTTTTATGCCTTCGGCAACAACTATAATATATGTTCCGGCCTTAACATCGCTTCTTTCTATTCTTGCAAAAAATGTTGTTTTCATATGTTCGTATAGCACATCAAAATCAACAGGTATCTCGGGTATGAGAATAGCGTCAGCTTCTGCACCTATCCCGCCACGAAGTGCTGTATGTCCCACATATCTTCCAAATACTTCAATTACAAGAATCCGGTTATGGCTCATTCCTGTTGTCTTAAGTTCTCTTGCAAAAACAGCTATCCTGTTTATTGCCGAATCTCCACCAACACTGTATGACTGCAAATCTAAGTCCATTGTTTTTGGAACATGAATGCAGGGGATTCCCTGTGAAGAGAGGTCAACAACAACACTGCCGGTATCATCGCCACCGCTGATAACAAGGGCATCTATTCCAAACTTGCTTAATCCTTTTTTAATCTTTTCATATTTTTCAGGGTCTGAGATTTTGCTTATTTTAACACGGGAGTGACCTGCTTCCGAACCTGCAAGAGATGCTTCAATTTTACTTACTCTTTCAGCATTAAGTCGCACAACATCATCCATATTTAAAAGATTATAAAGCCCTGCATACCCGTGAGGGATAACGACAGATTCAATCCCGAGATAGTATGCCTCTCTTGCGACACCTTTAATAACAGCATTAAGCCCGCCGCAATCACCACCGCTTGTGATAACCCCAATTCTTTTAATAGATTGCATATCATTCCTCCTTACAAGTAATTTTTAATCTTTTGCTCTGTGTTATTTTATTTACTTGCTGTAAGGGCTGCAACATCAAATTTCACCATCTGATCTCTTGGATCCCTGAAGTTTCTTACTCTTATATCAAGGTCCTTTATAATTAAATAAGGTGTACGTGTTTCAAGAGAATATAGAATATCTCTTAGAATTCTAGTGTCAGGCACATTGGCGTCAACACTAACACTTACTACTTTAAATTTTCCGAGGTCTTCTGTTTTTCCGACACGTTCACTTGTTATCGTTGCACCATTTCTTGTAACTGTTTCCTTAACTATATCCTGTAAAGAAGCAGCTGCAAGAGATATTGTCTGCCCTTCAATCAGCTTTGAATCTTCTGCTTTTCTCGTTTCCTTAAGAGAAGCAAGTTGTTTTTCAAGTTCGGGTTTCTGGGCTATAAGGGTCATATACTTTTGCAAGGTTTTAGTTTTTATTTCCTGAATTTCTTTAACTGTAGATAATTCTCCTTGTATGCCAAGATATACATATTGATAGAGCAAAAAAACGCCGAGAATTATCATAGCCGGGATTGTAAAGATAAGTGTTTTATTCTTCTTCATCTTCGGTACTCCTTTTAGGCACAAGAGAAGGTTCTTTTTTAAGTCCTTCTATTTCCATTTTTATATTAAAACGTTCGGACTTTAATCTTGTATCTCTAAATGTTGGCGAAGAAAATTCTACCTTTTTGAAATATGGAGATGCTTCGAGTTTGGAAAGTATAGCAGTCGCCGATTCAGTCGTATATCCTTCAAGTTCAACATGGGTTTGGGTTATTCTAACCCTCGAAAGCCATGCGCTTTTAGGCAAAATGGATGTTAGATTTTTAAGTAAATCAATATCCATATGTTTATCCTGTTTAAAATTATTTATTAAATTGATTTCATCAATAACTGCTGAAATATCTTTTTTTAAGGCTTCAATTTTCTTTACTTCTTCTTTCCGCATTTCAATCTGTTTATCAATTTCATTAAGCCTTTGTTTTTCTACTCTAAGAGGAGCAATTATATATAAAACCCACATAATAAGAATTACAAAGATTAATATAAAAGTAAGTATAAGTGGAGGTTTAGTTTTCGGGTGATTTCCCTTGCAGAGAAGATTCAGGCCTCCAGATTTCGGCCATAAATACTCAATAACCCCTCCAATCGAAGAATAAGTCTTAGAATTCTGCATTTTAATCTTCACAAGCGATTCATCAAGAAATTTTATTGAATACGGGAGGCCTATTTTCATAATTTCTTTAAATGAAGGATCTTGTTCAGTCATAAGCACTGTTAGTTTTTGGGGTTTTTCTTTTATTTTCAAGGCCTGCATTAGTGGTTCTATTTGCTCTTTTATTGTATTTATTTTTGATTGGTGGTCTTCGGTCTTAAAGTTCCCTGAAAATGTATTTAAAATTGTTCCGTTTATAAAAAGCGCTCCTTCATAACCATTCTTATTAATCTCAAGGAACGCTTCTTCAGTTTTGTTATTGTTATAGCGTAACAGTGTTTCTATTACAGATAAATTAACCGTTATTTTCGAAATAGAAATACCTTTTTCGTTAGCTACTTCAAGATATGGATTTATTAAGTCTGCTCTGGCAGCAACAACCAATAAGCTAATCTTACCTTCTTTTTCACCAATAATTTTATAATCATAATATGCGTCTTCGGAATTAAAAGGGGTTATGCGATCAAGCTCATAGGCAACAACATTAGAGAGATTCTCAAGGGCAGTTGAAGGGAAGTCAACAACTTTTACTATAGCCCATGATTTTGGAATGCTTAAAATTATATTCTTAGTGTATGTACCGAACTCATTAACTGCAAAAGAAAGCGACGAAGCAAATATATCAGGCTGTGGAATTTTTCCTTCTTCAACAGGATATTCTTTAACATGTTTTATTTTGATAACCGAGAATAATCTTGAACCAAATGCTACTGAAATAAGACCTTTTTCGATAGAAACACATAATGCTTTCTCCGGATAAATTCTATCATCAGCAATGCTGAAAGTAAGAAAACGCCATAAAGGATTAATTGCATCAATAAAAGTTGATGCAGAAGAAGTTGCTAAAGATGAAATTTTATTTAAAACAAATGTACCATTCATTGTTTTGTCGTAGCAGGGCTTTTATAACTCAATATCCTGTAATTATCCTGTCCGGATATATTTACGACAGCCCGCACCGTATATCCTCCCTTCTTATTCTTGCTTCTACCGGTTGATGTTACAGTAAATGTTGCTGATGTTGATTCTCCTGTAATTATATAATTCAAAGAATCGGGCGGCAGAGCAATCATTTGAGGAGAGTCAATTTTACCGGTTTGCCTTATATTAATTATAGTATCGGCAAGCTCCGGTGTTATCCCCGGCACTGCCATAAGCACTTCTCTCGGCGCTGCATTTATATTTATTCTTCTCTGCCTTGAATTCACAGTTAGAAAATCAATAATACCTTCTTTTTCGTTATTACCATATAATATTTCAGGAGTCATACCTTTGACAAGAAGCAATTCCTCCAATGTGTCAAAATTTGCATCTTTTGCTTTATATGGTACAGGCAAAGACATGTAATAATCACTTTCGGCGCCATTAAGCCTGTGCAAATCATCTGGGTCTTTCCAGTCCATCATTGAATCAACAATAATATCGGCCTGTTCGGGTTGTACCCCTGAATTTATTAAAAGATTTTTTAATACTACCTCAGAACCTGCGTTTATGTCCACCTTCCCCATTTCATCAATAATTCTGATATTACAGGTTCCCGTGCCTGTTTGAATATCATAAGGAGTATTATCTACTTTCCATACATCAAGCCCTTCAAGTTCAATAGTCTGGTCTTTATACATCTGATAATAAAACAATTCTGTAATTGCGCGTTCAATTCCTGCTTCGGCAAGAAATTTTTCTTCCATACTCTCCCTGAAGGCTATTGTTGAATATATCTCGGTTCTCGCAGCATAAGAAAATGATAGAGCAAGAACCATAAGTATAGTAAGTATCCATAATACTATAATTAGAGCTATACCATTTTCAGTTGTTCCGAGATTTCTTAAATAATGGTCTTTAATTTTCATCCTCATTCGTTATTATTAACATTTAAATCTATGTCATCTTCTTCATTAAGAGATGTCCTGATTCTCAAAGGAACTGTTATTACACTATCTCCTGTGTCGTCGGAAAAATAAATTCTTATCTTCTGTGGCACTGTTGTTTCATCCGTCCATTCTTCTATCCATTTGCCTTGTTCTTCAGTAGGGTCTTTATAGTAATATTTAAAGAAAATAGCATTATAATTGTCCAGAAGTTTGGTCTGTCTTGCAAATTCTATTCCAACTGTATTTTCCGTGACTAAAAGCGCATGTTTATTATTATCCGATGCAACAACATCATAAGTAGTTACAACATATCCTCTTTCACCACCCCAGACAGAATAGTTTGTTGAAAACTGCATGGAAGTTTTGTTCCCTTTGAAATAATATTTTCTTTCCCCGTTATCGATATAAGTTAAAGGAATATACGATTGTATCTGGGAATCAATTATATGGAAAGATATTCTCATTCTTTCGGTAGATTCTATTTTTCTATCCGCGGATTCAATTGATCTGTATCCAAGTCTTAAGGCTCCGGCGATAACAAGAACTATTAATGCAAGCATTGTTATAGAAATTGTCAATTCAAGCAAAGTGAAACCATTTTGAGAATTGATAAAACTATTCTTAAATTTGTTGTGACTTGTCCTGAATATTTTAGGGAAGTAGTTCATTCTTTCCGTACTGTTTTCAAAGTTCTTAAAGTAAAAGACTTTTCTTTTATGCCTTTCAACCAGTGTGTTGTAAGAACTATCTCAAAAAGCCTGACATCAAGATTTTCTGTCCTTTCCTTCAGGGTTTCGGTAATTGAAATATCTATTGTATAACCATTGTTTGTTGTTTCCCTGTAAGATTTCTCTTCCATGTTGCCTGAAGCAAGTAATTCTCTCATTTTCATTTCAGTCCATGTTGCTGCTTTTACATAGTCGCTTGAATCACCTATTGCTTTTATATTCGCAGAGAAGAGTTGAAGCACCACTGTTATTGCAATCCCGAGCAGTGCGGTTGCTACAAGAATTTCAAGTAAAGTAAACCCTTTGTTATTATCAGCGCTTTTCATTTTGCTTTATAATAACCGCTCCAATTATAGGGTCTATACGGATAATACTGCTTTTCGAAGAATTCCAGAGTATTATGTCCCCTGCATCAATGTTCCCTGTATTATATACAACAAAACGGTATTTACCATGAACGATTTCCCCAAAATACGGGTCAATAATCTTAATTCCTATATCTTGAGGAATATCTTTGCTGCCTATTCCTTCAATCCCGAATTTTTTGGAATCAATATCAATAGTAATAGTTTTTGTTTCATTGTTTATACTTGAGAGCGCACGTGCATGTTTAATTGTCGAAATAACTGTTCTCACCGTTGCATCAAATTTGCTCGAGGGAAGAAAATTTGCAAATGAAATTGCTACAATGCCCATAATAATAGTTATCAATAATAGTACAACAATTAATTCAATGAGTATAAACCCTCTTTTTTTTCTGTGATTCATAGTGTAAATTGATTTCGAAATAAAAAATTTAACTTTTTTACTTATCCTTCTAAAATGGAAGTTCTACAATGCTGAAGATCGAGATTAACATTGATATAACAATAAACCCTATTATTAATCCCATTGCAAGAATCATTACAGGTTCGAGTAAAGAAACAAATCTTTTAATTGCGACATTCAAACTTTTTTCATAAGTTGTTGCAACCTTTATTAGCATTGTATCAAGCTGTCCTGTTTCTTCACCAACTTTTATCATTGAAAGAGCAAGTTGAGGGAATACATTTGTAGCTGCCAGCGGTGCTGCAATTCCTTTTCCTTCCTTTGCACCAGCAGAAACCTTGTCTATTGCAGAAGCAATAACATGGTTACTAATAACATCCTTCGCATTGTTGAGAGCCTGTAGCACAGGCACTCCACTTTTAAGTAATGTGCCGAGAGTTCTACAAAATCTTGCGGTCTCAAGCTTCTTTATAATATCACCGAGAAGTTTCAACTTAAACGAGTCCCATTGATACCTTCCGGCAGGTGATTTTACATAATTTTTAAAAAGAAGCCACATAGCTACCAATGCGGAAAGAACAATCCACCAATAGGCGCGCAGTAAATTGCTGAAAGAAAGGAGAAGTTTTGTTGGTAAAGGTAAAGAGCCGCCAAGTTCTGCAAATATGAGTGAGAATTTCGGGAGAACAAAGGTAAGAAGTACAATAATAGATACCCCGCCGGTAATTATAAGAATAACAGGATAGAGCATTACAGAAACCACATGCTCTTTAAGTGCCCTTGAAGATTCTAAAAACTCATTTAATTTTTCGAGAACAACATCAAGCACTCCACCGGTTTCACCTGCTCGTATCATATTGACATATAATTTCGGGAATATTTTTGGATGTTTAGAAAGAGCATCAGAAAATGAACTTCCTTCTCTTATGGACCTAAGAACAGACTGTATTACTCCTTTCAATTCACTGCTTTCTGAAATTTCTGCAAGAATGTTAAGACTTCTATCCAGAGGAAGACCTGCTCCAAGAAGCGCTGAAAGTTCTGTTGTAAAAGTTAGCACATGACTTTTTGAGGAACGAAATGCGAGTCTCCTCTTAATATCTTCACGTGGAGCCGAAACATTCAATGGTATATACCCGGAATTCTTAAGCCTTTCTATTGCACTTTTTTCATCGGTTGCATCAATAACACCTTCGATAATAGCGCCTTCCATTGTTGTCGCTCTATATGAAAATATGGCCAATTATTCCTCCGTAAATTTCACTACATTAATTATATTGCGTTATTTCATTTGCATTTTTTGATCAATCTTAAAGTATCAAATAAGCATAAAATAATTATAACACATGGTAAATATATAAAAATAACAGGGTTAGAGAATTGAATGAAAAGCATTCTCAATTTTAATATAAACCATACTGACAAATTGTATTTATTGTAGAATATTCTATGAATACTACATGGCGTTTTATTGATTCAGGTCAATGCAGAGCATCCTACAACATGGCACTGGATGAATCTCTTGCACTTAGTGTAAAAGAGGGGAAATCACCACCTGTATTAAGAATCTACTCATGGGATATGCCTTCGGTAAGTATCGGATGCTTTCAGAAGGCAGGAGATATTGATTTTATATTTTGTGCTGAACGTGGAATTCCTTTGGTTAGAAGACCTACAGGAGGACGCGCACTCCTGCATTTTGATGAAATAACGTACAGTTTTTCTTCAATAACTTCCTCTGGTATTTTTAAAACAGGATTAATGGACAGTTACAAGAAAATAAGTTATGCCTTTAAAAAAGCTTTTGAAAAATTCGGTCTAAACATAGAAATGAAGTCATTAAATGATAAGGAAAATCTAAGTACCCGGAAAGAAAAGAAAAGCCCTTTATGCTTTGAATCCCTCTCATATGCAGAACTTTCTGTAAATAATAAAAAAATTATTGGTTCTGCACAAAAAAGATGGATAGACTCTCTATTACAGCAGGGTTCGATACCCTTATCTATTGATAATATGCTAACACAAAAGATTTTCAAATTAAATGAGCACCAAAATGATTTTAATTATATCGCTCTTAAATATATAATGCCTGAATTTAAGATTGAAGAATTCAAAAAAATAATCAGATTATCTTTTGAACAAACATTCAACATAAAATTTATCGATTCTCAACCAACTCAGGAAGAAATATCTTTCGCCATCGAAATTGAGAATCATAAATATCTTTCTGAAAAATGGACATTCAAAAGATAGACATTATACAGAAATATTAGTATATAATTAAAATTATGTACGTTTATTTAAATGACAGAATAGTTCCGGCAGAAGATGCTGTTGTATCTGTGTTCGATCATGGATTTTTATATGGTGACGGAATTTATGAGACAATGCGGGCTTATAATGGAATTGTATTTATGATTGATGAGCACATTAAAAGACTTTTTCGTTCGGCATCTTTGATAGGATTAAAAATACCTTACAATTCAGAGAAGCTAAAATCTTCTATATACAAAACTATTCAGGCCAATAATCTTGAAAATGCTTACATACGTCTTACAATCTCAAGGGGATGTGGTTCTTTAGGGCTTGATCCTGATTTTTGTCAGAAGCCTTCGATTGTTATAATCGCCAAAGAGCAAAAAGATTATCCAAAATCGTTATATCAAAAGGGATTAAAAGTTATAATCGCAAAGACAAGAAGAAACTTTAAAGAAGCAATAAATCCCCGGATTAAGTCTCTCAATTTTCTAAATAATATTCTTGCAAAATTGGAAGCTAAAGAAAAAAATGCCAATGAAGCTATTATGTTAAATGTTTATGGAAAATTAACAGAAGGGACTATATGCAATGTCTTTTTTTATAAGGACAATGTCCTTTTTACTCCATCTGTTGATTGCGGGATACTCGATGGAATTACAAGAGGAATAGTAATTGATATTGCAAAAAAACAGGGTATAAGAGTAAAAGAAGGCAAATTCACTAAAACCGATATTTATTCAGCAAACGAGATCTTTGTAACAAATACGACAATGGAAGTCATGCCTGTTTCAGAACTTGATGGTAACAAATATCCTGCAGGAGAAATATCAAAAAATCTACGCAAATTCTACAGGCAAAAAGTAAAAGAATATATTAAAAATTATAGAACTTGAATACCTTAGGGAACATTCCCTTCTTCCCAGCTTAGTTCTATAATTCCTGGAATTTTTGAAAGCCTATCAATCATTTCACTACAATAATTAATCTCTTTTCCCACAAGCCTTATGTGATAACTTATTGTTGCAGGAGAGAAGGATTGTCTAAGACTTATATTCATAATAGAAACATCAGAAAATTCCGAAAGAATATCTCTTATTCTATCTATAAGACAATTGCTTCCCTCAAAACGTAAAATCAAGATTGTATATGTATCTCTTGCAATAAAAGGTTTTAAATGACGAATGTTATATAGAATAACAAGGCTTAAAAATGTCCCTGCAATAGCAGGGAAAATATAACCAGCACCAATTGCCAGACCGATACCTGTTACAAGCCAGAGACCTGCAGCGGTGGTTAGTCCCCTTACAGTTCCCCTTCCTTTAATTATAGCGCCTGCACCAAGAAAACCCATACTTGCTATTGCGTATGAAGCAATTCTTCCCGGGTCAAGACGAACAACTGAATCAGTGTTCAGATGTTTAAATAATGTTTCCATGTTGAGTGAAAGCAACATCATCAGACATGCGCCTAAGGCTACAAGGATATTGGTACGTATTCCGGCAGCCTGTCCGTGAGATTCTCTCTCAAACCCGATAGCTCCACCAAGAATAGCAGCAAGGAATAGCTTTCCAAGCTCTGTTACTGCAACGTTAAAATCAATTCCCATTTATATATATCCTTTTAATGTTTAATATAACATATTTTTATAAATATATTTTACTTTATCCAAAAAAGAGTTCATAGATAATACAGATGTTGCGGAATATTTCACGATAATATAAGCTATGCCGGCTTGTGAAACAAAATCACGGGATAATACTTTTTAAGCAATGTCTGTGTCGTTTAGTTTAAAATATTAAAAAGAGACTTTTGAGGAGGTTTTATGAAATTTAAACTTATATTATCTATTATGTTTTTTTCAATTTTAATAAGTTCAAATGTGTTTGCGGAATTAAAATTCAAAAAATTTACAGAAGAGGAGATAAGAAAAATGGGTCAAACAACCGCAGTAATCGAGACCAAGTTTGGCAATATCGAACTTAAATTCTTTCCCGAAGTCGCCCCAAACCATGTCAACAATTTTATTGAACTCGCAAAAAAAGGATTTTATGATGGCACAACTTTTCATAGAGTAATTCCCGGGTTTATGATACAGGGAGGCGATCCAAACTCTAAAAACCCTGATAAATCAACACATGGAATAGGTGGGCCTGGCTATACTATAAAAGCAGAATTTAATGATAAACCCCATAAAAAGGGAACTTTATCAATGGCAAGAGCACAGCATCCAGATTCAGCAGGTTCGCAATTCTTCATATGTGTTGCAGATGCGCCATCTCTTGACAGAAAATATACTGTATTTGGAGAAGTAGTATCTGGCATGGAAGTAGCCGAAAAAATAGTAAATCAGCCAAGAGATAGAAGAGATAATCCTGATGAAAGAATTGAGATGAAAATAAGGATTATAGAAAAACAATGAAAAAAATACTCTTTTTCACAATAATATGTCTGATAAATTTTTACTCATTTGCACGTGCAGAACAAGGTCAGGTCTTCCGCACAGCTGATAGCAAATATATTACTTTCAAGGAAATGCTTGAAGACTTAAAAAAAGTAGATGTTGTTTTTGTTGGAGAGGTACATGATAAAGAACATCACCATAAAATGCAGCTTAACATTATCAAAGCCCTCGTTGCTGAAAAATTACCGGTAGCTATCGGTCTTGAGATGTTTAATTACGAAAGCCAGCAAGAGCTCGATTTGTGGAGTTCAGGAAGTATAAATACTGACCAGTTCATTCCTGTATATTATAAAAACTGGAATTTTCCATGGAATATTTACGATGATATTTTTATTTTTATAAGGGACAAAAGATTGCCTGCCATAGGTCTCAATGTCCCTGCCGATATAACCAAGAAAGTCGCAACAACCGGTTTTGCTTCGCTTACAAAAGAAGAATTGAAAAGACTTCCTCCTGAGATCGCATGTATTGTGAATGAAGAATATATGCAATTCATCAGAAGAGCATATGCAATGCACGGACACGGAGGAAAAAATTTTCAATTTTTCTGCGAAGCCCAGCTTTTATGGGATCAATCAATGGCATATAATATCATTGAGTTTTTAAAAAAATATCCTGACAAAAAAATGGTTGTTCTTGCCGGCAACGGACATGCCTGGAAAAGAGGTATTCCAGCACAATTGAAACATTTTAACGATAAAATAAACTACAGGGTAATTTTACCTTATATAGAAAAATATATTGACCCGGACGCAATCAAATCCGGGGATGTAGATTACATTTTGATTTATTGATATGTTAAAATTCATTTTTCGGGGCGTAGCGCAGCCTGGTAGCGCACACGGTTCGGGACCGTGGTGTCGGAGGTTCAAATCCTCTCGCCCCGACCAATTCAGATATTTTAAAATTTAATCACTTCAATCATGGAACATTGGACCGAGATAGACAGGCTTAAAATTAGATACCTTCACAAAGGTGAAGGATTTCCTTTTGTTTTGCTTCATGGTTTCAGCTTTCATGCAGAGACATGGGTAGAGATCGGTCTATTTGATGAACTTGCGAGTAATTACAGTGTTTATTCTTTTGATATGCCTTATGGAATGAAGAGCATATCGGATAAGTTTGATGCTGCCAATAGGGATGAATACGCGGAGTTTCTTATGAAACTACTTCAAAAGTTAGAAATAGATACTCCTTATATAATCGGGGCATCGATAAGTGGCGAGGTTACATTGAGATACATTGCAAAGGGTTATCCTGCAAAAGCAGCCATTGTTGCCGGACCTGCGAATATAAAAAATCTGATACCCTTATTGGAAAAGATTAATGTTCCTTTATTGGCAATATGGGGTGATAAAGATAATATTTCATCTCCAGATAATGCAAAGATAATTTCTGAGAAAGTTAAACAATCAGAAATATACATTATTAAAGATGCAGGTCATGCATGCTATCTTGACAGGCCAAAAGAATTCAAAGAAGAATTAAATAGATTCTTAAGAAAAAAAGAGCCAGTAAATTTTTGATAAAAACACAAATATGCTTGTAAAAATACAGAGAATTTATTTTTTATTTTCTTCATTCAGATATATTTAAAAGGTTATTAGCGGCGACGGGGAAAATAATAGGGTCTATACCACCAGCGAGGGTAATCCCACCAGTAAGGGTAAGGTTCGTAGTAAATTATATAATCTCTTTGTTCCGGCCAGAGATAAAGTTCGATAATCTTAAAATAAGGATAGGTGTATTCTAAATCATCTATCTTTCCTTCTTTTAGTTTGATAAACTCGCCGGCAAAAGTGATTTCCCTCCCGCGTTTAAAAATTAAAGGATCGAGAATTCCGCTTTCTTTCGGGAAAAGTGCAAGATACCTTTGATGAGGCGTATCTATTCCTACTAAATAACCTCTATTATCGACAGGAATATACATTGCTTCTATTAGAGAGCCATCGGGTGTCATTTTTGTATCTGCAATTATTCCACCTATAACAATCAGCTTCCCTGAGTATAATTCAGGATTTTGTTTGATTTCGGAAGGCGGGATATTTTTAAGCGCGGAGTCCATAATTTCCTGTCTTAAAACCGGGGCACAGGATGCCAGCAGGAAAAATATTAAAATTAAAAAGCTGCTTTTGAAAAGTGTTTTCATATAGATATTTTACAACATAATTATTTATTTTCAAATCGAATTGCAGGGCTTAACAGTTCTTCCTGATTTGAAAGTTTTTCAATAGCAAGCTTAAGTAAAAGTGCAGTTTTGACAAGTCCGGATGAATTTATTTTGTCTGCGGTATCTGTAGGCTGATGATAATCAGGGTGCGGACCTGAAAAAAGTTGAACAGCAGGAATTCCTACACTATGGAAAGCAATCTGATCGCTCACATCTAATTCTTCTGTCACAAAATCTATATCGAGTCCCGTATTCGAGCTTGAACTTCTGAATATATATTGCCATTCTTTTGCTGAAACAGAATTTAAAATAAAAATTCTATTCTTCTTAATTTGTCCAACAGTATCAATATTTATCATACCTATACATTTATCTGCCGGATATTCTTTCATGTTATTGACAAAGTAACGGGAACCACTCTTGCCTTTTTCCTCATTTGTAAAAGCAACAAAAATTATTGTCCGATCCGGATTAAGGCTTTTATTCAGTACCCTTGCAAGTTCAATCAGGACAGCTACTCCGCTTGCATTGTCATTTGCACCGGGGCAATAAGCGTTGTCCCCATCTTCATAAGATTCAACACATTCAGTACCCAGGTGGTCATAATGAGCGCCAATTACAATACTTTGCTCCGACCATTCTGGTTTTTTCCCGGGGATAATTCCAACTACATTTTTCAGAATAAGTTCGGATGTCTTTTCACCGCGGAACCAGTCTTCGAATGTTTGAAAGTAACTTTTCCCTTTATCTCCCCCGGGTTTTAACCCTGCTTCCCGGAATTTTTCTGCAATATATTGAGCAGCTTTATCAAGTTCCTCTGTCCCTAACCCCCGGCCTTTAAGTTCTTCTGAAGATAAAAATCGTATCGATTGCATCATTGCTTCTTCTGAGAAAATATTCTGTGGCGTTATAAGCGGCTTTCTTGGTAAGAGTTCTCCAATCTCTGCACTTATAATGTCCCCTTTTTCATCTGGAATAAATACGGTCAAAGGCGAATTTATAAGATTCCATCTTCCTTTAATAATATTGATTGAATTCTTGCCGTCGAACCCTGCATAACTGAAACCGGAAAAACGTGACAAATTTCTACCAAGTTCAAGAAGATTCTCAGGCGCATTAGAAAATACAAACAGAATATTAAAGGCTTCATTGTCCGGATTTCTTGAGGTAAGAACAATCGAGTTATTTTCGAGCATAATTTCGGTTCTGCCTATTTTTACCAGTCTATGGTTCAAAACGACTTTATATTTTGACAACGAATTGAATACCTTTGATACAAATTTATTCTCGAGCCCTAATAAAATAACGGAACAGTCTTGAGGCAATGAATCCATTTCTGTATCGAGTCTTATATCTATTTCGCTTGAGCCGGATAAAGCTAAATCTGAAGCGAATTTGCGGTATGCCTTCAATAAATTTTTATCGGATGAAGAAGGAAGTATGGCTACAATTTTCTCTGCCCCAATAACTTGTGATATAACAGGCGGTATTTCATCCCTCTCAAGCCTTCTGAAAATATCAAATTCAGGGTCAATATCCAGACGTACCGGGCGGGATGGAAGATATACTTTAAACTCCATCTTTTTTTTATCAACCCTGACAGTTGTTTGATACGCTTTGTCTTTGTCTTTCATGGTAATAGCCACCGGCACATTAAGATTGAATTTTCCATGTTGTTTCTGTTCGATAATAGCAGATAATATATATCCTTCTCTCTCTCTGCTAATTTTTACTTCACCTAACTTTAAAATCGGTGCACCCGGCCTTACTATCCATTGTTCAAATTCCTTTTTAAGGTTCTTTCTTGATACGTTTTCAAAACTTTTCATTATGTCAGCAAATGTGGCACGCTTGAACTTATTTTTCTGATAGAAATCCCGTATAGCCTCTGTAAAAATTCTATCTCCCAATTGAAGACGTAACATATGAAAAAACATTAGAGATTTTCCATATCCTATTGGCTCTGCAAATGAACCTGTTCTTAATTGAAATGCGCTTACCGGCGAATCTTTGGCTGTCAACAAATACTCCGAGTATCTCTGTAAAAGCCGGAGTCTAAAAGCAGAATCTTCATTCTGTTGTTCCTTTAAAAGGTGGTCTGATAGGTAACCGGTTAATCCTTCCGACCAGTTGCCCCGTTCATAATCCGGGAATACGCTATTGCCCCACCACGTGTGGAGCACCTCGTGAAGGGAAAAAGAAGTAAGAGAAAAAGGCAATCTAATAAATTTAGGTCCAAGCACTGTAAAGGAAGGCATACCATAACCAAATTCCCAGACATTTTCAACGATAGCAAATTTTTTGTATGGATATTCACCGATAAGTGATTCATACATATTAATATAACGGGCAATTGCATCAAGATACTGATCCGCCAGTCCTTTATCCGGCGTCCGTAGAAATACCATAGCTATAACTTTTCCGATAGATTGAGAATATTCAATAAAACGTGCACCGATAAGAAAAATTTCCTCCTGCGGATTGTTAGATTCCCAGCGTACATAAGTAGAATTGGTATCCTTCTTATGCAATGTTCTCTCACCCTGACTTATTGCATCCCATTCAGAAGGTAGTTCAACAAGAAGGTTGAATTTGACAAATTCTCCGTTAAAAACTGGGTACCAGAAAGAACTACCGGCAAGATATATTCCTGCTTCAGAAATGATGCCCTGGGCTTGAATTAGATTAAATAGCTTTTTTTTGCCTGATAAGGAAGGATTATGTATAGTGCCTCCATATCTTAATACAAATGTGTTAACTCCTGTCGGAAGTTTAACAGAATATGATTCATGCGGGATGTCCTGCTTTGATTGATTATTTAAGATGACAATTTCTGATGAAGGCGAGTAAGGATTAAGACCTTTATGAAGGAAAAATTGAAACTCTGGAAGCAAGTGTTCTGGAACAATAATTGTGTCTTCGGCAGAAAATCTTCTTTCTTCAGGATAAAATGTTATCTTGAGATTATGAATTACAACTCTGTTGAAAGGAATATTCTCCTCAGAATTGGACAAACCAGGGATGAGCGTAATAGAAAATATACAACAAAGTATAATGCTTCTGAAGAATTTCATCTGATATTATTGCTTATAACCGAAAAGCTATTCAACCTTTCAGGCTTTCTTTATCCTTTAAGTAATATTTTACTTATCTCTCTACAATAAGAGCCACTTTCGTTGCTGTCTGTTAGAAATTCTATTTCTTCAGGCTTTGTTATGCCGAGACCGAGTTCAACCGCTCTTGCAATTTGTTCCTGATGAAATATTTTTTTATTCATAATGCTACTGTTACTTCCAAGATATTTTAATATTGCCAATCCAGTAACATCTATAGCAATCCTGTCTGTACCGGCAAGAATTACATCCGCTCTCTTCTTGCTCCCTGTCATTGGTCCGCCATCGACAAAGGCCTCTAACGCATCCATTACAATCAATGAAGGGTTGTAAGACTGATTTATTTCCGCTATCATTTTTCTCATGCTTATAAAAGATGAATGTAGTTCCGACATATTTTTTTTATGGGTTATTCCAACGGATAATTTAAGAGACATTGTAAATACGCCACCATATCCGTGTGTTTTCAAGCAACATGTACAAACAATACACTTTGAATCAAGTACAGGTTTGGCAACATCAAACCCATAATTCCAATGACTTTTGGAAGGTTTAATCCTTATCCAATGTTTCTCGGGAAGTTCCTCGAAATTAATCAAACCGGCTTCAAATCTTTTGCATATATCATATATTCCCTTCTTTTTCAGTACCTCTTTTGTGTCAACAGGACCGCTTCTGTCAGCAACTGTTACACTTTTTGAGCCCATATTCTTTATATTTAGTATCAAATTAATAAGAGTATCATTGTGAGTTGAACCGGGAAATGGATCCGCTGTATTAAAATTAGGCTTTAGTAAAACATCCTGTCCCTTTACAGGATTTATCCCGAGCAATTCAATTGATTTTCTAATACCATATTGTCTGTCTGAAGTTTTTACAAATGCGACTTTTGTTTTCATAAAAAGCCACTCCTTACAGTTTAAGTAAACGAGGTAATTTTATTTTACCTTAAAATTGAGGTTATATGAACTTCAAATAATTTCTATGATGATTAGCGGGTGTGCTTATGGTAAGATTGACAAAGACAGACGGTATTTTTTATGATTTCACTTTCAGCAATAAAGTTGATTAATTGAAATTAAGGAGGAATTGTGTATTTTCAGGACCTGATATTAAAACTCCAGCAATTCTGGGCTGAAAAAGGATGTATTCTTCTTCAACCCTATGACATTGAAGTAGGCGCAGGGACATTTCATCCTGCAACTTTCTTTAGAGTTATAGGACCGGAACCATGGAAGGTAGCTTATGTGGAGCCTTCAAGAAGGCCGACTGACGGGAGATATGGCGAAAATCCTAACAGACTTCAACACTATTATCAATATCAGGTAATTCTTAAACCATCGCCCGTAAACAGCCAGGAACTTTATATAGAAAGCCTTTCGTATCTTGGTATTGATCCCCTTAAACATGATATTCGTTTTGTTGAAGATGACTGGGAATCTCCTACTCTCGGAGCGTGGGGATTAGGCTGGGAAGTCTGGCTTGATGGAATGGAGATTACACAGTTTACATACTTCCAGCAGGTTGGGGGAATTGATCTTAAGCCTGTTTCACTTGAATTAACTTACGGGCTTGAGAGAATTGCGATGTATCTACAGGAAGTTGACAATGTTTTCAATCTTCTTTGGTGTAAAGGAATAAAATATCATGAAATCCATCATATGGCAGAAGTTGAGTTTTCCAAGTTCAATTTTGATTATGCTGATACAGAACTATTAATGAAACAATTCGAAGCATATGAAAAAGAATCCATAAGATTAAACAAAATAGGTCTGGTTCTTCCCTCGTATGAGTTTTGTCTAAAGTGCTCCCACACTTTTAATTTACTTGATGCAAGGGGTGCTATTTCTGTTACTGAAAGAACAGGATATATTGCACGCGTAAGAAACCTTGCCAGATTATGTGCAAAAGCTTATTATAAACAAAGAGAAGAACTCGGATACCCTCTTTTAACTCAGGATAAATAATTAAACTGAAAAATACATTTTCCGTGTTAATATCTCATTCTAACTCTGTATGTAAGCTTTGTTTCTTTATCTTTTGGTATCTGCAAAATAAATTCTGCAGTAAATGCTTCAGTCTTTCTATAATTATGCGAACTATTCAACATTGTCCAATCACCGGGTATCGGTTCAGAAACTCTTACAGTAATATCTTCTTTTTTATGATTCCTGATCGAAATCTCAAATGCTGCTTCATAGGTATCATAAGCTATTTTTTTCCAGTCTGTCTGCTTCCTTGTTGCGACAACATCAAAAGCATCGCCAAGTTTAATCCTTACCTTTTCGTCTTTTGGTGTATGGTCTATTCTATCTTCACCAACAAATTGAAGACTACCTTCGGTATCATGTTTATAAACTCTAACTATGCCTTTTGGCAGAGGAATACCGAGATTATTTTCTTTTTTATTTTCAATCTCAATATAGACTCCGACTTTTTGCTTGGACATTGATTCAGTATATTGGCTGTAGTAATAATATTTACTTCCATGAAAAACGAGTTCTTTCTTTACAGGAATCCCGCCTGCTGTAACAAGATTTATCTGCTTAGTCTGATTGTCCTTTAGAGTTGTTTCCCTCTGCAATGTATAAATATGATATTCAAAAAATTCTTCTTCCTTAAATTGAGGTGCTGAAGGTACAGCTTCCTTCATAGCATATTTAAGCATTCTATCCCTATATTCCGGTTCTTCCGTTACTCTATTAACATCACCGGCAACAAGCTTTAACTTCGCATTTTTATAAGAAGTACCACTTTTGTTGTCAATTGTTACCCAACCAGAAAGATCTGCTTCATTATCTTTATCATTTAAAGTAACAACATAATCGGCTCTCCAGTTGATTCCATCTGTTAGATATGTTGCTTCAACCTTTTGCCCGGATCCGAGAGTGTTTTCGAGAAGCCAAATTAGTGTAGGCTTGGAAATGAGGTTTTCCGGAACTTCAGGGAATATAATTCTTCCGGGATGCCCGAAAGTTATTTCATCTCCTATCTGAAAAATTGGTTGTCCGTTATTAGAAAGAAGCTTTGCATTAACTATTTCTTCTCTTTCAGTATAGGGATTCTTTGAAAATAGTTTTATTTCTCGGCCTACGTACTTATCAAGAAGTTTTTGTGGATTAAGCAGATCATATTCATAATTTTGTTCAAGTATATGAAGGCTTTGAGGATTTACAAGTGATTTAATATATACACTTGTTGGAATAATCTTTGATGCAACATCCATAAATCTTAGTTCATTCATGCCTTCGGGAAGCTTTATATCCCTTTGATCTTTTACAAGCCCGAGATTTACATTATAAATAGTTATGGCAACACCTGTCTGATCTTCAATACCGGTCGAAAAAGTAGTTGTCTTCAAATCTTTAGCAAAGACGTATTCATATGAAATAAAAATAGTAAAAAATAATCCTGTAAACAAGAAAAGTGCCGCTTTTTTCATTTTAACCCTCCATTGAATAAATTAAATACAGATTATCACAGAAAATAAATGTTTGCAAAGATATTTATTGATAATGCTTTTTTATGTCAAACCCTTGACAATATTGATATACCATTATATTCTTTAAATTATAAATCGGTAGAGATAGTAGCCTAAAATTTAAGTGATCTAATTAAAATCAATAAGTATCAGAAAATGAGGTAATCTTCTCATTTATATAGAAGGGAGGTGAATAAAGATGAAGACTTTGAAAATCGCTTTATTATCTTTAATTGTCTTCAGTTTTGTTATATCTTACGCATTTGCAGCAGGAGACATTGTAAAAGGGAAAGCTCTCTTTAATGATATTAAGTTTGCAGGAGGGACTGCGGGAAAATCATGTAATTCATGCCATCCCGAAGGCAGAGGACTTGAAAAATCTGCTGATAAAAAAGAATTCAACATTTTTGGAAAAACTCAAAAATCTCTTGAAGAAGCAGTCAATATTTGCATAGAAATGGCAAATAAAGGAAAAGCTATTGATGTTAAATCAGCAGAGATGGCTGATATTGTATCCTATATTAAATCTCTAAAAACGAAGTAATCTATTGAAAAACAGTTTTTTGTCCGGGGATTTGCAGAATCTGAACAAATCCCCTCACCAAAATTTTTTAAAAAATATTCTTTCTAAAAAAGGATTAATATGTCAATTTTTATGGTTAAATCTATTCTTTCAATTCTCTTAATTTTTCTATCAATAATTGCTCTTTTTACTATGTTTGAGATATTAGGCAGACCCGAAGGAAAATATAACATTGAAGAATTAAAAAAAATACATAGAATAAATGGTAAATTATATTTTCTTCTTTACATAATTATTTCTTACCTTTGTATTAATTTTATTGTTGATACAAAGTCAGAACTAAATCCACGGTCAACTTTCCATACTGTATTTGCTTTCTCGATACTTATGCTTTTTTTACTTAAAATATCTTATCTAAAAATCTATAGACAGTTCTACAGTCAGGTAAAGATATTAGGGTTGTTAATAGTTATTTTTACATTTCTAAGTTTCGCAACCTCTGGAGGTTATTTTTTATTAAAACAAATAGGCTTAAATAAAACTTCGATTACATCCCCGTTGGAAAATAGAGAAGATATTAAATTATCTAAGAATATAACCTTGAAATGTGATGCTAAAAGTATTAAAAAAGGCAGATTGATTTTTGAAACAAAATGTATTTTTTGTCATGACTATAGCACTGAAAAAATATTGGTTGGGCCCGGACTTAAAGGAATATTAAAAAATGAATTCCTGCCTACAAGTAGAAAAAAGGCAACTCCTGAAACAATTGCCGGACAGTTGATTCAACCATATAAAGACATGCCATCATTTTCATACCTGAAAAAAGAGGAAATTGAAGATATTATCGCTTTTCTGAATACTGTATGAATAAATTTCTGGCAATAGCAACATTAATGTTCTGGCCTGTGATACCACTCTTCTGGATACCTTTACATTCTAGTATAGGTTTATTCAGAAGACTCGGTTTTTTTACATATATTATTCCCGGATTTACATGGATTCCGGTTGCTTACCTTATTTGGATTTACAGAGAATTTCTCTTGAAATTCGCTATTAAATTTCCAGTTTATGTAAATATCGCGGGACTCTTTTTATTAATATTAGGCATAATATTACAAATCTGGACAATAAAACTTCTTGGACCCGGTACTATCATAGGACTGCCCGAGGTTTTCCCTAAGATAAAGAATAAAATTATTGATAAAGGTCCTTTTTCTATTGTAAGACACCCGACTTATCTGGCTCATACTTTAATGTTTTCGGGTATTTTCCTATTTACAGGTTTTTTATCTGTAGGACTGGTTGCTTTATTAGACTTTTTTGCAGTAAATTTAATAATTATTCCTTTAGAAGAAAAAGAAATGCTTAAACGATTTGGTAAAGCTTATATAGAATACTATAAAAAAGTACCGGCCCGTTTTATTCCGCGGGTATTTAATCCATAACAATATTCTTTGTGGTATAATTCAAAAAATTGGAGCAACTATGCTATTTATCGGTTTTGATATAGGTTCGGTCAGCGCAAAATATGTTGTCGTTGATGAACAGGGGAAAAAAATTAAAAGTTATTATGAGAGGCACAAAGGACACCCTTTGCCTGTTGCTCTTAAACTACTAAGAGAAATTAACGAATCATTAGGTACTGGAAATACAGAAAAGAATTTCTCACTATCCATAACAGGTTCTGCGGGCAGATTGCTTGCTTCAATTTTAAAAATAGAACCTGTAAATGAAATTGTTGCACAAGCAAATGCTACCAGCCTTGTTTGCCCTTCAATAAGAACTATTATTGAAATGGGAGGAGAAGATTCAAAACTTATATTAATTGATCCACTTACTAAAACTGTAACAGACTTTTCTATGAACTCGGTATGCGCTGCTGGAACAGGTTCTTTTCTTGACCAGCAGGCTGAAAGACTTAAATTAACAATAGAGGAATTCAGCGAACTTGCGCTTAAATCTGAAAAACCATCCAGAATTGCAGGAAGATGCAGCGTATTTGCTAAATCAGATATGATACACTTGCAACAAATAGCAACCCCTGTAGAAGACATCGTAGCAGGACTTTGCTTTGCTGTAGCAAGAAATTTCAAAGGCTCGATTTTAAGAGGAAGAAAATTGCTACTTCCTGTGTCTTTTCAGGGAGGAGTTGCTGCAAATAAAGGCATGATTCGTGCGTTCAAAGAAATATTTGACCTTGATGAACTGATTGTTCCTGAAGACTTTGCTTTAATGGGTGCATACGGCGCTGTTATGAAAGATATTAAGGACAGAAAAGTAAATTATTTCGACCTTTCACTGCTCGAAAAATATCTAAATTCTTATAAACCTCTTTCCGGAAGTCACCCGCCTTTAAAAAATCCCGGTGAGACTCTCAATTTCGGGAACATAAGATTTTATTCAGAATCGCCATATTCTGACATTGTTTCAATTATAAATCGCTGCCCGGCCGAACAAAGAAAAAAAGCGTATATGGGGATAGATGTAGGTTCAATAAGTACAAATCTTGCCGTTATTAACGAGCAGGGGGAACTTATTGCAAAACGTTACCTGATGACCGCCGGTAGGCCTATCGAGGCAGTAAGACAGGGACTCATGGAAATTGAACATGAAGTAGCAGGAAGTTTTAATATTTGTGGTGTTGGAACAACCGGTTCCGGTAGATATATGATTGCGGATTTTGTAGGTGCCGATATAGTCAAAAATGAGATCACAGCACAGGCAACTGCTGCCATTTATATTGATAGAAGTGTCGATACAATTTTTGAAATAGGAGGACAGGACTCAAAATATATATCCCTTCAGAATGGTATAATTGTGGATTTTGAGATGAACAAAGCCTGCGCTGCAGGCACCGGTTCTTTTCTTGAAGAGCAAGCAGAAAAACTTTCGATTTCTATCAAAAATGAATTTCAGGATAGGGCGTTATCTGCAAAACATCCATGCAGACTAGGCGAAAGATGCACGGTTTTTATGGAAAATTCATTAATAGCAAATCTTCAAAAAGGTGCCGACAAAAATGACCTTCTCGCAGGGCTTGCATATTCTATTGTACAGAACTATATAAATCGTGTTGTTGCCGGAAAGAAAATAGGTAATAAGATTTTCTTTCAAGGCGGGGTAGCATTCAATAAATCAGTTGCTGCAGCATTCGAAAAATATCTTGGTAAAAAAATTACGATTCCTCCCCACCATGACGTCACAGGCGCTATCGGGATGGCTTTGATTGCAAAAAAACATATGAAAGAAAATTCATTTAAATATTCAACTTTTAAAGGGTTTGATTTATCAAAAAAGCCTTATGAAATTAGTTCATTCCAATGTAAAGGTTGCCCGAATGTTTGTGAAATAAACAGGGTTAAAATATCCGGGGAACAGGGTTTTCTATTTTATGGAGGTAGATGTGAAAAATACGATGTGAGAAAAACGGATAAACCAACCCCGGTTGACCTTTTCTCATTCAGGGAAGAAATGCTCTTGAAAGAACACCTGAAAAGACAGAATGCTTTAGAATTAAACGCTAATAAAAATAAAATAACAAAATTACTTAAAGGCAAATGGAAATCTCCTAAAAAAATAGGTATTCCATATATTTTCTTTTTCCATGATTTTCTGCCATTCTGGAGCACTTTATTATGGGAACTCGGGTTTGAAGTTGTTGTATCTCCCAAAACAAATCGTCAGATAGTTAATCTCGGACTCGAAAAAGTACTTGCCGAA
The DNA here is from genome assembly GCA_020725385.1 of Nitrospira japonica. Taxonomy (GTDB): domain Bacteria; phylum Nitrospirota; class Thermodesulfovibrionia; order Thermodesulfovibrionales; family SM23-35; genus DYFC01. The sequence goes on along the minus strand of DYFC01000051.1, from coordinate 3,454 downwards.
TCTTGTTTCCCTGTTAAGGTTGCTCATGGTCATATCCAGTATCTTATTGACCAGAAAGTTGATGCTATTTTAATTCCGAGTTTTGTCAACCTGAATTCACCTGAAGAACCTATGGATAAAGGAGTTGGTTGCCCTTATTCACAGGCAATACCTTATATGTCAAACATAGCATTCGAGAACATTAAAGTTATATCGCCTATTATAAATTTACGGCTTGGCAAAAAACATTTAATAAGTCAGATTTATAAGTCTTTTAAAATATTCGGAGTAAACAAGCTCAAAATCATAAGAGCTTTGAAAAAAGCTGAGATTGCACAAAAGGAATTCACTCACTCAATAATGGAAAAAGGTAAAGAGATACTTTCAAATATAGAAAATCCTACAATTGTGATAGTAGGCAGAGCTTATAATTCATTCGACAGCGGTGTAAACTTACAACTTCACAAAAAGCTTGCAAATCTGGATGTGCTTTCAATTCCTTTCGACTTCCTACCACTTGAAAAATATCAAATTCATGACAAATGGCCTAATATGTACTGGCGTTCTGGACAGAGAATCCTTAAAGCTGCAAGATTTATAAAAGAAACAAAGAATCTTTATCCAATATTCATAGGTAACTTTTTATGTGGTCCGGATTCTTTCATATTGAAATATTTTAAAGAAGAAATGGGTGATAAACCTTTTTTACACATTGAAATAGATGAACACAGCGCTGACGCCGGCGCAATAACAAGATGTGAAGCTTTTCTTGATAGTATAGCCAATAGAGATTTGATGCCACATTCTAAAACTCGCATTAAAGATAGTTTTCCACCAGTAAATATTATTGATAGGAAGCCTTCGTGGAAGATATATATACCGCGAATGTCAGACCATGCATTTGCACTTGCTGCAGCTTTTGAACGATGCGGAGTTAATGCCGAGGTTCTACCTGAATCAGACAGACAGACAATCGACATCGGTAAAAAATTTGTATCTGGTAAGGAATGCTATCCCTGCGCTGTAACAACAGGTGATATGGTTAAAAAAGTATTATCCCCGGATTTTCATCCTGAAAATAGTGCTTTTTTCATGCCTTCAGGTACCGGTCCATGCAGATTCGGGCAGTATAATATTTTCCACAGGCTTGTTCTTGACAATCTAGGATATAAAAATGTTCCGATATATGCTCCGAATCAGGATACTACATTTTACTCTGACCTTGGAATTGTTGGAAAAGATTTTTCTAAATATGCATGGGAAGGAATTATAGCTATTGAATTATTAAAAAAATGTTTACATGAGACAAGACCTTTTGAAGCTGAGTTAGGAACTTCTGACAATTTATACAATAAGCATCTTGAAAGACTCTATAATTCTCTCAGACAAAACAACGGTGATATGAGAACCATACTTATGGAGATAAAAACCGATTTTATGCATGTGCCGAAGAAAGACTTACAAAAACCGCTAATAGGAATAATCGGAGAAATATTCGTTAGGTCACACCGTTTCTCGAATGAAGACCTTGTAAGAAAAATTGAATCACTCGGCGGCATTGTCTGGCTTGCTCCGGTTGAAGAATGGATATATTATGTAAATTACATAAGCTTAAGAAAAGCATTGTTAAAAAGACAAAAGTCTGTTATTATTAATTTTTTGCTGAAAAAATATTTTCAGCAAAAAATAGAGCATGAATTCTCAAAATACTTTAGGGACTTTTTAAGGACAATTAGCGAACCTGAAACAAAAGACATACTTAAAAAGGCCAAACCTTATCTTGACAGTTCTTTTGAAGGTGAAGCTATACTTAGCATAGGTAAAAGCATTGACCTGATAGAAAAAGGTGCTTCGGGTATAATAAATGCCATGCCTTTTGGCTGTATGCCAGGCACAATTGTTACTGCTCTTTTACGCGGAGTAAGCAGGGATTACGGAATACCGTTTATAAGTATTCCATATGATGGTACCGAATCAGTAACTACAGAGATACAAATCGAAGCTTTTATGGAACAGGCAAAAGATATACATAGAAAGAAAAGTAAATGATCCATGTTTTTCTGACCTGTTTCGCTTATTCAAATGCAAAAGGAGGGTTGATGAGTGGGAAACGTTAAAAAGTGGCGCAAGAAAAAAATGAGCAAACATAAACATGCGAAACTCAGGAAAAAGACCAAATTCCAGAGAAGAAAGAGTAAATAGGATATTGAAGTTGAAAATATACCTAAATTATGTTTACAAGAAAAAATTTGAATTATCTACTTTTAAAATAACCCGGGATACTGGCAGGACATAATTATTCTCCTGTCCTGCCAGAAAATAATCTTAGAATCTTAGCCAGATTAATCAATCAAGGATTTAATATGTTTATACCATTTGTTACTACAGGAATTGGAAGTCTGCCGCACACGGATGCTGTAGCAGCATGTAATATCATACTCAACTCTTTTGATGTCCCTTTTTGGCCTCAATTCCCTCGTTTGTCTTTTAGAGAATTGATGATTCCTCAGTTTTCAGAGGGGATACCACTTGTTAAGATTGATAGCGAAAATAAATCAATCTGGATTGATAAGGATAACTACGAATCTGCCACAAAATTTCTTGAGTCTTATACAGATGACCTTATGCTTCCTGTTTCAGAGGATTTTGCCAAAGGTCTTTATACTTTTTTGAGAGTAATGAATGGAATTTATTTTGCTGTTTTAAAAGGACATATTACCGGCCCTCTAACTTTTACTCTCGGATTAAAAGACAACAATGGTAAACCTGCTTATTTCGATGAAGAAATTAGGGAAATTGTCCTTCTTGCTCTTAAAGCAAAAATCAGATGGCAGGTTCAGCAACTTAAGTCGTTAGCACAATATGTAATTATATTTATTGATGAACCTGTTCTTTCAGCACTCGGCACATCTTCATATCTTGGTGTAAATACTGATGAAGCTTTAAGGCTTCTCAAAGAAACTTCCGATGCCATAAAAAATGCAGGTGCCATATCCGGAATACATTGCTGCAGCAAAGCAGACTGGTCACTTGTAATAAACAGCGGAGCGGGTATCATCAGTTTTGATGCGTACGATTACATCGAATCATTGCCTGTTTATTCTGAAGAGTTTACAAAATTCTTAAAAGAAGGCGGCTATCTTGCTTGGGGCATTGTACCGACAACCGATGCAATCAATAATGAAAATTCAGAATCTTTAAAGCAAAGATTTGACAAAGGACTTGAGATTTTGACAAAAACAATGCCTTCGGACTTACTTCTTTCACAAATCATGCTAACTCCTTCTTGCGGAACAGGATCACTCAGCATCGAAGAAGCAGAAAAAGTATTTAAAACACTCGGTGAATTAAAAGAAGTGCTTTTGGAGAACTATACTTAAACCTAAATGTGAAGTCACTGCCTGAGATTCGGGTTAATCCAAAAAATGCAATTAATGTAATGCAGATGTTGCGAGAAAATTTATTTTTCGATACC
>DYFC01000050.1 GCA_020725385.1 Nitrospira japonica | reverse complement strand
TTTTCGATACCTTAGTGTACGTTTAAAGATGATTTGCCATGAACTTTTTTATGTATAAGCAAAAAATATCTTTTAATATAAAAATCATCGAGTTAAATAAATTTTTGAGCAATGTCTGAATTACTCAGATCAAAAAAGGGGATAGATAACATTCTATCCCCTTCAATATGTTTAACAATAAAAATCCAATATAAAAAAACAATATTTACTTTGTGATAACAACCTTGTGTCCTGTTAGATTTAAAAGAATTACAACAAGAATTGCGATAACAAGCAATGCAATAATAACACCAAGAACATCTCCACCTGCTTTTAAATCATCAAGTTGTGATGCAACTTGATGTAATTGCTGGTCGCTTAGTTGCGCAAGCCTATTTTTAACCTCTTCTGTTGTAAATCCTAATTGCGATAATCTTGTACTAACAGCTTTTGTTTCAATTATTTTTTGTATTTTATCAATATCTGCGTTTCTGTCAATTTGAGCATTAGGAATAATTTCAGAAGGAGCAAAGCCAGCGTCAACCTTTGGAGCAATTCCAATAATAAACATTGCAACTACAAGGTACCATGAAATTTGTTTAAAAAATGGTATCCTCACTTTTTCACCTCCTTTCATTATTAAATTCGGGATAAAAAATTATCTTAGCCTTGAAATATTACCAAAAAGATACTTGAAGTCTTCATCCTCAAATCTTATGCCTGCACCAACATATCCTCCTGCTTTTTTCTTATTAAGAATGTTATCAGCTCCTGCTGAGACAAAAAGATTCTTAAAAACAAAATAATCAACACCAACTTTTACATGAGGATTTTTAGAATCTTCCTCATCATTCGAAAAATCCCATATATCAACCGAAGCTTTTGCCTTATCATTGTTAAAAAAATAATCAGCACCGGCTCCGAATGTACTCTCCGTTACACCTATTCTCAACCCGGTATTATCGAATCTCTTTGCAAATTGTGCTGTAAATTCTATTTCTTTCTCTATCTCTTTTTTCTTTACTTTTGTTGTTCCGGTTGGAGTGCTTGTAATAGTTTCTTTTGTTGTTACCCTTCCCAGCGGATCTCCAACAACTCCGAGTATATAATATTTATCCGGTTTTGGCTGAAGTGTAACATAGAATGCTCCTTTGCCATCACCCTGTCTCATGAGATAATCTGACTGAAATGTAATAAAAGTTTTAAATCTATCAATAGCTCCTATTGTTCTGTCAAGTCCTTCTGCTGCTTTATTAATAGATTCATAAAGCTTGTCATCTTTTACAAGTTTTCCAAGAGTACCTTCACCGCTGTCAATTTTCTTTGCTACATTATTGAATGAATCTATAGTACTCTTTAGAGAGTTTTTGTTTTCTTCAATAACTTCCTTTAATTCCTTTGTAGCCTTGCTCAAATTGGCAACAAGTTCCGGACCATCTGTCTTAAGTCTTCCGGAAAAATCTTCCATATTCAACAAGGTTGTCTTTAATGGTTCCCTATTATTTGTTACTACTTCATTAAGAGATGCTGTCAATTTATTTATATTATCAAGCACATTTCTCATTTTCCTGTCATTTACTATAATTGTATGACTGAGATTTGCGGTTATTTCTCCAAGATTCAGAACAGATTCTTTCAAAGCTTTCTTTGATTCTTCGGTACCGAAAGCTTCATTTAATGATACAGCAAGGGTACTGATATTTTCTGAAACCCTTGATAATTTACGAACCATATCATCTATATCAACAAGCTCAATTACTTCTTTTACAGATTCGCCATTTTTAAGTGCTGGCTCCATTGAGCCAATTTTTATCTCAAGATATTTATCACCCAGAAGGCCTGTTGCCTTTATTGAAGCAGATGCATCGCTATACAGAGTAACATCCTTGCGTATGCGGAGTTTAAGTCTTGCTATGCCATCTTTTAATTCTATTTTTTCAATAACACCTGCATCTACACCGGCAATCTTTACTTTTGTCTTTTCATCAAGACCTGCAATATTTTTGAAGTTAACATAGACTGTGTAACCTTCTTTCTTAAACCAGTCAAGTCCGCCTACCTTAAAGGTCATAAAACCAAGTATTAATATTACAAATACAGCGAATAATCCAACTTTAAGCTCTGTTGAAAGACCTTTCATTGTGAACTCCTTCTATCTTTATCGGACCATAAGCACTTCCTGTTATAAATTGCTTTATAACAGGATCTTCGGTATTCTTAATTTCATCGGGCGTACCGGTTCCAATAATCTTTCCATCATATAGCATAGCTATTCTGTCAGCAATTTTATAAGCGCTATGCATATCATGAGTAATCGCAATACTTGTTACCGAAAGCTTATTTTTCATCTCTATTATTAAATCATTTATAGCATCAGCCATAATAGGGTCAAGACCTGTTGTTGGCTCATCATATAGAAGTATCTCCGGTTCATGGGCAATAGCCCTTGCAAGCCCAACCCTTTTTTTCATTCCACCTGAAAGTTCAGAAGGCATAAGGTCCTCGACATTAACAAGCCCTACAAGTCTAAGCTTTTCAGAGGCTATCTTTTTCACATCTTCATCCCTCATCTTTTTCTGTCTTGTAAGAGCAAATCCTACATTTTCCCAAACAGTCAATGAATCAAATAAAGCTGCCATTTGAAAAAGCATACCAAATTTTTTTCTTATTTCATATAATTCACGTTCATTCAGTTTTGTAATATCAATTCCATCTATTAGAACATTACCTTTATCAGGTTTTAGAATTCCGATAATATGCTTCAGAAGTACGCTTTTTCCAGAGCCGCTTCCTCCGATTACCACCATGCTTTCTCCTTTTTCTATTTTTAAATTGACGCCCTTTAAAACATGATGGTTTCCAAATGATTTATGTAAGTCAATAATTTCTATCAATTATTTCTCTCTTAATTTTTATCTAAAAAGCCATGCTGACAGAAAATAATCTGAAATTAATATTGTCATTGAGGACAGTACAACAGCTCCTGTTGTACCTTTTCCAACCCCTTCAGCTCCACCACGTGTATAGAATCCTTTATAACAACTGATTAATGATATAGATGCTCCAAAAAAAGCTGCTTTAATTAAGCCATTAAATATATCAGAAGTCTCGAGATAATCCCACGTTCTTTTCCAGTAAACTATTGAACTCGATTCAAACAGCCCTACAGTTACAAGATACCCGCCGGCTATTCCTGTTATATCTGCAATAGTAGCCAATGCAGGCAGCATTAATGTTCCTGCAACAAATCTTGGAACTATTAAATATTTAACAGGATTGGTCGCAAGAGTTTCAAGTGCATCTATCTGTTCCGTAACCCTCATTGTTCCAAGCTCTGCTGCCATTGCTGCTCCTGCCCTCCCGGCTACAATCAAAGCAGTAAGAACAGGGCCAAGTTCTCTTGTCATGGAAAGTGCAACAACTGTTCCAACAAGTGTTTCTGCTCCGAAGCGTTTAAAACCTGTAAATGTTTGAAGAGAAAAGACCATGCCTGTAAAAATCGCTGTTATAAGTACAACAGGCAATGACCTTATACCTATTTCGAGCATCTGTTTAAAAGTATTTCTGACCTCATAAGGAGGAATTATCATCTGTTTTAATGTTACTGAAAAAAGAAGAAGTATTCTTCCCATTTCTTCAGAAAAATTCAATATTACTTTTCCAATTAATGCAATTATTTTAAACATATATTCGTCTTGCTCTGCTTCCAAGAGAGGTTAAAATTTCATATGTAATTGTATTTGCTCTTGTGGCAAGTTCATAAGCAGTTATTTTCTCCTTACCCTGTGAACCTATTATAACTACTTCATCTTCTTCTTTAACATCTTCTACTTCTGTAACATCAATCATTGTCATATCCATACATACCCTTCCAACCACAGGAACACGTTTGCCCCTAACAAGAACTTCTGCATTGTTTGAAAAAAGACGGCTAAAACCATCAGCATATCCCAAAGGAATTACGCCTATCTTGCTCTTCCTTTTTGTTATGAATGTTCTACCATAACTTATAGGAGTGCCTTCAGGAACATTTCTGAGACTTAATATATTTGTTTTAACAGTCATTACAGGAATTAGTTTATCATAGAAATTCCGATCATCAGGAGAAATTTGATAAGACAAAGGAGAATATCCATAAAGCATTATACCCGGTCTGACCGCATCAAGATAAGCTTCGGGAAAAGACATTACTGCAGCGCTATTTGCTATGTAAGAAAAAATATACTTATCTAAACTTGCAGATAAACTATCCCTTATAGAAATGAACTTATTAAGTTGATTAAGTGCAAATGTTCTGTCTTTAAGGTCTGCTTCGGAAAAGTGGCTTAAAATACCTGTAATATGTATTCCGGGCATTTTACTTATAGTTAAAAGTTCATCCAAAATATGCTCGCCCGTTAAACCAAGCCTTCCCATTCCTGTATCAATTTTTATATGAACATTTAAATATGTATTTCTTTTTTTGGCTTCTTTAGAGAATTCATGGGCAGCTTCCACACTATGAATGACAGGGATGAGATTTAGTTCGATACATTCACCAGCATCTTTATCAAATAAAACTATTATCTGACAATTAATGCCGGATTCTCTTAAAATTCTTGCTTCACCGGTAAAAGCAACCGCAAGGTATTCAACACCTTGTTTCTGAAGAAGATGTGATATTTCTATTGAACCATGACCATAAGCATCGGCTTTTACGACAGGAACTATTTGCCGATTAGGGACATTATTTTTTATTGTCTGAAAATTATGTAATAATGCCGAAAGATTTATTTCTGCAACAGGTCCTCTAAGCACCTTCTTCTTTTTTAGTATCAGTACTTTCTTTTTTGGGTGTTACATCAATCTCATCATTTTCCTTGACGCTCTTTTTGAAATTTTTTATTGCCTGACCTATACCACTGCCTATTTGTGGCAATCTTGTTGCTCCAAAAAGAACAACCACAATAATAAGAATAATGATAAGTTCCTGAGTTCCTAAACCAAACATTCTGAACCCCCCTCTCTTCTGTAATCTTCAATAGTGTTTATATTAACAAATGACCTTCCATGCGGGTCTATTTTTCTCACTTCATCCTCATTTATGTAATATACAATCAATCCCTTTAAAAAATCTCTTAAACTCCTTTTCCCTTTTAAAATAGTATCTTCTATTTTAGAAATTATTCTCTTTGAATAAACTCCCAGTAATGGCTGGGGTTTATTTTCATATAATGGAATTATTGCATCATATCTTTCATTTGCCTTATCAGCAATATACTTAATTAGTATAACATTTATATAAGGCATATCGCATCCTGTAACAAACAAAAATGGAGAATCAATATTAATTAAACCAGAATAAATTCCTGTCATCGGCCCTCTAAAATTCAAAATATCTCCAATCATTGGAACACCAAGATAAAAATATAATTCAGGACTGTTTGTGCTTATGAATACCCTATTAAATATTTTTCCAAGTAAATCTAAATTGCTTTCAATTATTTTCTTGCCTTGTATCTCTATAAATCCTTTAACAACAGGAAGCCTCCTGTTCTCACCTCCAGCCAAAATCAAAGCATCTATCATACACTTTTATAATAATTTATTGATAACATACTTTCAACACAAAATAATGAGTTCAAATTACCTTTAAGTTATATTGGAGCATCTCCGGGCGACCTTATTTATTTTGCATCGCCATATGATCAATTTGATAGTTTGCCTTTTGATTATAATTCAGGCTATCCGAGATTTAATATCTGGCCACTTTCTTCGACTACATATGATTTAACAACATGGGGGCAGATACAGTTGGGTAATTCTCTAGGCATTCCAACAATCACAGAATGGGGTATTATAATTTTTATAGTACTTTTAGGGCTCATAGCAATTTATCAAATAAGGAGACAACGAACTGTAAAGAGTTAAAAAATTAAATCATTGCAAACAAGCTTTCCTATTCGTCCTACGAGTAGGAAACTGAACTGAAATTATTACAATCATATTGAACTTCTCTGATTTGCGTATATTGCAGCTCCAAAAGCTGTAAGCATATCGGGTTTTTCATAAATATACACAGGCCGCTGAAGACGTTCTTCAAGAAGGTTTTTAAGGCATGGGTTTAACGCACAACCACCAGCAAATATTACATCATCTTTGATTTCAATACGTTTCATCAGAGAAATTACTCTGTTTATGATAGATTTATGTATTGCAAATGCAATATCTTCTTTTTCTACACCCTTAGCTACAAGGCTTATTACTTCAGATTCTGCAAAAACCGTACACATGCTATTAATTGTTATTGAAGAATTCTGGGTTCGGCAGCGAAACCCGAAATCTTCGACATTAAAACCAAGTGATTTTGCCATAATTTCCAGAAATTTTCCTGTACCAGCAGCACACTTATCGTTCATTTCAAAACCAGTAACAGCACCCTTTTCGTTTAGAGATATAACTTTTGTATCCTGACCGCCAATGTCTATAACAGTTCTGCAATAAGGGTACATTTCTCTCGCTCCCCTTGCAACAGCTTTGATTTCAGTAATAGTATCAATTCCCTCATGTATTTCGAGTAAATGCCTTCCATATCCTGTTGCAAGAAGCTTATCCGGTTTGTACAATTTTAGAAGATTTTTACAGACTTCAAGCGGCTTGACACTAGTTTCTTCCCTGTAAAAAGCAACAGGATAATTATCTTCAACAATTACATATTTAATATAACGCGAGCCTATGTCAATCCCGCCTGTTTTCAATCACGTGTTCCTTTATCTATAAGTTCAAGAAAAGCTTCAACTCTTGTTTTAATCTGTCCCATGTCTTCCATACTGTAATCTGTCTCGATTTTTAGAAATGGAAGTCCGATTTTTTCAGAATGCTTCTTAACTTTGAATGCTTCTATCATATAAGGAGTACAGAATTGTATTGCATAGTGAATAATACCGTCTGCACGAAGTTTTTTAGCAAGATTTTCAATATCAGTTAGGCGTTCATTGTTTGGAGTAAAACAGGCGCAGTTGATGAACATATATCTTTGAGATATTTTATTCAGGGCATCTTCAATTGTTGTAAAGTCTTCATCTACCAATGTACTGAAATTTCTTTCTCCTACACAAGATTCTTCTCCAACTATTATTGCGCCTCTACTTTCAGTAATCGCATGGAGCTTCCAGTTTGGTATTGCCATCGGAGAACCTGAAATTAAAATACGGGGAATTCCTTTTTCAGTTACACCATATCCTTGTTTTATTCTTTTTTCAAGTTCATCGCATAGTTCATTTACTTTCAAAGTAAACCGCACTGGATCATCATAAAAAGATACTTGATTTATAAGTAGAGCATCAAGACCGGAGATAGGTGATGGTTCGGCAGCCCTGAGCATAGACAGTCTCTGGAGAGCCTTTCTTTTTTCATTTACTATCTTTGTGGCGTGTTTTAAATTTTCGAGAGTTATCTTTCTACCTGATAAATTCTCAAGTTTTTCGGCAAATCTTTTAACCTCCTTTGTCCATAGAGTTTTTCCATCACTCCCTTTTTTATTGGGAATTTCCATTACATACATTTTGCCATTTGTTATTTCATCAAATAGTTCATAAGCTTTCTTCTTACCATCACAGGTTGTCTCACCTACTATCAAATCAGTTGTCTGAACATAAGGACAGAGACCGGCAAGTTTAAAACCCATGAATGCTTTTATTAAAGCACATGTATTCCTTGGAACATATTTTTCAGCTTCATCAAACCCTACTTCAGCACCTGCACAGAGTCCGATACAAACACCATCCACTGCAAGGATGAGTTCTTCTGGAACATAAACACAGAAAGTACCGATAACTTTTCTGCCCTGTTTCTTAGCCTCAATTATCTCTTCAATACGAAGACCGTGAACTTCGGATATGACAAAATCGAAATATTTCATACCATCAGGACGGTTTTTCTGGGAAAGATAAATATTTCTGTAAAAATCAGTTAATACTCCGAGAAGACCATCATGAGCCTCAAGATTCATATCAAGTTCTTTCCACATAGCTTTGTAATCTTTTTGCATATAAAACCTCCCTGATAACTTATTTTTTATATATAGATAATTTATTAAATAAGTATCTTATATTACTAATTGAAAATATGAATAAAAAATGAATGTCTGATAGATTTTGACTAAGCAAAGTTACATAATCGTAGAATTTTTGTTTAAAAAAGAATTTACGCTTTACGTTTTTCAATTTTTCCAAACATTGAAATTAGAACATAGTACTTTGAATTGAATATTGAACAATCATTTGCTTTTGGGTTTATTAGCTTGATTTATGCTCTTTATTTTTACTCTTTTGAAGCATTTCTTATTTTCAGTCTTTATACCAGCAATGATAAAAATCTGAATATATCAATTATAAAAACTCCCGGGCTAACCTGACGCAGGGTATCTTTGTTCCAGATTACTTGAAATGCTAAAGGAGTTTCAAGTCTTTCCTTAAAATAAAAAAGAGCTTTTTCAGGATTCGTTTCAGAGAGTTTGGCTTCAACAAGCATAAACGGTTTTCTATCTTTTGTAATAAGAAAATCAACCTCTTTACCGTCCCTCGTCCTTATAAAATAAAGTCCGAATGAACCCCATCCATATTCATTCCAGGCAGAAACAGCTCTAAAGAGTTGAAGAGCAAGAAAATTCTCAAAACGTTTTCCTTCATCCTCAAGAATCCCCCAATCCCAAAAATATACTTTCTTTTCCTTCTGAATTGTCCTTACAAGTTTTGTTGAATAAGGAGGGACTCTGAATATCATGTAAACTTGTTCGAGTGCATCCAGCCATACTCCAACTGTAGCATAACTGCAGGATAAAGCTTGGGCAAGATTATTGATACTAATGGGTGAACCAACCCTCTCTGGCAATAGAAAGCAAAGATTTTGTAGACGAACAATATTAGAAATTCTTGACAGGTCGCGTATCTCTTCGGTTGTAAGAAGTGAGATGTGTTCATCTCTCCAGCGATTATAAAAATCCTTCTCTCCTTTTATAAAAGGTTCTGGAAATCCTGTAAGATGAAACAACATTTCGACTGCTGCCTTAAAATCATTTTTCGGTTCAATAAACTGAATTTTGCTGGAGGGGTTCCATAATGTTGAAATTTCAAACTGCTCTCCTCCTGTTATATCCTTTGGTCCGAGGGGAAACATTTTAAACAAAAAATATCGTCCCAAAAGGCTCTCTCCGCTTTTTCTGAACATATCAAGACGGGCACTTCCGCAAACAATAAATCTTATAAACGACCCTAATTCATCGTAATACCCCTTAAGTGTTTCCTTCCATTTGGGATTCTTATGAAACTCGTCAAATGCCACAATATATCTTGGCATTTTTGGTTTTTCTACAGAGGGAGGCGGTTCTGGAATATTTGCGAGAAAAAAATAGTGATTTTCTATAAATGCTCTTCTTACAGTTATTGTATCCCAATTATAGTAATTCTTTTCCTGTCCGGTCTTTTTCAGACAAATAAGGGTAAGTGTAGTCTTTCCAACCTGCCGAGGACCACAGATAAAGGACATTCTTCTATCAAGGAATTCATTATTGAAGGCCCAGTGAGCTATAATGGGAGAAATATTCATAAGACTATTTTAAATATTACTGTAAATTTGTCAAGACAATTTTACATAAACATAAAAATTTGTCATAGTAAAAAAAACTATTATAATAATTTTCAATTACCTGTTTATTTTTAAAGATAATATATGTTTGAAAAGAAAAAATACTATATAAACATTTTTTGAGATTATCCTGATGTAAAATCTCTTGTATATAAGTTGTCTATCCAAGAATTCAGGGAATCTTTAGAGAGAACCAAAACAAATAACCCAATATTATTTAATCTAATTTTAAGAAAATTTATAGAGCGTGGTCATTTAACAAAAGCCTTTAAATTGTTTTCAATTGAAGACATAGAAGATGGACTGAATAAATTTCATATATGGGGGGAAATACCTGAAATCAGAATTTATGCTTTGTTTCTTACTAATTTCCTATTTTTTTAAACAAAAACATGCTATAATTTTTACAATTTTGCACAGGGGCATTTTTGAATGAGTAAACAGAAGATTAGTAGAATAATTGTATCCATAATTACAATAATTATTACCTCATCTATTTCTTTTGCTGGTGGTAGTAAATTATATACAGATGACGATTTAGATAATTATAAATTTCCATCTGACTCAAAAATAGATAATAAAATAAATTATCCAAATACGTATTTACAAGAAAGAATAAGTTGGTTTGATCTAAAAGATATTGAAGATAAAATATTTCAGCTAAAAAAAGAATTTGAAAAATCAAAAAATAATGAAATGAAAGAAATATCAGCAAGATGTATTTCAGGTGCTATAATCCCACATCCAAGATTTGAAGATGTTGCAATATTCATAGATGATCCTGCGAGTGAGGCAGCTTGCGAAACGTCAATTAACCTTAAATATGAAAGAATTAGAGATAAGATTTCTGAACAAATTTATTTATTAGAAAAAAAATATAATGAGTTAAAAAAACTTTATGAGATTCAAGAAGAACTTGAAAGAAGAAAGTAATATTACTAAATAAAACATTTTGTAAACCATGAAAAACATAGAAATAAACTCACTTAATTTGACATTATTATTTCCATAAATTTGCCATCTGTAACTACATATTTCGGGTTATTTATTTTCTCTGTTGTTTTCTTTAAAAGTAGATATAGCAATCATTGGATAGCTATCAGTAAATATATATATTTGATGCCTCTTAAAATCTTTAATAGAAAACAATGAAGGCACCCCTTCTCTCTTTAAAATTGCAACAGACATGTTAAAAAAAGATTTTTCATATTCTCTTGCATCAATAGCAAAAAGCCCGTTACATTTCTTCATTTTATATTCTTTATATAATTCTGGTAAACAGTTTAAATCTATTCCTATAGTTCCAATATATTCAATACCTTCAAAATGTTTTACAGGAGTTCCTTGCCCAAGTTCTTTAGATAATCGCAGCTTTTCTGACTTCCAATGTATTCTTCCAGTAGCATGTCTGGAATAATGAATATCTGAGCCGTATATCTTACAAAAATAATAAACATCACCATTCTTCGTTATTTCTATAGCACCTACTGAGTATATTTGTTTTTTACTTATAGCTATAATTTCAATTCTTTTTTTCATTATCTATTGTTTTATATTATATATGATTGAGTATTCTTTAACAGAAAACGATCAAAATTAATAGTACAAATAAAAACAAATGTCTGTTGGAATACTTTATTTGTCTATGATAACCTTTTCTTTGACGCACTACCTCATAGAATACTTTTTCTTCTCCAACCATACAAATTTCTTCTGATGTTACTTTTTCAAAAATCAGCTTTGCTGTACAAAATAAATCTGAGGTTTCTGCTTTTAGATAGCGTGCTGTGATTCGACAGTATTCAGGATCAATCTCGATACCAATGCTGTTCCCTACCTGTTCTCAAAGAAGCGATCATTGTGTTGCCAGTTCCACAAAAAGGATCAAGTATAGTATCATCTGTAAAGGAAAACATACGAATAAGGCGAATTACAAGTTCTAGTGGAAATGGCGCTTGGTGATTCTTGGTTGAAGCACCAGGTATATTTCAAATTTGTCGAAACCAAAGATCAAACTCATCTTTAGATATCATGCTTGATTTACGCTGAGATTCTCAAGGCTTACGATATCCTCCGGGTTTTCTTTGCATCAAGATAAATTCTATGTCATTTTTTATGATGGCATTTGGCTCATATGGCTTGCCTAAAAATTTTGAACCATTTTGTTATTTTCTTCGTTTGTTTTTTCTTTCTTCGATTTTTCATAAATATCAATACAATTTTTGTCTTTGTTATATATTAAATTAATATTTAAGCTTGGAAAGTACAGTTAGAATTGTCATAGATTATAGAATATCCTCAGCTTGATTAATGTAATTATAATTTTTCTTATTTATATCCTAATTGTCCATTAAACTACGTTCTGAATTATTTTCATGTTTATTTCAAAAACTTTGAATAATCTCAAGATTAATAATATAGAATTATATATGGTTTGTCAACGATTTATGCTTAAGCTGCCATCTACGAATTAAAAGTGAACCGTTTTTGTAAATTTACGAATTAAAAGTGAACACCTAAAAAGTTTAATATAAGCCTCAAAAAAAGGAGGTTTATATTTTGCAATAGCTACACAGGAAGTTCATGAATGAACAGGTAAAAGAACTGATTGAGAAGTATTTGAGGAAAGAGACAGGATTGTTAATCCGTATAGAAGAATATCCCTGAATAACCTGCTGCTGAAAGTCAACGGCGTTACAACAGGAGATATGGTAAATCTCCGTATCTATCCCATAAATAATAGGTTATCCGAAATAAGATTCTGGTGCGATGATAGC
>DYFC01000049.1 GCA_020725385.1 Nitrospira japonica | reverse complement strand
TTGTAATGTCTTTCTATTTCATTTAGATTTTTAAATGAGGCAATGAATCATTTTCAGTTAGATTTTTGATGAGGCAATTCGGGCTATTGACAAAAATATTTTTTTTGGTATAATAAAATCTAATTAGCACTCTAAGATTGAGAGCGCTAATTAGATGAAATATAAATAAAAATTCAAAATATTTCAAAAAGGAGGTACAAGAAAATGCTCTGGTCAGATTTAGAGAGATTTGATTGGTCTTTTGATCCATGGAAAGAATTTGACAGGATGCATCGAGCGTTATCAAGATGGGCAAGTTCTACAGACATCGAATTTCCTGCTGTTAATGTATGGGTTTCAACAGATGAAGCTCTTCTGACAACAGAGATTCCGGGAGTTGACCCTGAAAGCATTGATATTTCAGTTGCTGATAAGACGTTAACAATTCGTGGTTCAAGACAAGCCGAAGAATTAAAGGAAGGAGAGACATATCACAGAAGGGAGCGCTGGCATGGCCAGTTTACAAAATCAATTGAGATGCCTTTTACGATTGAATCCGGTAAAGTTGAAGCAAAATATATTAATGGTGTTTTACAGATTAAACTCCCGAGAGCCGAGGCTGAAAAACCAAGAAAAATTACTGTAAAATCTGAATAATTTTAGGAGGTGAGAAAATATGTCAGATACAACAAAAGATATTCAGAAAAAAGAGGCTGAATCTCCACACAAAGGTGAACACACAAGAGCGGTGACAGTATATATGCCACATGTTGATATTGTTGAAAGAAAAGACGATATTATTCTTACTGCAGATATGCCGGGTGTTGATGAAAAATCTGTTGATATTACACTTGAGAAAAATGAATTAACCATCTATGGAAAGGTTGACCCTTTAGTTCCTGAAAAGCATACGCTTTATATTAGTGAGTATGGCATAGGAGATTTTAAAAGGGTTTTTACATTAACCGAAGAGGTCGATAGAGAGAAAATACAGGCAACAGTAAAAAATGGGGTTCTTAAAATAATCTTGCCGAAAGCAGAAGCTGCTAAAACAAAGAAAATAGCAGTAACTGCTGAAGCATAAAAAAAGGAGGTATAAGATATGGCAAAAAACAGTCCTGCAACAAAAGAGAAGCTTCCTGTAAAAAGAACAGAGTATAGCCCGTTTGAGCTCTTAAGAAGGGAAATGAATTCTCTGTTCGATAACTTTTTCAGAGGTTTTGATGTCTGGCCGTCATGGGAAAAATTCGGGGTCGGAACATTTACTCCAAAAGTTGATGTTAAGGAGTCAGATAAAGAGATTACTGTTTCAGCAGAACTTCCTGGAATTGATGACAAGGACCTCGATGTTTCGATCACAAAAGATACTTTAACTATCAAAGGTGAAAAGAAGCAGGAAAAGGAAGACAAAGGCAAAGATTATTATAGAATGGAAAGGTCCTATGGTTCATTTACCCGTACTATTCCTTTGCCGGCAGAAATAGATACAGACAAGGCAAAAGCTGAATTCAAAAAAGGAGTTCTTACTGTATCGTTACCTAAGACAGCTAAAGCAATAAAAGAAACCAAGAAGATCCCGGTAAAAGCAGAATAAACAATCTTCAGTTCATACAGACCACAGATGGCTTTTAAACAGTCATCTGTGGTTTTTTTGATTTCGTAAACAATACTTTTAAAAAAAAGATATTTCCCTTTAATTAAATTGCCTTAATATCTGATTTATTCCATGTAATTTTTAGGTGAAATGATTTTGGTATATTTGACTGTTTAATATTATGTTATAATAAAAACTATTAAATTCAAGAGGTCTTTTTGTATCATAAACTTTCTTCATGAAAGAAAAATATGCTATGATTAATAGCTTCTTTTTTGAAATATGATTTTTTCTAAAATAAAGGAGAGAATGAATGAAGGTTATACTTAAGGATGATGTAAAAGGTTTAGGGAATATGGGGCAGGTTATTGATGTATCCGATGGATATGCAAGAAATTTTCTCATACCAAAGGGTGTTGCTTTAGAAGCTAATGTAAAGAATATGAAAGCTCTGGAGCATCAAAAAAGAATTATACAGGAAAAAGCAAAGAAAATTATGAATCAGGCAAAAGACCTCTCTGCAAAAATGTCAAATCTTAATGTGGTTATAAAAGCAAAAGCAGGAGAGGAAGAAAAACTTTTCGGTTCTGTGACTTCAATGGATATAGCCGAAGCGTTTAAAAATCAGGGCATAGACATAGATAAAAAGAAAATAATACTCGAAGAACCAATTAAACGTCTCGGTACATATACAGTTAATGTCAAGCTTCATCCTGAAGTCACAACCACGGTTAATGTAGAGGTGGTACCTGAATAAAAAACATTGGAGGATTTTACAAGGGGTTAAATAAAATCCTCCAGTCAATAAATCATAACAGGGTTGGACTTTTTTAGTTAGGGATATTTTTTATTAAACAGGATTTGACATTATAAGTTAAATACCTTATTCAGTTGGTAAATCATGCAAGCAAAAGAAGCTACAGTAAATCTTGACAGGCTACCTCCACAAAATTTAGAAGCTGAACAATCAGTTCTTGGCGCTATTTTAATAGATAATAATGCACTTCCAAAATCCCTTGAAATTCTTGAAGAAGAAGATTTTTATAGAATAGCTCATAGAAAAATCTTCAAGGCTATGATAGAACTTTTTGATAAGAATGAACCGATAGATATTATCACTCTTACCGACCAGCTTAAAAAAAACAACGATATAGAAGTAATTGGCGGAGTGGCTTACCTTTCAACATTGGTTAACATGGTTCCAACAGCAGCCAATGTACGTTACCATTCGAGTATAGTCAGAGAAAAGTCGTTATTAAGAGGGCTTTTAAGATCAGTTAATGAAATTTCAAGCAAGGTATATGAGGATAATCTTGATGCAGAAGACATTGTTGATTATGCTGAAAAATCAATTTTTGACATTTCAGAAAAGAGAGTTAAAACTGCTTTTGTAACACTTAAAGATGTTATTAAAAGCAGTTTTGAGATGATCGAGCATCTTTATGATAAAAAAGAAACAATTACAGGTGTCGCTTCAGGATTTAAGGATCTCGATGAAATGACTACCGGGTTTCAGAAAGGTGACCTTATCATTGTTGGTGGAAGGCCTTCAATGGGAAAGACAGCCTTTGCCCTTAATATTGCCCAGCACGTCGGGCTTGAGATGAAAGAACCTGTTGCTATTTTTAGCCTTGAAATGTCAAAGGAACAGCTTGCATTTAGAATGCTCTGTGCAGAGGCAATGGTAAACTCTAACAGCATCAGAAAAGGGTTTATAAAGAAAGAAGACTGGCATAAATTAACTGCTGCAGCAGGAAATCTTACAGGTGCTCCTATTTATATTGATGATTCTTCTGCTATTACAGTACTTGAGTTAAGGGCAAAAGCAAGAAGGCTAAAAATAGAACATGGTCTTAGTATTGTAATTGTTGATTATCTTCAATTGATGAAGGGCAAGGGCAGTTTTGAAAGACGTGAACAGGAAATATCAGATATATCCCGCTCTTTGAAAGCCTTAGCGAAAGAACTAAGTGTCCCGGTCATTGCTGTAAGCCAATTAAATAGGAGCGTTGAGGCAAGGAGACCTCCAAAACCTATTCTTGCGGACCTTAGAGAATCAGGCGCAATAGAACAGGATGCAGATGTTATACTTTTCTTATACAGGGATGAGGTTTACAATAAGGAGGCTAAGAAAGGACATGCTGAAGTTATAATTGCAAAACAGAGGAATGGCCCAACAGGTATAGTTGACCTTACATATCTTTCACACTGTACAAGATTTGTAAATATGTCCGAAAGAGAATATCAACAGTATGAAGGAGAAGAATTTTGAAGAGAAAACCGGCGGTTGCAGGACAATTTTATTATAGCTCCTCCCAAAAACTGATAGATCAGGTTGAACAATATATTGTTAAAGGAATAAAAAAACAGAGAGCGATTGGTGTGGTATCACCACATGCAGGGCTTATTTATTCAGGGCATGTTGCAGGAGCTGTTTTTTCAGAAATAGAATTCCCTGAAACTTTTGTGCTTTTGGGGCCGAATCATACCGGAATAGGATCCCGGGTATCTATAATGGATGAAGGAGAATGGGAGATTCCAACAGGTTCTTTTACCATTGATAAAGTACTTGCCTATAATATTTTGAGAAACTCTCCTTTTGTAACAAGGGATAACAGTGCTCATATGTTTGAACATTCACTCGAAGTGCAACTTCCTTTTATTGCTTATTTCTCGGATAAGGTAAAAATAGTTCCTATTACTATACTTATGGCAACAGTTGAAGAGTGTAAAAATATTGGTGAAGAAATAGCGAATGCGATTCAATCTGCAGGTTACCCTGTAATGCTCGTCGCAAGTTCTGATATGAGTCATTATGTTCCTGAAAATGTTGCAAGAAAAAAAGACGAAAAGGCAATTAAAAAAATTCTTTCTCTTGACCCGGAGGGACTCTATAATACTGTTTTGGTAGAAAGAATAAGTATGTGTGGTTACCTTCCTGTTACGGTTATGCTTTATGCAGCTAAAGCTCTTGGTGCAGAATCAGCCAAACTTGTTAGGTATGCAACTTCAGGAGAAGTTAGCGGTGATTATGAACAGGTTGTAGGTTATGCAGGTATTATAATAAGGTGACAGATAAACCAGGCGAAAATAGAAGAAACAAAAGATATGTTGTTGAAGGATTGCAGGGCAACGTGCTTTATACTTCTGATATAGATGTGCTTAATATCAGTATAGACGGTGCAGCAATTGAGACACCAAGGCGTCTTGAAATAAACCGTGAATATACTTTTAAGTTAAAATTTTCTGAAACTGTGCTCAATCTCAAAGGAAAAGTTGTATGGGCATTCCTTATTTCAAAAGTAAATAAAGAGACAGGCTCAATAATTCCCGTTTATCGTGCCGGGATAAAATTTACGGATACACTTAGCGAAAAAGCCATGATGCTTCAGAATTTTATCAATCAAAATCGAACCAGAAAACTTGAAAACAGACTTGGTGGAGTTAGATTTAAGTTGTCAGGCAATAAAACGATGCAGGTTGATGTTCCTCACGAATATAAAGTGAAAAAAATAAGCTTGTCCGGAATGCTTGTAGAGACAGAAATTCCACTTGAAATTGAAACACAATGTGAGATGGAACTCTTTATTAATTCCCATAGCCTTAAGATTCTTACAAGAATCTCGAATATAAAAGAAGAAGCAAGTAATGATATGACAAAATATGAAGTTGGTATTGAATTTCTAAAAATGTCAGAACAGGATGAAGACATACTTGTATCATTTATAAATTCACTTGAAAAAGATCTACTATAAGGTTAAAGAACCAGATAAAACTCTAATAAACTGTTTGTATGGGTAATTCAACGTTCATTTAGAAACCTTGTTTTTTAAATGTATTTTATGGTAAATTACTAATTCGGAGGTGGAATATATGTATGCAATAATTGAAACTGGTGGAAAACAATACAGAGTTACAAAAGATTCAGTATTAAAGGTTGAAAAACTTAATGCCGGGAACGGTGCAGATGTTGTAATCGATAGGATACTAATGGTCTCCGGGAATGATAAAATAATTTACGGTTCTCCTTATATTGCCGGGGCAAAAGTAGTTGCCACTGTTGAGGGTATAGGAAGGTATCCTAAAATTATTGTGCATAAGCAAAGACCACGTAAAGTTTACCGGAAAACAAACGGACATAAGCAGTTTTATACATCATTAAAGATAAAAGATATAATTCTGG
The DNA here is from genome assembly GCA_020725385.1 of Nitrospira japonica. GTDB lineage: Bacteria > Nitrospirota > Thermodesulfovibrionia > Thermodesulfovibrionales > SM23-35 > DYFC01. The sequence continues at coordinate 33,981 of DYFC01000049.1, read as the reverse complement.
AGGCATAAATATGGCACATAAAAAAGGAGTTGGAAGTTCAAGGAATGGAAGAGATAGCGAGTCAAAAAGACTCGGTGTCAAGAGATTCGGGGGTCAGTTTGTGCGTGCGGGAAATATTCTTGTAAGGCAGCGCGGCACAAAGTTTCATCCAGGTGTAAATGTTGGAAAAGGTTCTGACGATACACTTTTTGCCAAGATAGACGGCTTTGTTAATTTTGAAAGAAAAGACAGGACAAGACTTCAAATAAGTGTTTATCCTGAAATGCCTGCACAGCTATAAAAAAGAAAATACAAAAGGCGGGTGTAAAACCCGCCTTTTTTTTTGTAAAAAAATGTTATTGAAAGTAAGATATATTTATGCAATTTGTTGATTATGTAAAGGTATTCGTAAAAGCAGGAGATGGCGGTAAGGGTTGTGTTAGTTTCCGCAGGGAGAAATATGTCCCCAGGGGAGGACCCGATGGAGGCGATGGAGGAAGAGGAGGGCATGTAATAATAAGAGCTACTGAAAAACTTAATACTTTGATTGATTTAAAATATCACCGAGAATACAGAGCAAAAAAAGGTCAACATGGAATGGGCAAAAAGATGCACGGGAAAAATGGAGATGACCTTATAATACCTGTTCCTGTTGGAACAATTATTAAAGATGCTGAAACCGGTGATGTGCTTGCTGATCTTGATAAGAATGAAAAGGAGATAATAGTTGCTCATGGCGGTAGGGGTGGTCTCGGAAATTTTCATTTTGCAACTCCTGTTAAACAGGCACCGAGATATGCCCAGCCAGGTGAAAAAGGTGAAGAAAAATGGATAATACTCGAACTTAAACTTCTTGCAGATGTAGGATTGATTGGATTACCTAATGCAGGTAAATCAACCTTATTATCTGCAATTTCATCTGCCAGACCAAAGATAGCTGCCTATCCTTTTACAACTCTAAGACCTGTTCTTGGTGTAGTGAAATATAATAATTTCAGAAGCTTTGTAGTTGCTGATATCCCTGGTTTAATCGAAGGAGCTCATAGGGGAGCAGGACTTGGTTCACAGTTTTTAAGGCATGTTGAACGTACTTCTATACTTCTTCACCTTGTTGATATTTCAGAAACAGGAGAAGGTGATCCTGTTGAGAATTATATAAAAATAAATAGAGAACTCGAGTTGTATAGCAAACAGCTTTTAAAGAAACCTCAGGTTGTTGTAGGTACAAAATCTGATATTGCAGGAAATTCTGAAAAACTTGACAGACTGACATCATATTGTAAAAATAAAGAAAAAGATTTTTTCATTGTTTCAGCAGTAACAGGCAAAGGAATAAAAGAACTTATTTCCTTTCTGTCTTTGAAAGTTGGGAAATAAAAATAATTTATTAACAACCGACTAAGGCTAATTAAGAATGCCAGGGGAAAAAGAACTCAGCATAGATGCACGTCTTCTTAGTGATGCTATAATTGAACTCAATATAGCAAGGCGTAATGTAACAATTTATCCCAAAGACCATCCTTCTGTAGAGAAATCATTGAACCGTTCTTTTGATTTATTGCAAAAGATTTTTGAATTAAGAGAAGATATTACAATCGCTATTGCAAAAGATACCCTTATTATAGATGAGTTTTTTTTAGAAAAGAAAAACCCTGTTTATAAGGATTTTGCCCTATATATGAATAGATTGGGAGTCGCTTATATAACATTTAAAAAAGGCATTACAAAAGATGAACTATATGAATTTCAAAAAACAATTACAGATAAAACATTGGTTGATTCTCCCGAGTTAATCGAAAAGAAGTTTGTTGAGCAACCATTAAAAAAGTTAAGTATCGGTTTTATTAATTATGATGCATTCTCTTTTGTTGATTCCACCAATGTAGAGGAGAATTCAAAGAAGTCATCTATTTGGGAAAAATACATATATGGATTGCTAACAGGTGCTCTTCAATCGGAAGATGTGTCTGATATGATTCAGGGTATTTCCCCTGATGCTCTCGGCAGTTATCTTAACAGAACTATCACGGATGAGGTAAAAGAAGAGTCATATGATAAAGTAATAACTTCATATATAAGTAGACCTTCCTCAAATATATTCTCAGATCAAGAAATGAAGAAATTAAATGAATTAATCAACGCATTGAAGCCCGAGATTAAGAAACAATTTCTTGCTTCAACTGTCAGGGTTGTGTCAAAGGATGTTCAAGCTGCAAAGAGATTTTTTAATGAAATAAGTGTAGATGAAGCAGTAAAATTTATAAATTCAATAAATGAACAAAATTTAATGATCCCCGAGAACCTTAAAAATCTTATTGACAAATTCTCTTCTCTGCCTTCTATGGTTGATGAGCATTTTATCCCAGGAAGTGACTATATAATTGATGATATATTTCTTTCGGGAGATGCCAGGCAACTAATGATGGAAGGGGATGAAAAAAAATTTGTTAGTGAAAAATATATGTCTGAAATCAGAAAACTCCTTGGATATTCATTGCCAATTGCCGGGTCCGATGTCATTAAAGAATTCGATAAAGAATATAATGACGATTATATTGAAAGATATTTTAGTCAAATTATTATTGATTTACTGCAATCAGATTTTGTTACAGATATTGAGGAATATAGAATATTTATAAACCTTCTTAATGAAAGAGTTGAAGAATTTGTAAATACAGGACAATTTGGTCAGATATACCAGCTCTTAAAATTAATTTCTTACAATGAAAAAAATAAAAAATACCCTGAAATAACAGAACAATTTATTAAATATTTTTACTCGGATGATTTTCTAATAAGACTGATTGATACATTTAGAATATTCGGACGACAATCAAGAGAGGAAGTTTGGCTTATCTGCGATTATTATGGAGAACTTATTATCCCGTTATTAATGGATGCTCTCTCTAATGAAGAATCGCCAATTATGAGAAAATTTTTAATAAATTTATTGAAACGTTTTGGAAATAAATTAATTCCAGAAGCTTTAAAAAGACTTGAAGATAAGAGATGGTTCGTAAAAAGGAATATGCTTTATCTTCTTGCCGATTCGAAAAACATTGAAATATTACCTTATATAAGACCGTATGCAAATTATAATAATTCTAAAGTTTGTTTTGAAGCTTTAAGATGCCTCTTAAATTACGGTGATGAATATGGCATTACATCTCTAAAGAATTCTCTAAAATCTGGTTCATTTGAAGATATAGAAATGGCAGCAAATCTTTCAGGTATGTATAGGGTTAATGAAGCTGTTGATGATCTTTTGCGTATTTTAAAGAAAAGGACTTTAAGTAGTGCTGATGTTTACCAAAAAGTCCTGGTTGTCAGGGCACTTGGTGAAATAGGAGATCCACGTGCTTTAGAGACTTTAAAAGACCTGCTTGTTTCAAAAAAACTGCTATTCAAGAACGCTATCGAACATCTTAATGAAGAAATATATAAATCTTTGAGAAACTATCCAATTGATAGTATTCAGGATATCTTAAAAGAAGGCTTGAAATCAAAAAATGAGATTATTAGAAGCGAGTCAAAAAGATTAAGCCAAAAGGTTCAAAAATGATCGAGACAATTAATAAGTTCCTTTCATCATTTACATCTGCTGTCTTAAATTGTTCTCTTTATTCGGGAGAACATGCATCTGTAAACGAGTTCATTACGAAAGCATTAGATGCTTTAAATATTTTATTCAATGATTCAGAATCTCTCGAGATTATGATTATAGAAGATGATATTGTTATTAATAAAACATTGATAAGAAATGCCGGGATTCAGGTGGTAAATCTGATAAGGAAACTCAAGCGCAAAGGTATCTCACGTGTTGATATTTTGAAGGGTGTTGAATTTATGGAAATAAAAGACTTTATTGTTTCGTTGTTAGATAAAGATAAAGTCACAAAAGGATTTCCACATATTTTAACCGGAGCTGTTGATATAAGATTAGGGGGGCAAAATTTAACAGAAGATTTTAGGATTGGAGATATAAGTCAATTATCAGCATTACAAGCAAATGGGGTAAAGGAAATATTTACTAATGTGTCACACTTTAAGAAACTCGAAACTTACGGATTGGAAGAAATTGTCTTAAAATTTGCTGCAGCTTTCAAGAAAGAAGCTAATATTTTAAAGCTATTATGCCCTATAAAATCCGCAAGTGAATATACATATGTACATGCAACAAATGTTGCTGTCTTGTCAATGTTTCAGGCTGAAACTCTTGGAGTCAGAGATGACATAAAGCATGATATAGGAATAGCTGCACTTTTGCATGATGTTGGCAAAATTTTCGTCAATGTTAATATTCTTGAAAAGAAAGGAAAACTTGATGAACAGGAATGGAATGAAATTAAACTTCATACGGTCTATGGTTCGAAATATCTCGCAAAAATAGAAAGTCTAACCCGTCTTGCACCAATCGTAGCTTATGAACATCATCTGAGATTTGATGGAAAAGGTTATCCTAAAATAAAAAATGATGGCAGGAAACAGCATATTTGCTCGCAGATAGTTGCAATCTCAGACTATTTTGACGCCTTACGAAGTAGAAGGCCATATCGTAAAGAACTGGAATTCGAAGAAATACTTTTTGTTATGAAAAATGAATCAGAAGGGATGTTTAATCCATTTCTTTTAGATAATTTTATTAAATCAATGTATAGAGTTCTTTCGGGATAAAAAATTAATGAAAAACAGATCGCTTAAACCTTACATGCCTGTTGAAAGAAAAGAAACAATAAGGCAGGCAATACTTGGAGTGCTTGAAGGAATAAAATTGTCTGCAAAAGAAATATCGGTTCAGATAGCAATTCCAGAAAAAGAAGTTTATGAACATCTTGAACATATTAGAAAAACTGTTGTAGGAAAGAAGGAGTATAGATTAAAAATAATCCCTCCTGTTTGCAACAGATGTGGTTTTGAATTTATAAAAAGAGAAAAGCTTAGAAAACCTGGGAAATGCCCTGTTTGCAAGAGTGAGAGTATCAAAGAACCTTTGTTTTCGATAACAAAAAAATAAACTGTTTTTAAGTTAAGGCTTTTTAATATCAAGCAGAGCTTCTTTTGTTATTTTTTCAGCTAAAATAAAGACATCTTTTTTCCCTTCTTCTGTTCGTGCTTCTATATAAAAACGAACTTTTGGCTCGGTTCCCGACGGTCTTATCATAAGCCATGAACCATCGTCAAAGACAAGTTTAGTTCCATCGATAGTAATAACATCCTTGATTATTCTATCATGGTTTCCAATAGTTACAGCCGAACCTTTCTTATATCTATCGCTTATCTTTGCGAGCCCTTTTATTAAAGGTTCGCCAACCAAATCAGGAGAGACTGTTATTCCTGACCTGTCTGGATAGTAATAACCAAACTCAGCCATAATCTCGTTTAAATATTCACTCAGATTCTTGCCTATTACTGCAATCATTTCTAAGGCGAGGAGAAATCCAAACAAAGCATCTTTTTCAAGAGTATGATTATACCCTGAAATGCCATCGGATTCTTCGAAAGCAACAATTGCTTTTTCGTTTGAATTTTTGAGCATAAATGGTCTGAAGTTTTTAAATCCAACCTTTGTCTCTCTAACAGGCACACCGAGTTTCTCTGCGATAGCATTAACCAGATTGCTTGTTCCAACAGATTTAGCAACTATTCCTTTAAAGCCTTTAATCTTGTGAAGATAATGAAATGCCATAGCTCCGAAATAATTCATCGGTATTTGCATATTTCCATCAGAAAATCTTATCCTGTCTCCATCAGGGTCCATTATAACTCCGAGCTTAAACTTTGCTTTTTTCCCTTTTAGTTTTTCATCTACCTTCTGCATATTCTTCTCAGATGGTTCAGGAGAAATACCACCAAATAGGTAATCGTCCTCTGTCCGTAAATAGACAATTTTGTTATTGATCCCGATTATTTTTTCAAGACAACCCCTTGTTGAACCATGAACATTATCAACACAAATGAAACAATCTTCGGTATCTATAAATTTCTTGATTTTGATGAGGTCAATGGTTCTCCTTTCATTCAAATAGCGAATATATAATTCATTAAGGTCTAGATATTCAATGTCTTTGACTTTTACATGTGGAAATGAAACCATTTTTTTCATCATGTGGTTAGCAATTTCCTCTATTTTGGAAGTGATTTCCGGTCCTGCTGGTCCGCCATCAGATGGATTAAATTTAAAACCGGCATAATTAGCAGGATTGTGAGAAGGAGTTAGATTGATTGAGCAGGCAGCATTTAAGATTTCTATCCCGGCAGAAAATTGCGGTGTTGGAGCCTCTCCAGCATACCATGTTTTGATACCTTCTTTTTGAAGAATTCCAATTACTTCCATAGCAAATTCTTTACCAAGAAAACGATTGTCATGGCCTACTATAATTCCCCGTTTCATTACATCTTCAAAATCCTTAACACCAAGAGATTTCAATAAGGTATCATTTGCATTTTTGAACATATTAACAATAGCTGAAGTTACAATCCTTACATTATTGAAAGTGAAATCGCTTCCGATTTCTCCTCGCCATCCTGATGTTCCAAAAACTATCTTCGATGGAGAAGTGTTTTCTCTAGCAAATTTCTCGATAATAGTTAGCAGGTTTCTGTTTTTTTCTATATTAGATAATATCTCCTTCCAGCATTCTGCTGCATTATTGAAATTTGAAAACATATTAACCTCCTGTAAAAATTCAAAACTCAAAACTCAAGACTCAATATTCAAAACTTAAAATTCAAAATATTACCATAAGTACTTTGTCGATTTTCTTAAGTGCATGGATTATTTCACAAGCATTTTCAGGTTTTAATTTATTAGTATTGATTCTCAAGACAGAATCTGTGATTGCAATAAAAGCTTCTTTTACACGAAGATCATTATTCATATTTTGTTTAAAGATGCCAATAAGCTTTCTATTATATTTACTTGTCACCGACAAGTTCCGGTTCTTATATTTTTTTGCGATATTATTAATTTCAGCAACTTTTTCCCTTGCCATTTTCAGTTGTAATGAAATATTTCTTAGACTTGGCTCAGAATAATTAAGTATTTCTCTGTAATGACCGCATAATAGAAAACATCTTATTTCTGTCATGGAAAATCCTTTTTTTATGAGGTCGTCAATATAAATAATATTACCTTTACTTTTAGACATCTTTTCCCCGTTAATATAAAGATGGTGACAATGGAGCCAGTATTTTGCCATTGGATATGGTTTAATTGATTCAATTATGGCAAGACTATAATCGTGATGTCTGTAAAGATTGTCAATTCCGCCACAATAAATTGATAGTGTCTCGGAGAAATGTTTCAAAATCATCGAAGGGTCCTGAATATTCCATGCGGGTCTCCCGGGACCAAAAGGGGAATTCCAGCAATATTTATCATTTTTTTTACATCCATGCCAGAGAATAAAATCTCCGAGATTCCATTGAACTCCAGGATATGTATCTTTGTGAAAGCGTTTTTTCTTATCAGGCCATTTAGAAAGATCAAGTCCGTAGAGTTTCCCGAAATCTTTGAATTTAAGTGCTTCGAAATATATATTATTTTTATGTTTGTAAGCTAATCCTTTTTGAAGCAAAATTTCAATTATATCAATAGCTATATCTATATTTTCTGATGCTCTCGGCAAAAAATCGGGTTTTTTCATCCTTAACATTTGCATCTCATGAATGAATTTTCTTATATTATTTTCGGTAATTGTTTTAAGAGGAAGATTTTTTTTATCAGCTTCTTGAATAGCCTTATCTTCGATGTCTGTGAAATTCATGCCCCGTACGACGCTATAACCCAAAAATTCAAGATAACGCAAAAGAATATCTTCAAAAAGAAATGTTCTGAAATTCCCTATATGAGATCTTTGATATACAGAAGGACCACATGTAAATATTGAAACTACATTCTTATTTGTAGGATTAAAAACTTCTATTTTTTTGCTTAATGTATTATAAAATCTTAGCAATTTATTATAAATAATTATTTGGTAATTATTTTTCCGTTACTTTATATATCACTGTTTTGATTTTATTTTTAGACAGAATTTCTTTTGCAAACTTTTCGGCCTCTTTTTTATTTGCAAACTTTCCGGATAAGACTCTATATAAAACAGAATTATTTTTTCCGGTTGTTTTTTCGATAAAGGTATTAAGGTTATTTTTCGAAAGTTCTTTTGAAAAAGATCTGGCAAAATTTTCATTTTTAAAAACCCCGAATTGAACACTATAAAATTGTTTTATCTTTTTCTTTTCGGTACTTGGAGGAGTTTTAGACAAGGTTTTTTGTTTACCTGTAGGCTCAGTTGTTTTTTGTGGTGTCTTTATATGGGCTGATTCTTTAGAATATTCTTGTTGTTTTTCAGTAGGGGGCTTTATCTTAGAAGTATCCGGAATTGTTTCTGATTGAGTTAAAGTTTTTTCTTGTTCCGGTATTTTTTCAGTGATTATATCTTTTTCCTGAACAGGCGATTTCATAGGAGGAGATACCTCACTTTTTTTAGAGAAGCTGCTAAATAAATAAAGCCCTGCTCCTATGATTAAAACAAAAACAGCAATTGCAGATGCTATCAGAGCTATACTTTTTGTTTCAGACCTTTTTTCAACAAGTGGTTCTTCTAATATATTCTCTGAAGCCAAATCAGACGATGTGTCAATGCCAGTTATATTATCTTCTTTGGATGATTCTGACCCGGGTATCTTTTCTTCATTCAATGGTGTTTCAGCCTTTGATTCAATTGATTGTCCTTCTGATACCGGAGTATCATGAATGGGCATATCTTCTGGTTTTGCTTTTTCTTCTTCTATACTCATCTTTTGTTCTTCAATAAGAACCGATTGGAATTTTGTATCTTCAGAATAAGCTGTAGTCTCAATTGGAATCTCTATTTCAGCAGGCTCTTCGTGAAGCCCTATTGTTTTTACATCGGATAAATCTGAAACTTCTTTTTCATCCACTTTATCAATTTCAGGTTGGGTTTCGGTTATATCAATTACTTTTGAAATTAGTTCTTCGGGTGTGAAGGATCTTTTCAGAAAATCCACTATTCCGTACATTTCTGTATAGCGGGGTTCAACAGTTCCACCATGAGGAGTGATAATTATTATCGGGATTTTTGAAAGTGTATCAGTATCATGAATAGCTTTTGCGATCTCAAGTCCGCTTACATCACGCATAGCGATGTTAATAAAAATAAGAGATGGAACGAGTTTTTTTGCAAGGGATAAGCTTTCAGATTTGCCAGAGGTATTATGAATTATATATCCTTCGGATTCAAGAACGGTCTTAATTTTCAAAGTTGTTTCATTATCAGTGTCTATGATTATTATATTTTTTTCATTCATATACTACCCCCTTCATAATAATATACGACAAAATATAGAATTTAGACTCAAGATTTTTTTAAATAACCTTCGACTAATATATCAGAACCTATTTTCTTAACTTTTATATCTGTAATATTATACGCATCTTCCAATCTTTTAAATAACTTGCCTCCTACAGCCGGAAAAGAGTCTTTTCCGCCAATAATTTTTGGAGCAATGAAAAACATCACTTTGTCAACAATACCATGTTCTAATACATAAGAATTAAAAGATGAGCCGCCTTCAAGAAGAACAGAGGTTATTTCACGCTTTCCGAGTTCTGATGCAAGCCAATTTAGATCAAGTTTATCATTAAAATTGATTAGTTCAATATTTAATCTTTCAAATTCTGCTATATGAGGATTATTATTCTTAGTAACAATAATGGTTTCTGGTGGGGTCTTTAAAATTTGTGAGTTTAATGGTATTTGAAGTTCTGGATCGATAACAATGCGTATAGGGTTTTTGCCTCTTTTTATTCTTGCAGTAAGCCGGGGATCATCAGCTTTAACCGTTCCAATAGCTGTCATTACGGCATCTGAACTGCTTCTAATTCGGTGGACTAATTTTCGTGATTTCTCGCCTGTAATCCATTTCGATTGACCTTCGGGAGTAGCGATTTTCCCATCGAGTGTCATTGCAATTTTAAGAGTAAAAAAAGGTTTTTTAGTTGTTATGTATTTAATATATGCTTCATTTAATTTTTTTGCCTTATCCTCGAGAATTCCATGAATTACTTCGATACCAGCATCGGATAATTCTTCTACACCTTTACCGGCTACTTTTGGATTCGGGTCAAGCATTGCAATTACGACTTTTTTAATCCCTGCATTTATTATAGCCTTAGTGCAAGGAGGTGTTCTTTTATCAGTATGACAACAAGGTTCAAGATTTACATATAGAGTTGAGCCTTTTGATTTTTCTCCTGCTCTGGATAATACAAGTGCTTCTGCATGAGGTGTCCCGGGCTTTTTGTGATAGTCTTCAGCTATTATTTGATTGTTTTTAATCAATAAAGCACCAACCATTGGATTCGGGCTTGTAAACCCTGCTGCTTTTTTGGCAAGTCTTAAAGTGCGCTCAATATAAAATTTATTTTCCATTGTCTAAATTAGAATACCATAATTTTATGTTTATCAAAAATAGTTGACTATGGAATGCAGATATTTCACTTTAAAGAGACTTCAGACATAATGTCATAGACATCAGACTATAAAAAAACTAAAAAATCCTCCTTAGAAAAGAGGAAATAATGGGGTTGTGATCAAAGAATAAATTTTTCCACAACCTCTACATTACTTCAATTTGCATTTTTTGAGTTTATCAAGAAAGGTATCCCATTGAAGCGGGCTGTTTTTTGTTCTTCACACTTTACTCTATGCTTTTATAATTTATTTCTTGTTAACTTAATATCTTAGATAATGAATTTTAAGGTTATATAATTGCAACTAGTTCGATGTCAAAAATTAAATCTTTGCCTGCGAGAGGGTGATTAGCATCGAAAGTTACGGCTTTTTCTGTAATATTTGTAACTTCTGCTACAAATGTTCTGCCATCAGGACTCTGAAGTTGAAAATGCTGTCCGATTTCGGGTTGCACAGTAAGCGGTAACCGTTCTCTATCAATAGTAACAACCAATTCCTGAATATGAGGACCGTATGCCTTTTCGCTTTCAATTGTTATAGTTTTTGATTCATTAATATTCATTCCAACTACTGCGGATTCAAAATCTGGTATAAGTCTTCCCTCTCCAATTCTAAACTCAAGCGGTTCCCTGCTTATAGAGCTATCAAATATAGTTCCGTCATGTAGTTTGCCCGTGTAATGAACCTGAACGGTATCACCAATTTTTGCCTTTTCCATTTTTTCTCCTTTCTAAAAAACAAAAGTCGAACTCTGAGCATTGTTCAGAGTTCGACTGCTCAACCAATTTTTAAAATATTGGACAAGCTTAAACTATGTAGATTTATATATTCAGTTTAACAGTATGGATCATATCTGTCAATCAAAAACCAGTTTTTTATTGCCAGCTATACATATTCCAGTCTTCCCATTTAGGTTTGTTAGGGTCTGAAGGAACATATCCACCATCAATGCCATGGCAGTAGCTGCATTTTACATCAAGTGATTTTTCTCTACTTAGTTCATTGCCAGCACCAGCCCAGAATCCTGGTTTCCGTACAGTACATACAGCGTCATCATGTCCTTGATGGCATGGTGAGCATTTCAAGTTGCCCTGAGTCCACCATACCTGTTTCTGGTTTGTCTTTAAATGATATGGCGGCCTATCAAGTGGATTTGTTTTATATATACCATTCACATATCCACCAACCGTAGGAGTATGTGTAAGTGTCGCATCGGTTAGATTTTGGTATGTAAATCCCGGCCTTCCATCGTTTCTTCCGAGAATATTAATCCAATAATGCGGGCCATAAAGACCTCCTGTTGGTTCACACCAAGGATAAACTTGCATTGCAATATCTTTACTTAAATGACATCTATCACATCCCCATCTATTTATAAATACATCTCTTTGAGCAATTAAAACCATACCGCTATCAGGAATTGTTTTAAAAACCGAAAGAGTAATATTTTTAGGTACGACCGGTTTGTTAGAGTTATCTAATATACCGGGTTTAAAAGCTTCTCCACCAACATCTGATTCACTGACAACAAATGAGCCTTTATATATACCTGAACCTACTTCTGTTAAGAAGCCGCTTTTAGGAGAAGTTAAACCATTCACTGCAAAAGTAAGAGCCTCGCCTGAATTGACTCCTGTAACAGAAAAATCCACAGTAATGTCATGTCCTTCTTCAGGCCAATAATGTAGATTTACTTTACCTGGGCCGGGCAAAGTAAATTTTGATGCACTGTAAACCCAATAAAAAGGGTCAAGTAAATACATTGTTTTTGCAGTTCTTATTACAATCTTTGGGTCAAGTGTATCCTCTGCAATTGTAAGAGCAATTCCTGCCCCGAAAAGGATGACAATGGCCAACATTACCATAACCCTCGTTTTCATTTCAAATTCCTCCCTTGAAAATTATTTTCATAATATAACAAATTTTAGCAAATGCTTCAATGATTATTTCTCAGAAAGGAAGGGTTTAATTAATCCTTGTGTTGTTCGTAGATCTCATCAAAAATAGAAGCAGTTTCCTTAAATGCTTTTAAAATAGCTGGATCAAAATGTTTGGGCTCGGTCCTGCCATCACCTTCGGTTATTATTTTATATGCTATTTCATGACTTAATGAGTCACGGTAAGGTCTTTTGCTCCTTAAAGCATCATATTGATCGCAAAGCATGGCTATTCTTCCTTCTATGGGTATCTGGTCGCCCTTAAGGCCGTTAGGATAGCCGGTACCATCCCATCTCTCATGGTGTGTTAGTGCTATCGATGCAGCAATTTGAATTCCATAATGTTTTGAGCCCGAGAGAATGCTGGCGCCAATAGAAGGATGCATCTTCATGATATTGAATTCCTCTTCATTGAGGGGCCCAGGTTTTAGTAATATATGATCCGGTATCCCGACTTTACCTATGTCATGCATTGGGCAGGCGAATGATATTATTTCAATGAAATCTTCGGGTAATTTCAAATTAATAGCAATCTGTTTTGCATAAAGCCCCACTCTTTTGATGTGCATTCCTGTTTCTTCATCACGGTATTCAGCAACAATTGTTAATCTCTGCATTAATTCTTCGCTCATATGCTTAACCATTTGCAAAGCATCAACAAGTTCTTTTGTTCTCTCATTAACAGTATGTTCGAGCATGCTTCTGTAATCCTTCTCAATTATCTTAAGCTTTATGTTATTAACAGCTTTTTCAATAATATGCAGCAGGTACTCGGGTTTGTAGGGTTTTATTAAGAAATCAAAAGCTCCTTTTCTAATCGCATCTATTGCTACATCGAGATCTGCATAAGCAGTCATAAGAATAACTGGTTTTTCAGGACTTAAAGAATGTATTCTTTCAAGAAGTTCTATCCCGCTGATACCCGGCATCCTTATATCTGAAAGTATTATGTCAATGGAACCATCAGATTTAATAATATTGAGTGCATCAGTTGCATCCGGACTTGTAATTATATTGAAACCATACTCTTTGAGAAAATCAGATATAGATTCTCTCATAAAAGCTTCGTCATCCACAACAAGTATTGTATTTATCTTTTTGAAAAAATCAGGTGAAGTATTCACTTGATCAAAGCCCCATTAATAATCAAAATGTATTGTTATCATTAATGAATTAACTCGACACTCAATTTATCCTCTGAATTTTCTTTTTCTTTTTTTGTTCATACATAATATTATCTGCTTTCCGGATCATTTCTTCAAGAGTGGGAGGATGTCCTATATCAATATCAGTAAATCCTGTGCTTAAAGATAATTTATAAGGACGTTTTTTAAGTTTATTTAGATTATTAACGTTCTGATTAAGACGTTTAAAGAGTATTTTCGCATTATCTTTGCCAATATTCATTGCAAAAACAACAAACTCATCTCCACCAATTCTTCCAATTACATCTGATGTCCTGAAGGTCTGCTTTAAGATATTAGCAGTATCAATTAGCGCATTATCTCCTTCTGAATGGCCAAGATTATCGTTAATCCATTTCATCCCGTCTATATCTATAAAAAACATAATTGCATTTCTTTTCATTCTGATAGCAAGTTCGAGTTGCTGTCTTGCAATAGCAGCAAAACCCCTTCTGTTATATAAACCTGTAAGAGCATCCAGCACTGATAGAGCCCGCAGTGTTTCTTCAATCCTTTTATGAATGCTTATATCTCTGAAAATAGCTCTTGTACAAATAAATTTCCCGTTTTTAATCTGCGGACTTATATTCCCTTCTGCAATAATTTCATCTCCATATTTTGTTATAAATATAGCTTCAACATTTTCCAGAACTTTTCCGCTTTTTGTCTCTTCAAATTTTTTTATGCAATTTTCATAGCTCTCTGGTTTTAATATATCTTTCAAAGTTAAATGTTTTATTTCTTCGTCGGTGTAGCCAAGAACTTCTTTCCACCTTTTGTTAACATAAAGAAATCTTCCGCTTTCATTAACACTCTGTATTAGTTCATGAGCATTTTCAAGGAAATCCCTGAATATTTCTTCTGATTCCTTCAGTTTTTCTTCTGCGAGCTTTCTTTTGGTAATATCATGTGCGATATGTACTGAACCCCTGATTAAGCCTTTTTCATCGTATATTGGAGAAGTTGATATTAAATAATACCCCCCGAGATTTTCTTCGTAGATTTCTTCTGTGAAGGTTTTTCCCTCTAAAATTGTTCTTCTATGCGGACATAGTTCGGGTTGAAATTTATTCCTATGAACGTATTCATAACAGTAAAGACCTTTTGCTCTTTCCTGAGAAATTCCTAATTTTTCTGCCATTGCCTTATTAATCTTTAACATACGATAATCTTTATCAATAATAGCAATTAAATCGGGTAAGGCATTAAATGTCATCTCCCATTCATCTTTTTCTTTCTTAAGCTCAAGTTCTCTGAGCAATCTTTCGGTAATATCCTGAATTACAGTAATTGTTCCGACAATTTTGTCATCATCAACTAAAGGAGCTATTTTTACATTCTGCTGCATATGCTCAAAAAATGCCTCGCTCTTTGAAAGTTTTATAGGTATAAGATATTTGTGAAATCTCTGGGAAAGAACCGTTACCTGTCCTTTCAATGCTTCCATATAGTATGTACTCATATTCTTTACAGAAAGTTCTGGATAAACTTCGAAGAGCTTCTTGCCAATCATTTCTTTGGATAATTTACCTGTTTGTCTTTCAAGCCATAAGTTCCAGCTCCGGATTATTAATTCAGTGTCTGTTGCGAATATCCCCTGATCGGCAATCTTGTCGATCCAGTTCAAGATTGCCAGACTGAATAAATCTTTATTAATCAGTTCCTGCATTAAGTATCACCCTAATTTATCAATAGCATTTATCAATACATCAAGAGATGCTACTCCAAGAACTATTATCATATATCCTCCGACTTCGTTATCTTTAACCCTGAACTTTGCTGTAACAACCATTGCATATCTTATCTCTTCCTGGCCTATTACAATCGAGTTCATCATAGTGTCCAGTTCACTTAACTGTAATCTCGGGACAGAGAATAAAATTTTAAAATGTAAAAGATTACTGAATGTTCCAAGACAGGCATTAAGTATAATGTTTCCGACTTCCGTTAAGATATCCCGTGCAGAGCCTGTTATCCTTTCAATTTTCAAAGTCTCTTCTGAAAGAAGGTTATTTAATTCGAGAGCACTCTGATAATCGAGCA
Source organism: Nitrospira japonica (assembly GCA_020725385.1). Classification (GTDB taxonomy): domain Bacteria; phylum Nitrospirota; class Thermodesulfovibrionia; order Thermodesulfovibrionales; family SM23-35; genus DYFC01. Next base: position 18,339 of record DYFC01000049.1, on the reverse strand, counting down.
ATAACATCGCATCACCACTAACTGTTCCGGTAAAAATCTGGTGAATCGTTACAAGTTCTCCCTTAACGTATTCTGACAGGGCTTCCACTAATTGAGATATCGGTAATATAGAAATTTTTGGAACCTCAAGTAGAACTCTTTGTCCTGTAATCTGCGATAGAGAATCAGCAGCACGTCCAAAAGCTATATTTATTACCTCGGTTATTGCATCCTTTTGTCTATCATCAATTATCATGATTTGTCCCTTCTAAAATTCCTTTAACAACTTTAATAACCTGTTCAGGAGTGTAAGGTTTTGTCAGGTAGGATTCTGCACCGGCTTCTATGGCTTCTTTCTGAGTAGATGTCTGAATATCAGCAGATGCGATGACCACCCTGGCGCTTTTGTCCATATCCTTAAGTTTTCTTAAAACTTCCATACCAGGCATGCCTTCCATTGTCAGGTCAAGTAAGACAACATCGGGTTTATCAGAAAAAAATTTTTTTATTCCTGATATCCCGTTTTCTGCTTCCACAACAGAATATCCTGCAGCTTCGAGTATAGCCCGAAGCATTCTTCTTGATAATGCTGAATCATCAATAATAAGTATTTTTGCGATTATAGCACCTTCTTTTGTCTTGAAAATTTTAAGATTTTGTTTAGTTTTAAAAATATATTTCAGTATAGCATAGAGGCATATGTAGTACAATAATTCTTAGAAGGGCAAAATTTTTTAGGATTTGAGGGATTAAAAAACTTATTGCTGATTTTTACATATAGATAAACTTGTCAATATAAAATCAACTAGTCGTTTTCTGAAAAAATCGTTTACAAACTTTTTTGCATTGTGTTATTTTACTCAGAATAAGCCGATACCAAATTAATATGCCGGAAATTCCCTTTGATTCAAAATACATGACAAAAACATTTTCTATAAATAAACAAAAAGAACTTAAGGATATAATTAACCTCCTTAAAACAGAAAATACTGAACGTAAACATATAGTCAATGAGCTCCGCAAATCAAGGGATCGTTTAATAACAATTATTGAGAGTATTAGTGATGGTTTTTTTACACTCGACAATAATTTCGTCGTTACATATTTCAATAAATCTGCTGGAATTTTATTAGCCAGAAAACCCGAAGAAATTCTTGGTAGAAATCTTTTTGAGGCTTTCCCTGAAGCAAAAGGTTCAATATTTGAAGAAAAATATACTGAGGCAATTAGAGAAAGGAAAGCTTTAAATTTTGAGACTTATTTTGGTGTTGAACCTTATAAAAACTGGTTTGATGTAAGAGTATATCCATTCGAAAGCGGAATCTCGGTATTTTTTCAGGTTACGACCGAAAGAAAAAAGCTCGAAGAAGAACTTTTAAAAGCCCGTAAACTTGAATCCATAGGTATTCTCGCCGGTGGAATAGCACATGATTTCAATAATTTATTTCAGGGTATTATTATGGGGATAGCTATAGCAAAAATGAAATCTCATGAACCCGATGTTATCAAAGCACTCGAGAAGGTTGAGAATCAATGTATAAATGCTCAAACTTTATCAAATATGCTTATAACTTTCTCGAAAGGTGAAGACCCTATTCTTAGAGAATCATCTATTAAAAAGCTTCTGATAGATTTGTTACACCATACTAAATTCAACCCGGAGATCGAAATTAACCTTTTTATTCCTGAAAATATATATAAGGTCAAAATTGACGAAAACCAGATAAGTATTGCTATAACAAAAATACTTGAAAATTCAGTTGAAGCTATGCCCAATGGTGGACTAATTTCAATTGATGCTATTAATTTTGATTCGGTAATAAATGAAAATTTGCTTTTGAAAGAGAGCAAGTACGTGAAATTAACCATCTCGGATACAGGCAAAGGTGTACCGGAAGAAAATGTTCATAAAATATTTGACCCTTATTTTTCAACAAAGGAAACATATTATCAGAAAGGCATGGGACTCGGGCTAACAATTGCTTATTCAATAATCAAGAAACATGAAGGTCTAATTACTGTAGAATCTACACCCGGAAAAGGCACGTCTTTTCATATATATTTGCCGGCAGCATAATCAATATATCAAGACACTCCATTTTATCTCCATAATATATATATATTGCATTTATTGCTCTTATAGAAATTATATGGTATATTATGAAAAAATAAGAATTTTTTGGGAGGAATATTGGTCGGGGAGGTTCTAAGAAGAAAAAGGGAAGAACTGGGGAAAGACCTCAGGGAAATCTCCGAGACCCTAAAAATAAAATATTCATACTTAAAAGCTCTTGAGGAAGATGATTTAAAGAATCTTCCCGCTGAAGTATATGTAAAGGCTTATCTTCTATCATATGCGAAGTTGCTTGGTCTCGATCCTGACAGTGTTTTAAAAACATATAGTAACTCTCAACCTCCCGAACCAGTGGCTAAGACTATCAATATTACTGTTTCAGATGAAAAAAAAAGAAATTCCTTCAAATATTTTTTTATCCCTATCAGTATTTCATTGGTTGCTATTATAATTGCTGCTACGATTTTTAAACACAAGCCTATTTCCGAGACGAAAGTTATCGCTAAAACAGAAAACATTCAGAGAAAAATACCCGAAAATATAAATACCGGCTCCGAAGTTTTACAATCCCTTGAAATCAAAGCAATCGAACCTACATGGCTTCAGATTGTTTCGGATAATACAAACTCACAGGAAATGTTAATTCAACCGGGTGAGACTTTCAAATGTCAGGCAAAGAGTTCATTTTCCCTGAAGATTGGCAACGCAGGTGGAATACGGGTTTTTTTCAATGGTAAGGACATCGGTAAGCTTGGTGAATCCGGACAGGTCATAAGGTTGAATCTTCCGGAAAATGGAACATGAATTATTTTTCGAAATAATCACCGCGAGATGTCCCTTAATTTATAAACAATTCAATTCATTTCAAAATAAATTTAATGTCCGAGCAGAAAGATAAAAGAGAATTCAAAAGATATAAAACCAGGACGGAAATATTAATCAAATCAAAAGATATTTCTTGTAAAGCTTTTACAACAGACTATTCACTTGAAGGAATAGGTTTTTGTATAGACAATTCACCACCAATTACATTAGGACCCGTTGTCAGCTTTAATATAAAAGAACTTAATCTGAATGAATCTGGGCAGATTATCTGGTCGAAAAAAGATAAAGCTATTATAACAGGTGGAATCAAAAGAAAAAATATATCCGGAATGCTGAGGCATTATCCATTGGCCGACATTTTTATGGATTTACAAAGAAGCATGAAGAACGGCATACTTGACATTACTAATCAAAATACAATCAAAAAAGTTTTCATTAAAAATGGGGATATAATCTATGCTACTTCTAATGCTGAAGAGGACCGTTTTATTGAAGTGTTACTTGGTTCCGGAAGAATCACCATTGACCAGTACTATCAGGTGGTAAATCTTTCGAAACAGAAAAATAAAAGTCATGGTTCTGTACTTGTTGAACTGGGGTTTCTAAAGCCCGCTGACATTATCGATGCTGTTAAACTGCAGGTTGAAAAAATAATTTTAAGCCTGTTTCAATCGTTGGACGGTAAATTTTCTTTTGTTGAAGGTCCGGTTGTAACTGACCATATGATACAGCTAAAATTAAGCACTGCTAATCTGATATATCGCGGTATAAAACAAATGACAAATATATCTATGATAAATAAACTCATGCCATCTAAGGATTCGATTTTATGTTATTCTTCAGACCCTATAGATCTCTTCCAGGATTTAAAACTTGATGAAAATGACAGGGAAATTCTTCATAAGATAGACGGGAAAAAAAGTATTAATGCTATAATAGTTGAATCCGGAAAAGATACTTTTCAAATAGCAAAGACAATTTATGCTTTATTGAATACACGTGTAATCACAATAAAGGAAAGTAATCAGCCTGCCGAACAGGTTAATATGGAAGATGAAATTTTGAAAAATGACCTTGAAAATATAGATAATGAATTTATTGAAAAAGTAGAATATCTTTTTAAAAGGTTGGAGAATATCGATTATTATAGTTTTCTCGGAGTTCCAAAATGGGCTACTTTAGACAGCATTAAAAAAGCTTACTACAAAGCTGCAAAAGAATACCATCCTGACAGGCATTTATCAATTCAATCAGATGACTTCAAAACAAAACTTAATTCTATTTTTTCTCATCTTACAGAAGTGTATAAAGTTCTTTCAAATCCTTCCGAGAGAATAAAATATGATGAAGGCTTATCATCAGAACCTTCCCCTATTCATCTTAGTAATTCTGATATGGCAAAAATCAGATTTCAGGAGGGTGAGATAGCTTATAAAAAAGGTTCTTATGCTGAAGCCCGAGAATTATTCGGGCAGGCTGTTTATCTTGATAGTTCTGTTCCTGCTTATCATTATTATCTCGGTCTTTCATATAATCAGGAAAAACAATTTCATCAGGCTGTCAAATCAATAAATCAGGCAATTAAACTTAACCCTTCCAATGCAGAATATCTTGCAGAATTGGGGTATCTTTATATCAAGCTTGGATTTCCGCTCAGGGCTAAATCAACATTCGAAAAAGCTGTTAAGTTGAACAGTTCGTGTAAAAGAGCTCAAGAAGGCCTAAGGCAGTTAAATTTAAAATAAAGGCATGGGCAATGATACAAAATACTTTCTGTATTCTTGATGGTATTGGGGAAAAAACAGAAAAGCGTCTCTGGAAGAAAGGTGTTCTTACCTGGGATGATTTTATTAATAATGATAGCATTGATTTTATATCAGTAAATAATAAAAAAATCTACAATGATATTCTTTCGATTCTAAATATGGAATTGGAAAAATGCAACACAAAATATCTTTCTAACAACATCAAAAGACGGGAACACTGGAGATTTTTTGAGAAATTTAAAGATTCAGCAGTATGTCTCGATATTGAGACTAATGGATTTATGCCTGATAAAGGAGGATATGTTACTGTAGTCGGTCTATACAACGGATACGATTATAAATGTTTCATTCAAAATATTAACCTTAACTCTGAGGATTTACAAAAAGAGCTTTCTAATTATCGAATTCTTGTTACATATTTCGGAACAGGTTTTGATGTCCCTTTTTTATTGAGAACAATGAGTGGTCTGGAATTCAATATGCCTCATTTTGATACCTGTTTTTGTTCAAGAAAAGTTGGATATAAAGGAGGGCTTAAAAAACTTGAGTCTGCTCTTGGAATTGAAAGAGATCATTCAGTTCAGGGTCTGAATGGCTATGACGCTGTAAAACTATGGGAATACTATTGTAATGGAAGCAACGAAGCTCTTGATTTGCTAATCTTATATAACAAAGAAGATACTGTTAATTTATTTAAAACAGCCGAGATTTTGTACCAGGAATTAAAAGAACAAACCGGAATAAATGATTATATTTCTTGATCTACAGATATAAATCATCACCAGTATGAAAAAAGCTGGACAGTTAATTACACAATCAATTTATTCTGCAAAAAATCTTTTTAAAATACACGGCGATACATTGCTTTCAGACTTAAATCTGGCAAAAATGTTGTCATTATTAGAGAGTAAAATCAATATCTCAAGGGAAGAAATGATTAAAAGCGGAATAGTTAATGAATGTGCATCATGTTCCCTTCAGAGAGCGGAGACCTGTTGCACATTTAGAACCGGCTTTAAATGTGATACAACTCTTCTTTTAATAAATATGTTGATGAATGTACCGTTGCCCGAATTTCCCTTTTATCCTGAATTGTGTCATTTTCTTACAGAAAAAGGATGTTGTCTAAAAGCAAGACCTGTCATTTGTATCAATTATACTTGCTCTATTCTAAGAGAAAAAATACCGTTTAAGAAACTAATTAGAGTTCAAGAAATTACAGGCAAGGAAATGGATTTGGTGTTTAAAATAGAAAATTATATAAAACAAATTTTGAGAAAAAGAGGTTAAAATCATGCAAGACGAGACATGGAAAGCAAGAAAAGTGGTTATTGTGGGTGCTGGAGCAGTTGGTTCAACTTTTGCCTTTGCTCTTGCCCAGCATGGTATAGTTAACGAAGTTGCGATTACCGATATGAATGAAGATCTTGTTAAGGGGCAAGTACTCGACCTCATGCATGGTAAACCATTTTTTCCTCCTGTGGAAATTTACGGGGGAAGCAATATCGATTACTCGGATGCGGATGTAATCGTAATTACTGCCGGTGTAAAAATGTTTAGTGGTAACGAATCGAGGTTAAGTCTTCTTGAAAAAAACAAATCTATTATTGAAGGAATTATTGACGAAATCATTAAACAAAAATCAAAAGCAACTATAATTATAGTGAGCAATCCTGTCGATATTTTAACTTATATAGCATGGAAAAGGTCGGGATGGGAAAGAAACCGTGTAATTGGTTCCGGTACTGTTCTTGATAGTTCACGATTACGTTATCTCCTCAGTAAAAAATGTGGAATAAATGTTCATAATATTCATGCATATATTCTCGGTGAGCATGGAGATAGTGAATTCGCAGCATGGTCAATGGCTCATATAGGTGGTATTCCTATTAACAGTTATTGTAATCTATGTGGTTTATGCATAGATTTTATGGAAGAACGTAAAAAAATTGAAGATATTGTAAGAAAATCCGCCTATCATATTATTGATTATAAAGGTGCTACATATTTCGGAATTGCAATGGCTCTTTTAAAAATTGTAAGCGCAATCATAAGGAATGAAAAAAGTATTTTAACTGTATCAGCCGTTCTTCAAGGAGAGTACGGGCTGTCGGATGTGAGTCTCGGAATACCTGTGATTCTATCAAGATTGGGTATAGAGAGAATTATTGAAACTAAATTGATACCGGAAGAACAATCTTTACTTGAAAAATCCGCCTCAATACTTAAAAGCAGTATTTCAGCCCTTATTTCCTAAAATAGCCTTGAATGCTTCTGGTATGCTATTAATAATATCCGATGCAATTAATGAATGCATTCCTTTATTATTTGCAGCTAAATCGCCTGCCAATCCATGCATATATACTCCGAGCAAGCATGAATCAAGCGTTAAAAGCTTTTGAGCAAGAAATCCTGAAATCATACCTGTAAGTACATCTCCGGCACCTGCTGTGGCCATCCCCGGATTTCCTGTGGGATTAATATATGCTTTTCCATCAGGTGAAGCAATTATTGTAGGGACACCTTTAAGCACAACTATAACACCTGTTTCCGATGCAAATAAAATAGCTTTATTAATTCTATCTCTTTCAATATCAGCAACCGGTAAGTTAATAAGTCGGGACATTTCACCTGGATGAGGAGTTAAAATAATTTTAGTAATTGCTTTTTTTAGAACTGCTTTAGGATCTGAAATTGAATTAAGTCCGTCAGCATCAATAATCAAAGGGATTTTAGATTCTGTAATTAATGCCCTAACTATTTTCTTTGTTGCTTTGTTTACACCTATGCCAGGCCCGATAGCAATTAAATCTGCACTTCTCTCTGCAAAGTCAAATATATTATTCAAAGCTTCTTCAGAAAGTGTACCATCTCTGTTATCAGGAAGAATCAATGTCATTTCTTCTGTAACTCTTTGTTGAAAAATATCTGAAAGTCTCTCAGGAATTCCAATTGTAACAAGCCCGGCTCCTGACCTTAAACATGCTTTAGCGGCCATAAATGCAGCACCTGTTTTACCCTGTGAGCCTGCAATCAGTAGGATATGTCCATAATTTCCTTTATGAGAATATTTTTTCCTTTCCGGAATTAATTTGCATACATTGTCTTTTTCAATCAATTCGATATTTAATGAATCAGATTCAAGCAAATCCTGAGGGAATCCTATATTTTCAATAAAAAGTTTTCCGGTATTTTCAATTCCGGGATAGAGTAGGTGTCCTCTTTTGGGTAGCCCAAAAGTAATAGTATAATCAGCCTTAATCGAGGTTCCGAGAATATGACCTGTATCAGAGGATATACCGGATGGTATATCAATAGAGACTACAGGTAATTTTGAGCTATTAATCAGTTTGATTATTTCTGCAAGCCTGCCTGTTATTTCTTTACTTAAGCCTGTGCCAAGAATTGCATCAACAATAATTGTGTCATAAGTGAGAAATTCTTCAGGATTTTTTAGAAAATATACTGAATTAAAAAATGAAATATTAGATTTTAAAGCAGTTTGATATTGAGCTAAAGCATCTCCTTTCATTTTCCCGGGCTCTGCTGTAAGAATTACTTTTACATCATACCCTTTATTTTTGAGAATACGTGCTGCGACTATTCCATCACCACCATTATTTCCGCTTCCAGAAAAAACCAGTATTTTCTTTTGCTCGAATATTTTTTGTATTTTTTGAGAAACAGCAAAGCCTGCTCTTTCCATTAGTACGCAACCAGGTATACCATATTCTGAAATAGTTTTTTCGTCAATCTTGCGCATTTCATCCGATGTAACAACTTTCATTTTAAACCCCTTTTTAAAATTATAGCATTGCTTTAAATATTAAGCATAATTTTATATAAAAAAGAAAAAATTTGACAAATTCAAGGAAACATGTTAGAAAAAAAGATGTCTTTATTAGGAAAGAAAAAACAACGTATTGGTGAACTTTTCGTAGAACAAGGTCTAATAAACACAAACCAGCTAAAAGATGCTTTAAAAAAACAGGCACAGGTCGGTGGCCATCTCGGTTCAATTCTGGTAGAAATGGGTTTTGTTGATACCGATACTATGTTGTCTTTCTTAAGCAAGCAGGTTGGTATACCTTCTTTGAATTTATCCAAAATTGACATTTCACCTGAAGTTATCAAAATAATGCCTATTGATAAAATAAAGGCAATGAAAGTTCTCCCCGTAACTTTTGATGAAAACTCTATTACCCTTGCAATGGTTAATCCGAAGGATATGATAGCCATTAGAGATATAGAATTTTCATTAGGCAAAAAAGTTAATCCTGTTGTTGTTTTAGCATCGCAAATGGAAGCTGTTCTAAAAAAACTTGTAGAACATCCCGAAAACGGTATTTCAGGTTCAAATATTGAAAAAGATAGTCACAAGATAGAGATTAGAAAAGCCCCTTCTTTAATAAATCTTTTGAAATATCTTTCGAATTCACCTGCAACTGATTTAATGCTTACAGCAGGTGTGCCTCCATCAATAAAATTTGGTAATGATATTAGAAGAGCATCCATGAATGCTTTAACACCCGATGATTGTATACGTTATGCAAAAGAACTGTTAAAAGATAAAAAGTGGGAACTTTTTCAGGAAAAAGGAGATTTTGATACTGCAATAACTTTTCCAGAAATCGGGCGTTTCAGGGTCAATTTGTATAAACAACGAAACTCGATTTCAATTACTCTTAGATATATAAAAGATATTCTTCCATCAATTGAAGAACTTAATATCCCGGAATGGATTAAAGAATATATACTAATGCCACAGGGACTTATACTTATTTCAGGTCCTGCCGGGCATGGAAAAACAACCACTTTAAATACAATAGTTGACATTATTAATTCAACAAGAAAATGTAACATCATAACTTTTGAAGAGCCTATAGAATATTTGCACAAACATAAAAAAAGCAATGTTAACCAAAGGGAAATCGGCACCGATACATTATCATTTATTGAAGGAATGAAGCATGTTTATCGACAGGATCCCGATGTTATTGTAATTGGAGATCTCAGAGATGCTGAAAGTTTTAATGTTACTTTACAGGCTGCAGATACAGGTCATCTTGTTATAGCGTCATTACATGCCAGTAATTCGGTAACAACACTCGAAAGAATAGTAAATATGTTTCCACCACATCAACAGTTATTTATAAGGACAAGACTTGCCGATAATCTTGTTTTTATTTTTGCCCAAAAATTAATTCCTCTTAAAACAGGAGAAGGAAGAATACTCGCTTATGAGGCAATTATCAACAGTATTGGAATTAAAAATTTCATACGTGAAGGGAAAACTCATCAGATAAGGTCACAAAAAACAACCATAGGTACCGAAGATTTTATACCTCTGGAAATATCTCTCGCAAATTTATACAAGTCTGACCTCATAACTTTTGAGGACGGTCTTCTTTACGCAGAGAATAAACAGTTCTTCAGGGATCTGACCAAGACCGGTTAATTGAAATAAAAATTAAAATATTTTACAGTTTGGCATTTTCCGTTAACAGCAACTGCTCCGATATAATTATGAATATGAATTATATCAAATAAACTCCAATTATTTTTCTCCAAAGTTAATCTATCTATTATAAGAATTTCGGGTATTTCTTCAGGAAATAATGAAACCTCAAAACTTTTTAATGACCCGTGGATTCCAATTCCTTTTGCTTTCAAATAAGCTTCTTTTCTTGTCCAGCATCTTAAGAAAGCCTCTTTCTTCAAATTTTCCGGAAGGCTATTTAATTTTTTATTTTCATTGGTTGTAAAAAATCTTCTTGCTATATCTTCTGAATTTACTTCTCTCAATAAATATTCAATATCCACTCCAATTTCATATTCATTTGAGATACCAATTACAGCCATTTCATGAGAGTGTGATAGATTAAAAAAAATATTTGGTTCATCAGGATTAAGTAGAAGATGCGGTTTGCCTCGATTGTCAGTATGGAAAATTATTTCTTCAGATTTTTTTTTAGTATATTTTGCGAGTAATAATCTTAAAACTGCATGTGAGATTATGTATCTTTTACTATCATCAGAAAAGCGAAAAGCCAAAGCTTTTTTCTTTTCTTCATCGGATAACATGGAAATAAAATTTTCTAATTTATTCAAATTAAGGCAAAGATTAATTTCCCAAACATGAATTTCATTTTTTCCTATTATCATGCTTACTTGCTGCTGATTTTAGATATTATTTGGGTTATTTGCCCGGTAAAGTAATATATATAGAAGCCCTCTCTCTGTAAATAAGAAGAAGTATTTCTGAACCTGGCTTAATCTTCGAGACTACTTTATCATAATCTTTGATATTTGTAATTCTTTGTTTGTTAATTTCCAAAATTATATCACCTTCTTTTAGTATGCCAAAAGCCTGGCTTTCTTCATCTATATCTTCTACTATAACTCCATATATTTTTGATGGAAGTCCTAATCTTTCGATTAGTTCGGGTGTTATATTCTGGACAGAAACTCCACTTAAGGAATTATCATATTCACCTTTTGCGGGTTTATGAATTTCTGAGGGTAGTTCGCCAATAATAATCTTTTTCATAATACTTGTACCATCTCTTATAATCTTAACTTCAATTTCCTGTCCGGGTTCTGTTACTGCAACTTTATTCCTAAGCTGGTTTGGATCTTCTATTTTTTTACCATCAAATTCTATAATCACATCTCCTCTTTGCAACCCGGCTTTATCTGCAGGTCCGTCTTCAACAACATCACCAATAAGGACGCCCTTTTCCTCGCTAAGGTTAAATTGTTTTGCAAGTTCCGGGGTAAGGTTCTGTATAGCAACACCTATCCAGCCTCTTATAACTTTACCTTTGCTGATTAAACTTTCCATGACTGCTTTTGCCATGCTTGTAGGAACCGCAAAACCGATTCCTTGATAACCACCACTCGTGCTAAAGATAGCGGTATTGATTCCAACAAGTTCTCCTCTGACATTAACAAGTGCGCCACCTGAATTCCCGGGATTGATTGCAGCGTCTGTCTGAATAAAGTCTTCATAATCAGCGATGCCAACATTTGCTCTCCCTACCGCACTAACAATACCCATTGTTACAGTCTGACTCAATCCGTATGGACTACCAATGGCAAGCACAGTTTCCCCCACTCTTAACTTGCTTGAATCTCCCATCTTAACTACGGGTAAATCTTTTGCTTCTATCTTTATTACAGCTATATCAGACATCGCATCGGTTCCTACGATCTTTCCTTTGAATTCTCTTTTGTCAGATAAAGTAACTTTAATTTCTTCAGAGCCCTGAACAACGTGATTTGCTGTCAGTATATAACCATTAGACTCAACAATAACACCGGAGCCAAGACCCGATGATTTTCTTTCTTTTGGAGCTTTAAAACGCTCACCGAAGAATCGTCTGAAGAAAGGGTCATCAAAAAAAGGATCAAAACCACCCTGTGTTTTAATCGTTCTTGTAGTTGAAATATTTACAACAGCAGGTTTAACAGCATCGACTATTTCTGCAGTAGCCTGACCGATCTTACTTAAAATCTCAACAGTTTCTTTCGAAATTTTGTTTTCATTAGCGTGGCAATTTGTATTATTAGCAAAATTAACTAAAAATGTGAAAATAGTCAAAATAAATAAACTAAAAACATATCTGTTTATTTTTGAATTCATAAAAACCATTCTCCCTCTTTTTTTAAAGTAAATTAAGGAAACATTAAGTTTTATATTATATTTCTATAAATCTTATTTTTACAATACCAGTTTTGTTTCGGGAATGATAAAAGGGTTTTGAATTCTCTATTATCAAAGATTGTGTTATCCTAAGAACATGAAAATAAAAAAAGGTTTAATCAATAAATTAAAGTCTCTTTATTCAAAGAAAAAATATGAGATTATAAAACGTTTAAATGAATTTAAAAATCTCCATGGGAAAAGTTCGGATGAGGATATTTTTAAGGAACTATGTTTTTGTTTGCTTACACCGCAATCAAAGGCAAAATCATGCTGGGAAGCTGTATGTATTCTAAATGACAGAGATTTATTGCTTAAAGGCAAGAATTCAGATATAAGATTAATCTTAAAAAAACTTGTCAGATTTCATAATAAAAAGGCTGATTATCTTCTTGGAGCAAGAGAAAAATTTAAGAAAGATGGTAGATTGCAAATAAAAAAAGTTCTTGCAGGTTTTTCGACTTCATTCGAATGCAGGGAATGGCTTGTGAAAAATCTTAAAGGAATCGGATATAAAGAAGCAGGGCATTTTCTGAGAAATATAGGGTTTGGAGAAGATATTGCAATACTTGACAGGCATATTTTGAGAAATCTCAATGCACTCGGGGTTATTAACGAAATGCCGGTTTCTCTAAGTAGAAAAAAATATCTGGAGATTGAACGAAAAATGAAGGATTTTTCAGAATCTATAGGTATTCCTCTTTCACACCTTGATTTTTTATTCTGGTATAAAGAAACAGGTGAGATATTTAAATAAATTAAAGTTAAGGTATTGTATCAATTGATGCAAACTTTGGTTCATGTAACGGGATTAAAATGTCAGCCATATCTCTTACTTTTAACATTATGTCATAGGCCTGTTTTGGATTTACAGAGGTCCCCGGAGGAATAACCTCCATCTCCATTGCTTTTATTTTAGGTGGAGGGTTGAAATTTTCCATTATCAAACAAAACCCAGTTATTGCTGCTTTACCTTTTTCTGTGTCAATTAAAACAGTCATCCCTCCTTCTGTGTGTGCCGGTGTGTGAATCATTTTAATTCCAGGAACAACTTCTGTATCTTCATTTAACTTCTTTATTTGCCCTCTTTTTTCAACGTCCAAAATATAATCTTCCATATAACGGAAGTCTAATGGATGAGGATTGTGAATGCTTTCGAGTTCCTTTTCATGCACATAAAAGACAGCATTAATACATTTGTCATCATTCTCACAGTGGTCATTGTGTAAATGGGTATGAATAACAATATCTATGTCCTCTGGCTTTAATCCCCACTTTGCAAGTCCTTCTTCAAATTTATAAATTTTTCCTCCGATAGCTTCTTCTCTTTCTTTAGATTGAAGAGGTGCAAATTCGCCGGTATCAACAATTATTTTTTTGTCCCCTCCCTCGATATACCAGCAATAAATAGGAATTGTATAAGGTTTACCATAGTCGTGCTGATAGGTCATCATACCTTTATCAAAAGCTTTTGTGCCCATTACAATTGGATGTATTTTATATTTCATTATTATCCTCCAAAATAAAATATTTGAAAACATACTTAAAATTAATAGTTTTAATTAAGTATGATGTTTATTTTAACCTAAAAATTGAACAAACATAAATGAGTTTTTATTTATATAATTATTTGCACTATTGAAACTCACTCGTAACATATGATAATTTAATAATAAAAAAGAGGGAACTTATGCCAACTATTGAATTTCAAGGTGATATTATTGAACTCGATGATAACGGTTTTTTAAAAGATTATTCCAAGTGGAATAGAGAAATTGCTAAGAAATTATCACTTAATGACGGATTTAAAGGACTTGGAGATGACCCAAAACAGTGGTCTGTTCTTGAACTTCTTAGAGATTTACATAAAAAAGGTATGTTGCCGAATAAAGATGGTGAAATACTTTTTTTGATTACTAAAGGTACAGGTTTTACCATAGCAAAACTGCACAGATTATTTGGAGGACTATCAATTCAAAGTTTATTGAAATGGGCTGGATTACCTTCAAATACTTGTGTCGGTGGAGTCTGAGGAATGCCTTCGGCCTTTAGTTAAAAGGCTTATAAAACTAAGTTAGAGAGAAATTCATTTTTGTATCTATTACCCGTGCCTCATTTTATACGTACAACGAATAACAGATAATAAAATGCTGACGTCCAGCCTCAAGTTACAAGTCTTAATTTTAAAGTTTTCTATTCTTATTATTTTGTTAGATTCTTTTGCTTGTAGGCTTGTTAGCTTTTATGGTTTAGTCTGTGTATTTTTCCTGTAAAAAAACTATACCTGCGTTTTTTAATCTGGCAATTGTTATAGGATATATGGAGAGTGTTTCTTCTTCAATAAAATCTTTATATCCTATTGCTCTAAGTTTTTCTATTAGTAATATTTTATCTTCAGGCGGCATTATTCTTTGGTCTGTCATAGCAGATACATGGAAAGACATTTTTGTTGAAATAAGGAATTTTATTGCGTCAAAAGGAAGCTCAAAAAATTCTTCTTCAGCGCCTGTTATTTTAGAAAAACTTTTTGGAGTCCCTGCTTTTAAAGAAATTCTAATGTGGAATTGATTATATTTTGATAAAAGATTAACATATTCTCTATTATACCCCAGCAATATTCCATTTGTTTCAAGTGTAAGTATAATGTCTTTATCTTGAATACTTTCAAGTATTTTAAAAAGATGCTCATAGCAAAGTGTGGGTTCGCCTCCAGAGAGTTTTAGCCTTTTTACACCTTTAATATTTGCTTTTTTAAGCATCTCTTCAAGAGCTTCATCTGGAGTATAAAACTTGCCGTATTTTTCAGGATGGTCTCTGGAATCATCAATATAACAAAATGCACATTGTAAACAGCATCCTGCTATAAATCCTGTTGATAGTCCTCCACGTGGTCCTGTGCAAAGAAAATCAGTATATCTTGCTGAAGAGCCTTTGCATACTGAATTCTGTAAAAATGAAGCAAGTGCGATAGGATTAATTAGTTTTTTCTGTGATTCAACAATACTCATATTTTAATTTTCAATAAAATATATTAATTAAAATCCTCCGAGTAAATAAGAAAGTTCTCCTTTTGGTTGAGGTAGTCCTGCTATTTTCCATGCCCGCGCATGATGTCCGAAAAGAGATAAAACGTGACTGGTGGATTTATTAAGACTTTTTGCGACAAATGTTAATGACGGGAAAGCATCATTAGTTTCATAATAATCTCTAATGAAATAAATTATTTCAAGCATCTCTTCAGTTAATCCCTTAATACCTTCCTTGCGTGCTATAGCACATGCTATATTTTCATCCCATATCTTTGGATTAATGAGAAAACCCTCATTATCCAATTGGATTTCTAATCCTTCACAAATGATAGTTTGCAATTATCGTAATGTCCTTGATTTATTAAATATGATAATTAAAATTATAGGTGAATGATAAATCAAAATCAAGATATTTTTGGAAGTTGTGCTGGATACAAAAGAGATTATCTATACTTAGATTTTTTATTATATATAAATTGTGCTTTCCCTCTCTACCAGAGGGGCTTTTGGACGTACTCAGGAGTCGTAACAGTATTTTGAGGCTTTATTAACTGCTTTGATTATTTTGGGGTTTTCTCCACATTTACAATGTGGTGTATTTAATTCTTCTTTTATATCAATTGGAGCAGGATTTAACATTCTTGCAAGTAAAGATATTACCTTCATTATTTGTCCTGATTTGCAAATCGGACATGTTTCTATACCTTCTTCTTTCCATATCTTTTTAACAGGATGTTCTTCTGGTATGCCTTCAATAGTTCTTATTCTGTCTCCATTAAGAGTTCCAACAATTACTTTGCAAGCTGGGTTACCTTTTCCATTTATTAAGACAGTACAAGAGCCAGAACATTCTCCAGAATCACATTCTGTTATGTCTTGCATAAATCCAAGACGATCTCTCAGAACGTGTAATAATGTTTCTTGAGCATCAATATCTACTTCAAAAGATTTCCCGTTAATAAAAAGGTTCATTTTAGTTTGACCATATGTAAAGTAATATTATTATAATCTTCTAATTTAAACTTATTAACATATTTTTCAAGATACAAATTTAATTTGTCAACATAAAAAATTGGTTATAAGTAGATATAAATCTATAAATTTAAGTAATAAAAAACTGAAATTATATTTATCATAATAAATATAATTATACGTTGACAAATTATAAAAAGTATTATTAATCTAATTAATCCAAATAATAAAAAATTTGCTAGAATGCAATTAACAAAACAGGGGGTATTTTAAAATGAGATTAGTTATTTTAGGTGGTGGTTGTGCTGGTACTATGGTTGCCAACAGAATGAGAAGAAAATTCCACAAAGATGATCTGGAAATAGTAGTAATCGAGAGAAGTGAAAAACACTATTATCAACCGGGTTATACATTACTTGCTTTTGAACTTGTAGAACCTGAAGATTTGATCAGAAACACAAGAGATTTATTTTCAGATGGTATAAAACTTATAATTGATGAGGCAACATTGATTGATTCTGAAAATAATAAAGTTGTGACAAAGTCTAATGGTAGCATTTCTTATGACTATCTTGTTATTGCGACCGGTGCAAAATATGTTTATGCTGAACCCGAAGGTGCAAAAGAAGCTCTTGCAAAAGGTGATGGCTTCGGGATGTTTTATACATTCGATGGCGCACTTAAGATGAGAGATACATTAAAAAATATGGATGGAGGAACAATTGTTTCTTTAATTGTTGACCTTCCTATTAAATGCCCTGCAGCTCCAATAAAGTATATTGCAATGGCTGAGGATATGATGAGAAGAAACGGAAAAAGAGACAATTTCAGATTCATTATCACGAGTCCAATGCCAAAGTGTTTTTCAAGGGAACCTTATGCTTCGAAGTTAAGCAAAATATTCGAAAATAGAGGAATTGAAGTTGTTGCAAACTATGTTCCTTCAGAAATTGATCATGAAAAGAAGATTATAAGAGGCTATGATGGAAGAGAATTAAGGTATGATTTGTGTTGTTTTACTCCTTCACATGAAGGTGAGCAAGTTATTCAGGACTCAGAAGGTATAGGAGATGCTTCTGGTTATGTTACAGCAGATAAATTTAAAATGAATAGTAAACGTGTAAGTAATATTTATACTATTGGTGATGCCTCAGACTTTCCGACATCGAAAACAGCTTCAGGAGCAAGAAAACAAGCAGCAGTTCTTGAGAAAAGATTGACTGCACAAATAAAAGGTGAACCTCTTTCTGATAAAGATATATACGACGGTGAAATAATATGCCCGATTCTTACAAGGGATAAAAGGGTAATGTTTGCTCATTTTAATTATACTGAAAGTATATCTCCTGCACAGGAAAGTTATATAAACTGGGTATTAAAAGTATATATGCTTAGGGGACTTTACTGGAACATGATGATGCCGGGTTTATTATAAACGAATTTATTTTCAGTATAAGCAATATAATTTAAAGGAGCTGAAATGGCAGAGAACCCTACAGTTAAACCGTCAAATGGCAACGAGAAAATGGCTATTCAGGTGAATGAGATATATTCAAAATTTCACATGATAGAGAATATTCTCGCTGACATGATGCCCGCGCTTGAAAAGATATCTAAAGATTTGCGACCTACTATAAAAGATTTGAGAATAAAATATGAGCGTGATGAAACTCTTGATCTAATTATGAAAGTAGGAGACAACATTCCTACTTTTGTACAATTGCTGGACATGATGAAGATAGCGCAGGGAATGCTTGCTGACATGATGCCGGTAGTAAACAAAGTAATGCACGATGCACAGCCGGTGATAAAGGACGTCAGGGAGCGTTTTGAGAGAGAAGAGACAATAGAATTATTAAAGAAGGTTGGAGATAATATCCCGTTCTTCCTGCAGTTATTTGACATGATGAAGATAGCGCAGGGAATGCTTGCTGACATGATGCCGGTAGTAAACAAAGTAATGCACGATGCACAGCCGGTGATAAAGGA
>DYFC01000048.1 GCA_020725385.1 Nitrospira japonica | reverse complement strand
CTTCAATATATGTGCAAATCCTACCATTGCTGAAAGTATATTGTTAAAGTCATGCGCTATTCCTCCTGCAAGCTGGCCTATTGCTTCCATTTTCTGTGCCTGTATAAGCTGTGCTTCGAGTCTCTTCCGGTCCGAAATGTCCCGAACTACGACTACAAATCTATTTTTACCGCCAATTACAGCAAAACTTATACTTACTTCAACCCAGAACAAAGTACCATCTTTTCTTTTTGCGAGCCATTCAAATCTTTGGGGTCCTTCGTCGCGGGCTTTATTAAGCCACTTCAAAGCTTCTTTTTGGGAATAAGGAGAAATACCCTGACTTAACTCACCAATTGGCATTTTCAATGCTTCCTCTCGGGTATATCCATACATTTCACACATTCGTCTGTTTACGTCTATTATTTCTGCAGCATCGGCATCATCCACAAACACCGCGTCATTCATTATGTCAAGAACAGATTGAAGATAATCACGATTTCTTTTAAGCTCCTCTTCAGCTTTCATTTTCTCTGTAATGTCTTCAGCAACACCTTCTATCCAGCCTTTTTCAGGATAAATTTTTGCTGAATAATTTACCCAGAAAATAGAGCCGTCTTTTTTATAGAAACGAGCTTTATAATTTGATATAAAACCATTCTTTTTTATTAGTTCAAGCATTTTTTCTCTTGTTCCGGGATCAACATAATTAGGTGAAGTAACATATTTTGCTATAAATTCTTCTCTTGTTTCATATCCAAACATTTTCGCAAGCTGTTCATTGCTTTCAAGAATTTTTCCATCAGAAATTCTTGTTCTGAACAAACCAACCTGTGCATTGTGAAAAAGGTTTCTATAAGTCTCTTCACTTTCTCTAATTTTCTCCTCAGCTTCTTTAAGTTCGGTAATATCTGTTGCAGCATGAATTGCGTATTGTAAATTTCCATCTTTATCAAATATAGGAGCACATGATACATGAAATATTTTTTCTAATGCTTCAGCTACCATTTCGTTTTCTTCCGCTTTTTCAGAAGAAACCATTTTTAATAAAGGGCAATGGGAAGGGAAGTCGTTTAAATTATGGAAAATCTCATAACATTTTCGGCCAATAATTTCTTTCTCGGTTTTATTTAGGAGATGCAATAGCGCTTTATTGCAAATCAATATATTTCCATTTAGATCATGTATTGATACAGGACTAGTGATTGAATCAAAAATATTTTTCCAGAAATTTATATCAGATTTCAATTTATCTATTTTTTGTTCCATTTGTACTATGCCTTTTCATATTTTTAGCTAAACAAATTATATCAAAAGATAGAAATAATTCAATCACCAGCAGCAATTCACCGAGAATTCTGAAAGCGTTAAGATTTCTCGCTTCACTCGAAATTAAAATGAAGAGGGGTTAAGAGTATAGGCGACTAAGGAATCTTGCCTTTTTTTTATCGAGAATTGCTGAACTCCCGCCTGAATATTTTATTTAAATCCAGAAACATTAAAAAATCTTATATATTTAAAGGAGTTATTATCCTTTATTTTTTTACTTGACATATACAATATATTGTGGTTTAATTTCTGATAAAAATAATTAAATACAACTTATTGAGAGGGCGGGAGGGCACAAAATGGAATCTTGTAAAGGTTTCAAAAACTGGCTTGAATGTCTTAATTGTCCTTATATATGTACAAATAAATGTCCGATCGAAGGTAAAGATGCAGTCGAAAAAATGCGGATTCATATTCATTCAACGAACTTAATTAATAAATCCAAAGATCAAGTAAATATTAATAAATAATAGAAAAGGGGGAGCAATGCAAGAAGTAAAAGAATTTTATCTTTCGCAGAATGCTATAAAAGTTCTTGAGAAAAGGTATCTTAAAAAGAATGAAGAAGGAAAAATAGTCGAGACTCCTGAAGACCTCTTCAGGAGAGTGGCAAGAAGTATTGCCATAGCTGATTCGCAATACGGGAAATCTTTTGAAGAAGTTGCAAAAATAGAAAGAGATTTCTATAAGATGCTGACTTCACTTGAATTTCTTCCAAATAGCCCTACTTTAATGAACGCCGGAAGAAGACTCGGTCAACTTAGTGCATGTTTTGTACTGCCTGTTGATGATTCAATGGAATCTATATTTGACGCTGTCAAACATACAGCAATAATTCATAAATCAGGAGGAGGCACTGGTTTTAGTTTCTCAAGACTCAGGCCAAATGGTGATATAGTTGGTTCAACAAAAGGAATTTCTTCTGGACCTGTATCTTTCATGACTGTATTTGATACAGCAACAGAAGCAGTAAAACAGGGAGGCACAAGAAGAGGTGCAAATATGGGGATATTGAGAGTTGATCATCCTGATATTCTCAGTTTCATAACCTGCAAGGATGATAATTCAAAATTCAATAATTTCAATATATCTGTCGCAATTACAGATGAATTCATGAAGGCTGTTGAAGAAGACAAATCATATGATTTAATTAATCCGAGAACAAAAAAAGTTACAAACACCCTCAAGGCAAGAGATGTATTCGGTCTGATTGTCCAGCATGCATGGAAAAATGGCGAACCCGGTATTGTCTTCATTGACAGGGTGAATGCAGCAAATCCAACCCCTAATATAGGGAAAATAGAATCAACAAATCCCTGCGGTGAACAGCCGTTATTGCCATATGAGTCCTGCAATCTCGGTTCAATCAATCTTGCAAAGATGCTGAAAGAATCATCACCGGGAAATTACGAGGTTGACTGGAATAAGCTAAAAGACATTACATGGAAAGCTGTTAGATTTCTTGACAATGTGATAGAAATAAATAAATACCCGCTTAAAAAAATTGAAGAAACCACTAAAGCTAACAGAAAAATTGGGCTTGGAATTATGGGATGGGCTGATATGCTTATTCAATTAAAAATACCTTATAATTCTGAAAAAGCAATAACGTTAGCAGAAGAAGTAATGGAGTACATACAGAAGGAAGGTAAAAATGCATCATCCGCACTGGCTGAAGAACGCGGGGTGTTCCCGAATTATGAAGGAAGCATATTTGAAGGAAAAATAAAGCTAAGGAATGCAACAGTAACAACAATAGCTCCAACAGGCACATTATCTATAATCGCCGGTTGTTCATCGGGCATTGAACCTCTATTTGCTGTCTCATACATAAGAACAGTGATGGAGGGCACTAAATTAATCGAGATAAATCCGCACTTTGAAAAAGTTGCAAAAGAGCGTGGTTTCTGGTCAAGAGAACTTATGGAGAGAATCGCAGAAAAAGGTTCTGTAAAGGATTTTGACGAAATACCCGCTGATGTAAGAGCAATATTTGTAACAGCGCATGATATAACTCCTGAAGAACATATTAGAATGCAGGCAGCTTTTCAAAAATACGTTGATAATGCTGTTTCAAAAACAGTAAATTTTCCACATAATGCTACACCAAAAGATGTTGAAGAAGTTTATTTGCTTGCATACAAACTTGGATGTAAAGGTGTAACAGTCTATCGTGATGGATCGAGAGAACAACAGGTGTTATCAACTAAGAAAAAAGAAGATGCAGAACATGCAAGTGGAAGTTCCCGGAAAATTGTTCCAAAGAAAAGGCCCGAAGTAATAAAAGGTTCTACAAGATTCATGAAAACCGGCTGCGGCAATCTTTATGTAACAATAAATGAAGATGAAGACGGACATTTATTTGAACTCTTCACATCAATGGGAAAAGCAGGAGGATGTGCTGCAAGCCAATCAGAAGCAATTGGAAGACTTGTATCCCTTGCTTTCAGGTCAAATATAGAACCTGAAGAGGTAATTAAACAATTAAAAGGCATATCATGCCATTCCCCCGCATGGCATGATGGAGGAAAAATTCTATCTTGCTCTGACGCAATCGCAAAAGCCCTTGAGAAATACCATTCAAAAGGCAATAAAAGCAATGGCAACAGTAATAAAATAAAGATGATTATGGGGGCATGTCCTGAATGTGGAGGAGCCGTTGAACACGAAGGCGGATGCGCTGTATGCCACAACTGCGGCTTTACAAGATGCGGGTAATCTGAAAGCTAACAAGCTGTCAAGCTTGTAAGCTTTTAGATGAAAATCAATTAAGTTACTATTTATCCAAGTAAAGAACAAATAGCTAATAGCGAAGAGCAGAGAGCAAACAAAAAAACAAGTTCGCAAGCAAACAAGTACATAAAGCGTAAGCGTGTAAATGTTTGAATGTAAAAGGTAAAATTTACCTTATTTGCATCTTTAATTCTTCAAGAATATTTGTGAATTCATTTAAATACTGTTCTTCATGTTGTGGAAGAAACTCTTCAAGCTTTGCTTTTACAGCATCTTCAACTGATAATGCAATTTGAATTATTCTTCCATCAGATGTCCTCATCTGCTTTATCCTTAAATGTGGATTTGCTTCAATATGTCTTTTCAGGTCATCTTCTATTTTTTCTTTCATTTCCTCATATTCTTCTTTCAACATTTCAAGAGCCTGAAGACTTGATTCAATCACAACTGTATCGGGCTCTTTTTTCAAAGTCTCAATTGCGAGTATAGCTTGTTTTTTTGATCTAATTTCTTCAGGAAGACTGTTTATGCTAATAGTTTCTATTAGCTTTTGTTGTGCGATTGGTAGTAAAGAAGATTCTATTTCCTTAAAATTTTGCCAGAGTCCATTTGCATCAATTTTACCTTTAAAATAGTCACTTAATATATTCGAAATCTTTTCTTCATCCTGTATTTTCTTCTTTTCTTCAGAAGATAGTGAACCAATTTTATTCGCTCTTTCAAGAGCAATTTCAAGCGCACTTTTTACTTTTCCCATCTGCTCCTCCTGAATTTTTTAAGTATTATCTTACAATACTTAAGTTAAAAATATCTAAGGGGGTAACATTCACAATATAAAAAATTTTATCATTTTTTAAGCATTATTATTTATTAGCTTGCGCTTATAAGTAAAATAAAGTATCTTGTTATAAAAGGAATAAAAACTATGCCTAAAACTTCGAAAGCTACTGTACTCCTTGTGGAGGATGATAAAATACAGGCTGCAGCAACAAAAGATTTTCTCGAAAGTACAGGTTACAGGGTACTTTATGTAAGGGATGGAAAATCAGCTATAAAAATGGCTAAAACCCAGAATGTCGATATAATACTGCTTGATCTTATTCTACCCGACATAGATGGAAACGAAGTCGCACGCTGGCTTAAAACTAATGATGATACAAAAGGAATTCCAATAATTGTTTTAACCGTAAAGGGTTCAACACTGGAAAAAGTTACAGGACTCGAGGCAGGAGCCGATGATTACCTTCCCAAGCCTTATAGTGAAATCGAGCTTAATGCAAGAATATATGCATGCTTAAGAACAAAGGCTCTTCAGGATGCTTTACGTAAAAAAAATCTGGAACTTGAAGAAGTACTTTTAAGAGTCGAAAATCTTACAATAACAGATTCTCTTACCGAGTTATTTAATAGAAGATATTTTGAATCATCTCACGGGAAGGAGTTCAGACGGGCTTTACGATATGGTTCACCCCTTTCTTGTTTAATTTTATATGTAGATAATTTATCCGAAATTTCAGAAAATTACGGACATGACAAAGGAAATAACATCTTAAAAACAATAGCAAGACTCCTGAAAAGCTGTGTTCGTGGAATAGATACCATAGCAAAATGGGGGGAGCAGGAATTTATTATGATGCTTCCAGAAACACCAAAGGAAGATACAGCGCAGGTTGCTTCAAGAATATTACAGATAATTTCAAATTATGAATTTCCTGATTTGCAGGAAAAAATTACCGTGAGTATAGGAATTGCAGGACTTCCAGATCCTTCGATCGAAACTCCAGAAAAACTTATAAATGAAGCAGAGCTCGCGCTTTATGAAGCAAAAACAAAAGGCGGGAATCGTATAGAATTTGCTTAAATTAATTAGTCAATACTATTTTTTACAGTAAGCCCCCTTTCCTTTAACATACGGCTCATAGGTCTTCCAAATAGAAAAAGCTCGTAATCCTTGCTCACTTTAAGGTCTTCAAAAGTAAATCTTCGTATAGACAGGTCTTTCTGTAAAATACCCGCAAGTCTTTTAAATACTTGTTTACTTTCACTTAGTTTAATTGAGGATAAAAGCTCTTCTGTCTCATGCCCGGGACAATCCTGTTCATGTGAATCTATAATCTCAATAACAGGGTCATCCGGATTCATAATATCTTTGCGCTTTATTGTATTTTTACCGATTATCTTAATAATATCCGAAGTATCCCAGCATTTTAACAGTCTGCATTCAATAGGTCTATTTTCATAAATTAAACAAGAATTTGAAGTTTCATCAAAAAAATAACAGGAAATTCCATCAGTGGCATTTTTAATTTTTATCAACTCAACCTTAAGATTTTCAAAATCTTCTTTTACAGGATTAAATACTTTTTCACCTTTTCTTAATGTCATGAGATGCTGGTAACCGATATGCCCTTTTAGAATAATTTGCCTGTCTTCATAGTGAAGGACAGGACCTCCTTTTCTACAGCATGTGCCACAACGTATGCATTTAGAAATATCGAGAGATGCTATGCGGAGCATTGACTTGTTTAAAAAATTACTTGTTTTCAAGAACTATTTTATGTTTTAACAATGAAATCTCTTTAATTCTTCCGACGAAAACTTTCTGCTCTCCAAAAAGATTTTTAAGGTATATCTGACCTTCTTCGGGTACCATAATATCAACACTCTCAAGGTAAAGTTCTTCTTTGCCATTTTTATAAATATAAGCATTGGCTTCACACATTATACCTCTCCTTTCCTGTCTCCTGCCTTATAATATCTATAATTTTCTCTATCATATGGGGCAATGGTTCTTTCTCAAGCCCAACAAATTCTATTCCTTCCTGATTCAATGGTAGTAAAATTTTTCTAACATTTGTTGCAACAATTGTTTCTGCAATTTTTGGTGTAAGTTCTCCGAGCATTGCATTTGGGAGCACAATACTTAAAGTGCCTATAATTAAATCAACCCGGTTCGTATTCCATATAATTGCATTTTCACCTGTCGCACCTTTATTGGCCCTTGATTTCATCATGGCAGCCGTTGCAGATGCATTAGTGCCGAGCGCAAGAATTTCTATTTCATCCCCGAATTCATCCCTGAGCCTCTTCACTATAAGGCTGCCTATTCCGCCACCCTGGCCATCAATAATAGCTATTCTAAACACATGTTAAGTATAAAAATAACAATTCCTATATGTCAATTAACCGAATTGCCTCATCAAAAATCTAACTGAAAATGATT
>DYFC01000047.1 GCA_020725385.1 Nitrospira japonica | reverse complement strand
TTTTTTATTCCTTTGTTATCCTAACTGCATTTTTCGGGTTAATTAGAAAATTATTCGAATGCCATTTTTGTCTTCCAGACCTTCCAGACATTGCCAACAAGTTCAGGCCCGGGCTTTAAGGTCATTTTCCCTGGCTTCCAGCCAGATGGTGTTGCTTCAGTGCCCTTACTTTTCCGCACAAGTTGGAACGCTTGAACTTGTCTGAGAGTCTCGCTTACATTTCTTCCAACAGGAGGTGTTAAAACCTCGTATCCCTGTATTATTCCGTCAGGGTCAATAATAAATCTTCCCCTTGTTTCAACACCGGAATTATCGTCATAAACACCATAAACCGTTCCCACTTTTCCTCCGGTATCAGAGAGCATGGGAAAAGGTACACCTCCTTTTACCATCTTTGAAAGTTCATGGTCATTCCACATTTTATGCACAAAAACACTATCAATACTAATCGAAAATATTTCAACGCCAAGTTTTTTAAACTCAGTATATTTTTCAGCAACTGCCGAAAGTTCTGTTGCTCAAACAAAAGTAAAATCACCCGGGTAAAAACAAAGTAATATCCATTTTCCAAAATATTCCGATAATTGCAAATTGATAAATTTCCCTTGATGATATGCTGGAGCTGTAAAATCCGGAGCTTTCCTTCCGATAAGAATCATATTCTTTTCCTCCTTTTTTGTTATCTGCTCATTTTGTTCTTTTTTGTTTTTTTCTTTTTCTCCGACTACTCCACCGGTAGGTCTGGCACAGCCTGGTTTAAATTCTTGTGGCATAAAAACCTCCTTTCAAGTTAGGTCGTTTAAGTAGTGAAGGGATAAGACTGCATGAAGGTATCGCTGAATCCCATCCCTTTTTCCATATTTGAGATTCTATCTTACCCCTGAATTCTAAAGCAAATCCCCTTAATATCAAGACAAATAAGATTTGAGTGTGAGAATTAACCGGATGTTTTTATTTGGTTGATGAATTCAAGTACTTTTTCTTTAATTTCATCCCTTGCACGCCTGAAATCGTTTATTATAAACTCTTCACTTCCTGAAGTGCCAACAGGATCTTTAATCGGCCAGTGTAATCTATTAATACCGGGAATGAATTTAGGACAGAATGTTTCTGCATAACTACATAAAGTAATCACATAGTCCATTTTTAAGAGTAACTCCGCATCTATTTCTTTTGATTCTTGTTTTGATATATCTATGCCAATTTCTTTCATAACTGTGGCAGCTCTGTGGTGAATACCTGCTGTCATGATTCCAGCGCTATAAGCTTCAATAATACCTTTGCCATATTCCTTTGCGAATCCCTCGGCTATCTGGCTTCTACAGGAATTTGCTGTACATATGAACATGACTTTTTTCACATTGTCACCGTGTTATTGCGATTATTTGTATCCAAATTTTTTTATAAAAAATACTAAGATAAAAGATAAAACCAAAGCTCCTGCAAGCAGTGAGAAAGAAATTAAAGTATTGCTCAATATTGTTGGATCAAACAAAAGTACCAAACCCAAACCGAGCATCATTAACCCTGAAATTAATTTAAGCACTCTTCCCTGCCATTCACTTAGCTGTCTTTTGCCGAGTGTTATTGTAAAGCTTATAACAATTAAAAATAAAGGTATTACATAAATAATGTTATAAAGTAACAGATAGGCGTAATATGTAAGATTACCTAAATTGTTTAAGGTTAATATTCTTGTAAAAACCATTGGAAATCCAGCAGTGCATAATAATTCATACGAATTAGCAGCTATTGCAAGCGCTGTAGTGCCTATAATTATCGATACAAAGGAACTTGATTTGATAAGTCTTCTCATTTTATCAAAAAGACTGGGTTTAGCACTATCGGGTATTGTTAAAGAAATGCCTTTTTTGAAAATAAAAAAATCTTTGATATTAATAATTGCTATTAAAATTGCTATAACGCCTGCAACTATTGTGATAATCTGAACCTGTCCCATTAAGAGGAAGAGATTTAACCATGCAGCCATAAAAAGAAAGTATATAAAACCAGAGAAGAATACAAAGATACTGCCTATAATGAACATTTTCTGGCGGGATCTTGCATGTATAAGAAGTCCTAAGAGTGAAAAAAGCACAAAAAATGCACATGGATTAAAGCTATCCAAACCTGCTATTACAATTGTAATTACAGGTAAAGATAATTTCGACGCATCAACCCTGCCTAACCATGGAATGTCAACATTCTTGCTTCTTTCTGTACATTCTACTTCTTTGGTTGTTTCTCCTGTAATTTGTATTTGCACTATGTTTTCGATTGAAATTTTGCCAGAAGCTATAAGTCCGGGATCGACACACTTTATATCAGAACACTCCTGAATGGCTTTCTCAATATCATACTCTTTATCTTTTGAGAAACCTATGAATGAATGTGTGCCAATAAATGTAACAGGCACTCCAGAAGATTTTAGTTTATAGGCTTCTGCAGTTTTCTTAAGGAAATCAGCATTTTCTTTGTTATACCAGACTTCAAAATTTTTAATTTCAAGGTTATATTTTTCTTTAATTCTTGAAAAGAAAGCTTTTTCTTCCTTACAATGAGGGCATCCATCTCCCCAGAAAAAATAAATAATTACTTTATGTTTTGTCTGTGCAGAAATATTTTCAGGAGTTGTAGAAACTTTTGAATCCTTTTTCTTTTCAATTCGTATATTTTGTTTGTTAAAATCTTTTTCTGAGCCAGGTGGTTGAATGATATTTTCATTTTCAAGACATTCTTTTGATTTTTCTGCATCAGGTGAACAAATCCCCTCATCGGTTGTAGTAATGAAAGCATAAGAAGATGCGTTGAAAGAAAATATCAACAGGGAAAAAATAAGTAGGTATTGCATAATTTTAGATTTTTTTATTATTTTAAGAGCAAGAACAGGCATCGACTCCTGATAAGAAGAATCCTGTTTCATCGGAATAATCTATAGTCACATTCGGGAACCACATTATTGCTTCATTTTGTAAAAAAACTTTCAGGCCATCTCTCTCAAGAGTAACATCTCCCTCTATAGCATCTTTGACTATGTCCATAGTCAGGGAAGGTCTTCAACCACCTGGCACTGCAAGAATTCTTATGCCATGACCGGTAAGTTTTTGCTCATTTATAAAATCTTTGAATTTTTTTACAGCAGAGTCTGATACATTTAACATCGTAATCTCCTAAATTTTTTAAAATTACATATTTAAATATTATGTCTATTTATAAGTTTAGAAGTCAATATAATATAAGAGAAATTTGAATAAAAGTAATAAAAATTTGTTTAAGCAAAAGAAGATATTAATTGACTTTGATGATATATAATTGATAAATTAAGCTTAAGCTTTATTATTCTTCAAACAATAATCTGGTATTATTGTTGCATTTTAAATTTATGAATATGAAAATAAGGAATATTTTAATTTTAACGTTACTATTTATTTTAATAATTTTTTCTCAAGAGGTGCGGGCAACTGTTGGTGGAGATTGCGATGTATGCCATAATCTTTATCCTGGAATGATGGAGAAAACTTATACAAAAAAAGCATTTCAGTATGTTCAAAAAAATGAGTTTTGTGTTAATTGTCATTCAAATATAACTAGCGATACAATAAAAAATCTTGGAAGCAATAGAGTTCCCGTAGTTCATAATACAGTGCTACCTGTAAATTCTCTTGCCGGTGGTAATTTCTATTATGTTGGGAAGGATTTCGGTGATAGGAAAGGACATAATGTTTATGGAATTGCTTCAAGTGATATGAAATTTAGAAATGACCCGCCAGGATACAATAGGAAAAAGGATCCATCAAGCATTGGTTATAGTCATAGAGAAAATCTCATGTGTGCTGGTTCAAATGGATGTCATGGTGATAGAAATATTGATGACCCCTTTTTAGCGATAGTTGGTACACATCATGCGATTGATAAGCCAATTGATGGAAGCACAACCGCAAAAAGTTATAGATTTTTAAAGATTACATCCAATACAAAAGGTGTAACAGGGTTTGAGGACAAAGACTGGAATCAAAAAGCAAATTCAAATAAACATAATGAATATTCAAAGTCTATCGATATGATTTGCATCTCATGTCATGGTTCTTTCCATGATATTGAAAATAATAGAAGTGGATGGTTCAGGCATCCTGTAGGTGTTCCAATACCTTTCAAACAGGGTTACGAAGATTATACAATATATAATGTTAATGCGCCTGTTGCACGTGAAACTTTAAGTACTACTTCAAGTTCGGAAATTAACACAGGAAAAGATTCGGTTATGTGTCTTTCATGTCACCTTGCGCATGCGGGACCTTATGACTCTTCTTTAAGATGGAACTATGAAAATCTTTATACAAATGAAAACGGAAAAAATGGATGTTTGATATGTCATATGGGAAAATAAAATTAGCGAAGAGCAAAGAGCAAAGAGCGAAGAGCAAAGACTCTAAGCTCTACGCTCTAAACTCTACGCTTTATGTTTTATGCTCAATGCTCTTTGCTCTTTGCTGTTTTGTTTCTGTTGTTGATGCTCGTGTTAAAGGGAAATGCAAGGATTGTCATTCAATGCACTATAGCAAAGAAGGAGCAGAAGTTACATATGCTTATCAAAAAGGGCCTTTTCCGTCTATGACTATAGGCGGTTGTCTCGGCTGTCATGGTCAAAGCCCATCTGGCACAGAAAATATTATTAAAAAAGGAAAAATGAGAGTTCCACAGGTTATTCATCACATGGAGAGTGGAGATCTTGCTGGTGGAAATTATTATTATGTAGCCGACCCGTTTAATCCTGATTATTCAAAAGGACATAATGTTAAAGGAATATCTTTAATTGAAAGTCCTCCAATGAATACTCCGCCGGGTTTTCTTGAAAGTGTAAATATTCCGGGCGGAACAGGACCTTCTAACTGGCCTTCGTACAAACAGCTTTCATGTTCTGGTATGTATGGATGCCATGGCAATAGAACCATTGAAGATGAATTTGGGGCAATGCATGGAGCACATCATGAAGATGACAGTACCATTGATGGTTCAACAGTTGGAAAAAGTTATAGATTTCTTTATGGAATTGTTGGAAAAGAACATAAAGATTGGGAATATCTTGCGAGTGAATCGGAACATAACGGCTATAAGGGAGATCAGACACATGATTCAATGAACACAATAAGTTATTTATGCGGAGAATGTCATGGAAAGTTTCATCCGAATCCTAATCTCGGGGGAAGTAAAGAAGTTGGTCATGCATATAATTCTCTCTGGAGAAGGCATCCCTCTGACATATCATTCAGCGGTGTTCATGGAGGTTATGCGGGTTCAGAATATCAGGGATATGTGAATTACAGTCTTGAATCTCCAGTTGCCTATCAGAATCCAACAGGTAACGAAAATACAGTGGATTCAGACAGCATTATAATGTGTCTTTCATGCCATAGAGCCCATGCAAGCCCATATCCTGATATACTTAGATGGGATTATTCAGAGGCTGGAGCAGGAAGCAAGGATAAAAAAGGCTGCCTCTTCTGTCATACAAAAAAATAACATCAAAATTAGGCTAATCACCAGTTTTTTTAATTAAATATCTTTCTTCAATATCTTTTATAAATAAGTTAAAATCTGATAAATGTTTTTTTAATACACCAAAAATAATTGAGTCGTCAATTTTATCATAGCCATGAACAAGAACATTACGCGTGCCAGCCATTGGGATAAGAAATTTCAAAGATTTTTCACTAATATAATTATTTTCAGCAAGAACAACAAATACACCTTTATTATCTTCAGGTTCCCTTAATCTTTCCCTTTTGATTATTATTCTGGCAATATCAATACATGCTTGAATAGCAACCTCAATATTCCTTTCTATAGCATCTCTGACTGTTAAATCTTTAAGATAAGATTCAAAAGAAAGACTTGAAAAGTTTGATAACCTTCTTATTCTTTCCTGAACAACAGCGATTTTTGCATTAATCTCTTCCAATAAGACTTCCCTTCTTTAATTCCCTTAGTTCTTTAATAAAAGGTATAAAATCTTGATACTTATTATCTAAATTTACTTCATAGATAATTCTCTCAACAACTCTCTTTTCATAAATGGGAATTCCTTCTCTTACAACATGATATGCAAAATTTAAAGAAGCGCCATTGAGAACTACTACATCTACCGCTTTATTTGTCTTTTTATTTATCTCTGCTCCTAATAGTTCAGCTTCCTGTAAGGCTCTAAAAGGGTCTTCTTTATAAAATTTTTCATTAAAAACAAAAGCTAAATCTATATCTGACTTTTCATTTTCTGAATTCTTTGCAAAAGAACCAAATAAATAAACAACAAGTAGGTATTCCTTAGTTTTTATTAAACTCGAAAGAATTTTTCTTATTTGTTTAATCTCATTGGAATTTTTCTTTAGTTCTTTCGATTCTATCATAATTTAAATTATATCATAACTCAGGTTCTCAATATTTTTTCTCATTCTCATTCTCATTCTCAAAAATGAGAATTTAGCTAAAATTTATAATTAAGCATAAGATAAAATTACCTTGACAAATACCATGCCATAAATATTATATTTAATCATAAGCTAACAATTTGTAATAATTCTAATTCAATGTGGAGTGGTACATTTATTGCGTTTATATAAATTAGACAATTTACATAGTTTACTTAGTTTACACAGTTTACACGGTTGCAATGGAAAGGAAATTATTATAAAGCAAAAGTAAATTAGCAAAATATAAATAAATTAGAAGATAAAGGCTGGCAGGCTTTTAGCTTATATATAAAAGGAAGGAGGTGAAAAATATGAGAAAGATTTTATTAGTAGGTTTAATTACAATGCTTTCACTCGGTCTTATCTCAAGCTTTGCTTACGCAAAGGTAACAGGTAGGTGCGACAAATGCCATACAATGCACAATAGCCAGAACAATGCTCCAATGGCGAAAGATGATGCTGGCAATAACTCTACAACACCTTATGGACACCTTACAAGAGCTTCATGTACAGGTTGTCATGCTGGATTAATTGCAGGCTCTGGAGCCCCGAATATTTTTGGTACACCAGGAACCGATATGACAGCAGGTGGCACATTCAAAGCTACTGTAGTTGATGCAGCAGCAGGTGACTATCACAAAGTTCATAATGTAAGAGATATTTCATGGACACGTGAAGAGGTTGAATTATTGAATGCTACACCTGGCGCTGAAAGTGGCGGATATGCAGAACCTGCTGGAGCAGCTCAATTGACCTGTGCCGGTACACTCGGTTGCCATGGAGATCATACCCAGGCTGGAAGTGATGCTGGAATAAGAGGATTCCATCATGGATGGAAACAAGGATACCGCTATTTACAATTCTATGATGGTGCAGCATCTACTGCAATTCAAGGAAAAGGCTCAAGCAACTGGGAACTTGGCGGCGCAACATCAACCAATCATAACGTCTATTATGCGACTTCCGGAATAAATGATACTGCGAGAGATTCTATCAGTGCGTTGTGTTCATTATGTCATGGCGATTTTCATGGTGATACCGATGTGCATAATGGAAGCACATGGATAAGACATCCTACCGAAAACCTGTTATCCGCTGCAACAGGATGGAATATGGCACTTGTTACTGTTGACTATGAGAATAATCCTTTTGGTTTTAATGGCGCTGAATATACTTCTGCTACAACAACTACCGCTTATACGACAACAGGCGCAAGGGTTACCTGTGTATCCTGCCACAGAGCTCACGGAACACCTTACAATGATATTTTGAGATGGGATTATGCAACAATGTCTGCCGGTGGAGGAGGAACAACAGGCTGTCTTGGATGTCATCACTTGCAGAGGTAAGGGACGGGATAGGAAAATTCAGAAAATGGGTCAGTTTATTTATACTGACCCATTTTTGTAAACCATCTAAAAAGTTTACATAGTTTACTTGGTTTACACAGTTTACATGGTTAAGTCAGTTAAAACAGTTTGTGAAAGGATGAACTAAACGAGGCTCTTTCTTATTCAGTCATACCACGACTTGATCGTGGTATCCAAAATGAATTAGTTAGAAGGTAGGGTAATAACGAAGGTCTTACAGCTAAATGAAAAAAATGAAGAGGTTTAACGAAGGTGGTTTAGTTATGTGTAAGAAGCAAAACATAAAATTAATATCAAAAGCAATAATATTTCAGTTCATAATATCAATTTTTGCTAATTTTGCTTATGCTAACCCATCTGTGAATTATCTGAATTATATAAGCACAGATGAAGAGGACTTGAGAATACGTTATCCTTCTTTTGTATATTCTGAACCTGTAAAAAATGAGATATATGTAATTGATGGAATGGGAAGGATAATTATATATACAGCAGATTTATTTCCAATTATAACTCTTGATAAAAGAAATGATATAGATGCTCCGCAGGCATTGACAGTAGATAGCGCTGGCTATGTGTATGTTATTCAGGGACAAAGCAAATCACATAAAAAATGCAGGATATCTGTTTATAATCCATGCCTGATATGGCAAAAAGATATTTATGTTGAAGGATTTAAAGATTGTGATAAGTTCATGCCATATAGAATATCTTCTGATAAAAAAGGAAATCTTTATATCGCTGGCAATAGTTATCCGGGAATAATAATAACTGATAGCAACGGGAAATATATTGAGACGATTTCTCCAGAGGAAAACAGTCAGAAGGTAAAAACAATTGATGTAAAAATTGATAATGAAGGCAAGATTTATATTTTAAGCGAAGAAGAAAGCCGTGTTTATGTTTATGATGAAAATAGAAAATTTCTTTTCAAATTCGGTGAAAAAGGCGGTGGTTCAGGAAAATTAAGCAGACCTGTATCTATTGCTATTGATGACAAAAAAGGTCTGATATACATAGATGATTATATGAGGCATACGATTTCAATATATGACAAAACAGGAAAATACCTCACAGAGTTTGGAGGTCTTGGCTGGGGAGAAGGCTGGTTTCAGCATCCAAGAGATATAGCAGTTGACATATCAGGCAGATTACTCGTAGCCGATACTTTCAATGACAGAATACAGG
Organism: Nitrospira japonica; assembly: GCA_020725385.1. GTDB lineage: Bacteria > Nitrospirota > Thermodesulfovibrionia > Thermodesulfovibrionales > SM23-35 > DYFC01. The sequence goes on along the minus strand of DYFC01000047.1, from coordinate 25,106 downwards.
TGTTTGAAGTAAAGGAATGAGCAAAGAGCGAAGAGCAAAGACCTAAGAGCATAGAGCTTAGAGCGGAGAGCAAAGAGAAATGTTTAGGTTTGAGAACTTAGACATATGGAAGAAATCAATTGATATTGCAGAAGAATTGTTTGATATTTCAGATGATATCGAAGATAAAAAGTTATATAGATTTGCTGAACAGCTAAGAGGAGCTGCTCTGTCAATCTCGAATAATATTGCTGAAGGATCGGGAAGTAATTCAAGGAAGGATTTTATTAAATTTTTAAATATTGCTAAAAGATCATGTTTTGAAAACGCAAATATGATGATTATTTTTGAAAAAAGGAAATATATACAAAACAATGTCAAAGAAAAGGTATTGTTGGAACTTGAGGAATTATGTCGAATGATAAGCGGTTTTATAAAAAAATTGCAGGACTAAACATTTGGATTTTTTCCAATGGTTATAGAGTTGTGTTTAGTGAAATTCGCTCTTTGCTCTTCGCTCTAAGCTCTATGCTCTATGCTCTTTGCTCTACGCTCTACGCTCTACGCTCTTTGCTTTTTGCTCCCCGTCCTTTTCTCTCAGCTCTCCGCTCTATGCTCTTAGCTTTTTGCTCTTTGCTCTTCGCTCTCTGCTTGCCTTTTGGCTGTTCTTCTGTTAAGGAACATATAACATCAGGTGGAATATCTGATGGACAGGTAATTATTTATCTTAAAGGCACTGAAAAAGTATCAACTGACATAACTTTTGAGATTCAATCAATACAAATAGTTTCTGAAAACAATGAACCAAAGGAAGTGTCTTCAAAGCCATTAAAGATAAATTCAATTTCTTTATCTAACAAACAGATAATTTTAGGCGAGGTTAATATTCCTCAAGGAAGATACAAAAAGCTTCAATTCAAGATAAAAGATGCAATATTAAAGAAAGAGGGCAGGACAGCGAGTCTTTCAATCCCATCTGAATGGTTGACATTAGATATTGATTTAAATGTCATAAGAAATCAAAGCTCTCCTTTATTTTTAACATGGAATTCAGATAATTCTATTAGAGATGGTTTCCAGTTTAATCCGATATTTTCTTTAAAGACGCAATCACCTGAATTAAGCAGTCTTCTTATATATGTTACAAATGAAGATTCCAATAATGTTTCTGTTATTAACAGGCAGACAGATGATGTAGTTGCAAATATTATGGTTGGCAAAAAACCAAGAGGTATTGCAGTCAGTCAGATCAGAGAAAAACCAAGAGTTTATGTTGTAAATTCAGTTTCTGGAAGTGTTTCTGTTATAAATCCAACCACGCATAAGGTTGAAACCGAAATTCCGTTACGTTTTGGAAATTCACCCGAGAGCATTACAGTTGCAAAAATATCTCCTGAGAGGGAACTTCTTTTTATTGCCAATTATGGTTCGGATAATGTCTCTGTTGTTGACAGTGCAACTTATCAGGAGATTGACAAGATAAACACAGGAAATAATCCTGTATATATTGTCGCGGATCCGCCTTTGGATATTTTACAGCAGACAAGATTCTTGAGTTTCGAGGATTTTAATTCACTTAGAAATTATAGGGATAAATACTTTAATGTTTATGTTGCAAACAAAAATTCAAAAGATGTGACTTTAATTAAAATGGATTCTCAAAAATTAAAGCCTGAAAAAATCTTTTTACTTCCGGTTCAATGGTCTCCGGTTACCCTTGCAGTTGATTATCAGCGTGGAAAAGTTTATGTTGGAAATTATAATTATGACAACCTGTCAGTTATCGACATAGTTCTTATAGCAAAAGGATATGAAAGCGGTGTTGTCAGCGAGATAGCAAATGTTGGAACTAAGGTAACAGGCATAATTCCAGACCCTGATATTGACCGCTTTTATTTGCTAAAAGAATATCCATCAGAAATCACGGTAATCAGGCCTTTTTCAGAAGCATTCAGTGCAGCAAGAACAACTGTATCGCCAGTAATTGCAAATATTCAGGTTGGAACTTCACCAAAATCTTTTATCATGGATCCTGAAGGCAGAAAAATATATACAGTCAACAGAGGAGATGACTCTGTTACTGTTGTTGATAAAACAACTATATCTGAAGAAAAGGTTATACCAGTTGGTAAAAATCCATACGGTATAGCAATGTTTCCTTATTGAAAGTCAACACAGTTAACATAGTTTACACGGTTTGCTTAGTTTACATAGTTTACATAGTTTGCCCGGTTTACAAAGTTGAAATGACATAAGGAAACAAAAAAGGGGGTTGAGGGACTTGAATATTTAAGGAGGAAGTTTTCTTAAAGGTATGGGTTATAAGAAAAAAAGTTCACTCAGTTTACTTAGTTTACACAGTTTACTTTGTTTACTCGGTTTAAACCGTATAAACCATGTAAACAGAGTAAACTATGTAACCCATGTAAACCGTGTTAACTTTTTTCTTATTGCTCTCTGCTCTCTGCTCTTCGCTCTTTGCTCTTCGCTCTTTGCTTTTTCAAATGCATATGCCGAGGGGCCATCTGCGTGGTTTAATTTTAATTATACTGATACAAAACAATATGAAGATGGTTCAAGGACAGAATCATCAAACAGTTTTTTACAGAATTACTATTTCAGGCTTGATAAATCAGTTACCCCTTTAATCTCTTACCAGTTATATCTCAGGTCAACCTTAAATGACAGCCATACGAAAGATGAAAAAGGCAATAAGACAAGTAATTATCTTAGAGCTATAGAACCTGCTCTTGATATATTCTTGCAGAATCCTCTTTATCGTTTTGATTTAGGGACAAGAAGACTTGAACAATGGAATTCAGCAAGCCTTTCGAATGATGAAAGAAGAACAACAGAATATTATTATTCAAGATTTAATCTACAGCCCAAAAACCTTCCTTCATTATCTCTACAGGCAGACTATCAAAAAGATTACGATCATCTTTCGCCAAAAGTTCTTGATAGCACAAATACCAAATATGCCGGAAGTACATGGTATGACTATAATTATAGAGCAGCTAAGTTTTCTTATAATCTTACATATACCAGAGATGAAATGAAAACTCCTACCTCTTCTACGACTAAAACAATAAATGATAGTTTTAATGCTTCATATTCTATCAATTTCAATCCTACTTTTTTTAGAAATAATTTCAGCATAACAGCAGGACTACAGGGAAATTATGTCAAAAATAAAAATCAGACTTTTGCTCCTGCAGGAACAGAAATAGACAAATTAAGATATGCCCAGGAGGGGCTTTATGCATCAGGCACAGATACCCAGCCTTCTGCTGATACACTGAATCCTGCTGCAGGGCTTATAGATAAAAATTATATTACTCCTATTTCTACATCATCAGGGACTATTAATATCGGTTTCAATGGAAATAGAAATCAAAATATAGGAGTGCATCTTATCTCAAATACGGATACTGTAAATAAAATTATTCTTTATGTAAATAAAGATGTTCGTACAGAAACTAATCTTCAAGGAACAATTACTGATATTGAAGTATATAGAAGTGATTCAAATATGATAGGTTCATGGTCAAAGGTGGAGATTCAGCCTGTTGAAACTGACTATAAAAGAGAGCAATTAAATGATATTTATATGTACAAGATAAAATTTATAAGCCCTCAGAAGGCTCTTTATTTTAAAATTGTTACTCTAAACACAGCTTCTATATCTGATGTTCTGGTTACAGAAATAGAAGCTTCTGGCACTGAAATTGTACCTGTAACAGGAAAAATAACCGATACTATCACTTATATATCAAATGGAGTAAGTCTTGGAACAGTTATAAAACCGGTTAGAACTGTAACCCTTTCTTTGAACTATTTCCTTAACCGTACAGATCAGGAACCCGAATCTTTCTTTGAAGCAACAGGTGGAGCTTTTGAGAATTTATTTAGCAAGCCAGAAATTGAATTAGACAAAAAGCTTAGAATAAATGTAAATAGGTCATATGGAGGGCATGTTTCATGGCAGATGTTCAGACCTTTGACAACAACCTTGCGCTATCAGAAGAATGAATCTTTTGATAATAAAAAGGAATCTGATATTATGTCGGATACATATGGCATAAACTTCAGTTATACTCCATTATTAACTCTTGATGCTAATCTATCGTTTATAAGGACAATTAGCTATACCTTCAGTGAAAAGCAATCATTGAATGACCTTTATCTTCTAACAATTGGTTCAAAATTACACAGAGATGTTAATATGATAACTGATTTTGGTTATACTCAAACAAAAACGTATGCTATTGAAAATCCTTCATCTTCTTATACTTCATATACTCCCACTGAAGATTTAACCACCAAGGTGAGATATATCAGAGGAACAATTGATGCACGGCTTACTGCAAAAATATCTACAAACCTTTCATATGGATATAGTAGAACAACAGGAGCTACATCTTCGGATCTAATGGACGGCGGTTTTATTTTAACCTATCGTCCGGGTAGATTTTTCAGTATATCTGGAACAATGAAAGTTACTGATTCAGATGGAGATACAAATTCCTCTGAAGGAATTATGATTGACTGGCTTTTCCTGCCCGCTGTTAGAATGAATGCATCTTATCAACATAATTTTATGGAAGAGAAATCAAGAATATTGCATAACATAAGTACTTATTTAATCTGGTATATAACAAAATTTCTTGAATTACAGCTTAATTATTCTTACACATATGATAAAGAAGACGTAAAAAAAGAAACATATAACATCGGAGGAAACCTTACATGCAGGTTCTGGTAATAAAAGCAGCAAAGAGCCGAGAGCAAAGAGCAAAGAGCAAAGAGCAAAGAACAAAGAGCAAAGAGCAAAGAGCCGGGAGCAAAGAACAAAGAGCCGGGAGCAAAGAACAAAGAGCCGGGAGCAAAGAACAAAGAGCCGGGAGCGGGGGGGGATTTGCTCTATACTCTCTGCTCTCTGCTCTTTGCTTGTTCATTGTTTTCGTATATGGTTGCGGGACTCAGAAGCACTATGTAAGGTCTGATACTGATATTAAAAATATTAAAAAGATAGCTGTTTTACCATTTGAGAATTTTTCTACAGAAGAAATAGCTGGAGAAAAAATCAGGAGAATAGTTATAGCAGAAATAATATCACGAGGGATAGAGGTTGTCGAACCGGGAGAGGTTTCGAGATTGATTAAAGACATGAAAATAAAATCAATCAGCATGATAAAGCTCTCCGATATTAAAGAAATAGGAACTTCAACAGGCTCTGACGCTGTAATGACCGGTTCTGTTGAATATTATGGTATTTCAAGGGGTGTTAATATTAATTATCCTGAAGTAACTATAAATCTAAGACTTATAGAAACATCAACAGGAAATGTCCTCTGGTCAATAAGAAAAACTTCTGAAGGTCCAAATTTCTGGATGAGACACTTTGGTTCTGAAGGTAAAACATTGAGCGAAACAGCAGGAGAAGTCGTAAAAGATGCTATTAAAACAATATTTTAGCTTACACGGTCTACTTAGTTTACATGGTTTACATAGTTTGCACAGTTCGAACGGTTTTAACCAAGTAAACCAAGTAAACAGGGTAAACGGAGTAAACTGTTTTTGATGAGAGGTATAAAGATATGAGATACTTAAAACAATTATTTTTATTAAGCGTGTTATTAATTATTTGTGGTTGCGGAGGCAAGGCGAATCCTGACTTTTATATTAATCAGGATATTGATTTTAGCTATATAAAACGTGTGGCGGTTTTACCACTGGATAATCTTACGAGTGACAGATTTGCTGCCGACGCTGTCAGGCATGTTGTAATAAGCGAACTTCTTGCAACTGGACTTGTTGAGGTATCACCTCCCGGAGATGCTGTAGCTGCTCTTGATAGCATGAAAATTAAAAATATTCAGTCTCTTAATGCCGAGCAAATAAAATCTATAGGTAAGACACTGAATGTTCAGGCAGTTATTCTTGGAGCAGTTAATAAATATGGAGAGGTAAGAGAAGGAAATGTATCTGCTCCAGAAGTAACTATAACTTTAATGATGGCTGATACAGGTTCTGGAAGCATTATCTGGTCTGCTACAAGAACAAGAGGTGGCGCAGGTTTCATGGTTAAACACTTCGGAGCAAAAGCAGAAACACTGAGTGAAACAGTTCTTCATGTTGTAAGGGATGCTGTGCATACGCTGTATAAATATTAAAGAGCGAAGAGCAAAGAGCATAGAGCGAAAAGCAAAGAGCATAGAGCAAAGAGCCATGAGCAAAGAGCGAAGAGCGTAGAGCAATGAGCAAAGAGCAAAGAGCCGAGAGCAAAGAGCCGAGAGCGAAGAGCAAAGAGCGAAGAGCAAAATACTTTATATTTTTTGCTATATGCTCTCTGCTCTTCGCTTTATATTCTAAAGTTTGTGCTGATCTTCCATCTCAGAAATTTAAAATTGCTATATTTCCTTTTGAGAATTTTAGCGAAGATAAAGAGGCAATTAAAATAACAATACCCATTTTAAAGGATAAACTAATATCAAAAGGATATGAGATTCTCGATGATGAAAGTATGAATAATTTTATGATCAAAGAGAGAATCAGAACAACTGGTTGTGTATGCCAGGATATAGCTATAAAAATGGGCAAAGAATTAAATGTAAAGGCTATTCTTACCGGGACAATAAATACTTATAACAAAAGTGATAATCCTCAATTCGGATTAACCATGAGACTTATAAGTACCTCAGATGGCTCAGTTATGTGGGCCGAACATTCTGCTGGAACCGGCGATGATTTTGCCGGAATTCTTGAAATCGGAAAAATAAACTCAATTGAAAAGCTGGCAGACAAAATAATAAACAGAGCCTTAAAGTCTTTCTCAACATTATTCCCAAAGAAAGAGACAGAGGATGTTTACAAGATAGCTGTAATGCCTTTTCAAAATATGAGCAAAGTTAAAGATTCAGGAAATATAACAACATTTATGTTTTTGACAGAGTTATTTAAGAGCAAAAAATATCTTCCTATTGAATATGGAGAAGTGAAACGTTTAATAGTTGATTTAAGGGTAAGAGAAAAAGGGGAACTGGACTTGAATCATGTTAGTGAAATAGCTGCAAAAGCAGGGATTGATGGAGTGCTTGTTGGTTCTGTTGATATGTATCGCAGTGGTTCTGGTACAGATATTGCTCCTGAAGCAGAGATTTCTGCAAGGTTAATTGATGCAAGAAAGAATAAAGTGATCTGGTGCGAGACATATTATGTCAAGGGCGATGATGATATTTTTATGCTTGATTGGGGAAGAATAAGGTCAGTTGAAAACACTGCTTACAAAATTGTTAAGAAACTTGTAAAAGATATGGAAAAAGCAAAATGGAAATAACCCGGTTACACAGTTTACTCGGTTTACATAGTTTATCGAGTTGTAATACCTTAAACTATTTTAACAATGTAAACAGAGCAAACTTAGTAAACAAGGCAAACTAAGTAGGCTGTGAAATTTATTCAAGAAAGTTGGAAAGATGAAAACAAAAGAGACAATAACTTATTTAAATCTATTCATTATTCTGGCGGTATTCTTACTTTTTAATAATTGTGCCTCTTCTGATAAAAAGGAATTGGTTCTTGCAACTGTTGATGGAGAACCTGTAACAGAAGGGGATTTAATCTATTCACTTACAATATCCCATAGACGTGATGATCTTTCTTCTGCAGGAACTCTTAATTTATCTCAATATGTTAATAAAATGATAGATGACAGGATTATAATTCATGATGCCCGTCTGGCCGGAATGGATAAATTGCCCGAGGTAGTATCAGCTTTGGATGCTTTTATCTTAAGAGAATCTGTGATGAAATTGAGAGAAGAAGAGGTATTGAATAAAGTAAGTGTTACAGATGAAGAAGTAAAAGAGGCATTTAAAAAGGATTATGAACGTTTTAAATATAAATTTATAGAAGTCAATTCAGAAGATACTGCTAATAAGATAATGATGAATTTAAAGAACGGTTCTAAGTTTGAAGATATAGTCAAAGCATACTCAATTCATCCATCAAAAGAAGCAGATAAAGAAATTGTTCAGACAAGAGTTTCAATGAATGATGAAATATATAAAGCGATTTCAAAGATAAACCAGGGAGAATATACAGAACCTGTAAAAATATCTGATAAATATTACATTGTTTTATTTTTAAACAAAGAGGAAGCCTTAGAGAGTGAATTTGATAATTTAAAAGAAACAATTAAAACAAGATTAAGGAAACAGAAGGAAAAAGAAAAGGGTGACGAATGTATAGAAAAGTTAAGAGCGAAAGCAAAAATATTTATAAATAAAGAATTGCTTTCGGAAGAAACATTAAATAAAGAAGATATAGAGCCTGAACAAATTGTAGCAGAAGTTGGTGAAGATAAATTGAAAGTTTCAGCCTTTAGAGATTTAAGAAAACAGGGACAGAGATTTTCTCCCGAGGCTATTGTTAACAACTGGATAGAGCGTAAATTAATAGATCATGAAGCTCTATCAAGGAATTACCAGAATCTTCCTGAAATCAAAGATAAGATTAAAAGGTATCAAGACCAGTTATTAAAAAATATTTATATTAAGAACATAATATTCCCTCAAATAATTATAAATGAAGAAACAATGCAAAATTACTATTTAAAACAAAAAAAGGATTTTATGAAACCTCTAAGATATAAAATGCAAATGATTACTGTTGAAACCGAAAAAGAAGCAAATGAGATTTTGGAAAATCTTAAAAATGGAGCTGATTTTTCATGGCTTGCTAAAAGAAAGTCAAAAGACAAATTATCTCAGAAATCAGGTGAACTTGGATGGATTACTGAAAAAGAACTTCCAGAACAACTAAGGCGAAACATGGAAAAACTCAAACCCGGAGATTTCTCAGACATTATTAAAATTGATGAATCAGAATATGCAATTTATATGTTGAAGGAAGTTTCAAAAGAAGAATATGAGGAATTCGATAATGTAAAGGCTCAAGTTTATAGAATATGTTTTAATGAAAAACTTAAGGAAAATATAAACCAGGTTGTAAGGAAATTAAAGAAAGATGTGAGTATAAACATATACGATGAAAAAATTAAATTGCTTGAAGATAAGCTTTTAAAGCAAGGAGGAAAATAAGACTTGACATTAAGCATAAGCTAAATGATAATTTATAAAAAACTCTATAACTTGTTAGGGAGAAAAGGATAGAATATGCAAAAAAGTCATATACCAAAGTTATTTTTAATATTATTATTATGCTTTGTTTATACCTGTACTACAACCGAACCAAGAAGAAAAGGCTTTGTCGCAAAACCCTGTCTTGATTGCCATACAAAAACTTTGCCTGAATACCAGAAAAAGTATATTCATGAACCAATGGCAAAAAAAGACTGTGAAGCGTGTCATAACAGACATGGAAAAATTGCAGTATTAAGCCTTAAAGAAAGAGAGCAAAAAAAATTATGTATCCTCTGTCATAAAGATTTTGAAACACGCGTACTTAAAAAGGTTTCAGTTCATTCAGCTTTAAAACAGGGTAAATGCACACCATGCCATCACCCTCATGCATCTGATAATAAGTATCTTTTAAGAAAAACAGGAAATGAACAATGTTTCCAGTGCCATAAGAAAGATGCTTTTATACGTAAAGTGCAACATAAACCATTATCAGATGGATGTCTTATCTGTCACGATCCTCATAGTTCTGAATTCGGTCAGAATCTTATAAAAAAGGAAGTTGAATTATGCAAAACCTGCCATGATTTTTCTAAGGAAAGTTTTAAAAATTCACATAAAGGTTATCCTGTTGAAAAAGGAAGATGCACAGAATGCCATACACCCCATAGCTCTTCTGATAATAAACTTCTTAAAATGTCAGTGCATAGTCCTATGAAAAAAGGAGAATGTTCTTCCTGCCATAAAAAATCAAGTGATCCTAACCCGCTTGATTTACAAGTAAAGGGTGTAACACTTTGCTACAACTGTCATAAGAAAGAAGAAATGTCTTTTAAGCAAGCTTACCGTCATAAACCTCTTGACGAAGGAAAATGCCTTGAATGTCATAATCCTCATGCGTCAGATTATAATAAAATAATACTAAAATCTACCAATGTTCTATGTTTTACATGCCATAAGAAAAAGACCGATATTCTTAAAGTCTCTGTACAGCACAAACCTGTGAAAGAAAAGGGTTGTACAGTATGTCATAATCCACATTCATCACAGAATCAATTCTATTTAAAATCCCAGCAGAAAAATCTTTGCTTTGGTTGCCATGTAAACACTGAAAAGGAGTTAAAAGACGGCAATCTGCATATACCATTTTCAAAAGCAGAATGCCAGAAATGCCATGACCCTCATGGTACAAATACAAAAGGGATATTAAAAGTAGCAGCAACTGATTTGTGCTATACATGTCACAAGAAAGAAGAAAAAGAATTTTTCAAAACATATATACACACACCTGTTAACAATAAGAAGTGTATGTCATGTCATAAACCTCATTCATCACAATATAGAAACCTTCTTGATGTTTCAAATGAACAAATTTGCACTAAGTGTCATGAAGCAATGTTTTCAGATTCAAAAGAAGTTACAATGCATAAACCATTTCAGAAAAAATCCTGTCTGATATGTCATGACCCCCATGCAAGTGAATTTGTTGCAAATACTAAAAATACAATGACTGATTTATGTTATAGCTGTCATAAAAATATGGAAACAGAGATTAAACAATTAAGCGAAAAACATCTTCCTGTGGAAGAAGGGAAGTGTACATCATGCCATAATCCTCATTTAACAAAAACAGGAAAGCTACTTTTAAATAAGCCAAAAGAATTGTGTTTATCATGTCATGAAAGAATTGTTAAAACAAATTTAAGAAAAGGACATATTGCTTTTGATTCAGGTGATTGTCTAAGTTGTCATAAACCTCATTATTCAAATATTATTCATCTTTTAAATGAAAAAGATCCGTTATTATGTACAAAATGCCACTCTGCTGATAGTAATACTCTATTAAAAGTTCATTTAAAACCTATAAGCAGAATAACAAAATGTCTGCCATGTCATGAACCTCATGTTACAGAAAAGCCAGGGTTATTAAGAAATATAAAACATGCTCCTTTTGCAAAAGGAGATTGCAGGAGTTGCCATGAATAAAAAAGTTCAAAGTTCAAAGTTCAAAGTCCACAGTTCAGGATTTAGAATCTTAATCTTAGCCATAACCTCAATTATTTTGACCTGGGGTGGTTTTGTTTTTGCTGAACAAGGCGATTTAAAAGCCAGTGTGCCGGCTTTATGCTATCAATGTCATATAAAAATGAGAGATAAACTCTCTGATCCGGTTGTTCATTCACCTTTTAAAGAAGGCAAATGTAATTCCTGTCATAATTCTCATTCAGGAGATATAAAAGGATTAATTAAAGAAGACATAAATAAGCTTTGTCTCGGATGCCATGAAAAAATAAGGAATTCACTAAAAAATAAATATGTTCATCATGTTTTAAAAAGAGGTCTATGCACGGATTGCCATTATGCACATAGTGGAGCTATTAAGCATCTTCTTATAAAAGAGCAGGAAAAATTATGCTGGATGTGCCATGAGTCTTTACAGGAACAATTTAAAAAGGTAGTAGTGCACAAACCGTTTAAGAACGGAGAATGTGCGTCATGTCATGAGCCACATGCATCTTCTACAGAAAACCAGCTTGTTGATTCATCAACTAAAATTTGTGTGAAATGCCATCCAGTTAAGTGCTCAATAAATGGCGTTTCCATAAATCAATATACTCAAAATATGAAATGCACTTCGTGCCACAGCGGTCATGCTTCTGATAAAAAAGGATTACTTGGACCATACGGACATAAAGAATTTCTTGATATGAAGTGTGAACAATGCCACAATCCTTTTGCTACTGATAAGAACGTCTCGGTAAAAATGAAGGTTACAGACTTATGTCTCAGTTGCCATAAAAAAGATAAATTTGTTTTAAAAGCAAATGACAAACATTTAATAAAGGAAAAGGCAGAATGTCTAATGTGTCACAGTCAACACGCTTCACAAGATAAGAATCTAACAGCAAGAGAAACAGAAGTATGTTCAAGCTGTCATGAGAATACCGAAAAGAAGACTATTCTTATGGAAAAAGCTTTGAAAAAAATAAGGTGCACTCCGGTAAAAGATAGAAAATGTTTTCAGTGTCATATTCCTCCTCACTCTGAGAACAGATTATATTTAAAATCCGATGAAATTTTATCATGTGCAAGATGTCATGAAGGGCAGCATAAGGTAACCCATCCACTTGGAAAAGACACAAAAGACCCAAGAGACGGGAAACCTTTAACCTGCCTTACATGTCACAGTATGCATTCAGCTAAAGCAGAGTTTATGCTTTATTTTGATAGAAAAAGGCAACTATGTATTCAATGCCATAAAAGGTAATAAAGCGAAGAGCATAGAGCGAAGAGCAAAGAGCAAAGGGCATAGAGTATGAAAAAATCAACTCAAATAAAAAAAGTTACACAGTTAACATTGTTTACCCAGTTTACTCAGTTTACTCAGTTTACACTGTTTACATGGTTGAAAATAATTGTTCAGATATTCCAACTCGATAAACTGAGTAAACTAAGTAAACCAGGTAAACTAGGTTTTTTGTTTTTTATAATTTCTTCTTTGATTTTTACAACAGCGCTTTATGCAAAAGTTACCGGTCCCTGTGTTAATTGTCATACAATGCACAACAGTCAAAATGGACAGGCTATGAATCGTGGTGATACCCCATGGGGAGGCTCGGGAACTCTAAATACTCCTAATGAAACTCTGTTAAATGCTACCTGTCTTGGCTGTCACAGTTCAACAGATGGCGAGACGATAAAAACTTTGCCAGGGGGGCAAAAAGTCCCAATTGTATTTAATACAACAGGCTATCCTGCAAATCCTTTATCAGGCGGTAATTTCTATTGGGTCTCTACAGGAGTTGCAAGCTCTGAAAATGATACAAAAGGTCATAATGTTTTTTTAGGAAATGGAGATGATAATCTGTCTTCTGCTCCTGGAGATGTTGGTGGAGGAACATGCGGAGGTGTAAATGCATGTCACAAAAATTTATACGCCAGTACAAGCCCGCCATCGTTCGGGTTCCCGGGTGCAAGACAAGGATGCACAAAATGTCATATGGTGGGAACTGATTTTCCAAAAGGTTATCATCATATTAATGATACGGATCCATTAAAAAATAGCACATCCGATGGCTGGTTCAGGTTTCTTTCAGGCCATCAAAGTGGTTCGGGTCATGGCGTAACCGGACTTATAGATGTAAACTGGCAACACGATGCAAGTAGTACTGTTCATAATGAATATTTAGGCTATTCTGGAACAAAAACAAGCGCAGGTGGTTTTTCTGCACTTGGAAATACCATGACTGCCTATTGTACAGGATGTCATGGTAATTTTCATATAGAACAATCAACATCAAATGCATGGATCAGACATCCATCTGATGCTGTGATTCCTAATTCCGGTGAGTTTGCAAGTGCGTATAATGCAACCGGAGGTACTGGAACTTATGATCCCCGAGTTCCTGTTGCGAGACCCACACTTAATGGATGGACTACTCCTGATGCCACAGTGAGACTCGGAACTGACCTTGTTATGTGTCTTTCATGTCATAGAGCGCATGGTTCACCATATTCAAAAATTATGAGATGGGATTATAAAGGCTGGCCAGCGAGCGGTGAATTTAACGGATGTACAGTATGCCATACGGGCAAAAATTAGCAAAGAGCGAATAGCTAAGAGCTAAGAGTGTAAAGAGAGGAATAGATTAGGTTTATTCGTAAAAAAGTTGAAAATAATAAATGACTGGGTTCCCGCCTGCACGGGAATAATAAAACTGCTTATGAAAAGTGTCATTCACCGACTTGATCGGGGAATCCAGAAATCTTTGTAACATACTTACGAAAGACAAAGAATTTTTTAAATGTTTTGGAGGAAAAATGAGATTTAATAATCTTATAAAATTAAATAGATTATTTCCTGTTATTGGAATAATTATTTTAAGTCTTATTATATTCCCTGAAATGATTGAAAGCGGTGCATATATTGATTCTGCCCATGGAAATTTAAATTATGGTGTAAACCGTATTGCTACATCTAATTTTGGATATTCAAGGGGCAATTGTGCTCATTGTCATGAACAACATGCAAGCATAAATGGTTCTGAACCAAATCCTGTAAGCGGTAGCCCATCATCATATTTACTTTTTGCAAATAATTTTGTTAATCAATCAAATAATTTCTGTTTTTATTGCCATAAAGGTTCAGGCTCAATTCAGACATCATTTTCTCATATAAATTATAATTACAGTTACTGGTTTGGTGGAGATACAACATTAACAACACCAAACAATATTTATGATGCATTTAATCCTTCACCTGTTGATTGCTGCCAAAGTTCAGCACATAACCTTCAGGATATACTTAACTTTGTCAAAACAAAATGGCCAGAAACTTTTAAAAATGAATCAAATCCATGTAATGCATGTCATAATCCCCATCTTGCACAAAGAGGTTATCCGGTAGTTCGTCCAACTGACAGGAATAATATATGGGGAGATGAGCCAAATGAAAGGATGAGTTATTATGCATCATCTCATGGAGGACAATATCATGCTCCATATAGAAAAGGGGGAGGATATGAACCTGATGGGTCTTCTACGACAGATGGCTCAAATGTTCCCGATTATGTAACATTCTGTTCTGATTGTCATAATGCAACTAATACTATATATAGTTCTTCTATCCCTCAACCTCATATGCATTATTCTGATAATCCTTGTACTTGTAGTGGAAGAAATTTATTTAAAATTGACTGGTCGAATCAAAATCGGATTTACAATATGCCCGGAGATATGCATGGCTCTATAGCAAGATGCTGTGATATTGATGGTAAAATAGGGGGACAATGGAGAACATGTGGTGTGTATAAAGAAAACAGCTTTAGATCTCATCCGCATCCCCCTGATTATTATACAGATGAATGTGAAACACAGTCGGTAGGGAATTTGTATCAAAGGGATCCTTCATGTGCTGCAAATTTAACTGATTTAGATAATGATTGTAATGCTTCAAATGGCCAGGTTCCTGACGGAATCCCCGATAATATTCAATGTGGTTACTGTAATTGCACATCTAAGGCAACAGGACATACAGTACAAGTTCCTGCATGGTGGGGTGCTCTGAAGGAACCTTATAAAACAGCCAATTATACAAATTTTATCCTCAATTGTACAGATTGCCATGAACCTCACGGGTCACAAAATGCATATCTTTTAAGAGTAACAACAAATGGTAAATATTCTCCACCTACATGGAATGTTGACAACAGAACAGTGGATAGCCCGCAAGAATTCTGTACATCGTGCCATTATCATTCAGATACAACTGTTTCAATATATGTTCCAGAATTTAATCTCAATTTAACGCCAAATGGTGCGCATTGTGGAAACCAGTGGTTATGTTTGAACTGTCATCATCATTATAGTGTTGATTACATTGACAGATGTTATGCCTGTACTTACTGCCCTGATTCCGGATGGGTTCATGGAAGAACTTTTTAAATCTTCTTTTCATATATCCTGTATTTTTTATACAATCTACCGCCAATCATTTCAACAAGTCTTTGAACAGGTATATTATCTTCAAGTATCCATGAAAAATCGACTCGTTTGTAACCCCCGCGTTTAACACCTTTGAAGGCTTCTCTAAAAAGCAAAGCATCAACTCCTTTGTTACGGTAGTCGGGTTTTGTGCCGAGAAGAAGCATTCTTAAATCTTTTATTTTTTTTGAATAATAAAGCGCTTTTATTATGGTCAAAGGATTTAATTTGCCTTTCATATGCTTTAAGACAAAATTATAATCAGGTAATAGCCCTAAGAATCCTACCGGTTCTGTGTCCTTTTCTGCGATAATCGTCATATCAGGCACGACTACAGGCTTAAGATTATTGCCAAGAAAAACAAGTTCTTCATCAGTTATAGGTATAAATCCCCAGTTTTTTGCCCATGCTGAATTATAAACTTCTTTAAAAATCCTCATATCTCGTTCAAAGTTTTTTTTATCAATTTGTCTTACAGTAATACCGAATTTAGAAGCTATCTCAGCAACTCTGTGTATTTTTTTTGGTAATTCATCCGGTGTATTAAGAATATACGCAAAAAGGTCTTTTGCTTTTTGCATCCCATAATTTTCCATAAGAGTGTGATAATATTGAGGATTATATGGCATCATAAGCATGGGTGGACTATCATATCCTTCAAATAAAAATCCGCACTCTTCATTAGTCGAAAAATTCATTGGACCACGCATTATTTCCATGTCGTTTTCTTTTAGTTCTAAGGAAACTGTTGATAGCAATGCGTTTGCAACTTTCTGGTCATTTATTGACTCAAAAAATCCAAAAAATCCTGCATTTTCATTATGAAACTCTATATGTCTATGGTTTATAATTGAAACAATCCTGCCCACAGTATTGCCTTCTTTTTTGGCAATGAAATAACGAACTTTTGAATGTAGGAAAAAAGGATTTTTTTCTGAAAACTGTTTTTTTAAATCTGAAATCAAAGGAGACACATAGTAGGGATCATTTTTATAAAGTTTAAATGGAAAGCTAATGAATTTATTAAGTTCTTTCTGTGATTTTACCTCTATTATATCAATATTATTTGTCATGTTTTTTTTATGACTATTATTTTAACTTGATTTTAAAGTATCGTCTACCTTATTCACCGTGAATTACAGGTATTTTTTCGGTTAAATTAAAAAATAAATCTAAAACTGAGGTATAATATACATTTGCAAAATATGAAAAGTATGTTTGATGAAGAAAAAATAAAAGAGCTTTTTCCAAGAGAAGAACGAATACCGTATGAGTTTAAGCTCACCCAACCAATCAAACAAGATGAATATCTAATAAATGGTGAAATGCTTTTATGGAAAGGCAGGAAAAGAAAAGTATTTTCACCAATTCTTATTAAAGATAACAAAGGTCTAAAGAAAAAATTAATAGGTTATTATCCGCTTCTTACAAAAAAAGAAGCTATGACAGCATTGTTCTCGGCAGTTAAAGCATATGACAATGGAAGAGGGTTCTGGCCGTGCTTATCTGTTATTGAGAGAATTAAATATATCGAAAAATTCCTTTTTCTAATTAAAGAAAAAAAGAAAGAAATAATTCTTCTTATGATGTGGGAGATAGGTAAATCCTTACATGAGTCTTTAAAGGAGTTTGAAAGAACTATTGATTATATACAAAACACTATTTATGCTCTGAAAGATATTGAACAGGCTTCGTCAAGATTTGTCATAGAACAAGGCATAATAGGACAAATCAGAAGAGCACCTTTAGGTGTGGTTTTGTGTACAGGACCATATAATTATCCATTGAATGAGACCTTTAGTACTTTAATACCTGCTCTCTTGATGGGTAATACAGTTGTTTTTAAACCACCTAAAATAGGAGTACTTCTACATTACCCTATATTGAAATTATTTCATGAAATATTTCCTCCCGGAGTTATCAATACTGTATATGGAGAAGGCAAGGAGATTCTTTTACCTTTAATGTCATCAGGTCTCATTGACGTTCTTGCGTTCATAGGTTCAAGTAAAACAGCGGAACTATTAAAAACGCACCATCCAAAACCTCTCAGATTGCGTTCTATATTAGGACTTGAAGCAAAAAATCCTGCTATTGTTCTGCCGGATGCTGATATGGAACTTGCAATAAGAGAATGCTTAAATGGAAGTCTTACTTTTAATGGTCAAAGATGTACTGCGCTTAAAATAATATTCGTTCATAAGAAGATAGTAAAATTATTTATTGAACAATTTACAGAAGGTCTTGGAAAACTAAAAATTGGAATGCCATGGGATGAAAGTGTAGTAATTACACCTCTTCCTGTCCCGAATAAAGCAGAATATCTTTCAGAACTTATTAAAGACTCAACTGTAAAAGGAGCAAAAGTTATTAATAAATCAGGCGGTGTCTTATATAAGACTTTATTCTATCCTGCTGTGATTTATCCTGTGAATGAAAGAATGAGAATCTATCACGAAGAACAATTCGGCCCTGTTGTACCAATTGTTCCATTTGAAAATATTGAGGAGCCTGTAAAATATATAATCAAGTCAAGCTATGGTCAGCAAGCAAGTATTTTTGGAAACAATCCAGAAATTATTGGAAAATTAGTTGATATACTTGTTAATCAGGTTTGCAGGATAAACATCAATAGTATGTGCCAGAGAGGTCCTGACATTTTTCCTTTTGCAGGAAGAAAAGATTCAGGAGAGGGAACCCTTTCTGTTTCAGATGCTCTACGTGTATTTTCGATGAGAACTATTGTAGCAACAAAAGAAAGCGATATAAATCGGCAGATATTCAAGGAAATTATAAAAGAAAAAAATTCTAATTCATAAGTTTCCTGTTACGTATTTCAATCTATATTGTGCTATAACAGCATCATAAACAGCATTATAATAATTGCTATAGCTCTTTACTCTTAAAGCCTCTGCATCAAGCACTTCAGTGTTTGTTCCTACACCCTCTCTGTATCTATCCCTTGTTACCCTGAGGTTTTCCTCTGACTGTTTTAAGGCATCCTTTGTGACATCAATTCTCTTTAAAGTTTCCTGTACATCAAGACATGCCTGACGTACCTGTAATTTTATAATTGATGATGCATCTTCACGGAGTTTACTGATAGAATCAGCTTTCATAAGCAATGCATTAGCATTGTGCTTTACTATACCGCCATCAAATATTTCCCATTTCAAACCAAGAATAGCTGTCCATAAACCTTCATATGCCTGATACTTATTTTGCTGATAATTATATCCGGCGCTGAAGGCAATTTGTGGATAAAGTGATGCTCTGACAGTATCTGCCTGAAACCGTATTGAATCAGCCTGTTCTGAAAGAGAAGATAGCTCGGGTCTGTTTTGTAAAGCCAAAGATGTTAAAGAATCTATATCTATCTGAACTTCTTCTGCATTTATATCTTCTATTTCAACCTCTTTTTCAAGACTCCGTCCGAGTAGCCTATTATATGCTGCCTTTGCATTATCAAGATTATTTTTTGCCTGAATTAAACGCTGATTAGCATCAGCAAGTGAAACATTTGCAGCAAGAAGTTCATTTTTTGTAATCATACCCTGTTCATAAAGATTGGACACATCATGCACGTGCGATGAGAGACTTTTCACGTTGCTTTCAGCAACCTCAACCCAATGTTTCGCACGAAGAACATTTGTATATGCTTCTGTAACATTAAGCTTAATATCAAGTGAGGTCTTCTTAAGTTCGCTGACCGATGCTTTAAAATTCGAGGAAGCGGCATTTATTCCATTAGTTATTTTTCCACCAGTAAATACCGGCAATGTGACAAAAGTTTTATAAGAAAGACTTTTATCTTCAGACATTGTAATCTGGTTAGAAGGCATACCGGGTATGCTTAAAATTGCTGCTGGAGATTCATTCAGGATAGTATATGTACTTTCTATGCTTATATTTGGCAAACGGCTTGATTTTGCAGCAAGAAGAGATTGTTCCATAGCATCAACATTTTTTTGACCTGCTATTAAACGATTATCTACAGATAAAGCAATTTCCCATGCATCTTCCAATGTTTCTGCAAGGGCATATTGGGATAAAAGAACAAAAGAACACAATAGTAAAAGAATAGTAAAGTAAAAATAAATATTTTTTCTCATGTTTAAACCTCTCCAGAAAATTTTATAAAATTCACAAAGTATATTTTACCTTGAAAAGATAAACAAGTGAAATATCTAAATAAAAATTCATTTTTCTTATTCTCATTATGAGAATGAGAATGAGAAATGCGAATAAAAATGACAAATAAAAAATATAACTCATTGATATTAAAGAATAATAATTATTTAATAAACTGGCATGTTACTTGAATTATAGTGTGCATGAACCTTATTGTTACGTCATATGATTTATGTAGGAACAAAAAAAATATGATTATTATCTCTACAAGTTTTCTTGCTATGCTTCTTTTTATAGCAAATATTCTGAATGGTTCAGGATTTAGAAGTTTATTTACTACTAATATAAATTCATTGCTTTTTGTTTTTTTTGCAGTTGTATCTGCCGGAATAATTTATTACCTTTGTTTGAGCATGAAAAAACTTCAGCGAGCTCTAATGAGAAGAGAAATATCAGAAAATTTGATAGAAAATGTTTTTCAAAATCTTGAAGATAGTTTAATTGTTCTGGATAGAAATCTAAGAATTATAAAAGTAAATGAAGCATTTAAAAGATTTATTTGTTCGAACCAAAGGTTCTCTAATGCAAATATAAAACATTGCTTTGAAGTTTTGCACGGCTTGGAGACACCCTGTTATGAATCGGGTGAGATATGCCCTGTTATGAGAGTTTTTGAAACCGGAGCACCTTTTAAGTTTATAAAAAGACATTTTGATCCGGAAAGGGGATGTATCTATATGGAAATAACCTCATATCCTGTTAAAGACCATGATGGAAATGTAATGTATTGTGCACAGACAATGCGGGATGTAACTGAAAACATAAAAATTGATGAACTTAATTTTGATGAAAAGAAGATGGAATCAATAGGAACTCTGGCTGGAGGTATTGCTCATAACTTTAACAACATGCTTGCTGCTATTGTATGTTATGGAAATCTCGCAAAAATGAAACTCAACAATAATGAGCCAGCACTTCAATATATAGAGAAAATACTCGAGGTGTCGGATAAAGTTAATAATATTACAAGTAGTTTGCTCACTTATAGCTGTAAGAGTATTATTAATCCGTGTCCGGTAAATCTAAATGAATTTTTAAGAGGTATTGAGCGTTCAATTAAGGGTTATGTTAGCGAAAATATCACTATTAACTTGAAACTAACTGAAAATGAGCCAGTAATAATTGCTGATAAAAATCAGATTGAGAAATTAATCATAAATCTTTTAGATAATGCTATAGATGCTATGTCCGGAGGAGGAGAGATTTCAATCGAAACAAATCTAAAAGAATTAAACAGCGAGTATATTGCTTCAAAAGGATACGGCAATCCGGGTAAATATGTATGTATATCTTTTAAAGATAATGGTACAGGAATAAAAGAAAGTATAAAACATCGTATATTTGATCCTTTCTTTACCACAAAAGATGTAGGCAAAGGTGAAGGTCTCGGTTTATCTGCAACATATGGAATAGTAAGACAGCATAAAGGTTATATTGATTGTTTTAGTAAAGAAGGCAAAGGCACTAAATTTAATATATATTTCCCCCTTATGGCATATGAAAATAAGGAATCATCCCATTTTGTTTTAGAAGCAGCATAAGCCTGTAAATCAGGCTTTCTTTCTCAACCCCTCTTTTTTCCCCCTTTCTCCAAGGGGGATTTTTTTATTAAATCTTACCAAGTTTTATTGCAAGTTCAGTTGTTTCATCGAGCAATGATTCTACTTCTTTAATACCTGTTTCCCAAAATTTAAAATCAGTTATATCAATTCCGAGTTTTTTGAAGATATTTTTCGGTGAATCTGATAAGCCTGATGAGAGGAAACTAATTATTTTTTCAATAAATTTATGGTCTTTTCTATAGGAATTCTGTAGAGATTTAGATATAAGCAGACCGCTTGCGTAAGAGTAAACATAGAAAAAACTTCTAATATGACTCCAGTATATCCACCAGTTTTCAGAACCGGGAGACTGTTCCACTGCTTCACCCATATATGCGGTCATATGTTTCTGAAACATTAATCCTATTTCATTTTTTGATAGATAACCTTTTTTCCTGAAGGCAGTATGAAGTTCTTGTTCAAATCTGTAACATGCAGCCTGTCTAAAGATAGTTGAAATATCGTCATTTAATTTCATCATCATGATTGCAAGTCTCGATTCATCATCAGCATTTTTTAGTATCTCTGCAAGAACAAAATCTTCCATAAAAGTGCTTGCAACTTCTGCTGTTGATAGAGGAGTTCCAAAATTAAGGGCATTCTGTTTTTCTTTTATCAATTCGTTATTTATTCCATGACCAACTTCATGGGCAAAAGTTAGCACATCGTTAAGCTTACCTGTATGATTCAATAAAATATAAGTAGGTTGTGATATAAGATTATGCGCACAAAATGCGCCGCTTACTTTACCTTTCTTTGGATAAACATCTATTTGATTATTATTAATAAATTTCATGAAAATGTTATAAAAACGGGAATCAAGTTTTTTTAGAACACTCTGAATTAGTTTTACAGAATCATTATAGCTGTAACTTTTTGAAATATTGCCAAACTCAACGTTTCTTTCATGATATTTTAATTTTTTAACATTAAGTAACTTTGCTTTTAAGAAATAATATTCCGAAGATATATCAAAATGGCTACAAACTGTTTCAATAATTGTGTCAACAACTTCTGTTTCAATATCATCGCTGATGTGTCTTGCTATATCAGGTCTTGGCATTTTACGCAATTCATCATCAATCATTTTATTTGCAAGAACTGAATTTATTTCTGCTTCAGCAACATCAGCATGTTTTATTAGAATATCGTTGAAAGCTTTTGCTGCAGAGTCTCTAACATTTTTATTTTTGCTGTTCATAAGACTCATTAATTCAGAGAAGTTTTTATTCTGTTTTTTACCTTCTTCAGAAAGAACAACTCTTTCTTCTTTAGAAAGAAAACTTGAAGTCATCTTCACCCAATTAGAGTGTGATGTTGATGACTTAAGGTTTATGATTTTTTCTTCATTTTCTTTGAGTAAATATTTTGATTCATTAAAAAGTCTTTCAAGATAATGCCTATAATTTTTAAGTCCTTTAAAATCAAGAAATTTTTTTTGGTCAGTTTTTAGGATTCTTGCAATTCTTAGATAAAAAAACTGTATATCATTCTCAATTTTTTTGCTAATATGCTCGATTGTATTAAATTTAGCTTTTAATTCAGGGTTATTTTGATCCTGTGTTGTCCTAAGCCAGAAATAATATCCTTCATCTCCTTCAGAACCACATTTTCTCTTCCATTTTTCGTAATCATCAAGAGCCTCTTTAAGTATTTGAGGATTCTTTAAATAATCTCTTCTGTGTTTCCATTTATTAATGAAATCATAACTTAGCTTTTCGGTTAGTTTGCGTTTATTTTCAATTTCAGGGTCATTGTCGTTTTTAAAAAGTGGTGTAAGATCCCATATTCCTTTATGCATAAAATTATCCTCCAGAATATTAACCCGAAAAATGAAGTTTCCTGGTAAAAAAAGAAGAGCAGGTTCAAACCTGCTCTTCTTTTCAGTTATATAAAGTGATGAAATTAATTTTCTAATATAAGTATCTCAACCCTCCTGTTTTTCTCACGTCCTGCTTTAGTTTTATTAGAGGCAACAGGCGATTCTTCACCCATACCTTCTGTTGTAATTCTTTGAGGATCTAATGCTCCATTTTTAACAAGATATTTTTTAGTTGCAAGTGCTCTGCGTTCAGAGAGCTTCAGATTATATTTTTTAGAGCCAATAGAGCAAGTGTGTCCCTGTAATATAACTTTATTATTTGGATATTTTTTAATGAATTCTATAGCTTTCTGAAGTTGTTCTTTATCAGATTTTCTGATTTTAGATTTATCAAAATCGAAATTTATGGTGAGAGTAAATTTGGCAATAACTTTGGGATGTTTAGGGCATAAAGCTTTTGTTTTAGCTTCAGCATCTTTAGCCATCGCAATTGCTTCTTTTGTGTTACATTTAAGATAAGTATCATAAGCTTTTTCGGTTGCCATTTTCGCATCTTTAAATTCAACCGGACATTCTTTATCTTTACCTGTTTTCTGAGCTGTGGTTACGGCTCTGTCAGCAGAGACGAGTTCCTTTGGATACATCCAGACCCCTTTTTTGGGGGCAAATTCAAGTCCTGCACAGCCGAAAAGGAATGATAAAGCAATTAATAAAGGAAAGATAATAAAGAATTTTTTATTTAATTTCACTTTTGCACCTCCTTCAAGAATAATTTATCGATTTGCTGCCATTCCTGAAAATAATATCATATATCACCTCCTTTTATTTTAAAAAAGTAGCATATTTTATTTTCTGAATGATTAGAAAAATTATATCATAAGTTCATTGTAAAAGATATATATTTATCTTTAATATTCTTGATCGGAAAGCAAATTTGGTATCTTAACGCCCAAAAATGCAACTAAAATAATGCTGATAATGTGAAAAAATTTATTTTCCGATACCGGATAGCCATTGTTCGTTGTATGTTATTGGGTTATTAATATAAATATAAAAAATTAGTTTCACAGAAACTGGATATGATGAATGATTTTTTTAGCAATGTTAGCATTATTCGGGTTAAAATACTCTAATAAAAATCAGGAGGTTTTTATGAAATATCAAGTAGGAAAATGTGGAAGAATTCTTGTTGGCAGACTTGAAGATAAGGAAGATATTTTAGGAGCAATAATTGATATTGCAAAGAAAGAAAATGTAAAAAGTGCAATATGTTATCTGCTTGGCGGAATAAAACAGGGCAAAATAGTAGTTGGTCCTGAGAAAGAAGAGATGCCGCCTGTACCTGTATGGCGTGAAATGAATGAAAGTACCGAAATGTTAGGAATAGGTACTATATTCTGGCAGGAAAACGAACCAAAAGTACATTTTCACGGAGCATTCGGGAAAAAAGATAATGTAAAAGTCGGATGTCTCAGGGGTGAATCTTCAACATTTTTAGTTCTTGAAATAGTAATTATTGAAATAGAAGGAGTCAATGCAAAAAGAGAACTTGATCCAGTATCAGGCTTAACTCTTTTAAAATTGTAATTTTATATTTCTTGCAGCACCTGATTTCTTGTAGTAAGATATAGTCAAATGAGAATATCAGGCGGAATCGCAAAGGGTAGAAAAATAGGTTCAGCAGGTCTTTTAAGGAAAAAAGGGGATAAAGAATACAGACTCAGACCAACTACCTCAAAAGTCAGAGAAGCACTGTTTAATAT
Organism: Nitrospira japonica; assembly: GCA_020725385.1. Lineage (GTDB taxonomy): Bacteria > Nitrospirota > Thermodesulfovibrionia > Thermodesulfovibrionales > SM23-35 > DYFC01. The sequence continues at coordinate 124 of DYFC01000047.1, read as the reverse complement.
TATAAGAGATAAAATAAATGGTGCAATATTCCTTGATTTATATGCAGGAACAGGAACTGTTGGCTTTGAAGCTTTATCAAGAGGCGCTAAAAAATCAGTATTTGTTGAAAATAATCCTGAAAGA
>DYFC01000046.1 GCA_020725385.1 Nitrospira japonica | reverse complement strand
TTAGAGCAGGGAGCATCATTTTTCATTTGAGATATTAATGTCGAAAAACCATTTTTTAGTTTTTCTTTTGTATCGCAGTATCAAGAATTTCAATTCCTTTTTGTGATTCATCAATAGATTTTGTTAGGGATTTCCTTGCTGCATCAGGGTTATGAAAACCATCCGAGTTTTCAGCTGTCCACCATTCCCAGAGGATATGAGCCTTTAAATGCTGATTCTGGGCTTTCTTTATTGTCTCAGGATCTACCCCTGCCTTCTTTGCTTCAACAATTTTATCAATCAACTCAGAAAGCCAGAATTCAGCCTTTCTCATTCTTCCCTTTGTATAAGCTTTTATAGAATCAATTGAATATATTGCCATCTCATCCGACCAATCTGAATGGCATCTAAGACATGTATCTTTAAGTTGTACCTTTGGAGTCAAAGGAATATGGGATGTATATATCTTATCGCCTGTTTTGTCTTTTACTTTTGGTGTGTGACAATCATTACATCCAGTGTCTGCTTTTGAATGTTTTGAATTGTAAAACGTTTCAGCTTCAGGATGTTGCGCCTTCCATAGGAGGCCCCCTGTAAGTGTATGCTTGAAATCAAGAAAGCTTATTTTATTTAGATAATGATCATAAAGGTCGAAAACCTCTTTATATGGTATGTGATTTGTTCTTCTGTCTTCCATGGTTATGGTGTATATATCAGTATCAGGATTTCTTGGATCGTATCCGGGATTGCATGTGTATTCAACATGGCATTGACCACATTGAAGTTTTGTATCATATCTGTCGAGCAAAGCTATTTTTCTTTGATAACCTCTTGTGCCCATTTCAATAATACTTAATTTAGTCCTTGCACTATCCTTATGCCATAATGTATCCTTCTCGGGTCTTGTTAAAGCATCAATCAAAGCGTCTCTGACGATTCGTGGTTTTGCAGCGTGAGGATCATGGCATTGAAAACAATTTATTCCATGCTGCAATGTCCTTGCAAGTTCGACTACATTCGATGTCCTGGACCATTTTGCACCTTTGACAGGTTCTCCCATATATGCCCAATCAAGGATATGATCCTGTGACTTGCATTGGAGACAAACAGGATTTGCAGCTGCTGAACTTTGTGGAATAAAGGGTTTGTGCTCATTTGTTTCAGGATATTTGTCTGTAAGCACATCCCATGATTTACCTTTTTCAAATATATATTGCCAGCCATTTTTACCCTGAAAACGTCCCCCATATGCTCTGTCAACTGCGAGATGATCAATTAATGCCCACAAGTGAGGACGGGTTAACCCGTGTTCTATGGTAAAGCTATGTCCCATCATAAGCTTGTCCCAGAAAGGGTTGGGAGCCCGGTTAGTAAGAAGAGACTTTTCATCTCTTGCAGGTCTGTGATAGGAACCTTTCAGAAAACTGTTGTATTGTTCTTTATGACATTGTCCGCAGGTTTCCCAGGATGTATCTGTTGTGGGTCTGTTTGCGGGAATTGGAGCGCTGAGATGTTGATCGATTCCTTTATGACAATAGGAACAATTTATCTCGATATGTTTACCGGATTTATGTAAATCCTTAATAACACCGTGACAATTATAGCAACTATCCATATTTATTAATTTTTGAGTTTGTGAATAGTCTTGTGAATTAGAATTTTGATAAGAAGATATTTTTTCTGCGTAGGCAAAAAAATGGGCCGAAAAACCGTATAAAATGGTTAAGAAAATAATAGATAAAATAAAATGATCTTTTCTCATTTTAGCACCCCCTCCTTATACACAAAATAAATTATGCTGTTAAATATTTAAATCTTATTCTTCTTTATTTCTGATAAAACGTATAGTTTTACGGTAAAAATCGAAATTCCATTTAATTCTTGTGTAAATAGCATAGTTTTCATCTTCTTTTATTATGGGAATCTCAACGCCGGCTGCAACCTGCCATGATCCGGGAGTGAAACGTGTGTAATGTGTCGGGATATTCCAATATATACCGGGTGTTATGAATAAACTCTCGTCATCACCTCCTGCAATTTTTGTTGTACGGTATGATAAATCAAGAGAATATCTTAAACTTTTGCCAGAATAATAAATTCCACCAACAGTAAGCCCGATTGAATTATCCGGTCTTTTTTCACTTGTATCACCTCTAAAAGGTGTATTTGAGACAATATTCATTTGGGCATTGAAAAACGTTTCTACTTGTGGCAGGCTATCAAGAAATCTTGCGAAAACTATGTAGGGACTATAATATGTGTATTCACCAAAAATTTCTTTAGGCGAACTTCCAAGCGGAAATCTGACATTAATACCGGTTGATGAGCGAATGTTTGCAAAATTAGGCCAATTTTTAAATTTATATTTCAATCCAATTAGTCCATTTGCTATTCCTGTGTCCCAGTTGTTCTTAATAAAATTTCCTGAATATGCAACGACTTCTGCTCGGATTTCAAGATTGTCCGTAATTCCATATTGAATTCTATTACGAAGCCGGATTGTATCCCGTGTAATAAAATCTTCAAAACGGGGACTGATTGAAATACCAAGGGATTTTTCATCCTGGGTTTCTGGCAGTTCTACTTCTGAAATTTCTTCATCAAGCGGTTCAAAGAGGGTTTCTTCAAATTTTGTTGAGCTTGACCTTGATATATCCTTAGCAAATGAAGAAGAAGGTAATAATATTGAATTGAATAGAATTAATAAAATAACCAATTCTTTAATGATATTATTACTTCTGAATAAAAAATATCGAAAACTTTTTAAATCCATCTTGCCCTCTTTTTTTAAATGATATTATTTGGTGTATTAAAATTATTTTTTAATTTCAATTATTACTTCGGTGCCTTTGTTGAGCTCGCTTTTTATATTTATTTTGCCTCCGTGTCCTTCAATAATTTTTTTTGCAATGGCCATTCCAAGCCCTGTTCCACCACTTTTTTTTGTGAAAAAAGGAGTGAAAATATTTTCGAGTGTTTCTTCATCCATTCCCGCGCCAGAATCTTTTATAATGATTCTGTAATTATTCCTACGATGTTCGAGTAATATAGTAACTTTCTGTCCTTCTTTTGAGGCCTCTATTGAGTTATTAATGAGATTAATCAATGCTCTTTGAAGAGCAAAAGCGTCGATTTTAGTTTCAACTTTTTGTTCGGGAACATTAATAATTAATGAAATACCACTTTCATCAGCTTTTGGTTTACAGTAATTACATGCTTTCTGTATTACGCTTGCAAGATCTTCAGATTTCAATTCAAGCTTTATTGGCTTTGAGAAGTCAAGCACATCAAAAACGACTTTTTGCATATTTTCAGCAGACTCAATAATTGTTTGCGCTGCTGACTTAATATCTCCTTTCCCATTAAAAATGCGTTTCGCAAAGCCTAATATTACTATCAAAGGATTTTTAAGATCATGAACAATTGTTGTTGCAACCTGTCCGATATTTTTGAGATACTTATCTCTCTCTATTTGTTTTTGTAGTTTTCTGTCACGATTAATAAGCAATCCAGCAAGAAATGCAAAAATACCAGTAAATAAGAGATGAAGAAGTCTATCGGCTAATAATAATGGGGTTATTGGGTCGGCTATGAAAATAAAAGGCATATAAAGGATTGATACAATTACATAAGAAATAATTGCACCTTTGATACTGTAGAAAAAAGCTCCGAATAGGATGGGTATATAATAAAATTCTTCAAGAATTATTTCTTCTGAAAATGTACTAAAAATTTTTATGTGAAGATATGTTACACTGATAGAAAAAATTATTAATATAAACATTATAAAAATTTTCTTATTCATATAAAATTACCTTGAAAAAATAGTATGTGCAGTACACTTTCACTTTAGTATTTATCTATAAACTTACATTGAAAAATTTATTGTTTTATGTGACTTCTTTTTAAGAGGAAATATCCACCGAGAAGAGAAATGATAATTATTCCAATGCCAATTAATGAGATACTTGGCACTTCTTTAATGTCAAGAATAATAACCTTCCTTGAAATAGCTATAATTGAAACGCTAAGTACTACTTCAATATGATTAACAGCTTCCATAAGGTAGGTTTTCATGATTGTTTCAAGCAGTTCAATGCCAATAATCACGAGCATGAAAAGCCCGAAAATATCTAATAATTCATTAATATCGAGGATAAAAAAAGGAGGAGTTAATATATCTTTAATAATTACCCAGACAAGTTCGATAGTGGATAGTAATAATACAAAAGCCATCATTATAGTGAGAATAGTTATTATAGTCTTCTTAAATGTCCGTAGCTTCTCATAGAGCATATTTCTCTCCCTCGAAACAGAATGTGATTTTAAATTAATATGATTATATCAATAAAAATTCTCTTGATAAAGATAGAATATTATTAATTTACTATTACTATTTAGAAATCTTTCTTCTTCTTATCCATTTATCTATTTCAACAACGAGAATAACTGTACTTGCAACTATTATTATTTGAATCCAATCATTGAATGAGATGGGATTTGTCCTGAAAACCCACTGAAACGCAGGCACATAAATTACAGAAAGCTGTGCGAGAAAAGCTGCTATCATACTATAAAAAAGAAAAGCATTGCTTAGAGGATTTATTTTAAAAACAGACTGCAACTCTGAGCGGCTGTTCCATGCCTGAAAGAACTGGAAAAATACCATTGTTGTCATTGCGACTGTTCTTGCTTTTTCAAGGGATTCACCGGAATTAAGAACAGTGATGAAATTAAATACTACCCCGATAGATATCAGAAGACCTACCAGTATTGTTCTTTTTACAAGCAATCTGTTCATTATTCCTTCTTTTGGATCACGTGGTGGCCTTTTCAATATATTTTTTTCACCGGGTTCAAAAGCGAGAGCAACATCCTGCAAGCCATTTGTTACAAGATTAATCCATAGAAGCTGGGCAGGGACATAAGGTATAGGTACCCCGGTAACGACAGCCCCGAGGATTGATAGTATCGCTGCAATGCCTGTCGGTATTAAAAAGAAAGTAACTTTTCTGATGTTATCAAAGACTATTCTTCCTTCTCTGACAGCATGAAAGATGCTTGCAAAATTGTCATCTGTTAGAACCATATCAGATGCTTCTCTTGCAACATCTGTTCCTGTTTTCCCCATAGCAACTCCGATATGCGCTGCTTTAAGAGCAGGGGCATCATTAACTCCATCTCCTGTAACTGCGACTATTTCTCCATGCTCTTTCAGTTTCTGGGTTATTCTTAATTTATGCTGGGGAGATACCCTTGCATAAACAGAAACAGTCTTAACTTTTTCAAAAAGCCTGGAATCATCCATCTCTTCAAGTTCTTTGCCTGATAAAACTTCGGCATCATCATCTGCAATCCCGAGCTTCTTAGCTATTGCCTTTGCTGTTATCGCATGATCACCAGTTATCATAACTACACGGATACCTGCCTTTTTACATTCTTCAATGGCTTCTATAGCTTCGGGTCTTGGAGGGTCTATCATTCCCTGGAGCCCAGCAAATATAAGTCCTGAATCCAGGTCACGACATTCAGCTTCTTTGCAAGTGAGGTCTTCAAGCTCTTGAGGAGCTTCTCTATATGCGAAAGCAAGTACTCTCAACCCTTCTTTTGCAAAATCTGACGCAACTTTGAGAATTTCTTTTTTATTAAAAACATCTGTAGCTGAAGCGCTTGTACACATGTTGAGAATTTTCTCAGGAGCACCTTTTACGAAAATGAATTTTTTCCCTCTATGTTTATTAAGACTCGCCATATAACCACGCTCGGATTCAAAAGGAATAACTGCTATCTGTTCATATTTTTCCTTTTCTTCCTCTAAATTAAGCCCTGCTTTAATTGCAGAAACAATCAAAGCACCTTCTGTTGGGTCACCATCGATTTTGTACTGACCGTTTTCTTCATAAAGACTTGATTCATTACAAAGCAAACCTATACGCAGGACAGTGGTAAGATGTTTTCTTTCTTTTGAGCTTACGGGCATTCCTTCATGAAGAATTTCACCTTTTGGTTCATAGCCACTCCCCTCAATTTCATAAATATGTTCTCCATCATATATTAATTTTACAGTCATCTCATTTTTTGTTAGAGTTCCCGTTTTGTCAGAACCAATAACTGTAGTGCTGCCAAGTGTTTCAACAGCATGTAGTTTTCTTATAATCGCATTCTGCTTTGCCATTCTTGCGACTCCAACAGCCATAGCGATAGTTACAACTATAGGGAGACCTTCGGGTATTGTAGCTACTGCAGCAGCTACTGCTGTCATAAACATATCTTTTGCGCTTTCTCCGATTAGGATACCTATAATGAAAAGCAAAGAAGATGCTACAAGAACAATGAAGCCAATAGATTTTGCAAATTTGTGTATTTTTTCCTGAAGTGGGGCTTTGACCATTCCTGTTTCTTTAACTTCCCGGGCAATGCTTCCAAGTAAAGTTGAACTACCAGTTGCTACTACAACACCTTTTGCCCTGCCACTTACAACAATTGTTCCCATAAAAGCCATGTTTTTCTGGTCACCGGGTGTCAGATTTTTTTCAGTCAAAGTATGGGTTGTTTTCTCAGAAGGTACTGATTCGCCTGTAAGCATAGCTTCTTCAATCTTAAGCTCAACAGTTTTGAAAAGGCGTAAATCAGCAGGAACTCTAACTCCTGAAGATAATAACACTATATCACCCGGAACAAGTTCTTCACTGTTAATCTCTTTTTCTTTTCCTTCTCTTAAAACTTTTGCTTTTGGAACAACCATTTTTTTAAGCGCACGAACACTCTCTTCAGCTTTAAATTCCTGGAAATAACCTATGATAGCGTTCAGAATTACAACAGCAAAGATTACTCCTGAGTCAATGTATTCTTTCAGAAAAAATGTTATTACGCCTGCAATTAAAAGTATATAAATCAAAGGACTTGTAAATTGATGAAAGAAGATTTTTAGTTTGCTTATCCCTTCTTCTTCAGCAAGTTTGTTAGGACCAAATTGTGAAAAGCGTTCTATAACATCTTTTTCAGAGAGACCATTTTCCGAGGTATTAAGTTTGCTCAATACTTCTTTTACACCAAGCTGATACCAGTTCATATGTTTGCCTCGTTAAAATTATACTTTTAATACATAATACCTTAACCAAACGTAAATTGTCGAAATAATAACAGTTATTATCATAACCGGCATTCCGTATGCCATAAATTTTATAAAAGAGATTTTATTCCCTGCTTTTTCGGATAAACCAATCACTATTACATTAGCGGATGCGCCTATAGCAGAGCCATTTCCTCCAAGACATGCTCCGAGTGCCAGAGACCACCAAACAGGCATAAGATCAGGATGATGTAAAAGCTTGAATCCTGAAAGCTCGGGCCAGAGTTGTTTTGCCATATCTATAACCAAAGGATTCATTGTTGCAACATAAGGTATGTTATCTACAATAGCCGAAGCAAATGCAGAGAACCACATAACAACCATTGATGTCGCAAACATGTTTCCCTGTGTAAGATTAAGAATCTGTAGAGACATCCATTTTATTAATCCAACCTTAACAACACCTCCAACAATTATAAAAAGGCCTATAAAAAAGAATATTGTTGGCCATTCAACTTCCGAAAAAATATGGTGCGGCTCATGAGTTTTCGAAAGCAATAAAAGAAGTCCTGCTCCAAAAAGCGCTACAGTTGCAGGTTGTAAGTGTAAAAACCCATGCAATACAAAACCTGTCAGAACCAGTGCAAGAACAAAAAGAGATTTTTTCAGCATCACAGGGTCTTTTATTGCTTGATTTTCATCCATTTCCATAATTCTTTGTTTCAAAGAATCTTTTGTTATAAGCTTTTTCCCCCATAGAAATTTAATGGTAAAAATATAAATAATCATCATAATGATAACAATCGGGGTCAAATGATAAATGAAATCCATGAAAGTAAGATATGCTTTAGAAGCAATCATTATATTGGGAGGGTCGCCGATTAATGTTGCTGTTCCTCCGATGTTGGATGCAAGAGCGCATGAGATAAGATATGGGATGGGATCTATTTCCAGTGCATCAGCTATCAGAACCGTTACGGGTGTTATTAAAAGCACAGTAGTGACATTATCAAGAAGAGCGCTTAAGACAGCAGTAACAATAGCGAAAATAGCCATTATTCTGAAAGGTTCACCTTTACCCAGCTTTGCGCTTTTTATCGCAATATATTCAAAAATGCCACTGGGCTTCATGAGGTTTATAATGACCATCATTGAAATAAGAAGAAAAATTACATTCCAGTCAACTCCGAGTTCTTCAATATGAAAAGCCTCATGTTGCTCAAGTATCTTTAATACTATCATTAGACCTGCTGCAAAAATAGCTACAATTGTTTTATGAACTTTTTCGGATACAATTACAGCATATGCAATAATAAAAATGGCTGTTGCAGTCCAGAATGCATTATCCATAACAAAAGGCTGTGTAACTGTCATTGTCTCATTTGTCATTTTATACCTCCATACTATTTTGCATAGCATCTGTTATGAAGTAGAATATATCTCTTTCATATAATATGCCTGTAACTTTATTATCCCTGTTAAGAACAGGAACTCTCTTAACATTATGTTTTAACATATGATCTATACATTCCATAATTGGCGAGTCTTCTCTGACAGTAATGACCATCTGGGTCATGAAATCTTTCACTTTTCTATTAGCCATTTTCTTAGCAATATTTTCCACCATGCCATCCCATGTGAAACTATCCAATTCCATTAAGTACATATATTTGGGATAAACTGCTTTCAAGATGTCACCGATTGAAAGTATTCCTATCAATTTCAAGTTTTTGTCAAGAACTGGTAATGCTTTAACACCGATTTTTTCTTCTCCTCTCTTTGCTATTCTAAGAAGACTGGCTGCCTCTATTAGAGTATGTTCTGGCGTTAAATATTCCTGTAAAGGGATCATCAAATCTTTTGCTTTCATTAATGCCTCCTATCACGAATTATCGACAAATAAAAAAGGCCGCATCTGGCTAATGTTCACCAGATAGCGACCCAACTATCTTTATTTATCTTCAGAAATAGATTCTATTTCTGAACCCTAATATATTTTCCTATTAAAAGTATAAATCTGTCAAGGTTACGAATTGCCTCATCAAAAATCTAACTGAAAATGATT
>DYFC01000045.1 GCA_020725385.1 Nitrospira japonica | reverse complement strand
TTTTTTCCTTTTCCTCAATGCCCTTATGCCTGCTCCTGATAAAAGACCTGCTGCAACTGCAATCCCTGCTGGTGTAAATGCAGGTACCGCAACCTGTTGTTGACCAGTATCACCTGCCATTATAGATTGATTACAATTTGTCTCATATGCCCAGTCTATTATAGTCCCGGAAGTGGCATTATTATTCAAACTAAACTGTATCCAGCCATAATGATAATTTGAACCATTACAGGTCTGACTCTGAAAACGAACACCTATATATCCACTTTGACCCCTAAAAACACCTTCACTAGCTTTACCAGAATATGTACCTAAAGTGTCATAATTTTCATAATCCCAATAAAATGCCGGTTGATTAGGAAGATTAGGCTGTATCAAATATCCACTCGGTAAGCGTGCAGGATCTTGATGTAAACTGTTATCTATATGTTGATTATAATAATTATTATATACTAAATCGAAATCGAACCTTCTATTAACATTACCATAATAAGTAGTAGTATAAACATAACGGAAACCAAAGTCATTTGTCCCATCGTTATTTAAATCAATCCACCGAATTGTGTTTGCTGTGTCATGAACAATATTCTGTAGCCCGCTATAAACAACCGCAGCTTCTGCCTGCCCTGCTATTGCAAGCGCTCCGGCAGCAATTGATGAATAACACATAAACTTTTTCTTTAACTCCTTACTTTTATTCATAAATTCCCCCATTTTTTAAAAATTAAAAGAAAGTATAAAAGGAAATTTATCATTTGTCAATTAAAGTACCCAATCATCAGGTTGTGACATCACCAGCAGGTTAAGGATAACAAGCCATGGGAAGGAGAAAAACTGTTCCTTATTTTTTCCCCTCTTTTTTCCTTTTCCTTAACGCCCTTAAGCCTGCTCCTGATAGAAGACCTGCTGCAACTGCAATCCCTGCTGGTGTAAATGCAGGTACCGCAACCTGTTGACCTTTATCACCCGCTCTTATTGGCCGGCATGTATTTTCATATGCCCAATCTATGATTGTTCCAACTGTTGCATCATTATTAGAGCTATATTGTATCCAGCCATAAGCAGTTCCACAAGCCGCGTTGAATCTCACGCCAATATAACCTGTTGTTCCTAAGAAATTACCATAACCGGTACCTTTATAATAAGCATCAAGAATACCAACAGAAAACCATTGTCTTCCTGTTGCAAGAGTACTTTTAACAGTATAATTGGCAGGGATATTAACAACCATTAATGGAGGGGATGTTGTAGTAACTTGTTCATTAATCATAAAAGCACTGTTATATGGATTTCCAAAAATTATATGAGCTCGGGCTATAGTATTATAATTATAATAATAATTAAATATAACAAAATCAGGAACAGTATTATTATCAAGATCAATACTTGCAAATGGATTACTTGCATTTACAACAATATTCTGCGGTCCGCTATAAACAACCGCTGCTTCTGCCTGTCCTGCTATTGCAAGCGCGCCGGCAGCAATTGAGGAATAACACATAACCTTTTTCTTCAGTTTTTTATTCTTCACATTCCCTCCTCATCTTAAAATATATGACATATAAAATATAGGGATTTATCTTGCGATAAATTGTTAAATCCTCCACTTTCCTTTGTTCTTTCTATATTCATCAACTTCTTTTTTCTTTTCTTCAAAACCTTTTTTACCCATCATTCCATAAGTCAAATTCTTGCCTTCTTCAACACCCGGCTGGTCAAAAGGATTTACTTCAAGCAAAGCACCGGCAAAAGCTGTTGCCATCTCAAAAAAGAAAAACAATTGTCCAAGATAATATGCATTTATCTGAGGAACAGTTATTGTAAAGTTCGGCCTTCCTGCTTTTGTCAATGCAAGTTCGGTAGCTTCCTGTTCGGAGTTAATGAGCTCTTTTAATGTATGTCCGGAAAGATAATTATATCCTTCAATGTTTTTGAATACCGCAGGGATTTTTATATCTGTACCGAAATCATCAACTCTTATGAAAAAGATAACCTTATCCGGTGGCCCTTCTATCCATAGTTGTAATTGAGAATGCTGATCAGTTGTTCCAAGTGAAGGATAAGGAGTAAGACCTTTGTTTTCCTTACCGAGACTTTCTGCCCATAATTGACAGAACCATTCGGATAAAAACTTCAGACTATCCATATAGGGCACCATTACATTAATATGTCTGTTTTTTTCTTTATCCATTAAAAAAAGAAGTGTCGCAAACAAAAGGGCTGGATTTTTATATACATCATTATTTAAACAAATTGATTTTATATCGGATGCTCCCCTCAAAAGTTCATTACAGTCGATTCCGGTAACTTCAGCAGTTAGGAGACCAACAGGGCTTAAAACCGAATATCTTCCGCCAACATTAGGCGGTACCGGCAATGTAAGTATTTTTTCATCATTTGCGATTTTTCTCAGGCTTCCTTTTTCAGGGTCAGTTGTAATTACAAATCGTTTTGAAGCATCCTTGCCGAGAATCCTTTTCATTTTATCCCAGAGAATAAGAAAAGATGCAGCTGTTTCTGCTGTGCTTCCTGATTTTGAAATTACGTTTATGAAAGTCTTCTTCAAATCAATTATCGAGAGCAGGTTCTTGAGTGTACGCGGGTCAACATTATCATAAATAAAGACCCTGGGTCTTTTCTTAAGATTGTGAAAAGGGCTTAAAGCTTCAAGAATAGCTCTTGGACCAAGTGCTGAACCGCCTATCCCGAGCAATAAGAAGTTATCAGCAGATTTTTTTATATATCTGCCGGCTTTTTTGATTTCAGCGGTATCCTGAGAAAGCAGGTCAATAAATTCAAGTTGCTTCCATTCCCTGTTTGCTATCATTTTGTAAGCTTTTTCTATTTGTGGTGAGATGTTATTGATTGAAAGGTTTGAAAGTCCTTTGCTCCCGATATATTCTTCCATCATGTTTGAATAATCAATGCTTATCATTGGTTACCTCACATTTTTGGTTAAATTTTTTCAGATTGTTGTTTAACTTCCCGATAACCTTCTTTTATTATTAATGCAAAAACAACAGTTAAGCCAATTAAAATTCCGATAAAATTTATCAACTTAAGCAATGCAAGCACTACCAGTATAGCAGCAAGAATAAAGAATCTCACCATGCTCCAGAAGATTAATTTTCCTGTTGGTCTTTGCTGGATAGCGAAATCTTTTAGCCCCCATGCGAGGCCTTTGAAATTCGCTAACCCGAGTAACCCACCAATCAATACGCTGTGTGGCATTTTTCTCCAGTCACCAAGAGAAGCAAATGCAGTAATAAATGTTGAAACTGCTGCAAATATAATCAGAAAAATCAATGCCTGTCTATGAACTTTTTTTATTAGATTGATCATTCTGCTTTTTAGCCATCATATATAGATCTTTGAATCCAGCTATTATACCGAAAATCAAGAAAATTACAGTTAACCATGGTCTTGTATTCCAGCCAAACCATTTTTCCATTAAATAATCAAGACCTATTCCCATTGCAAGTCCAACAACTGTGGAAATTACAAGGTTCAGTCCCACAACCCATGCCTGCATAAATTCTTTATTAAAGAGTGCCATAAATTTCCTTTGATAAATTGTAGCATATAGTGCCGAAAAAAGCAGATATTGCTCTTACAACATGAAAAGGTAAGGAGGGAAACATCAGACTTGATTCAAATAATGTATTTAGGATAATTCAAAATCCGATTTCGCCGGGTGTTCTCGGGCATGGTATAACATCTCTTATATTAATCATACCGGTAATATATTGCACAAGCCTTTCAAAACCCAAGCCAAAACCGGCATGAGGAACCGACCCAAACCTTCTAAGATCAAGATACCACTGAAGATTATCAATGGAAATACCTGTTTTTCTCATCCTTTCTTCAAGGATTTCAAGTCTTTCTTCGCGCTGGCTTCCACCTATGATTTCGCCAACCTTTGGTACAAGCACATCCATTGCAGCAACTGTTTTTTCATCATCATTAAGCCTCATATAAAATGCCTTAATGTCCTTTGGATAATCAGTTACTATTACAGGTCCTCCTATGACTTTATCAGTTATATATCTTTCATGTTCGGACTGGAGATCATTCCCCCAATCAACCGGAAATTGAAAATTCTCTTTGGATTTTTTAAGTTCATTGATTGCCTCGGTATATGTAATATGTGTAAAGGCAATATCTGAAAGTTTTGAAATTTCATCCGGCGAAATTCTTTTATATTGATTTTGAAGAAATAAAAGTTCTTTCTCACATTTTAAGGTAACTTCTTTGAATAAATAGCGCAAAAAATCTTCTGCCATTTTCATGTCATCCTTTAAATCCGCGAATGCCATTTCTGGCTCTATCATCCAGAATTCTGAAAGATGCCTCGTAGTATTGGAATTTTCAGCCCTGAAAGTCGGGCCGAATGTATAGACATTTCCAAGTGATAAGGCAAGAAATTCAGCTTCAAGCTGACCGCTAACAGTTAGATACGCAGGTTTGCCAAAAAAATCCTGAGAAAAATCTACCACATCATCTTTTCGGGGAATATTCTTAAAATCAAAAGTAGTTACAGAAAATAGTTCTCCCGCTCCCTCACAGTCACTCGAAGTAATTATCGGAGTATGAACCCATAAAAATCCTCTATCCTGGAAAAAATTATGAACCGCATTTGCAAGAACATTTCTAATTCTGAATATAGCTCCGAAAGTATTCGTGCGCGGTCTGAGATGGCTTATCTCCCTGAGAAATTCAAGGGTATGACCTTTTTTCTGAAGGGGATATTTTGCCGGGTCAGACTCCCCGATAACTTCAATTTCTTGTGCTTCCACTTCATATCTCTGGCCTTTTGCCGGAGATTCCCTCAGGAATCCTTTTATTTTTACAGATGCTCCGGTATTACATTTTTGGATTTGCTCGGAACAATTAGCTTCATGTGGAATTACAACCTGAAGAGTATCCTGAGTTGAACCATCACTAATTATTAGAAAAGCAAAATCTTTCGATTCTCGCTTCGTGCGTATCCAGCCGCAGACTATAACCTGCTTGCCTATAAATTTGTCTGACAACACGTCTTTAATTAATAATCTTTCCATAATGTTCCCTTTAAAGGTTGAAATTCATTCAAAATGACTGTGTAAATTATATCAAATATTTTTACAGAAATATTTTCTATTTTAAAACAAAAATTAGCCAGAAAAAATGCATTATTCGAGAGTTTAAAGGCCCGTTACCAGATCAATTTTTATCTTTCTTTTGACGTTTATTAAGAATCCATTTTAGAAGAAAATAAGAAACCGATGAAGCCGGGATACCGAGAATGACACTTCCTATAACAATTGGCCAGAGATAATGGGATAGTAAATTAACGTCTTTTGAAAATGTAATTTCAAGTAAATATCCCTTTAGAATTATATTACCTACTTCAGCACATATGAATAATTGAAACGGATAAGTGATTGGATTTGAAACCTGAGTGGATAATAAAACAATTATGGGATTTAGTCTGAAAATAGCCGAAAGACTCAAGGCTATAATAGTATGCGTTCCAAAAACAGGCACAAAAGCTACAAGTATTCCAACAGCAAACCCGATTGAGATTTCATGCGGGGTCATACCCTTTTTGGTAAAGTTTATTATAAGGGCTTTTAATTTCTGGAAGTATTTCATGAATTAAAGCACAGAGACAAAACTCAACCTATTCTTTCAATAACAGCAGCAGCAAGAAGAGGGAACATTATTTCATGATGTCCTGTTAATGCGTATGAATTGCCTTTATTCAATGTAGGTCTATGCAACACATTCACAGATGGTCTGTAATGTTGAATGAAATCCATATTAATTGTTGTTATATTTTCAACCTTATGCCCGAGATTTCTTGCTAATGTCAGAGCTTTTAGAAAAACCTCAGGAAGAATTACTGCAGAGCCGAGATTTATGTAAACGCCTCCTTCAAGGTCAGAAACAACCGAAGTGAGTATTTTAAAGTCTGTAAAACTTCCCGAGCCTATTGCCTGACCATCGGTTTCCGGATGCATATGTATTATGTCGGTGCCAATTGCAACATGTACCGTTGCAGGTATGTTCATATTAAAAGCATTACCAAAAATACTATGTTCTTTGAACCGGAATTTACTTTTATAAATCATTTCACCGACTGATTCACCTATGCCTTTACCGTATTTAATGCCCTTTTTTATTGCTTTGTTAAGATAAACGCCTGTTTCTTTAGCCATCCCGAATGAACCAGATAAAATCTCTTTTGCAACATCTTCGGAAGTTCTTCCTATAAAAGACAGCTCAAAGTCATGAATTATACATGCTCCGTTTGTTGCCAGAGCAGTAATAACTCTTTTTTGCATTAAATCAATAATTAAAGGGGAAAGGCCAACTTTTATAGGATGCGCTCCCATGCCCAGAACTACATGTTTATTCTTATTCCTGGCTAAAACTATAGAATCTACTACAGATTTAAAATCCCTTGCAGCAAGAATATCGGGCAGTTTTTCGATAAATACTTTGAATGTCTGCCCTTTATTGAAAACAGAAGCCTGTGATATTAGAGAAACTTTACTTCTTCTATTCATGATCGAAAATGTCTTAACCTTATTCAAAGAAATAGGTTTTATTTTGTTCATAGTCATACATATTAACATAATATAAAACAATTTTTCGCATATATCCCAAATCTTTAATACGAAATACATACATTGCTCAACCCCGAAAATGCAGTTACAATAACACAGATGTTGCAGTAAAATTTCTTTTTCAAATACATTTAATATAAAATATTAAATACAATGAAAACACATGATATTTTATCAAGAGAGCTCGATCTCGGAAAATCAAGATATTATCATGAGATTCTTGTAAAAGGCTTTGACTTTGAGTCAGCAAAAAAACGGGTCTTGATTTTTTTTGAGCGCTATCAACTTGTCCGTTATTCAAATATTAATATGCTCGAATCTTCTGCCATTTCTGCGACAGATAGGAATTTTGATGAAAGGTTACAGGCAGCTATTTCAAAAAACCGTCAGATAATTTACGAGTTATCAGAGGAAATAAAATCAGAGAATATTTCAAGTCTTGATGATATAATAGCTTTGCCTCAGGGATACAAGACCAAGATGTTGCATGTCATCACACATTTCATGGATGGTTTTTTTGGAATAGATACCTATTTCTATAATCTCGAAGAGGATTCTCATTGGGTTTCCGAAAAAATGTTAGAAAAGATAAAAAATAATCCATCGAATTACCGGATACTTAGTATAGAAGCAGAAATATGATTCCTGACTGTCCCATTTTTAAAAAAATGTTGATTTTATTACCGTATTCTATGTTATTATTTATTTTCATATAAAAAGGAGGATTTGAGTTGCCAGCAAAAGCAAGACCAAAGAAAAATCTGTCTGCTATGAAAAGAGCAAGGCAGGCTGAAAAAAGAAATCTTAAGAACAGATCTATTAAAACATCTATTAAGAATATTGTTAAAAAAGTAGAGGCTGCTATCTCGGCAAAAAACATTGAGGAATCAGTAAACGAGCTTAAAAATGCGATAAAAGCTATAAGCAAGGCAGCATCAAAGGGTGTTCTTCATAAAAACACTGCTTCAAGAAAGATATCACGTCTTTCAAAGAAGGTTAATGCTATTTTACAGAAACCCGATCTACCTGAAGCCGGAGCAGCTTAATAAGAAGATATTCAACAGGAAAGTTTCTTCCAGAGCTTTTTATATCAATATCAACTTTGTTTAAAAGTTCAAATATCTTAAATGAGAGGCTGCTTCCTTCTTCATTTTTATTAGCCGGAATGCTTCTGCCATATTGCCAGTTAAGTGCTCCTATAAGACTATAATCGTCAATCGTTTCTCTGAGGCTTTTGTAGATTTTAAAGACCTTATCAGGATTTTTTGCGCTAATAGCATAAACAAGGTCAAAAACATTATATAATCTGCCTCCGGCAAGAATATCCGAAATATCATTATAAGTTATCTTCTTTTTCCCCAGCATTGAAATCTTTTCTATTTCGGATGCAAGAAGTCCAAGATCTGTTCCTGAACTGGCTATTAAACAACTAACTGCATCATCAGAAATTTCAAGCTCTTTTATTTTTATGCGTTTCTTAATCCATTCAGGTATATCCTGTTCTTTTATATCAAGGGATATAATTTTCTTAACCCCGAACTTTTCTAAAGCATCTTTTTTAACAGTCCCATTATGAAGTAGTATTAATACCGACGAGGGCGCAGGGGATGAAATATATGCATTAAGTTTTTCAATGTCTTTTTTTGAAATTTTCAAAAGATTGCCACTTAATAATGTAAATCTCCGGCCATTAAAAAAACAAAAAGTATTTGTAACATCTAAAATTTGTTGGATTGAAGGAACTTCTTCATCTGAAAGATCATATATATGGAAATTAAAGTCCATATCATTTTCAGGAACAATTTTCTTAATAGCTTCTATTGCTTCTCTAATAAGGAATGAATCTGAAGAATAAAACAAATAGACTTGTGATGGCAAACCTTTTTCTATCTCATTTAAGAATGTTTGATAGCTCATCTATAGATAATGGTTGCAACAATATCTGCTGCCATGTCTTTTACAGCTTTTTCTGTAATATTCTCTTTATTTGCTATTAGCTCATTTAAAAGTCCTGTTCCAGAAAAGGAAACAATAAAAGGAGAACCGATATTTTTGAACTCTTTTGTCTTTCCATCAGGGTCAATAAGTTTAAAATCACCTATAATCGTGACTTCATACTCAACTGCTACGTCAGATTTCTCGGAAAGAACCTTTAATTCAAACTTCTTAATTGTTCCATTGAGTTTATAACCGGTATTTTTCTGTACAGATATTCCCTGTTTAAGAAACTCTGCAGTTATTGCATTATAAAGTCTGTCCTGAAGTTTTGGCTCAAGAGTCTTATTCTCAATTCTTGTTATCTGAATCGCATCGAATGGTAGTTCGGATTTTTTATGTATTGCATATCCGCATCCCGAAAACTGTGAAAAGAAGATAATTAAAATCAGGAATAAAAAACAAAAAATTTTTTGTGTTTGATAACTAATCTCATTCTTAACCAAATTTTTCATTTTCATATTATACCTTAATTAGATAACTATATTTACGAGTTTTCCCTTCACAATTAAGATCTTTTTTATAGTTTTGCCCCCTATTATCTCCTTTATCTTTCGGTCTTCGAGCGCTACTTTTTCAATTTCATCATCAGATATACCTGCATTAATCATAATCTTTGAACGGACTTTTCCGTTGACCTGCACAACAAGTTCTATCTGTTCCTCTTTTGCAGCTACTTCATCCCATTCAGGCCATTTCTGTTCGAATATGCTCGGTTTATTCCCAATCGCTTCCCATAATTCTTCTGCGATATGGGGAGAAAATGGAGACAAAAGCAAAAGAAGCGCTTCAATCGCAAAACGTAAAACTTCAAGTTTTTCCTCTGAATCAGGCTCAAATGCAGATATTTCATTTACGAGTTCCATCAATGATGCAATGGCAGTGTTAAAATGATATTCTCTTTCAATATCTGTTGTGACTTTTTTTATGGTTTGATGTGCTTTCCTGTATAACGGAACAGTAGAAGGTTGAAGATCGGATATGCTCTTTATCTGCCATTTTGTCTGACTTTGAAATCTTTGGTGATATTTGAAAACAATATTCCATAATCTATTTAAGAATCTATATGCTCCATCAACACCTTTGTCAGACCAGTCAAGGTCTTTTTCAGGAGGAGCAGCAAAAAGGGAGAAAAGTCTTGATGTATCCGCACCATATTTTTCAATCAGATAATTAGGATCAACTACATTTCCTTTTGATTTAGACATCTTTGCGCCATCTTTTATAACCATTCCCTGGGTTAGAAGATTCTGAAAAGGCTCGCTTATATTAATAAGTCCCAAATCTCTAATAACCCGTGTAAAAAAGCGTGAATAAAGAAGATGTAAAACAGCGTGTTCAACACCACCGATATACTGGTCAACAGGCATCCATTTGTTAAACTCAGAATCAGGAGATTTAAGTTCAGAATATAAATCAATATCTCCTTTCTTAAAGCAGTACCTTATGAAATACCATGATGAATCTACAAAAGTATCCATTGTATCGGTTTCACGCCTTGCATTTGCTTCGCACTTCGGGCATTTAGTGTTTAAAAATTCTTCTAATTCAAGCAAAGGGGAACTGCCTTTACCTGTTATTTTTATATTTTCAGGAAGTATTACAGGCAAATCTTTTTCAGGAACAGGTACAACACTACATTTATCACAATAAATTACTGGTATGGGTGTGCCCCAGTATCTCTGCCTTGATATGCCCCAATCACGAAGTTTATAATTGACAACTCTCTTGCCAAGATTCTTCTCCTCAATATATTTCATAATTTCCTGTTTTGCTTTTCTGCTATCCATACCGGTAAATTGGCCTGAATTAACAAGAATTCCTTCTTCTTCATAAGCTTCATTCAAGACCATAGATTCGGGATTACTTAAATCAAATTTTTCTTCCGGAATTATCACTACCTTAACAGGCAGATTATATTTTTCTGCAAATTCGAAATCACGCTGGTCATGAGCAGGAACAGACATAATCGCACCTGTTCCATATTCCATAAGCACAAAATTTGCAGCATATACCGGAACTCTATCACCATTCATTGGATTAATCGCGTAATAACCTGTAAAAAATCCGATTTTCTCGGTCTCCTTTCCATACTTTGATTTGAGTGATTCAAGAGCGCTCATATCGGAAAGCATTTTTTCGAGGACCGGATGTTCGGGCGCCACACACATAAAAGTCACTCCAAACAAAGTATCAGGTCTTGTTGTGAAAATTCTTAATTTCTCTTCAGTTCCTTCAATCTCAAAATCAACCTCTACTCCTTCTCCCTTTCCGATCCAGTTTTTCTGCATAAGCACAACTCTTTCAGGCCAGCCAGTAAGTTCATCGCAACCAAGTAAAAGCTCTTCTGCATATTTTGTTATCTTAAAGAACCACTGCTCAAGTTTCTTCTGTACCACAAGGCTATCGCAACGCCAGCATTTTTCATCTATTACCTGTTCATTTGCAAGAACTGTTGCACAGGAAGGACACCAGTTAACATAAGAATATTTACGATACGCAAGCCCTTTCTCGAGCATCTTCAAAAAAAACCACTGATTCCATTTATAATATTCAGGATTACATGTTGTTACTTCTCTTTCCCAGTCATAACTAAATCCCATTCTGTTAAGCTGACTTTTCATTTTTTCTATATTTTTATAAGTCCAGTCCGAAGGATGCACATTATGTTTAATCGCAGCATTTTCAGCAGGAAGGCCAAAAGAGTCCCATCCCATAGGATGCAACACATTAAAACCACGCATTTTTTTATATCTTGCGATAACATCTCCAATGGAGTAGTTCCTTACATGACCCATGTGTATCTCGCCTGATGGATAAGGAAACATTTCAAGACAATAGAAATTTTGTTTTCTGGCAGACAACTCTGTTTTATGAAGATTTTTTTCTGCCCAATAATTTTGCCATTTTAACTCAACTGTTTGAGGATTATACTTTTCTTCCAATTTCAGGCAACTCCCTTGTAAAAAGATTAAGGTAATAAGTATTCCACCTTTTGCAATTCGAACATCTGCCATCCCAATTAGATGACGAGCTCCCGCATTCGTGGCATATGTATAGAAGACCAAGAGCGCATTCATCAGATTCCAATGCCTGTTTAAATTCATGTACAGCTTTTTCTATTTGGTTTCTTTTCAGATAAATATTCCCTCTAAGTTGATATATAGCTGGATTTGAAATCCCGGACATATCTACAGATGTTATTACATCAAATGCATCATCAATCATTTCAAGTCTGTAATAAAGTCTCGCAAGAAGAAATTTATATGCGATTTCACCCGGACTCTTTGATATATTGTTCTTATATATTCTGATTAACTTCAAAGGTTCACCGATACTTATTAAAAGATCTTCAAGTCTTAAAAGTATAATCATTGAAGAGGTTTGCTCATATGTTTTTTCAAGAAGATTCACTGCATCAATGGAATTTCCTTTCATATGAAGGGTTTCAGCAAGTCCAAGAGTAGCAGGGATAAAATTCCTTTCAAGTCTTAAAACAGTCCTGAAGACCTTCTGGGCTTTTTCAAGTTCATTATTCTCGAGATTATTTCTACCCTGCTCGTATTTATATCCAACAAGATTTAATCTCTCTCTTGCTTTAAGTTTCGGGTCATTCTCATTTTTAAGAATCAACTTTTGAACCGGGACAATCTCATCCCACCTCTCAAGCCTCTCGAGAAATTCCCTTTTCTTGTAGAGAGCCTCGAGATTTTCACTATCTATATCAAGTATTTCATCCAGATACCTGATAGAATCGGTTAATCTTCCTGTTCTTTCCATTAATTGAACCAAAGAAAACAGTACATCCAGATTATTTGGACTTATCTCTTTTGCTCTCTGGAAATATTCCTTTGCAAGATTAAAATCTTCTTCAGTTATTGAAATATTGCCGAGCTGTAATAAAGCATTCAAGTGTTCCGGGTTTTCATTCAATATTTCTTTCAGTAATGATTTTGCTTCAGTTCTATTATGATGTGCAAGATTATAATTCAAAGCCTTTGAGTATAATTCCTGTATCTTTATATCTCTTTTATGTCTTTTTTGATATTGATATGTATCTACGAACTTTTTCGTGTCCCTTATAATAAAAATCAGAAGCATTGCAAATGAACCCGCTGCAACTGACATGAGTATAAGCGCAATAGTAGGGGTTTCATAAGAACTGCCAAAAGGGATTTTGACAATTGTTATGTTCTGATTATAAATCGCAAAGAGAGCAAGAATTGCCAGAAACAGGATAAATAAAAAAACCCCAAATTTACTCATGGATTTATTCTTTTACTCCAATAGTATTTTTTTTTGCGTCAATCCAGAGCTTTTCAAGTTCATAAAAAGATCTTGTTTCTTCCTCAAAAATATGTACTATAACATCTCCATAGTCCATAAGCACCCAGTGAGCATATCTCAATCCTTCAATACCTTGCGGTCTTATCCCTGATTCTTTTAGTTTTTCTTCTATTTGCTCCTGAATTGCTTTAACCTGAGTGATGCTATCTCCTGAACAGATTAAAAAATAATCTGTAATTGTGGTCAGGTTTTGTAAATCGAGGATTTGAACATCTTTTGCTTTTTTCTCGGATGCTGCTTTCGCAGCTATTAAAACCTTATCTTTGCTTTCTAAAGTCCTTCCCTCCCTTCTTTTATAAAATAAAAAATAGATTTCTCAAAATTATCTTGAATTCTCACATATAAAGCTTATTACTAATTATATAGGATTGCACATCTTGAGGCAATAGATATTTTATGCTTTTGTTTAACTTTATAAGGCTTCTTATTTCGGTAGAAGATATTTGAAAGGCCGTAATTTTAAGAATAATAGCTTGTCTTCCGTTCTTTAATCTGATTTCAAGATGTCTTTCGGATGATTTTTCGAAATCTTTAATTTTTTTCAGGTTTGTGTCTAAAAAAGGAGAGTTTTTCAGATAGGAGATACTAAATCCGGGTCTAAGAAGAATTACAAAATCGGTTAGATTGATAAGTTCTTCAGGATGCCACCAGTTTGGAATATCAAGAAAAGCATCGGTCCCGAGCATAAAATAAAATTCAGTTGCCGGATATTGTTTTTTAAGAGCATTGATAGTCCTTACAGTATAGGACTTGCCCGGAATTTTATATTCAATGTCTGAAAGCTGGAAAAAAGAATTGTTTGAGATAGCGAGCCTGACCATCTCAAAGCGGTGTTTTGGATCAGCGATATCTTTTGATTTTAAAGGTGGCTTCTTGGATGGAACAAATAATATTCTATCAAATCCAAGAAATTCCCTGACCTCTTCTGCAGCTCTTAAATGGCCATAATGTATAGGATTAAAAGTTCCGCCAAAAATGCCGACTTTCATGGACTCCTTATAAGATATTTCTTCTATTATTGTTTTTTTATTCTCTTAATTGCCCGTTCCCGAAAACAATGAATTTTGTACATGTCAATTCCTCAAGACCCATAGGTCCCCTTGCGTGTATTTTATCGGTAGATATACCAATTTCAGCGCCGAGACCAAATTGAAAGCCATCGTTTAACCTTGTAGAAGCATTGACAAAAACAGCGGATGAATCAACTTCCTTTAAAAATCTCATTGCCTTTGCATAATCATTTGTGACAATCGCATCCGAATGTGCAGAGCTATAGCGCGCAATATGTTCCATTGCATCTTCAATTCCATCAACAATCTTTACATTAAGAATAAGGTCAAGATATTCTTTATAGAAATCTTCATCCTCAACTTTTTCGATCGAAGGAACTATTTTTTTCGAGAGATTGCAACCTTTTATTAAGACTCCGGCATCCTTAAATCTTTTAACCATAACCGGTAAAAATATTTTAGCTATTTTTTTATCTACCAGCATTGTCTCCATAGCATTACATGTTCCGGGTCTTTGGACCTTTGCGTTAAAACATATTTCTTCTGCCATTTTAAGGTCAGCATCCCTGTCAACAAACACATGGCACACACCCTTATAATGTTTAAGCACTGGAATTCTTGAATTCTCGGTTACCGCTCTTATTAAAGCTTCTCCTCCTCTTGGAATTATCAAATCCACAATTCCCTCAAGTTTAAGCATTTCCATAACAGCATCTCTGTCAGGTATATCAATGAATGTAATAACACCTTCATGCAGTCCTTCTTTTTTTGCAACATCTCGTAGAACTTTAACAATCGCTCTGTTTGAATTAATTGCTTCAGAGCCTCCTCTAAGAAGAACTGAATTCCCTGCTTTCATGCAAAGACTTGCAGCATCTGCAGTGACATTAGGTCTGGATTCATAGATAATACCAATTACTCCTATAGGAACTCTCATTTTACCTACAGTCATACCATTGGGTCTTTGCCACATTTTTACTATTTCACCGACAGGGTCTGGTAGTGCGGCAACTTCCTTAAGCCCCTGAGCCATTTCATTTATTCTTTTATCAGTCAGTGTAAGTCTGTCAATTAAAGCTTTTGAAAGACCTTTATCTTGTGCAAACTTAATATCTTTCTTATTTTCAGCAATAAGCTCTTTTGCTCTTTTTAGTAAAGCATCTGCCATAGAAATCAAGACAGAATTCTTCTGTTTAGAAGATGCTTTCGCAAGAACTTTTGCCCCTTCCTTAGCCTCTAATGCCTTTTTGTGAACAAATGATTTTATATCCATAATTACCTCCATAATTGAATCTGTCTAAATTATACATAAAAATAAACATTTTCAGATAGAAAGTAATTTTATCACGTTTAAGGAGATTTTTTTACATTCTTAAATATTTCAAAGCTGAAAGTTTGGAAACTTTTAAGTTAAAATGTTCTATGCCACAAATTAAAATTCTACCGCCTGATTTAAGAAATAAAATTGCAGCAGGTGAAGTTATCGAGAGACCTGCTTCTGTTGTTAAGGAACTTTTAGAAAATTCAATAGATGCCGAAAGTACAGAAATAAGAATTGATATTTTATATGCAGGCAAGCGCCTTATCAGAGTTTCTGACAATGGAAAGGGTATGGATAAAGATGATGCTTTATTATGCTTTGAAAGACACGCAACAAGCAAAATTTCCTCTGAGCATGATTTATTTAATATATTAACAATGGGGTTTAGAGGCGAGGCTTTACCTTCAATTGCTTCTGTTTCAAAGGTAAAACTTATTACCGGTGTTAAAGATAATCCTATAGGAATTTCACTTGAAATTAGGGAC
Source organism: Nitrospira japonica (assembly GCA_020725385.1). Classification (GTDB taxonomy): domain Bacteria; phylum Nitrospirota; class Thermodesulfovibrionia; order Thermodesulfovibrionales; family SM23-35; genus DYFC01. The sequence continues at coordinate 3,777 of DYFC01000045.1, read as the reverse complement.
GGAACAATTAAAGACATGAAAGATTCACCAGCGATTGGAACAACAATTGAGGTAAGGGATCTGTTTTATAATATGCCTGCAAGAAAAAAATTTCTTAAATCAAATAGCACGGAATTATTTCATATAATTGACATCCTGACAAAAGAAGCTTTATCGCATCCTGATATTATTTTTAATTTGAATGTTGATGGGAAAGATACAATAATTTTGCCTGTGTCCTCAAGTTTTAAGGAAAGAATCATGCAGATATACGGGAATGAATTTTTAAGTGATTTATTAGAAGTACAAACAGGTGAACATGGCTTAAAAATGACTTCTTTTGTCTCAAAAAGCAATTCCTTTAGAAACTCAAAATCACATCAATATATATTCATAAATAAAAGACCTGTTAAAGATATTTCTATATCTTCTGCCATTTATAGAGCTTACGAAGGGATATTGCCTCATGATAAGCATCCTGTTTTTTTTGTTTTTCTTGATATAGAACCCTCAAAGGTTGATTTTAATGTTCATCCTGCTAAACGTGAGGTAAGGTTTGAGAATAAAGAAATCATTTACAGGTTTATCCTTAATAGCATAAGAGAGGCTGTTAGAAGAGAAAGGATTGAACATTCAGAACAATTTACCGAACTGCCTGAAGGACAATTATCTATCAAAGAACAAGATGTTTCATTTTCCGGAACAGTCGCAAAACCATCAGAAATAATTTCCGAACCTGCCTGTATTCCTTATTTTCCTTCCTTGCCTTTTATTTTTCTTGGAGATACTTTCATTGCTGTATCAGGCAAAGGCGGTCTTACTCTGATAGATCATCATGCTGCGCATGAAAGAATCCTTTATGAAAAGTTCCTTAAAAAGATAAACTTAAATTCTTATCAACTACTCTTCCCCAGACAGATAACGCTCTCTCATAAAGAATATCGGGTTATAACTAATAACATTGATATATTAAGAGATTTTGGCATGGATATTGAAGATTTCGGTCATGATACAGTAATTGTTCGTTCTTTACCCGAAGAATTAGAAGAATCTGATTTAAGAGGTATTCTTTCTGATACAGCAGCATGTCTGATTGAAGGAACTGCTGCCGATAAATCTTTAAAAGAGGAGATTGCTGCAAGAATTGCATGTCATAGTTCGGTAAGAGGAAGAAAAATACTAAATCAGGAACAGGTTTCTCAATTAATTAGAGAGCTTGAAAAAACCGAATTCCCGGACCAGTGCCCTCATGGAAGGCCTACAAGGATATTTTATTCTCTTGATGACTTAAAAAAGCTTTTTAAAAGAAAATGAATAAAGTTATTATCCTGCTTGGACCTACTTGCGTTGGTAAAACAGAAGTCTCAATATCAATCGCAAAAACACTAAATACAGAAATAATTAGCGCTGATTCAATGCAGATATACAGGTTCATGGATATTGGGACAGCAAAACCTGACAAGAATCAATTATCTGAAATAAAACACCATATGATAGATATTGTTAATCCATGGGAGACTTTCAGCACGGGGAAATATATAAAAACCGTTGTACCGATAATTGAAAATCTGCATATTGAAAATAAAATACCTATTATCGTTGGAGGAACCGGCCTTTATATAAAAGCAATGACACGGGGCATATTCTCCGGACCTTCCGCTGATTGGACAATTAGAGAGTCACTTATTGAGATGGAAAAAAAACAAAACGGATTTTTATACAATTATCTTAAAAATTTAGATCCTGAAGCAGCAGCAAAAATCACTCAAAATGATATAAGGAGAATTATTCGGGCAATTGAAGTTTTTCTAAAAAGCAATACTAAAATGTCGGAAATTCAAAAAAGCATGACAAATCCATTACCGTATGAGTTTATTAAAATAGGACTGACAAGAGAAAGGAAAGAACTTTACCAACTCATTGAAAAACGTGTAGATAATATGATTGTTTCAGGACTTGTTGAAGAAGTAAAAAGAGTAATTTCCCTAATCGAAAAATCTATATATTCCTCCTCCAGCTCTTTTGATAAACCATTGCCTCCATGTCCTTCGTTACAGGCATTGGGATATAAAGAGGTAATAATGTATCTCAATAAAAAAATCTCTTTTGATGAGGCTATAAGATTAATCAAAAGAAATACCAAAAGATATGCTAAAAGACAGTTTACATGGTTCAAGAAAGAAGCGGACATTTCATGGATAGATATAACGAACATAAGTGATGTTAAATTGATTTCAGATACTGTACTTAATACTATTAAAAAAAGGTTGTAATGTAATTAAAAGAATTCAAAACTTGCAATATTTATACGAAATCATTTATTTTAAATAAAAAATTTAAGGAGACACATTATGAGCACTCCCAGCAAAGGATTAAACTTGCAGGACACTTATCTGAACCAGCTCAGAAAGGAAAAAATACCGGTCGTTATCTATTTAACTAACGGGGTGAGATTAAAAGGCATGATTAAGGGATTTGATAACTTTGTAATTCTTTTAAGGGAAAGCACACAGGCTTTAATATATAAACATGCAGTTTCAACTATTGTACCTGAAAAAGATATAGAACTTGAATTTGAAAACCAGAGATAACAAAAAGAATCCCCTGCCTACGGTTGATATTATAATTGAAATAGATAACGGTATTGTGCTTATTAAAAGAAAAAATCCTCCGGATGGATGGGCATTGCCTGGTGGATTTGTTGATTATGGAGAAAGTCTTGAAACCGCAGCTATTAGAGAGGCAAAAGAAGAAACAGGACTTGATGTCCGCCTTATAAGGCAATTTCATACTTATTCGGATCCCTCAAGAGACCCGAGATTCCATACAATATCAACAGTTTTTATTGCGAAGGCATCCGGGGTGCCGTCCGCAGGAGATGATGCAGAAAATGCAAAGATTTTTAATAAATTAAATTTGCCTGAAAAAATTGCTTTTGATCACAGAAATATATTAGAAGATTATTTTCAACGGAGGTATTAGATAGATGCTCAAAGTTATGCGTAAACATGCAAAATATTTCTATGTATTGTTTTTTATTGTTATAATTACTTTTGTCTTCTGGGGAGTTGGCACAGTTGATAAAACCGGAATGATAGAAAAGGCAGCAGAAGTTGGTCCTTATAAAATTCTTGCAGATGACTATATTAGCGCATATGAAAGAACAGTCCGTTTTTACAGGGAAATATATAAAGACAAATTCACAGAAGATATGCAAAAAGAACTCAAGAGAAAAGTTCTTGAATCTATGGTTGATGACAAAGTACTTCTTATTGCCGCAAAAGATGCCGGAATAGTAGTAAGCGATGAAGAACTTCAGGATTCAATAGCCAAAGAGCCTGCTTTTCAGAAAAACGGAGTATTTGACCATGATGTATATGTTAATAGATTAATGCTTAATAGAATAACTCCGGAATACTTTGAAAATATGAAAAGACAGGAATTAATTGTTGAGAAAATGAGAAGACTTATTGAATCCTCTGCGGATGTAAATGCACTTACTATAAATTTACCCGGGAGCTCGGGAGATGAGAAATCAGCCGATATGATAAATCAAGTTTTATCAAGAGATATTAAAGCTAAAGCAGTTAAGTCTTTTATAGAAGGATACAAGAAAAATATTAAGAACATAACTATAAATCAGAAATTTCTTGAATAAAAAAGTTGTCAATTCATTTGTTGAAGACTAAAGACCTTTTATAGTATTATTATAATCTATGCCGAAGTGGTGGAACCTGGTAGACACGCACGTTTGAGGGGCGTGTGGGGTAACCCGTGCGGGTTCAAATCCCGCCTTCG
>DYFC01000044.1 GCA_020725385.1 Nitrospira japonica | reverse complement strand
CTATCTCTTTATTTGATGCATCTATAACATCAAAATCATTCTCTTTTAATTTATTCAACCTGTCATAAGTGTTAATTTTAACAGGTGGCTCATTGTCTAATAATGCCGAATCAATATGCGCCATGCCGCTGCCTGTCTTTATAAGTTTTATCTTTATTAAATTACTATTTGTGTAGTTCTTTATATCTATTTCCTTCTGTCTGAAGTATTTATCGAAACTTAATCTGCCAGCGTTCTTCCATTCGCCTCCTTTTTCTACATAAACATCAAACATTCCATTTGAATTATTTTCATTGAATGAAGGCAATGACGGATATTGAAATGAATTGTATGAGCCCATCGCTATTGTGGGAATTGCTAAAATAGTTAGCAGAAAAAAAATGAAAAACGTTCTCTTTGACATGTCTGCCTCCTTTTAATACTTACATGTTATTAATTATCCCCTTTTTAATAACCCCAAAATGCTAATGCAAACAATTACTTAAAGATTTCTCACTTTGTTCGAAATGACAAAAAACAATTGTAACACAATCCCTTAATCCACCTCTTAAGGGGAATCCTTTTTCGTTTATCTCAAGAAAATATCTATACAATCAGGTTAAGATGCTTTTGGAAGTTCTTTAAATATCTTCCAGGTCTTCAATATATCAATAGCCCTCTGTAACTGAATATCATTTTTTTCATCAATCTCAACAGGTATCATCTCATCCGGTTCATCTGTTTTGTCTTCAATATCACCATTTTTCAGATGTTTCTCAAGGTCCTTTTCTCTTATTGCAGGTCTTGTTTTTTCACCCTCTTTTACTTCGGGTTTCACAATTATATCAGGGGTTATTCCTGTTGTCTGAATTGATATGCCCTTTGGAGTATAGTACCGAGCTGTAGTTAATCTTAAAGCAGAGCCATCACCTAAAGGCACAACCGATTGGACAGAGCCTTTTCCAAATGTTTGTGTCCCCAGAATTACTGCTCTATTCCAGTCTTTAAGAGCTCCGGCTACTATCTCGGAAGCGCTTGCACTTCCCTGATTAACAAGTACGATCATTGGAAGATTAAAATTAGTTTTGTGCTTTCCGCTTTTATATTCTACCTTATCCCCTTTTCTATCCTTAATATATACAACTAACTTGCCGGCTGTAAGGAATTGACTTGAGACGTCAACAGCGCTGTTAAGTAGTCCGCCCGGGTTATTTCTGAGGTCAAGAACAAGTGAAGTTATATTTTTTTTCATTAATTCTTCAATAGCATTTGAGAGATCCGATGATGTCTGTTCTTGAAATTGATTTATTTTTATATAACCGATTCCTTCTTCCAATTCCTTGAATTTTATACTCTTGATCTTTATTATCTCTCTTACTATTGTGAAATCCTTTGTCTCTTTCCAGCCTTCACGAAGTATTGTTATTTTTACTGATGTTGAAGGAGCACCTCTCATTTTGCTTACAGCATCATGAAGATTCATATCTTTAGTAAATTCATTGTTTATCTTTATAATCTTATCTCCTGCCTTAATCCCTGCACGATATGCCGGGGTATCCTCAATAGGCGCAATAACAGTGAGCATACCTTCTTTAATTCCTATTTGTATCCCGAGTCCTCCAAATTCTCCCTTTGTATCAACCTGCATTTCTTTGTACTGTTCAGGAGTCATAAAAGCCGAGTGTGGATCAAGGGAACTGAGCATGCCTTTAATTGCACCATATATAATCTCCTTTGGTTTTACTTCTTCAACATAATTTTTCTTAACAATCGATAGAGCTTCACTGAATATTTTCAGTTCTTCATAGCCTTCTTCGGCGCCAACAATACTTATAGTCCATCGGCCTATTATAAATCCAGTTGATGCAATAAGAAAAATGAGTAATATGGTTATTAAAGTTCTTCTGTTATTAAATCTTTGAAACATCTTTTCCTCCAAATTCTATCTCCTCTGCAGCCACTGTAACGGGTCCAAAGGTTTTCCTTTATATCTTAACTCAAAATAAAGCCCGGGGGAGTTCATCAATCCGGACATCCCTATTTTTCCGATAACTTGCTTACTTTTTATTATATCTCCAACTTTAATAAAAATCTCGGATAAACTTCCATAAAGTGTGTGATAACCATCTCCGTGATTAATTATAACAAGTTGTCCGTATCCTTTAAACCATTCGGCAAACACGACTTTACCTGTGTACACTGCTTTCGCATAGGTATCCGATATTGATTGTATAAAAGCGCCGCTTCTAAAAATAGGGGTATTAAATTGCGGGTCTTTCTGTGACCCATAAGGCAAAGCAACCTTACCTTCAACAGGCCATGGCAATTTGCCTTTAAGTTTTGCAAATTCTACGCCCTCAGGAACATATTCCTTACCTTTCTCTTTTCTTTCCGACTCTCTTATAATTTCCAGTATTCTATTTGAAGCGTCCTGCAATTCTTTAAGAACTCTTTTATGTGAATCATGTTGTCTTCGTACTGTAGAAAGCATGGTTTCTTTCTGATTCTTTTTTTCAGCGAGATTTTCTTCTTCTGATTTAACCTTTTTCTGATTATTTTCAAGTTCTTTCTTTAATCCGTGAAGACGCTTTTCTTTTTCGGTAAGTTCCTGCAAACTATTTTTGTAATTTTCGATCAGATTATGTTCATAAACAGAAATATATTGAAGGTATTTACCCGTGCGGATCAATTGTGAAATGTCTTCAGAAGTTAACAGCAACATTAATGTATCTGAATAGTTCCCATGTCTGTGAATAGCATTGAGTTTTCTTTTCAACCAGTCTTTGTGTCTCTGGATATTTTTTAAATGATTGTTAATCTCGGCTTCCAATTTTGATATTTTTGATTCAGTTTCAGAAAGTCTGTCTTTATATTTTTTAAGTTGCTCTTCTGCCTGTTTTATCTGTTTATTGATATTTTCAATCTCAAAAAGTATGGAAGATTCATGGTGTTTTATTTCCTCGATTTTCTTTTTCTGCTTGCTGATTTCCTTTTGAATCTTTCTGTATTCATCATGGGCTGTCTCAGCAAAACATACAGGCAATGAAATAAAAGATAGTAAAATAATTAAGAATAAATATTTAAATTTTCTAAAACAAAGATTTCTACTTAGAGTCAAAGACAATCTTATGAGCATTTTAATAACGTATTCTTCCGATAGCAATAACAGCACCTATTACTCCAAGAACAAAGCCTGTTGCAGGTAATAAGTAAGACATATTTAAAGGAAACACAAAAGAACTGAATATCGGGAATGTACTGCCTACTTTAAGCAGTACAAAATAATACAGGATAAGAAGACCCAAGAGTCCGAGAAATCCACCGCAAAGGCCTATTGTTGCACCTTCTATAAGAAATGGAAACCTTATAAACCATTTAGTTGCTCCCAGGAATTTATATGTCTCGATTTCCCGATTCTTACGGTAAAAAAGTATTTTTACAGTGCTATAACAAACAAAAAGTGTACCCGCAGACATTATGATAATCAAAGTCAAACCGATTGTTTTTATCCCGAGACTCAATGAATAAATTGATGAAAGAAATTTTTCTCCATATTCTATTTCACTAACACCTTTGATCTGTTTCAACATTGTAGAAATTTTTTTAACAGCATCCGGGTTTATAGAATCTTTCTTTAGTTTGATTTCCAGTGTATCCGGTAATGGATTTTCGTTTAATCCTTCAAGAATGTATTCTGTATTCTTAAGGCTTGATTTTAATTCTTTCCATGCATCTTCCTTAGGTATGAATTTAATATTTTCAACAGAAGGTTCTTTCTTTATTGTAGCGGTAATATTATCTATTTCCTGTTTTTGGAGGTTTTCTTTTAGATATACATTAACCGAAAATTTTTTTGGGATTTCCCTTGTAATTAAATTAACATTAAAAACAGTCAACACAGTAACTGCAGTAAAAAGCAGTCCTGCTGCAATAGTTAGTACAGCAAGAAGATTAACCCATTTGTCACGAATAATGCTCTGAAAAGCAAGTCTGAATGAATATGACATTGACATTAACCTATCTCCTCACCCGCAAAATTCCCGAAATCAAGCTTGAGCACACGTTTGCCTGAATTCTTGAAAAGTTCACGGTTATGAGTTGCAAGAAGTATCGTTGTACCCCTTGCATTTATCTCTTTGAAGGTTCTTATAATACCTGCAGAAGTATCCGGGTCAACATTTCCGGTTGGTTCATCGGCAAGTATAATTACAGGCTCGGAGACTATTGCTCTTGCAATAGCTACCCTTTGTTGTTCACCACCGGATAAAGCAGTTGGATAGCTATCTGTCTTATGTCTTAAACTAACAAGTTTTAGAGCATCAAACACCTTTGATTTGACTTCTCTTTCATCTACCCCTCTTATTCTTAATGCAATAGCCACATTTTCAAAGACATTAATATTATCAAGAAGCCTGAAATCCTGAAAAACAATACCTATGTTTTTTCTTAAAACCGGGACATCCGATTCTCTTAATTGTGAAAGCTCCATATCATTCACGTTGATTCTGCCTTCATCAGCTTTTTCAGCCATATAAATAAGCTTGAGCATTGTTGTTTTTCCCGAACCGCTTGGCCCTGTTATAAAAGCCATTTCCCCTCTTTCAACTGAAAAGCTTATTTTTCTTAAAGCAGTCTGATTGTCATAGAATTTGGATACATTCTCAAAGGTTATCATTTTATTATTTATTTAATAATTCAGTGATTGTTTTAACAATATTATCTGCGGTTAAACCATATAGTTTTAAAAGCTCGGAAGGAGAACCCGAACAGCCAAAATTATCTTTTATTCCAATTCTTATTACTCTGACAGGATTATTTTCCGAAAGGAATTCACATACAGCGCTACCAAGCCCTCCGATAATAGAATGTTCCTCTGCTGTTACAATGAGTTTACTTTTCTTAGATATTTCAAGAAGCATTTCATTATCAAGTGGTTTGACTGTTGACATATTAATTACCCCGGCATCAATGCCGTTTTCTTTCAGTATTTTTGCAGCATCAAGAGCAATAGATACCATGATGCCCATTGCAACAATATTAACATCGCTTCCGATGTGAAAAGCATAGGATTTACCAATCTGAAATTCATAATTAGATGGCATTACAACAGGAACTTTAGATCTGCCTAAACGTACATATACCGGACCCGAATAATCGGCAATAGAATAAATAACCTGTTTTGTTTCATAACCATCCGCAGGCACAATAACAGTCATGTTAGGCAATACTCTCATTAAAGCGACATCTTCTATTGCCTGATGGGATGCTCCATCTTCACCAACTGTAATACCGCTATGAGTTGCAACAAGTTTCACATTCAATTTCGAATAACATACAGTTTGCCTGATCTGTTCCCATGCTCTGCCTGTCTCAAACACAGCAAAAGTCGAAGCAAAAGGTAACTTGCCTGTTAAAGACAAACCGCTCGCTGTTCCGATCATATCCTGCTCCGATATGCCTATATTGAAAAATCTTTCAGGAAATTGTTTTGCAAACTTTTTGGTCTTTGTTGAACCGGAAAGATCAGCATCAAGAACAACTACATCTTCCCTTATTTTTCCGAGTTCAAGCAATGCATCTCCATATGCATCTCTTGTTGCTATTTTCTGAGAAACTTCCTTTTCCTGTTTTTTTTCTTGTCTTTCACCCATTATATTTCAAGCTCCTTCAATGCGTTTTCAAGTTCTTCATTTGTAGGTGCTATCCCATGATATTCAACTTTCCCTTCAAAAAATGAAACGCCCTTCCCTTTGATTGTTCGGGCAACTATCATAGATGGTTTACCTTTAACAATTTCCACTCTATCAAGAGCATCAACTATAGCTTCCATGTCATGACCGTTAATCTCTAAGACATTCCATCCAAATGCTTCCCACTTTTTTGCAATCGGGTCAATGCACATTACATCACAACAACGGCCATCAATCTGTAATCCGTTATTGTCAATAATCGCACATAGATTATCAAGATTGTAATGTGATGCTGTCATCGCAGCTTCCCATATCTGTCCTTCCTGTATTTCACCGTCTCCGAGAAGACAATAAACCCTTGAAGGTGATTTACTTATCTTTAACCCCAGCGCTATCCCGTTTGCTATTGATAAACCCTGTCCTAAAGAACCTGTTGAAATTTCTACGCCCGGAAGTTTTCTTGAACATGGATGTCCTTGTAACGGGCTGCCTATTTTACGTAATGTTTTAAGCAACTTCCTATCAAAATAACCTGCTATAGCAAGTGCAGCATAAAGAACTGGCGCTGCGTGTCCCTTTGATAGAATAAATCTGTCCCTATCTTTCCATAAAGGGTCTTCTGGTTTATGTTTCATTTTGTAAAAATAAAGGGCAGCCACAATATCTGCTGCGGATAAAGAGCCACCTGTATGCCCCGAGCCTGCTTCTGTAAGCATTTTAAGGATTTCCATTCTTATAATACGTGCCTTTTCCTTGAGCATCTTAATATCGGGTTTTGTCTTAATTTCTTCCATTCATTTAGTCCTTTTCATAATGAAATTTAAAAGAATATCATCAAGTCCGTTGGTCAATTGATGTTTTTTAACTTCTGACTTTTCCTGCTTTGCTGGCTCAATCTCATGAATCTGCATTTCTTCATTTACAGGAACTTCTTCAATCAATTGCTCTTCAAGAGTTTTTTCCGTGCTATCTAACTCTGATTGTTCGGTATTTGTCTCCTTAACTATTTTTATACTTGCAGATTCATCAGACTTTTCTGCCTTCTCTTCTTGTCCGACATCCATATTCTCTGTATATTTACCCGAGAGCAGATCCCTTATTACACCTTTATGCTGAATTTTCATTAATTTTGCCACCTTAGCATAACAATCAGGGTCTTTAAGTACTTCAGAATATCCTGTTTTCTTGGAAGCAAGTATTGCTCCCTGATAATAAAGAAGCGTAATAACTACTGGATTACCAGGTCCTCCGTCTTCGGTCTGAACATGGAAAGTCTTATTTTTATATGATATGTTAGTGTTGAAACCAACAAGCATAATCTTAACCGGTTATAAATTATTTTTCGCAGCTTTAGACTATTATATATAGCATGGATAAAAAAAGTGAAGTAGTTAGGAGGTTGCAAGCTTTGAAAAATCAGCGAGTTTAACCGATACTTCCTGTATGCTTTTAAGCAAAGCAAGCCGGTTTAATTTTATATGTTCTCTTTTATCCATAACAAGAACATTATCAAAGAAACTATTGATAACATCTGTAATTGAGGAAAGAAGCAAAAATGCTTCATAATATTCTGATTTTTCAATCATACGGGATAGTCCTTCATTTATGGAATCCAGTTTTTCTTTTAAGTTAATTTCATGCTTTTCTTCGAAAATACCTGTATTTATTTCAGGCAAAGGTTTCCCGGGTATTATATTGTAAACCCTTTTTATAGCGATCAGAAAATCGGAATAACTTTCATGTTCTTTATATCGTTTCAAAGCTTCAAGTCTTTGAGTAAGCTGTTTTAAATAAATATCAGTCGAAAAAGGTAATACTGCCTGTATAATGTCATATGAATAACCATAATCAGAAAGAATTGTCTCAATTCTTCCCTTAAAGAACTGTAATATTTTTGCTTCTATTTCTTTACGAGCGTTATCATCAACAACATTTACGAGAGCTTTGTTAACAAGTTCTCTTAAGGTTATCTCATAACCTTTATCAAAAAGAATCGATATTATGCCAATAGCCTGCCTTCTCAATGCAAATGGATCTTCAGAACCCGAGGGGATTAAACCTATAGAGAAAAATGATGCTATATTATCCATCTTATCTGCGATACTAAGAAGTGCACCTGTATCAGAAGCCGGTAGGGCTCCGCCTGAATGTAAAGGTTGATAATGCTCCTTAATTGCTTCGGCAACCTGAACGGATTCCCCATTTTCAATTGCATAATATCTTCCCATAATACCCTGTAATTCAGGGAATTCTCTTACAACTCCTGTTATTAAATCTGTTTTTGATAGTTTTGCAGCGCGAATAACCAAATCTTTTATATCCGGTATCAGTCTATCGGCAAGAAATTCAGCAAGTATTGTCATTCTTTCAATTTTCGCATATAAACTACCGAGTTCTTCCTGAAAAGTTACTTTCTTAAGTTCTTCTATTCTTTCATATAGTGGTTTCTTTATATCTTCTTCATAATAAAATCTCGCATCCTCAAATCGTGCTTTTATAACTCTTTCTGCTCCTGCCTTAACAACACCGGAGTTCTCCTCAGTAGTATTACTTACAATTACAAATTTATTTGTAATGTTACCTTCATTATTCTGAACAGCAAAATATTTCTGATGCCCTTTCATTACAGTGACAAGAAGTTCTTTAGGAAGTTTTAAATATTCAGGAGAAAAATTTCCGATTACAGGCACAGGATATTCAACCAGGTTTGCAACTGTGTCAAGAAGTTCCTCATCTTCAACCGGTTTTTCATTAGTTTCAGCAAGCATTTTAGCCATTTTTTCGGATATTATCCTCTTGCGTTCCTCTATGTCAACAATAACATAATTATTTGCAAGAAGTTTCCTGTATCCCGGAATCTCTTTAATCTGGAAAGCAGCAGGTGACAAAAATCTATGTCCTTTTGTGAGGTTGTTGCTTTTAATTCCCTCAATCTCGAATTTGACTGCCTCATTATCAAATAAAGCAAGAAGCCACCTGATCGGTCTTGCAAATCTAATAGAACCGGCACCCCATCTCATTGACTTAGGAAAATGCATTGAAAGAACTATTTTCTTAAGAATATCCGGAATTATTTCTTTGACCGGAACTCCTTTTTCATCTATAATTGCCACAACATATTCACCTTTATCCTTTTTCTTAATAATCAATTTTTCAACAGGAATACCCTGTGATTTTGCAAAACCAATTGCTGCATTTGTAGGTTTACCTTCAGAGTCATAAGCAACTTTAACAGAAGGTCCAAAGACTTCTTTTGTTCTATCTTCCTGTATTTCAGGAATGCCATCTGCTATAACCGCAAGTCTTCTGGGTGTTCCGTAAACCTTTGTGCCCGAACATGATATATAGTGTTCCCCAAGAATTTTTAGAGTATTTTCACCGAGTTGATTCAATGCAGGTTTGATAAATCTTGCAGGCAGGTCTTCTGTACCTATTTCGAGCAAAAAAGAAAAAAGATTTTTCTGATTCATTTAACAATACCTCTTTCTGAATGAATATGATTTGGCCAACGAACAGTACAAAATTATAACCTTATAGCACTAAGATTGACAAGACAGGGAACAATAAATAAACTTAAATACAAGATGCCTGAAATCAATGAAACCGATAAAAAATCAAAAATAACAAACCGTCGCGTTCATATGGCTAATGAGCGTACTTTTCTTTCATGGATAAGGACAAGCATTGGTATTATGGCATTCGGATTTGTAGTTGAAAAATTTGGCATCTTCATCAGACAGGCTGCCTGTTTTTTTAGTAGAAATGAAGAACTAAAAAATGCAATGCCACAGATAAGCAAAACTACGGGTTATTCAACAATTTTCGGGGTTTCCCTTATTGGACTGGGAGCATTGATGGGTGTTCTTGCTTTCATACGTTATAAAAAAATTGAAAAGCAAATTGACGAGGATACATATAAACCTTCAATAATACTTGATATACTTCTTGCTATGTCTGTTTTTGCTGTAGGAATATTCCTGATAATTTATTTATTGCACAGTCTCTAATCAAAAATACAGCTGAAATAATATTATTTTTCGATACCGAGTTCTTTTTTTAACCATACTTCAATTTTTTTATTTATAGGAACCATCCCGAAATACTCTTTATTCTTATTTTCTTCGATAGCTTCATCAACAAGTTCATCAGGCACTTCGTTTACTTTTGCTATGGTTTCAGCATAGCTTGAACCTGTGTGGCACATGAGAAAAAGACCGGGTTTTATATCGGACATCCTGTCAATATAAAACATATAACCCCTTAATATTTTTTTCTCTTTTTTGCCTTCCTCGTTAATATAATACGTTGGCTCCATGAGCTGTTTGGGTTCAAGATCCCATATAATATGTTCCAGAACAGCCTGATCTTCTTTAATATCTTTTAAGCCTGGAATATCTTCGGGCATCATAAATTATCTCCTCCATCTTTATTCTGTTTTCTTTCAGGCACCTTAACATGTTTGATAGTTTCTTCATTCCATTGTTTTGAAACATATAGTCCGCAATAGCAACTTCCATATTCTTTAATGTCAGGATCCCTGTAAATACAGGGACATATTATATCCTTATCTTTTTCTCTATTACCAGAAGCAAGACGGCATGGACAGGAACGGTATCCATATCTCTGCTCGTTTGCAAGTAAACCTTCAAGTATCTCAAGAACATACTCTTTGTCTTTATTTAATTGAATACCTTGCGATTCTGCATATTTTGAAAGAACCTCAAATAAGCGTTCTTTTGTCATTATAACCCTATAGCCTTTTTAATAGCTTCTTCATCAAAACCTGTGATTACTTCTTCAATTACTATTGTTGGATAAGTTTGTGCCGGATTATATTTTTTCACTTCTTTTGACATGAGCCATTGTTCACCGCTATCAAGTAAATCAACTTCAACAAGATCAAACTTGATTCCATTCTCTTCGAGAAATTTTTTAACTCTCTTGCAAGTCGGACATGTGCTTAGACCATAAACTCTTACTTTTTTATTTTGTTCAGCCATTTTGCCTCCTATGCGTTTCCCGCAGGATTGTCGGGATGAAGAATATTATAAACACCCGGTGCAGACTGTGAAATATCTTCCATCATCTCCCTGTGCGCTTTCTGAATTATATCAAGAGGTAACTGCAATTTCTGAGCGGTATCCTGAAGAGTTTCTCCTTTTGTGTAATGCAAATCTGCAATCATAATTTTCAAAGCATCATCTACTATAAATGCCTTTAACTCAGAATCTTTGACATTTACTGCATTACAGGCTTCCGTAAAACTCAAGCCATTGGAAATTCCTTTCATTATACCATCCATTGCTTCGTTATAAATAAGAGTTTCAAGTTCTGTGTATTCCTTATATTTAAAATCATCCATAGAAAACCTCCGTTTTAATATTATACTCTTACATAATATTTTCGTTCAAATCCAAACTTGAAACATACTTAGAATATCAATGCAGCTTTTAGAAAACTCACCTTTTTCTTTCTCTTTAACATACTTAAAGTAAGAAAGCAAGGAGATTAGTTGTCTGCTGTAAAAATCGGCCTGAAAGACCAGTAATAGTTCTGGACAAAGGAATGGCAAGGCTGGAATACAGATATTATTCTCTGAACCAAATTCTTATGGCACTGGCCTTACAGTAGTTGTTGCTCCTGATGACATATTGCCTGCTTTATCTATGGCACAAACTCGGTATCCATAAGTTGTTCCATTAGTTAATCCTGTATGGGTGTATGATGTATCAGTACCCGTGTAAATTACTGT
>DYFC01000043.1 GCA_020725385.1 Nitrospira japonica | reverse complement strand
TACCTGTTCATTCGTGAACTTCCTGTGTAGCTGTCCCAAAATATAAACCTCCTTTTTTGAGGCTTATATTAAACTTTTTAGGTGTTCACTTTTAATTCGTAAATTTACAAAAAACGGTTCACTTTTAATTCGTAGATGGCAAATTTTCGTTCTCTTTATTGACAAAAGATAAATAAAACTAATATTATATTACTTCTGTATAATATCACATTTCATTTTATGTTTCGGGCGGATAGCTCAGCTGGGAGAGCACAGCCCTTACAAGGCTGGGGTCACAGGTTCAAGTCCTGTTCCGCCTACCATTAGAACTGATAATTTTGTCTCAGCTATATAACTTTTTGGGGCGGTAGTTCAGCTTGGTCAGAACGCTGGCCTGTCAAGCCAGAGGTCGCGGGTTCAAGTCCCGTCCGCCCCGCCATCATACTTATGGCTCAAACTGTAATTAAAGCTTCAGGGAAATTAGAGGAATTCGATAGAAACAAACTCGTTAATTCTCTCATAAGATCAGGTGCTACTGAAGATGTTGCCCTTGAAATTGCCAAAAAGATTGAAACTCAAATTACCCCCTCATCCCACACAAGACACATTTTTAAAATAGCCAAAAAATTATTACGACAATATAGCAAAGTCTCTGACATGCGTTATTCTATAAAAAAAGCAATATATTCACTTGGTCCTGCGGGTTTTCAATTCGAAAAATATGTGGCCGGAATATTAAGAGCCTATGGCTACTTTACCGAAGTAGGGAAAATAATTCAAGGCTATTGCGTTTCTCACGAAGTTGATATATTAGCGAAAAAAGAAAATAATATTGTAATAATTGAATGCAAATACCATAGTAATTCAGGAAATTCTACAGATGTTAAGACAGCGCTCTATGTACATTCAAGATTCAATGATATTAAAAAAGCTTTTGAATCATCACCTGACAATCACTTTCCATCACAGCAGGGTTGGCTTGTGACAAACACCCGTTGTTCAGATGATGCCTTGCGTTATGCAGAATGTGTGGGGCTGAAAATAGTTAGCTGGAAATATCCGGAAAAAGAAAGCCTCGAAAAAATTATAGAGACAAAAAAACTATATCCTGTTACAATTCTTTCATCTATTAATAAAAATGCTCTTGAAATGCTTTTTCGAAATGATATTGTTTTTGCAAAAGATATTGCTGATATGGATGAAGATACTTTTTTAAGAAAAAGCAGGATTGATATACATCTTGCACACTTATTAAAAAAAGAAGCGGACGCTCTCTGCCGCTCAAATAACAAAAGTTCATGAATAATCAAGAACCAATCATTGAAATGGATAAACAGGCAAGAATATGGGCATCTGCCTGTCATCTTAGT
Source organism: Nitrospira japonica (assembly GCA_020725385.1). Taxonomy (GTDB): domain Bacteria; phylum Nitrospirota; class Thermodesulfovibrionia; order Thermodesulfovibrionales; family SM23-35; genus DYFC01. The sequence goes on along the minus strand of DYFC01000043.1, from coordinate 12,113 downwards.
GCTTTAATTGGTTTGTTGGGAATTCCTTTTGGACACATAGCAGGACCTTTAATCATTTGGCTTTTGAAAAGAAACATTTATCCTTTTGTTAAAGAACAGGGAATCGAAGCATTAAATTTTCAGCTATCTATGACTTTATATGCTTTATTTGCAGCATTGTTTATACATATCAGAATAGGGATGTTTTTACTCTTTATAATTGCATTTATCAATGCGATATGTATTATCTTTGCCTCTCTTAGATCGTATCAGGGCGGAAGTTTTTCTTATCCATTTAAAATAAGATTCATAAAGTCTTAAGAGTCATTCGACTTTTTTACGTTTCATGAGCTTTTCATATTTTTCGACTCCAATACATTCTTTTGCTACCGGACACCATTCAATACAGGAAGGCTTCATATCACGGGTTATCTGTTTTTTACAATTTTTACATGTTATTTCGACTTCATCCGACCAAATCTCATTTATTCTATCACACCAGAAGCATCTTATTTCTTCTGGATAAGGTGTTCTTATTTCCCTGCTTCCAGGACAGCTTTCTTTTAACATGATAATTATTTATCTTAATATCGCGGTAATATAAAGGTGAACAATAGGTCTTTGAGGATCATTTGAATGAACTGCAATAGGTTTATGAAGATACCCCCCTCTTCCCTCTGTATCAACTTTAGTGTTGATTTTTCCTTTCTCCCCTGGTTTAATATGGCTCGAACTAGCCATAGCTGCCGTACATCCTCATGATGTAATTATTTTTGATATAATTAATTCTTCATTTCCATTGTTGACAAATTCGAAAGTATATTCAAGTTCTGTACCTTTCTTAACCTCTCCAAAATCCTGTCTTTCCTTATCAAAAACAATCGAAGGCTGTGCAAAACAGATTGCAGGAAAAACTATCAAGATTATGAGTAGAAGTATTTTTTTCATAATACATATTTTATATCATAATCTATAAAAAAATCTTCACACTTTATGTTTTACATATTCGTCCTCAAAATCATTGTAAATTCCATAGGTATGGAATTTCTTACGTGGTATTAAAAATTCAAAAAGGATAAACAAAGTGTATGGAATTATAAAATCTCGCCTATCCTTGATTTTCGCAAAACAATTAATATTACCATAACCCTTATCCATTTTATCTTCTGTCATCAGGAGACAATACTATCTTTCTTCTTTCTAAATACAATCATCGGACAATTTTTGCATATATCTGCCCCTGGAAAATGATCACCCGGCCTCGTAAGAGAAGAACTCCCAAGATTCTTAATACGGTCAAGTAGTCTTTGTACCGTTGCTTCAATATGCTCACCCGGTATTATCACATTGATTTCACCTCTCTCCATTTTTCCCGAATTGTACGTGCCGCTGCAGGCTGTAATAAGATTCGCTGTCTTTTCAAGATATGAGAAAACATTTCCACCGCACGCTGCTGAATTTATAGTTAAGTTTGGATGAAGCGGGTGCACATCCATAGCAGACATGTAATCGACCAAAAGATGATAAGCCTGCATATTGTCGCAATAAAAATGAACTGTATCAGGTTGAAAATATGTATCGGCAAGTGGTGAAACAATTAATGCTTTCATTGCGCCTTCAGGAAGGCGAGGCTTTGTCTTTACAAACCTTACTGCTTGATCCCAGTCTTTAACATATTTTAGATGACTCTTGACTTCAGCATCGTCGTATGATTTCCATCCAAATACAAAAGCTGCGTTGCTGCAACCTATATTTCCTCTCATCACAAGGACTGTCTGTTTCTTCATGCGGGCAGCGATCTCAATCTGGCAAAAAGTTAAAGGTTTCACAGGCTCATAATATGATACATTCTTGACAAAGTCTTCAAGTTCTTCTTCTTTGAAAATAAATTTCAATGCAACCGGATAATGTAAAAGACGGAGTTCATCCATTAGAATTTCCTGCATATCTTTGTAAGAAATATTGTTAGTCATATCATTCGCTCCTTTATTGAAATTATTTTTAATAAAAATTTATCCTAAAAAATTCCTCATTGGTATTCTAACATAATACACTGTGCTGACCTTCCACGTTATGTTTCACGTGCTCATCAAAGTCTTCGTAGCTCTTCGCTCTTTGTCTGCTTATCTGATAGCTTGTCTTTTATGTTTTTGGTTATACTAAAAGATTAAACATATGCAAGAATACTTAGTTATAAAGGGAGCTCGTGAACATAATCTCAAAAATATTGATGTCTCTATCCCGAGAGACTCGGTAACTGTTATTACAGGGCCTTCCGGATCCGGAAAATCTTCCCTTGCCATTGATACAATTTATGCAGAGGGACAGAGACGTTATGTGGAAAGCCTTTCTGCATATGCAAGACAATTCATAGAACAATTGAGCAAACCGGATGTTGACTACATCGAGGGACTTTCACCTTCAATATCAATCACCCAGAAAACAGTAACTAAAAGTCCGCGTTCAACAGTAGGAACTATAACAGAAATTTACGATTATCTCAGAGTTCTTTTTACAAGGATTGGTAAACAAACCTGTTATAAATGCGGTTCTCTTGTTAAAAAACAGGAGTCTGAAGACATTATACAATCGATAATGTCACTTGAGCCAGGTAGCAAAATACAGATACTTTCTCCAATAGTCAGAGACAGAAAAGGAGAGTATAAGAAAGAACTCAGAGAAATGCGTAATGAAGGTTTTATAAGAGCAAGAATTGATGGACAGATAACTGATATTACCCATGATATTACTTTAAACAAACATAAAAGGCATACAATTGAAATTATAATTGACAGATTAATTATAAAACCCGGAATAGACCGTCAATTGAAAACAGCTATAGAAACTTCCCTAAGATATTCTGATATAGTAATCATAAATTTGCTCAAAGAAAACAAAGATATTCTTTATTCAAAAACCGCGGTATGTACAAAATGTGGAATCAACTTTCCTGAGATCAACCCGATGTTTTTCTCCTTTAATAGCCGCCAGGGTGCATGTCCTGCGTGTAATGGCTTAGGAATCGAAAATATTAATGAAGATGACTTCGACCCTGATATAAGTTATAAAACATGCAGGGTCTGCAATGGTTCAAGGCTTAGAAAAGAATCACTGAGTATAATTATTCAAGGTGAAAATATCATTTCATTATCAAATAAAAATGTAACAGGTGCTTTGTCTTTTATTAATAATCTTGAATTAACCGAGCGTGAAAAGATCATATCTTCACGTATCATAAAAGAAATAAAAGACCGCCTTGAATTTCTTGAAAAAGTTGGATTGGGTTATCTAACATTAAGCAGATCTTCTCTTTCTATTTCAGGTGGTGAGGCTCAGAGAATCAGGCTTGCTACACAGCTTGGTTCTTCTTTATCAGGAGTTCTTTATATACTTGATGAGCCAAGTATCGGAATGCACCCGCGTGATTGTAAAAAACTTCTTGAAAGTCTCGAAGCAGTACGCGATGCAGGGAATACTGTGATCATAGTAGAACATGACGAGGAAACAATACGCTGGGCAGACTATATCGTAGATATGGGACCCGGGTCAGGAAATAGAGGAGGATGGGTTGTATCATGCGGAAAACCACAGGATATAGAAAAAGACCTAAATTCTATCACAGGTCAATATTTGAGCGACTATCTTTCAATTGATACTCCAATTATAAGAAAAAGACCTCTGGATTCCATAAAAATAATCGGCGCATCAGAATTTAATCTCAAAAACATTGATGTGGAAATTCCGCTTGGTATTTTTACATGCATAACAGGTGTATCAGGTTCGGGTAAAAGCACTCTGATAATAGAAGTATTATATAAAGCACTTTGTAAAGAACTTTATAAAAGCAAGGTTATTCCGGGGAAACATAAAGAAATAAAAGGTCTTGAAAAAATTAACAGAGTTATCAGCGTTGACCAATCTCAAATCGGCAAAACACCAAGATCAAATCCTGCTACTTATACCGGAGCGTTCACCTTCATTAGAGAACTCTTTTCAAATGTTATTGATTCAAAAATAAGAGGATATACTGCTTCAAGATTCAGTTTCAATCTTCCCTCTGGAAGATGCGAAGCCTGCAAAGGTGATGGATTGATTAAGGTAGAAATGCATTTTCTCCCGGATGCTTATATACCATGTGATACCTGTAAAGGCAAAAGATACAATAAAGAAACTCTTGAAATAAGATATAAAGATAAAAATATCGCTGAAGTATTACAAATGACTGTATCAGAAGCCAAACAATTCTTTACCGCTATACCCCAACTGCGCCATAAACTTGAAGTACTTGAAAATGTAGGACTCGGGTATCTTCAATTAGGACAACCTGCTTCAACTCTATCCGGTGGTGAGTCACAGAGGATTAAGTTATCAAAAGAACTTGGCAAAAAACCAAAGGGTCATACAATCTACATTCTTGATGAACCAACTACAGGACTTCATTTTGTTGATATACAGAAACTTCTTGAAGTAATAAATCAACTTACAAACGCAGGAAATAGCGTAATAGTTATCGAGCATAATCTTGATGTTATAAAATCAGCAGACTATATTATTGATTTAGGTCCTGAGGGTGGTGATGAAGGCGGCTATGTCGTTGCTTCCGGGACACCAGAAGAAGTAAGCGCTAATCCTGATTCATATACAGGAAAATTTCTGAAGAAAAAACTAAGATGAAGAGATATTTATTATTGCTCCTAACCATTATTATTTTTCATACAAACTCCTGTACCCCGGAGAAAGAACATATTTACAAATATACCCAACTATATATGAATACAGTAGTTACAATAACTGCTGTATCAGAATCAAAAGAAAATGCTGAAAAAGCAATAAAAGCAGCTTTCAATGAAATTGAAAAAATTGAACAACTTACTGATTTTTATTCAGATAAAAGCGAAATATCTTTGATTAATAAAAATGCAGGTATATTGCCGGTTAAGGTATCCAGTACTGTAATTGAAATATTAGAAAAAGCATTCTATATATCTGAAAAAACAAAAGGTGCTTTTGATATAACAATAGGTGCAATAAGTTCTTTATATGACTTTTCAAAAAAAATCAAGCCTTCTGATGAAGAAATTGCAAAAAAGCTTGAGTACGTTAATTACAAAAATATTATAATTGACAAAATAAAACGAACTGTTTTTTTGAAAAAGAAAGGAATGCTTATTGACACTGGAGGAATCACCAAAGGTTATGCTTCAGACAAAGCAGTTGAAATCTTAAAAAGTCACGGGATTAAGTCCGGTATTGTAGCTATTGGCGGTGAAATACATGCCTTCGGTACAAAACCCGACAAGAAATTATGGAAAATTGGCATTAAAGATCCCGATTCAAATAGTGGTGAAAATGATATTATTGCTGCTATTGAACTTTCTGATTCTTCTATTTCAACATCCGGTGATTACCAGAGATTTTTTATATTAGATAGTAAAAAATATCATCATATACTTAATACTAAAACAGGAAAGCCTGCTGATTCATGTAAAAGCGTTACAGTTATTGGAAAAGAAAATTCCATGACAGATGCATTGGCTACCGGAGTATTTGTTTTGGGACATGAAAAGGGTTTAAAATTTCTTGAAGAAAATGGATTATATGGAGTGATAATTGATCAGGAAAACAATTTAATTATCACACCGGAACTGGATAAAAAAATTGAATTTACTTCAAATTCTTCAAAATACAACAAAAGCTGATAGGATTCTTATATTATTCCTGCTTATCTCTTGCTTCAGCTTCATAATATTTTTTAATAAAATATTTTCAAACAAACAATCCATCCATATTTATTCTGAAGGCAAAGAAGTTTATATTTTATCGTTAAACGAAAATAATAAAGTAGATATTAAAGGCAGACTTGGAATAACAACGGTAGAAATAAAAGATAAAAAAGTCAGAATTACCTCTTCTCCATGTGAAAATAAATTATGTATAAAACAGGGATGGAAAGATTCAGGCTCTATTATTTGTTTGCCTAATAATATAATTGTTTCAATCGGTGAATACAAAAAAGAAGGTAGTGGAATTGATGCAGTTACAAAATAAATATCAAATTGCATTACTTTCAGCCTTTGCAATAGGTATCCATAGCATTGAAAATCTCTTGCCATCACCAATTCCATGGCTTAGATTCGGGCTTGCGAACATAATAACTCTAATTACATTGTATTTATTTGGATTCAGAGCAGCATTTACAGTTACGCTTATCAGGACTTTTATTTCATCTTTAATTAATGGCACTTTTCCTGGCCCGGCTTATATTATGAGTCTCGGTGGCGGAATTACTGCAACTATTTCAATGTGGTTGATAATATCTTTAATTCCTCAATTATTCAGTGCAGTTGGCATTAGTGTCATTGGCGCTTTTTTTCATAACATAATGCAGCTTTTTATTGCCTATTTCCTTCTTATTCAACGTATAGAACCTATAATACTCGTTTCTCCATTCATTGTCCTTGCAGGTACAATTGCCGGTACAATAAATGGAATTGTTGCTGAATTAGTCATTAAAAATTTAAAAAAACAAATTGAACCTACTTGAAACAATAAACAAAGGTGCAAATATACATTTTACTAAATTTGTATCAAGGTAAATTTTCAATTATTGCCCCTATATCTTTTACTCACTTCAAGCATGTTTTAATAAAATCCTTTTATGTCATCCATTTCATTATCTTACATCTGCATTTTCTTTTAAGCTACCTTTATTTTGTTCCATAAATCTGCTCTTTCTTTCTTGCACTTTTCAATAAATTTAATTGCCTCTTGTTTAGAAAATTTCTTAGTTTTAGATTCTATCTCCTCAATGCTATCACCTTGTCCTCTCCCTATCATCTCCAGAAATATAGCTGTCTTGGTAATTCCAAGGTGTTTTTTTAGGATACTGAACCCTTCTTCAATTATATCTTCCTGAAGTTTTTTAACCATCTTTTAATCCTCCTTTATCAAGTCTAAAGGGTTTACTATTTCTATTTTATATGCAGACTTTATTAGTTCTTTTTTAATAAAGTCCGCTTTTCTGGTTAAGTCGTCATCACATGTAACAAGGTATTTACAGTTAGCTGTTACAGCAGACGCAACATGCAATGCATCCATATAGTCATTTATTTTACATTTATCTTGAAGTAAATCGGCAATCGTAATTTCACAATTCCCAACCGAAACTCTTTTTGTGGTAATCTCCGTTACAAGTAATTCAACCAGTTCTCTTTTAATCGGATTCTTGATAAGCGTTATTTCAGAAAGGACTATATCTGATATGACAACATCAAACATCCTACTGCTGATATAAACAAAAAGCTTGCTGATAGCAGTTATCTCTTTAGCTATCCTTTCTTGAGTGTGATCATCAAAGGGTCTACAGATAACATTTGTATCAAGGTAAATTTTCAATTATTGCCCCTATACCTTTTACTCACTTCAAGCATGTTTTCATAAAGGTTTCTTTATACCTTTTCTTTTTATCATAACTCCTATCCTACTGGTAATCCTTCAAGAATAACTCGTCCTCCCGAGTTGATAACCTCTTTTACAATTTTCGAGATAATCTTGTCTTCTAAAAAATAAATCCTTATTAAAATAATTTTACCAGAATCAATAAAATTAAATATAATGCAGTATATTATATTTTGTTTAGTTTAGCATTATCGGGATAAATAATTTTTTTAGAATTTTCTGTTAGTATAATTAAACTATGAAAGTTGCGAAATTATATAACTTTAATGATATTAGAATTGAAGATATTCCCATCCCTTCACCCGGTCCGAATGAGGCTTTATTGAAGACAAAAGCTTGTGGCATTTGTTCGGGTGATGTTATGCCATGGTATATAGAGAAGAAAGCTCCTCTTGTACCCGGTCATGAACCATCAGGGATAATTGTTGAGATAGGCAATAAAGTTAATTCTTTTAAACCCGGGGATAGAGTTTTTGTTCATCATCATGCGCCTTGTTTTAATTGCAAATATTGCAAAAAAGGCGATTATGTCCAATGCGATACATGGAAAAACTCAAAAATAATACCGGGTGGAATTTCTGAATATATATTGATACCCGAAATTAATCTTGAGAATGATACATTAAATCTTCCAGAAACAGTAAATTTTGAAGATGGAACTTTAATTGAGCCAACAGCCTGTGTTGTTAAATCGCTAAAAAGAGCTGGCATAAGACGTGGTGATACAATACTTATTATAGGTCTCGGAGTTATGGGAATGATTCATATTCTGTTAGCAAAGAAATACGGAGCAGAAAAAATCATAGGCGCCGATATGGTACCTTATAGACTCAACAAAGCAAAAGAACTTGGGGCTGATATAACAATAGATGTCTCAAATTCCAATCTTCTTAAAGAATTAAGTTCGGTAACAGACGGGTTAATGGTTGATATTGTAATAGTAGGTCCAAATAGTGTTAATGCTATGCAACAGGGAATTCTCTGCGTTGGCGCTGGCGGCAAAGTAGTTTTTTTTACTCCTGCAAAACCTGATGAGACACTTACAATTAATCCAAATGAACTATATTTTAAAGACATTAATATTATAACCAGCTACTCTTGCGGACCTTCAGACACAGCAGATGCACTTGAGCTTATTGCTGAAGGGGTTGTGAATGCACAAAAATTGATTACCCACAGATTTAAAATTGAAGAAACAAAGGAGGCTTTCAGACTTACTGCTGAAGCAAAAAACTCTTTAAAAAGTATAATTATATTTGATTAACTATGCCAAAAACAGCTTTTATTTATACAGATGAGTTTCTTAAATTTGATTACGGACCTGAACATCCTTTAAAAATCTCAAGGCTTAAACTTGTTTATGAACTTATCCAATCATATGGATTATTAAATTTACCAAATACACAATTAATCAAAGCAAGAAAAGCAACAGATGAAGAATTGCTTCTTTTCCATAAAAAGGAATACCTTGATATTTTAAGAATGGCAAATTCCGGGATTGAGATGCCACATGCTTTTTTTTATGGAGTTGGTTCGGGTGACAATCCGGTTTTTCAAGGATTACTTGACTGGTCGAGGCTTATGTGCGGAGCATCGCTTCAGGCTGCCAATCTTGTTGAAAGCGGTGAAGTTGATATAGCTTTTAATATATCCGGAGGACTCCATCATGCCATGGCTTCAAAAGCCTCTGGTTTCTGCTATATAAATGATATAGTTATTGCCATCATTTCCCTCTTAAAAAAGAATAGGAGAATTGCTTACATTGATATAGATGCACATCATGGTGATGGAGTGCAACAGGCTTTTTATGATTCAAAACAGGTTCTGACAGTATCAATACATGAAACAGGAGAGATACTTTTTCCTGGTACCGGATTTGAGCATGAGACAGGCGCAGGAGAAGGTGAAGGATATTCTGTAAATATACCTATGCCACCATATTCTGATGATGAACTTTTTGTATATGCATTCAATGAAGTAGTACCGCCTTTAATTGAAAAATTCAAACCTGATATAGTAGTAAGTCAGCTTGGTGTAGATTCCTTTCACTCAGATCCTCTTGCTCATCTTAACTATACAAATAATGGTTACTGTGAGGTTGTAAGAAAAATAAAAGAAATATCACCCAAATGGGTAGCATTAGGTGGCGGTGGTTATGATATTACAAATGTTGCGAAAGCATGGACTCTTGCATGGGCAATTATGAATGATATTAATCTGCCAGATGGAATTCCTGAGGAATATTTAAAGAAATATAAAAAAGAAGGTTTCATGGATAATAAACTTAGAGATGCAAAATATGTTGAAAATAGCTGGAGAAAAGAAGAAATGAAAGCAAAGATTGACAAGGTTATTGATTATCTTAAGAAAAACACTATCTTAAAAGGTAATAACTAAATGAAAAAAATTACTGGATCATTTTGTGACTGGAGAGGGAAAGTCAAAGAGAAGAGTCTGTTAAACCAGAGCAGGTTTTACAAATATAAAGGTAATTTTTCATGGAACAATATTAAAAAAGAAAAATACAAACAGTCAGGTAATGAATGGAAAAATATAGTAAGACAGACACTTATTGGCAATCATGGTGAAACTACAAAATTCCATGTGAGATATTTTGAGATTTCGGCCGGTGGTTACAGTAGTTTTGAAAAGCATCGCCATGAACATGTTGTTATTGGTTTAAATGGAGAGGGTATATGCATTGTCGGGAAAAAGAAATACCATATTAAATTTCTTGATATTATTTACATTAAACCTAACGAGCCACACCAGTTGAGAAATCCATTTGAAAAGCCTTTTGGTTTTTTATGCATTGTTAATTCAAGACGTGATAAACCTGTAATTATTCCTTAACTCTTTTTATTTCAGCTCCTATTTTCTTTAGTTTCTCCTCCATTTTTTCATATCCTCTGTCAAGATGGTATATTCTGTGAATAACAGTCTCTCCTTTTGCAGACAATGCTGCAACAACCAAGGAAGCGCTTGCTCTTAAATCAGTTGCCATTAAAGGAGCTCCTTTAAGCCTTTCAACACCTTTAACAGTTGCTGTTCCTCCTTCAACAGAAATATCCGCACCCATTCTTCTAAGTTCTGCAACATGCATAAACCTATTTTCAAAAATATTCTCCCTGATAATACTTGTTCCATCAGAAATACTCATCAAAGCCATAAACTGCGCCTGCATATCAGTAGGAAACCCCGGATACGGCATTGTTGTCACATTAGTTGAATGTGGTCTTGTCTTACCGATAACCCTCAATCCTTCAGGCGCACTTTCAAAGATAATTCCTGCTTCCTTTAGTTTGAATACCGTTGCATCAAGATGTTCGGGACTACATCCTTTTAGTGTTATATCGCTACAGGTGATTCCGGCGATGGTCATAAAAGTACCTGCTTCGATTCTATCTGGAATAACCCTATAATCCAGAGGTTTTAATTCATGAACTCCTTCAATCCTGATAATGCTTCCACCTGCACCTTCAATTTTAGCACCCATGGAAATAAGAGCATTTGCAAGATCAGTAACTTCAGGTTCTTTAGCTGCGTTTTCTATTAAAGTAACACCCTTTGCAAGTGTAGCTGCAATCATAAGATTCTCTGTACCGGTAACAGTAGGTATATCAAGATATATAGAAGCACCTTTTAATTTTTTTGCTTTTGCGATAACATAACCTGACTCTAATTTAATTTCTGCACCCATTTTCTCAAGTCCGGAAAGATGGAGGTTAATCGGTCTTGCTCCAATAGCACATCCACCAGGTAAAGAAACTTTTGCTCTTCCATATCTTGTAAGCAATGGACCAAGAACAAGTATAGAAGCCCTCATTGTTCTTACAAGATCATAAGGAGCTTCAAAAATCCTAATTCTCTCTGTATTTATCAATACTCTATTTTTTTCTTGATGAAATCCCGCGCCTAAATTAGCCAGAAGTCTTCCCATTGTCATAATATCTCTAAGAAACGGTACGTTTTTTATATTCGAATAACCATTTGAAAGTAATGATGCAGCCATTATTGGCAAAGCCGCATTTTTAGCCCCGCTAATCTCAACTATCCCTTTAAGCTTTTTCCCGCCTTTAATAACAAGCTTATCCATATATTTATTCCTTTATATCTTCATTATTTTAATATACAATTATAAACAATTAGCCAGAATAATACAGACAATGCTCAAATATCGTAACACGTAAACTGTTTTACATGTCCGTTAACCGTGTGTGTAAGAATTCTATACGGATAATATGCGGTCTCAAGTATCAAGTTTCCCGTATTTCTTTCTTCCATCTATTAAGGAAGTAGGAGTGTGTTGTTTCTCTTTGCCCTCTGCTCTTTGCCCTCTGCTCTTTGCTCTACGCTCTTTGCCCTCTGCTCTTTGCCCTCTGCTCTTTGCCCTCTGCTCTTTGCTCTACGCTCTTTGCCCTCTGCTCTTTGCCCTCTGCTCTTTGCCCTCTGCTCTTTGCTCTATGCTCTACGCTCTTTGCTCTTCGCTCTTTGCTCTATGCTCTATGCTCTTTGCTCTACGCTCTTTGCTCTCTGCTCTTCGCTAATTACATTTTTCTGGTTGATGAAAACAATATAAATTGTTTAAAATTTAAGAATGCCGAAGTGGCGGAATTGGTAGACGCAAGGGACTTAAAATCCCTCGGGGTTCGCCCCGTGCCGGTTCGAGTCCGGCC
>DYFC01000042.1 GCA_020725385.1 Nitrospira japonica | reverse complement strand
CTTCAATATATGTGCAAATCCTACCATTGCTGAAAGTATATTGTTAAAGTCATGCGCTATTCCTCCTGCAAGCTGGCCTATTGCTTCCATTTTCTGTGCCTGTATAAGCTGTGCTTCGAGTCTCTTCCGGTCCGAAATGTCATGTATAATTGAGTGGAGTAATTCTTTTCCTTTTAATTCAATTTTACTACTGAAGACTTCTACATCTTTAATTGAACCATCTGCAAGTCTATGTTTAAATTCAAAATGGGTGCTTTTTTGCTCTTTAACCTCTTCCATTTTTCTTTTTACTTCTTCAGAAGGTAGAGTATTTATTTGCTGTATCTTCATTTTCTTTAATTCTTCACGACTCCAGCCATAAAATTTCTCCGCTGCTTTATTGGCATCAATTATATTTCCAGTCTCTGGATCAATTGTAAGTTTTATGGCAGCATGTTCTTCAAATAATTTTCTGAAAAGTTCTTCACTATCACGCAATCTTTCCTCTGTTTTCTTTTTCTCTGTAATATCTATTGTAGTTGCAAGAATTCTGTCGATACCATTTATATTAATTTTACTAAGCCTTACATCTTCCCAGAATATTTCACCTGTTATTTTGCGGTTAAGCCATTCAAAGCGCTGGGGGCCTTCTTTGTCTGCTTTACGAATCCATTCGAGTGCATCATTGAATGAATATGGTGGTTCAATCCAGAATTCATTTTTCTTCAGTTCATCGAGTGTTGTAAAACCATAGCTTTTGATTGCATTTATATTTGCATCAATGATTTCCCCTGTGTCTTTGTCAAATATATAAATTGCAGCAGGCGATTTTTCAAATAATTTTCTAAATTGTTCTTCGCTTTGCTCCAATGCTTTTTGATATGCTCTTTCTTCTGTTTGGTCCCTGAATACAAGGACTACACCAATTATTCCTCCCTGATCATGAATAGGAGCACCGCTGTCAGCAATAGGAATTTCCCTTCCATCTTTCGAAATTAATAAAGTATGATTGGCAAGCCCTACAACCAAACCCTCTTTTAAGACCCTTTGTACAGGATTTGCAACCCTATCTCTTGTCTTTTCATTAATTATCCTAAAAACTTCTTCTATATTTTTCCCTTTTGCCTCGGCTTCATTCCAGCCTGTTAATCTTTCAGCAACAGGATTAATAAATTTAATATTTCCTTTAGTATCGGTTGTAATAACAGCATCTCCAATAGAATTTAGTGTAATCTCAAATTCCTCATGAGCCTCTCTTAAAGATTTCTCTTTTAAAAACAACTGGCGATAAATATCCCTCTGTCTTGAATAATAAAACCTTGAAGTTGCAATTACCATCAGAAGAACCAATAGAATAATAAAAACTATAACTGTAACAGCTCTTTGATATATTTCTGCGTAAATTTCTTTTTTATCAACCTTTGCTACCATATACCATGGAGTATCTTTTATCTTTTTAATATCAGCAAGTACATCAACTCCCCTGTAATCCTTTCCTTCAAAAATTCCTTCATATCCTAATGCTGCCTGTACAGCAGGAACTTCCTTTTTAGTTAAAGGTATTCTTAGTTTCAATGCTGTATTTTTTCTGTGTCTTAGTTCATTAAGAAAAAGAACATTGTCTCCATCTTTTCTGACAAGCAAAGTTTCTGCTGTTTTACTTGGGGTAGGCCATGACTGAATTAGAGGAAATAGATATTCATCCGGTGAAATCCGGAACACTAATAAAACAACCGGTGTTTTATTTTCAACCAGTACAGGAGCGATAAAATCAAGATGAATTCTTCTATGCAGGTTACAATAATAGAAATCGGTAAATAAAACTTCATGTCTTTCAAATGCCTGGTTAATCTTTTCTATTGTTTCAGAACTAATTTCTTTACAATGAGGGTCAAGAGAAAGCAACACTTTATTCTTCGTAGAGACAACCAGAATATTTTCATATCCCCAATTTTTTTGGGCAAGGGATAATCTTTTTAAAATATCATCTCTCAGAGAAATATCTTCTGGATTTTTGATTAATTGACTAAAAGCTCTTTTCATAAAAGGAGAGCCTGAAATTGTACGTGCATCTCCAAGTCTGTCATGAAACCATTTTTCAATCTGACCTGATTTTAATTCAGAAATAGCTTTCAAATCTTCGTGCCTATGTTTGAGTAGCACTTTTACTTCAGATCTGAAGTACAGGTATCCGGACAGAACAATAATGATGGTTAATATCAAAGCAATTAAAATAGCAGTGTTTTTTTTCATAATTATTTGATATTTACTATTTCACTGAAAAACCATATTTCATAGGGCTATTTATGATTTTTAAGATATAAAAACAAAATTTTTCAAAATCTTTTAGATTATGCTGGATAATGTTATAAAGTTCTTTTTTAGTAATTTCTGAATAAAAATGAACCATACGATTTCTGTATCCTGCCATTTTTAAAAAAGCATTTTCTGCAAATTCATCAGGTATAATTTTGTGTTTCTTCAACAGTAATGGTATTTCTTTGTATGAAGTAGCTCTCGCTCCTGGAATTCTTGATAAAATGTGCGAACCAATGTCCATCATAGCCTCTAATGCCCTGTGTAAATCAAAAAATGCTATTCGAAAATTATCAGGATTTGATGCAAACTCTTTAAAAGTAATGCCTTTGAATCTTTCAAGACTTTTTATAGCTTCTTCTATATATGTCAATCTTGTAGTAATTATTTCTTTATTCAAAGCAATTTTTCTCATTATAAATACCGTTTTATTAGCATTTTATCAAAATATTCTAAAAATGGCTTAAAGTCCATATAATGGTTAATAATATTTTCTTCATAATTGAGCCTTTCAAAAGCATCATCCTCATATATTACTTTACCATTTATTATTGCATTATATTGAACAGGCAAACTGGCTTTTTGTAAAAAAACAATGTCTATTTCCCTTTTTTTATCTATTTTCAGTACGTTTGAAAGTTCTTTCTGAATCATTGTATATAAATTGAGTGTATCATCAATACATAAAGGATCTTTAAAAACAATTCCTATATCAATATCACTATTTTTTGTTTCCGTGCCTTCAACAATCGAACCAAAAAGGTATATTGCAAGAATACCGAATTTTCTAAAAATATTTTTTTTCATCACCCGTTATTTGACCTAATAAAATTCCAACTTAAATAATAGCGAAAAATAGATTTTGAATCAACCAGAAAACAATTCAGAGTATGACTAATTCAATAACGGGAAACTTATTTTATATCAAGATTAAAGCTCTGAAGGGTCTCCCCGCCGTGTCCATCAGACACCGAAACAGTAAAAGCTATTTTTCCTTTGAAATCTGAAGGGATATTCCAGTGAATTAGACCGTTTGAAGGATTAATAGTCATGCCTTTTGGATTTGATTTAAGTGAATAAGTAAGATTATCTCCGTCCGGGTCAGAAGCTATTATTTGAAAGGTAAAAATTTTACCATCAAAATTAAATTTCCTGTTATCCAATATTTTAGGTGGCATATTGCCTATATCTCTTTGAAGAAATATAGCCCTGCCTTTTTCCTCACCATCAAAAGGTGTTATAGTCAATGTGATTTTGTCACCTCTTTTTACTCTTCCATCTATGGTTGATTTATTTCCTGCTGGTTCGCCATTTATTTTCCATTCATATTCATAGCTAATTTCATCTCCATCAGGGTCGTATCCTTCTACATCAACACTAAGTGTGTCCCCGGGATGTATATCATCCGGAAGAATTTTTACTTTTTTCAGTTCAGGCGGAGAGTTTTTAATCTGTACAATATTTGAAAAAACTTCTTTCCCTTCGATTGTTGCTTTTGCCTGAATACTGTCACCTTTTTTAGTTTCCGAAGGATTGAATTGTTCTGGTCCCTGTGATTCAACAATAATTCCATTTACAAGCCATTCAATCTTTGCATCCGAAAACTGGAAACCATGGGGTATCGCATAAATAGGAGTCTTCCGGGTAGGATTAACAGGCGTAATCTCAAGTGATTTCGAAGTAATAGGAGTTTCTACAGTACTTTGTCCTCCTGTCTGAATCGTCTCTGATGGCTTTTCAGAAGAACAGGAAATGAAAAAAATTATAAGTATTAATAGTAATAAGGTCTTTAAATTAAAATAATTCATAAATAACAGAGCAACTATATCAATATTGATATAGAACTGATAATTTAGCTCTTTCAGATGGATTAGAACTATTTTCAGCTTGAATTTCTATAGTATACAAATATGGTCTGCTTACTACGGTTACTTCTCCTGAACCTGATGCAACAACTCCTTTGCCAAGAAGACCTTCATCAGCGCCTGAATTTCCTTCTACAGTATCTACAATCTTGGAGTAAACAGTATATGTTGGGAACGGGCTCGAACCTAACGAAAATCTGAAATCATAAGTAGCTGTGTCACTCGGATTAATAGATAAGGAAGTTGTTTTATCATAGTTGGAACAGCTTGACCAATTTGTCGATGATGTCGTTGTATTTAATTTTGCTGTTAAACAAGCATCTGTTATAGGCTTATAAAAACCAATGCCTGTTGGTATCTCGGCAACAGACCTTGCAGCAATAATTCCAAAAGAAATATCGGTACCTCCAACTCCGGCTTCAAGCGCAGTTTTATAATTCTTTTCCAATCCCGAAATTTGTGTTGATGAAGTAATGATGTACACTAATAAACTAATAAATGCTAAAACCATTGCTGAAAGTATAAGCATCATTACCAATGCAATGCCCTTATCGGATTTAAATGGTACTTTTAAATATTTAAATCTTTTCTTTACTTTCATTCCGGCCTACCTCAAGTTCAATGGAGATACGACAATTGTAAAAACTTTCCACCTATAATATTTATATTCTGCGCCTATGTTATTTGAAAGATTAAAATTCCTACCAAGTCCATATTCTCCAACTGTAATTGTACTTGATGGATAAGAAAAATTTAAATCTTTCTGTCCTTCATGCGCAAGGATATAAACTCTAATTTCCTTTAAAACATTTTTCATAACTGCAGCACTATTTAAAGCATTTTGAACAGTTTCCACAGTTGCACCTTCTCCCCCATCTATATCGGCAATCATACTGCCATCAGCGTTGGAAGCTGTTTTAATAACTCCATCTTGATCCATATCAAATCTGTAAATTACCTGCATATCTGCCACACAATCAAGAAGCGGTAACAAATTCTGGAAAGTTCCATCCGAATGATTTAGTACCGCTTTAAAAAGAACTCCTGTATTTGGAGCACATTTTTGAGGAGTGATATTATTTCCGCCACTATCAAATCTCCGGATAAAATAATCTGCTCTATTGAACGGCATTCTGGGATCTGAAGTAGAACTGATACCATAAATGGTTCTTGCTTCATTATCACTTAACGGAGCATAATCAGAAGTACTGCCATAAGTTGTATAGTAGTTTCCGGAACTACTTACAACAAGGGACATCAAGTTAGTTTCTATGCCTCCGGGAGAAAGGACTATGACCCTATCACTGTTTTGAAGATTTTCAAATGCCGGATTCCATGTCTTTTTAACATCGCCAACTTTTAATGTTGTCCACTTTCTACAAGCTTCATCATCAGCAATATTAATTGATTTAATGACTAAGTAATCAGAGCCATCCAGCACATTGTTAGGACCGCTAAAAGTTACATTATCACCGCTAACCAATGCTCTTGGTTGCTCTCCAGCATTCGTGTCGCCATCAAGATTTTTTGTAGCATCATTGAAAGCTGCAGGGTCGGGCGAGCCGTTTGAAATTGCTTCATCATAATTCGGTAAATGTTCCCAGAAATTTCCGTCACCGTCTGAATCATCCACACCTATTATATTTCTTGGCAACCCGTATCCTGCATTTATAAGATCCTGTCTTAATATCTCGAGTCCTATAATGCCTTCGATATTGGTTTCACCTATTTTGCTTTGCTGTTTGAATTGAGTTAACAACGCTGTAAAAACATTCGAGGCAGCAGCCATAACAAAAACAAATAATAAAGCAGCGATTAAGAGTTCTATTAGTGCAAAACCTCTTTGATTAATCATGTGCTTTTCCTCAAAGTTGTCATACTATAAGTATAAGGATTTCCGCTCGATACTTTTCTTTCCTTCCATTCCCACCTAACCATAATATTTATCTGTTTATAATCCGAACTTAAATCTGTGATTGTACGTGTAACGGTATATTGAAAATTTTGTATATTATTAAAAGACTTAGTAAGGGTTTCGGTTGAAGTACCTGCTGTAAGGGTTGCAAAAGGTTTGTTAAGCGCTTCATTAATTTTTATTGTTGCTATTTCAACAGCTTCATTTCTAAGTGAGTTCCTGATATTTGAATCAATAGAGACCAATGCTGCCTGCATCATTGCAAAGAATACAAGCAATGAAATTACAAGAGCAACTAAAATTTCAATAAGGGTGAAACCACTATTATTTTTCTTCACAAACTGTACCATTCCATTTTCCTGTGTTTATTCTTGTTTCTTTTAGATTTAAACAATCATAATCCGAGTCAGGAAACTCTGTTGAATATAATACACCTATATCAACAACTCCTATACCATTTTTTCCTAAAAGTCCTCTTTGATTAATCCTTAAAGTTGCTGGAAGATCAAAAGTAGCGCTTATTGGATACAAAAGATTTTTCGACAGCACTTTTGTGTCCGCACCTGTTTCAAGAATATCATTCCCATCCGGTACAGGGTTGGTATCTTCATAAATGGTATAAGAATTATTATTCAAAACAATAAAATGTGCTCTATTCCTTTGCATAGCTTTTGTTTTATAGTTTAGAAAATCCGAGGACATTTCTCTCATCTGCTTTTCTATTCTGTATTTTCCTATCCATCCATGAAAGCTAAACCCAAGAGCAACAACAAGAATTCCAATTATTGAAATTACTACTATTAGTTCTATTAATGTTATCCCTCTTTCTTTCATTATAAAAATCTATCTCTCTTTTATATGTAAAATCCTTTTAACAGGTGGCGGGGTCGACAATAAAGATAAACCTTGCTGGGTAGGCGGGACCCCTTCAAGAGCACCTGATCTCCTTTCTCCTTTCGAATCAGGGTTCGAAGTACTTGTTTTAAATGCATCTGCTAAATTTAATTGTTCAACACTACCAGTGGAAACCTGAAGCAAAGCAACACCTTTAAGAAGTGCCCCGGCTGAACCTCCGGTGTTGTATCTGAGAGCCCATATAAAACTTTTTCCACCGAGTCCGCATTCATCGTTATAGGGCTTATAGGTTGTAAAAAATACAAGTCCTGTTGTTGTTGTCATAGGATCCGTAATTACTCTCTCGGCTCTGTAAGCCCTCGTTACAGAAACCCCATTTTCGGGGTATGCATAATTACCTGATGTATCGAGATTAATGAACCAGCCTTTAAAACTTGGTAAATTTGCATCATTTTCAGTAGGCACAGAACTTATTGAAGTAATATCTGTTAATCCTGTTGTCCCTGAAGCTATATTCTGACAATCTCCTGTCCGATCCGGATCTAAAACATTTCCAGAAGTAAAACACGGTTCTTTTATTCCAAATAACCTTCTCTGACTATCAGGATCATCAACATTTGTCTCAATTTCATAATAATATCTACCGCTTCCAAAATATAACCAAAGAATATTTTTCTTGTTATTCTGAAGTTTTCCAATAGAGGATGTTACAGGACCAACACCATCTCTTAATGTTCTCCATATCCATGTGTTTGGATTTGAATTAGACTTGGTAAAAATCCTTCCGATACCGCCTTCTGTCCATGTATAACTTCCACTTGAACCTGTTCTTCTGACATATCCGGTATAAATAGCATCATCGGTATAATTAACATCATTATCAATAGTTACATTCAACATCGAACTTGAAAAAGCATACTGAATTCCTGTATCTATAGTTCTTAATAAATTACCTGTCTTTAAATCAAGTATAAAAAACTTCAAATTTTGATCCGAACTTCCTTTGAATTGCCAGTAAGTCGTATCTATCGGTCCTGTCGGGCCAGAACCAATTACAACAAACCATTTGCCATTTTTTGTCTTTTCGCCAATTCTTACAATAGCCGGACCCGAGGTCGTAAAACCTAAACTTTCATCGGTAAATTCCCATAGTAGTTGAGGATTGTTTTGATCTGTTACATCAAGAGCAAAATAAGATGAATAGCCCAAGCCTTTTGAACTATCAGACGGATCTAATATAGGAGTCTTAACACAATCTGTGCATGATGACCCTGTTTTTCTGCAGGCTCCACCAAATCTCATTCCTCCAACAAGTATTGTTCTCCATGTTGAACCATCGTCGGGTTTATTGTTATTTGAAATATCCCCTGAACCGGGAGGTCCTATACTCGCATCGAAAATATATGGACTTAAATCGACACTATAAATATGGCAGTACTCGGGATTAAGTATATACTTAAGGTATGGCAATGCATTTTTTGGAATGAAAGCCCATTCCTCCTTACCAAGATCCGAACCTGTCAAACGTGCAATTTCATATGTTCCCTGAGCGCTCCATTTTAATTCCAGTTTTCCGAGTTTGAAGGCATGCAACATTCCATCATTAGCACCGGCAAAAACCATCCCTCTATTTTTGTAGTTTGAAGAATTTGTATAGTTCTTATAGGAAAGATCATTATGTAATTCGTAATAATTATTTAAAGGTATCCATGAAGATATTCTTGGAGTAGAATTTAATACATCACCGAGTTTCCAGACATGTGTTTCATCTCCAATTGTAGCATATCTTGTTCGATAATCATCAATACCATCTCCATCTCTATCAATACCTAAAATATCACCTGCTGCCGTATCAATTATGCCATCGTTATCCAGATCTAAAGTTGTCAGACCTTCGCCATGTAAGTACCTTATAATATCTTCTGCTAAGGTATCGCTGGTAACATCCAGATATGGCCTTAGTACCGTTTTATTGGCTACACTGAAATTGCCGGAAAGAAAAGATGTACCATTTAGAGTTGTATAAATTGTTCTTGGCGAAGAGTTTATATCTCTTTGCCATAGCAATTGTCCAGCTTTCCATAACGTGCTCGCATTTTCAAATAATATTGGCGGTTCTACTTGTGAATCAGCATCGCCATCTCCATCGTTATCAACATATCTCCTTGCTTTTGTAAGTTGTGCGCTTGTGTCAAAATAATGTTGAATAATGTAATCTTCCCTTAGATCCAATATATCATCCTGAACTGTATCTTCCCTGATATTGCTATTTGTAAAATAAGGGTCAACATAATACCAGTAATTAACATTTTCACCTGTCCAGTTTATTATTGCATTACCAAATCTCCGGCGCGGATAAAAAACAGCCTGGATTAAATTAGCACCACTTCCTTCACCCGATGCAAGAACCGAAGCAGCTGTTCCCGATGCTGCTCTCTTTAATATACTCGATAAAGCATTTTTAATTGCCTGTTCGAGTTCATATCCGTCATCGGCTTCGTAAAAGTTATCCGGCTCTCCATCTCCATTGTTATCCCATTCAGATTGAAGGTCAGGCATATTGTTACCGTTTAAATCCTCGAACCCTCCATTTATAGCTGCATATCTTAGCAATGTAGAGCCTTTCCCGAATGCAAAAACAGTATATATATTCAAATTTTGTTTTCCGGGAATATTATTATACCCCAAAGATGAAGACCTTAAATCTGTTGTATGTGCCCATAAAGCAACATCTTCTATTCCTGCTACATAACATCCGCTTGTTACGCCATTACAATAAGATGATGAACCTTCTCCATAACATGAAGGAAAGATTGAAGCAGAAAAAGAACCAACCGACGGGCATGATGTCCCGGAACAATTATAGCTCGATCTTCCAGAAGCATAATCACGCAAAGTTCCGGGCAAATATCCATCCGCACATGGTTCTCCATCTGTAATAATAAGAACAAAAGCTTTTGCACAATTTGGATACCTTGGCTGCCCCCCTGTTCCAAAATTAAAAGGATCGTCATTGTTATTTATATTATAATCACCGCTTGAATATCTCGGTCCTGGTCCACTAAATAAAGTATCTACACGGGCGAAATATCCCGCTACAGACCATAAAGCTTCAGCAAGAGGTGTATTGGTATTCGGACTTGTATTATTAATATCATTTACAACGCATGGAAGACTATTGCTTTGGCCTGTACAGTTATTACCGCGTACATCTCTTGCTATATAACCACCTTGATTACCGCCGCTCGTGTTAGGCCTATAAAAAGCCAATCCGAGTCTTGCGCGCGTGCCTGCTAAACCCTGAAGTACACCTTCAACCGGATCATTTGTAACAATGCTTAGAGTAAATGAATTTGATGAAGACGGAGGACAAATACCCGTTGATGTTGCAGCTTCAAAAGTAGCATTCCCTGAACCGCTCGGCACTTTAAAACAACGTGTGCCTGAATATGTGCTCGGAGCATAATTTTCTGTATTTCCATTAACCATCTTATAAACGCCCCTTACATCAGAATCAGCTCTTTCAGGTGAAAGTCTATTCGAAGATACCCTTCCACCTGTAAGAACCTTTCTTAATACATCAACCCTTCTCATTGTCAGCCAGTTAAGAAAATTGCCATCCCATTCACTTGTGGTTTTGGCTCCCGCGGATTTATTTCTGCTCGGAGTAAACCTACTTGAACTATAGGTGTAATACCATGAAGAGTTAAAATATCCATAATATGTTCTATCAGGGTTAAAACTTGAATCATAATGTGAAACATTATTTAGACCTGCTGTTGTAATACATGAAGCTTTTACAACTGGTTGGTCTGCATTATAATGAAGTGATGCGGGATTACCATTTTGGTCAACTACAATAAAAGAATTTGTAGATTTATCGATAGCGCTTATTATTAATGGTGTATTACTTGGATGACCGCGCCAGTAATCAGAACCGGCTCCGTGTAAATTATCCCATACCATAATTGCATCACCAACATTGAATCCCATCACACTTTTAACATATACTGGCTGGTTAACAAATGAAGAACTGGGGCTATTCTGTGAAGTTTCTGTTTCAGGACAGGTATAGGCAAAATTATACATACTTCCGGAATTATCAACTAATAACATTACATCAGGAGGCACGTCCTGTATAACATACGGGGGTACAACACAATAATCTTCCATTGCAGCAAAACTCGTGGAGTAATTAAAACTACTATTCATAATAATCAATAAAATACTTACAATAAAAATGTATTTTACATATCCTGCTTTTTGATAATCTGAACCCTGCATTATTTAAAACCCTCCTTATTGAGGTAGATGTCTGTGATAATAAATTACCTCGCTTACTTCATCGTTTTCCAATTTGATGTGCACCTCTACTTCAGCGCCCTTGTGAAGAATATTTTTATTAATTTTATTACCGGAGACTTCTTTGATTTCAGCCTTTTCAATATTATAGAAATGTCCTTTAACTTTTATTTTATTATCATAAATTTCCTCAATAAATCCTTTGACAGCTTTATATTCTGTTTCTAACTGATGGTTATGTACTTTTTCTTTTGCGAGGGAAGGAAGGGATACAAAAATAATTAGTAAAATCAACAAGATAGGCAGGATAAAATTTCTACGATTATGCAAATTATATACTTTCAACATATGCACCTCATAAGTTATTTTTTTTAAAAGGAAAATAAACTGTAAAGTATTTAAGCACTTATTGTGCCAGATTCTAACTCATTGATATTATTTACTATTTTAGATCGGGCATATGGGATTTTTTACATAATTATGAATCTTCCTTCACAATCTTATAATATGTTTATCTATAAAATTTTTTACTTCCTGTATTTCTTTTGTTTGTGGCAAATGGCTGATCAAGCGGTTTACATAGTCTCTTTCCTTCATAATTTCTATTGAAGGAGCAAAATTGAGATCAAAGATCCATGAAAGTTGCAGTAACTTGAAATCATTAACAGTTTTCACTTCTAAATGAGGAGCTGTCTCTTTTCTGAATATGTGTTCAATAACTTCTTTTGAATATTCAGGGGTATCAGGCAGACCTAAAGTTATTGCATTTGCCCGGGATTCTACGGGACATTCGAAATAATCGAGGAAGACGCGCCATATATCAAGTTTATCAGCATCTCTTACAAGTTTTATGAATAATAAAGTTATTCTGTCTTCAAGCTTCGGAATAGAAAATGCATTATGAAACATTACTGATTTCTCTATTATTCTTTTATCCGGCTCATTTAATCTATCGAGGACTTTCGTTTTTTTAAGTGTTTCTGCACCAAGAATACCATGATTTACAGATTCACTATCCCTGAAAGTTTTATATTTCTGATACTGGGGGAATCTGCCTATGTCATGAAATAAGGCAACAGTTTCTGCTATCAAAGTTTTTTCTTCTTCAAGATTAAGACTTTTTGCTATCCTTAATATGTTTTCACAAACTTTAAATGTATGTATTTCCTTTAGTCTAATATTTTTCAGATCCTCTTGATTATCGGTATAAAAAGACCTGCAAAAATCCGAAAACCAATTTCTGAAATACTCTATATCTTTTTTAGTCATGACTTTATCCTGATTTTGTCTCAAAAATTCTTCATTCTTGTTGCTTATATAATATGGAATATATAAAAATAAAACAATGAAGTATTCCATGTATGATATACAATTTATGCAGATTGCTCTGGAACAGGCTTTCAGGGCATTTAAAGAAGAAGAGGTTCCGGTTGGGGCTTTGTTGGTCATTGAAAACAAGATTATTTCCAAAGCTTATAATCACTGTGAATCAACATTTGACCCAACAGCACATGCTGAAATCATAGTTATAAGAGAAAGTTGCAGGATAACCGGTAACTGGAGGCTTACAAATGCAACGCTGTATGTAACTAAGGAGCCGTGCATTATGTGCTCCGGCGCTATGGTTAATTGCCGTCTTAAAAGGCTTGTTTATGGCTGTAAAGATGAAAAAGGCGGGGGTGTTGATAGTCTTTTCCATCTTTTGAATGATAAACGCCTTAATCATCAGGTCGAAATTGTATCGGGAGTTCTCGAAAAAGAATGTGGTGAAATACTTAGTAATTTCTTTAAGTTAAGAAGGCACAAATGAACTTTATTAAACTTAGCGAATTATCTTCTCTAATTAAATCGTCAATCTTCATTAATTTTCCGGATGAATACTGGGTGATTGCCGAGATTGCGCAGATAAATCTACATACAAATTCAGGCCATTGCTACATCGACCTTGTCGAAAAACAGGATGATTCTATTATCACAAAAATGAGAGCAAATATATGGTCAAATACGTATCGTATTGTTGTCAATAACTTTAGAAAAATCACGGGACAGGAGCTTCAAGCAGGGATGAAAATTCTTATCCTCGTCAAAGTAACTTACCACGATATTCATGGTTTATCATTGAATATAAAGGACTTAGACCCTGGATATACTCTTGGAGAAATGGCTTTAAAAAGAAAGCAGGTAATTGAACAACTATCGAAAGAGGGTTTAATCGATCTCAATAAAAAATTGCCATTGCCTCCGGTTATACAGAATATAGCTGTCATCTCTTCTTCGGATGCTGCCGGTTATGGTGACTTTTCAAGCAGGCTGGCAAATAATCCCTACAAATACAGATTCTATTACAAACTGTTTCCGGCTTATGTTCAGGGTGAAAAAGCCGATGAATCTATACGTTCGGCTTTGAATTTATGCTTAAAAGAAAAAAATCTTTTTGATGCTGTAGTAATTATTAGAGGTGGGGGTTCTTCGGTAGACCTGCATTGCTTTGATAGTTATGCTCTTGCAAAAGAAATAGCACTATTTCCGTTGCCTGTATTCACAGGAATAGGCCATGAAAAAGATGAAACAGTTGCAGACAGAGTAGCTAAAATAAGGTTTATAACACCAACTGCTGTCGCAGAGTTTTTGATCTCAAAAGCTAAGGAATTTGAAGACAATATAGATACTCTAAAAGAAAGACTCGTACTTCGAACATTATCTGTCATCAATAAAGAAGAAAATCAAATAAATCACCTTTCTTCATCCTTATCAAAATATATAAAAGAATTTTTCAAAAATTCACATGCAACGATAAAGCATATTGTTTTTTCCCTTCAGGCTTTTTCATTTTCATCATTGCAGAATCCTGCCCTTAATATCAAATCATGTGAGGCAAGAATTAATTCAGCGTTAATCAAGTTCATTTCAGACGAAAAGCAGTCGTTAAAGGAAAAATTAAAAACTATAAATGAAAAAACATCTCATCTTATTTCAATACAGAATAAAATTGTTGAGAATATTCATATACAAATTAATCTTCTTGACCCTTTGAATGTGCTTAAAAGGGGGTATAGCATTACTACCTTAAACGGGAAAGTATTGAAAAGTATTAAGTCAGTCAAAAAAACAGATGCTATATCTACCCGGCTGCATGATGGTAAAATAATAAGCAACGTTGAGTTTTTGCTGGAGGAAACGAAAGATGAGTGAAAAGAAAATGACTTATGCAAAAGCAATGGCAGAACTTCAGGATATAGTCAGTCACATAGAAAAAGCCGATATAGATGTTGATATTCTTACAGATAAAGTTAAAAGAGCTATATTTCTTATAAAATTCTGCAGGGAAAAATTATATGCAACTGACAAGGAAATAAAAAAAGTTCTTTCTGAAATAGAGGAAATACCCGAACAACAAATAAAAGTCAAAGACAATGAATCTTTTTAAACAAAATGGAGGGGTGCCGGAGCGGTTGAACGGGGCGGTCTCGAAAATCGTTGTGGGGGCAACTCCACCGGGGGTTCGAATCCCTCCCCCTCCGCCAAATGTTTACATCATCTGTGCTAATAGGAAACTTGTCCGTTTATAAAAAAAGATGGTATTCTAAGTAGTGAATCTATCTATTTTTCTGAAACCAAGCAGATATATCAATCATGAAGTAAATGTCATTTATAAAGAAGCTCCTGTGAAGGTAGCTCTTGTTTTCCCTGATATTTACGAAATCGGAATGTCGCATCTCGGCTTGCGGATACTTTATAAGATAATTAATGATATATCTTATGCATCTGCTGAGCGTGTATTTGCTCCATGGAATGATTTCAGAGATTATCTAAAAGTAAATTCATTGCCTCTATACTCACTTGAATCAAAAAGACCTTTAAAGGATTTTGATATTATCGGGTTTAGTCTTCAATATGAACTCTCATATACTACTGTATTGGATATTCTAAATCTTGGAAATATTCCTTTAAAAACAGATGAACGTTTATCTTCAGATTGTCCTTTAATAATAGCAGGCGGACCGTGTACCGTGAATCCACTTCCTTTGTCTCCTTTTATTGATGCTTTTTTAATCGGAGATGGTGAAGAAGCAATCCTTGAAATTATTAATACATATGAGCAGTGGAAAAAAGAAGGTGATGGTAGAAAAGAATCTTTACTCAAAAACCTTTCCGAGATTGAAGGCATATATGTTCCTTTATTTAATAATGGAACCTTTAATAAAAACGCTTCTTTTTCTATTAAGAGACGTTTTGTTAAATCTCTTGATTCTCTTCCATATCCTGAAAAACCTATTGTGCCATATACTTCAATAATACATGACAGGATAAATATTGAAGTCTCAAGAGGTTGTTCAATGGGTTGCAGATTCTGTCAGGCGGGTATGATATATAGACCTGTAAGAGAACGTTCGCCCCGAAAAGTTCTTGAACTTGCAGAAATTTCTCTTGAAAATACCGGTTATGAAGAAGTTTCTTTTACATCTTTGAGCGCCGGGGATTACAGTTGTCTTTATGAAGTTTTAAGAGAATTTAACAAAAGATATTACGGTAAAAATATTGCTTTATCATTGCCTTCATTAAGAATTGCTGCTGTTACCCGTGAAATCCTGCGTGAAATCAGAACAGTAAAGAAAACAGGTTTTACAATAGCGCCTGAAGCAGGAACAGATAGATTAAGGAAAGTTATCAACAAAGACTTTTCAGAAGAAGAGTTTGAAAAATCTCTTTCATTACTTTTTGAAGAAGGCTGGTTAAATCTTAAACTCTATTTCATGATAGGATTGCCAACTGAAACTGATGAAGATATTGAAGGAATAATCAAAATGGCATATAAAGCCTTAAAGATTTCAAGAAAGAACTCGAGAAGATCTGTCAATATAAATATAGGAATTTCACCTTTCATTCCAAAGCCTCATACTCCTTTTCAATGGCATGGACAGGAGCAGATAGAAGAGATAATAAGGAGGAAGAAGTTAGTAGAAAATGCTCTGTCAAGGAAGTCTTTTAATATTAAGAGTCATAATGTTTATATGAGTTTTCTTGAAGCTGCTTTCTCCCGCGGGGATGAAAAAATGTCAAAACTTATTGAAAAAGCATGGTCATCGGGTTGCAGGCTCGATGGCTGGACAGAGAATTTTGACTTCCAGAAGTGGCAGGAAGCAATGGAAACAACAGGCATTGATGCCGGATATTATGCATCGAAAAAATATGAGCCGAGCGATAATTTGCCATGGGACTTTATTGATACCGGAGTATCAAAGAATTTCTTAATAAAGGAATACAATAAAGCACTTAATGAAGAAATTACATCTGATTGCAGAAAAGTCTGCCATAATTGTGGATTGAGCTGTAATATAAAAAGTGTACAAGAACAAAAATTAAACATAATATCAGAGCATATCGAGGCTTCCCGTTTATCAACTATTTTTAAACCTATCATAATAAGGGTAGAGTTTTCTAAAACAGGCTTGCTTAAATATCTGTCCCATCTTGAACTTATTTTTGTTATTCAAAGGGCAATTAGAAGAGCAGGAATTAAAGTTGATTACTCAAAAGGTTTCAATCCTATGCCTGAAATTTCTTTTGGACCGCCTCTCGGTGTTGGAATTTCCGGGTTAAGCGAGTATTTTGATATGAAAGTTTTTCCACCTTTTGATCTATATGCTAATAAAGAGAAACTAAATCTCTGTTTGCCTGAAGGCATAAAAATAAATCAGATGAGCCCTATTCCTTCAGATACTCCGTCCCTTAACAGTTTCATTTCTTGTTATGAATACAGAATTTCAGGCGGTGATATATCATCTGTTAAAGATTTTCTCGATAAAAAAGAAATAGTTACAAAAAGAGAAAAATATGTTATAAATTTAAGAGCTATGGTTGAATCTGCAATAATTGGTGAAGACAATTATGTTACACTAATTTTAAAAGATCTTAATGAAAAAAAAGTGAGGATTGGCGAAATTCTTCCTGTAATATTCAATGTACCTATTGAAAAACTTTCTATTATACGAACAGGATTATATGGATGGGATAATAAATGGATAAAACCATTAAATGTTTCTAATATTCCTCTTTTTGAATGTAAGGTTTAAAAATGGATAGTGAAATCTTAATTAATGTAACACGGGATGAAGTCAGGGTTGGACTGCTTGAAGGCGGTCAGGTTGTGGAGTTTTACGTTGAAAGAAAACGTGATGCAAGCCTTGTAGGTAATATATACAAAGGCAAAGTAGTAAAAATATTGCCGGGCATGCAATCAGCTTTTATTGACATCGGGCTTGAAAAAGCCGCATTCCTTTATGTCACGGACATTCATGCAGGTCTGGAAGAATTTGCACCATTTCTTGACGAAGAAGAAAAAGTTAATTCTCTGGATATTATTACCAAAAAAACACGTCCTGAAATGACTATTGAAGAACTCATTCAGGAAGGTCAGGAAATACTCGTTCAGGTCTCAAAAGATCCGATAGGCAGCAAAGGTGCAAGAGTAACTTCTTATGTAACCATTCCCGGCAGATACCTTGTTTTAATGCCAAATGTTGAACATATTGGTATCTCAAGAAGAATTTCGGATGAAGAAGAAAGAACACGTTTAAGAAATATAGTAGAAACAATAAAACCAAAAGGTTTTGGTCTTATCATCAGGACAGCAAGCGAAGGTTCCTGCGAGGATGATCTTAAAAAAGACCTTGAGTTTCTTCTTTTATTATGGGAAAACGTTCAGAAGAAAAAAGATAGGGTATCTGCTCCGACTCTGCTTTATAGTGATCTTGACCTTGTTTTTAGAAGTGTAAGAGACCTTATGGTGCAGGATGTTAAAAGGCTGGTTGTTGATTCTGTTGAGGAATATGAAAGAATAAAGGATTTTGTAAGAACATATTTTGAGAAATTGCTTGGAAACATTGAATTATACGAAGGCACGGAACCAATCTTCGACGCCTTTGGTATAGAGTTTGATATATCAAGAGCACTGGGCAGAAAAGTCTGGCTAAAATCAGGTGGATATATAGTAATAGACCAGACCGAGGCAATGACAGTCATTGATGTTAATACAGGAAAATTTGTCGGGAAAGAAGAACTGGAGGATACCATACTAAAGACAAATCTCGAGGCTGTCAAAGAAATTGCATATCAAATTCGTTTGAGAAATCTTGGGGGTATAATTATTGTTGATTTTATTGATATGGAAAAACTTGAGAATCGAGACAGAGTTTTCAATGCTTTTGTTGATGCAATGAAAAAAGACCGGGCAAAAAATACAATATCCCATATTTCCGACCTTGGTTTGATACAAATGACGAGGAAAAGGGTGAGAGAAAGTCTTGGCAGGACTCTTTGTGAGTCCTGCCCATACTGTGAGGGTAAAGGTTTTGTAAAATCACCCAAGACCCTCTGTTATGAGATATTCAGAAAGATAATGCGTCTTGCAAAACATGGCTCCGAAAGAATAATAGTAACTGCACACCCCTCTGTGGCAGAGATACTGACAGACGAAGAACGCGGAGGAATTGAAGATATTGAGAATAAGTACAATGTTAAGATAACAATCAGAGAAAGCCGGAGTTTCCACCAGGAAAATTATGAAGTAACTGTACTCTAAAAACTCCCTGTGAATAAGTTAGATCATCTTTTAAAAATACTTAAAAACCTGCAAAGTGCTGTTATTGCGTTTTCAGGAGGGTGCGATAGTACTTTCCTGCTTAAAGCTGTAAAGCTTTCGGGCATAAAAGCTCTTGCTGTTACTGCAAAATCAGAAATAGTTCCTGCTTCAGAAATTATTTTTGCAAAAAAAATTGCCAGAGAAATCGGAATAAAACATAAGATTATTGAAACAAATGAACTACAGAAAAATGATTTTGCTAAAAATTCTTTTAATAGATGTTACATATGCAAAGATATACGTTTCAAAGTGATTAGTAAAATTGCCAAAGAAAATGATTTCTGTCATGTTATTGAAGGAAGCAATAAAAACGACTTGAAGGATTATAGACCCGGATTTAAGGCTGTAAAAAAATATGGTGTTATAAGTCCGTTAATTGATGCAGGTTTTTCAAAAAAAGAAATAAGAAACTATTCTAAGAGACTCGGCCTTATATCATGGAATAAACCATCTTCATCCTGTCTTGCTACAAGAATACCTTATGGTCATAAGATAACAAATAAGATTTTAAATAGAATTGAAAAATCCGAGAAATTTTTATATTCTCTTGGATTCAATAATATAAGGGTAAGAGATCATGATATTCTGGCAAGAATTGAATTGCCGGCAAATGAATTTAAGATGCTTTGTAGTTCAAGAAAGCGTAAATTAATTGAAAGAAAATTGAGATTATACGGTTATTTCTTTGTATCTGTCGATTTATCGGATTTCAAAACCGGGAGTATGAACCAGATTATAAAATTATAGAATAAATTCAGTTTGAAGAATGAATGAGGAACAATATATAAATGAATTAAAAAAATGTGTTCATTGCGGCACATGCAAAGCTTACTGCTCTACATATGAATCTGATTCAGAAGAGTCTCTTGGTGCAAGAGGCAGGCTTGCATTGTTATTTGGATTGAACAATGGACAATTGATACCTTCTAATACAATTTGCGAAAAAGTTTTCAGTTGTACATTATGCGGAGCTTGCACGCACCAGTGTCCTCTTGGAATCGATATAAAAGAAATAATTTATAAAGGAAGAACCATACTAAGAAAACATGATTCTTCGAGGAAGCTGTTAAGATTTATCTCAAAATTTTTCACAAATCACCCTCTAATAAGTTTCAAGTTCTTAAACTTATCGCAGCATATTCTCTTACCATACATTAATAAGAAAGATGTTTTACCGTTTAATCTTACTATTCCCGAACGTAGATTAAAAGATAAATTGCAGGTAGTAACCGTTCCCCGGAAAATAGGAAGAGTAGCTATTTTTACCGGCTGTATAACCAATTTTCTTTATCCTAATATAGGAAAATCTCTCATAAATGTATTAAATATTCTTGGATATGAAGTAATTCTTCCTTCGGGTGAAGTCTGCTGTGGCACACCTCTAAGAACACTCGGTATGGAAAAAGAAGCAATTCTATTGGCAGAAAAAAACTATGATCTCTTTTCAAAGCTTAATGTTGAGGCAGTCCTCAGTCTTTGCCCTACCTGCACACTCGCATTAAAATCTGAATATCCAAAAATTATTGGTAAAGGTATAAATTATTCATATGATATATCGGAATTTCTGTTAGATAAAATTTCTTCCCGGGAAAATATTAAAAATATCTCTAATAATCGGGCAATCTTTCATGATCCATGTCATCTCAAATACGGTCTTGGTGTAATAAATGAACCACGAGAAATTTTAAGTAAGATTGGCATTGATCTAATTAAAACAAAAGAAAGCAAATGTTGCGGTTTTGCAGGGACTTTCTGCTTTTCAAATAAAAGCTTATCAAAAAATATGCTCGACACTTGTGTAAATTATTATGATAGGTATAAATTTGAGACCCTTATTACATCATGCCCGGGATGTATTTTGCAACTTTCACAAAAATTCGGTAATAAAAAAGTCGTGCATCTTATAGAAGTGATTGAAAATATATTTTTATAAAAATACTCAAGCTCTATAACGTCTATAGTTCTGTATACTCTCGTTGAAAACAACTTTTAAAAACCCTGCTACAGGAACTGAAAGTAGCATTCCGAGTATGCCAAACCATTTACCGCCTATTAAAATTACGAGTAAAACCGTTAATGGGTTCATATGAACACTTTTTGCAACAACAACAGGTTGTACTATTGCATCATCTAAAAGCTTGATTATTATAAAAGCAAGAAGCACATAAGCAGCCATTTGTAAACCACCGGTTTGTATTATTGAGAGAATCGTTGCAAGAACAGCTCCGGTAAGTGGACCAAAATATGGAATTAAATTGGCTATGCCTGTAAATAATCCGATAAGGAAATAATATTTTAATCCCACTATCCATAAAGCCAAAGTTGCCATTACACCCACGATAGCTGCATCAATAAATTGTCCCCTGAGAAAATTTCCAACCTGAGCACTAAGTTTGTAAAAAAGGTAAAGAGTAAACTCAAAATATTTATTCGGGATTATATTTATAAATGCCTTTTTGAATTCTCTGCCATCTTTTAAAAGGAAAAATACGATAAAAGGTATTAGAATAAAACTCGTTATTACTGAAGCAGCATCCAAAACATGGGAAAATATCCATTCTCCGGTATGAGACAGTGTTTCCTGGAGTCTTCCGGTAAGATCGATTTCTGTTACTCCAAGAAATGCTAAATTTGAAATTATAATTTGCTCAAGTTTTGAAACAAGACTGATTGTTTGTTCTGCACTAAACCCTGTTTTAAGATTCTTAATTTCATTTAATAATAGAGGTAAAATTAATGTATAAGAAATCGCAATCAAAAATACTATACCAATAAAAATGGCTACCGTAGCTGCTGTTCGGCTCATTCCCCGTGATTCAAGTAAGTTTGCAAGCGGATCAAGAATATAAGCAAGTAAGGCAGCAATTATTACAAGTTTTACTATGCTTGGAATAGAATATAGAAAAATGCCTGAGGCTATGATAATGATTATAAATAACAAAATTCTTAGAACAATATTACTCTGTTCCTTCAAAGAAGATCCTTTCAAGGCAAATTAAATGAATAATTTATGTTTATTCATTTTTTCCAACCCGACAATTTAAAGCCCTTAACTGTTCATTGGTGCTCTTCAGGCGTTCACCTATTGTCCATGCAAGTTTTAATAAAATCTTGCAGCCAAGTTTCGGATTTCTTTCGATTATATCAAGGAGTTCGGGCTTGAAAAAACAAAGTAATATACACTGGGTTTTTGCTATGGCAGATGCACTACGGGGAGATTCATCAAGAAGAGACAACTCTCCAAAAAAATCACCCTCTTCAAGTTCAGCAAGAATTTGTTTATCATTATCGCATGTAATCATAACCTTGCCACTAAATATTATGTACATTCCAAGACCCGCATCCCCCTCTTTGAAAATAAATTCATTTGCTTTATATTCTCTTTGATAAAGGATAGCTTTTATTGATTTTAATTCTCGAGGAGTCAAATCCTGAAAGACCGGTATTCTGACAAGAATTTCCTCTATCCTGTCTGAATGTCTTTTCTTCCTAAATATATTTTCCCAGAGCTTACTCATTAACAATATTGAAACATAAATTACAAAATGTTGCAAAAAATACTACTAGTTTCGTGACTTTTTTTCGATATTTTCAATAGCTTTTAGAGCTTCTTCTTTTAATAAAATGTCTTTTTCTTCATCAATAATTTTTTTCAGATAAGGAATGGTGTTCTTATCTCCTATTTGTCCGAAAGCTTTGATAACACTATATTTTATTGAAAATCTGTTATCATCCAAAAAGGGAAGTAAATATGGAATTGAAGATGGGTCTTCGGTATTTCCGAGTGATTTAATAGCTGCCTCTTTTATAAGCAGATTATCATAATTCAATGCAGTAATAAGTGTATCTACCGCACGTGTGCCTCTATTAAAACTTTTTCCGAGAGCAACAGCTGTGTACCATTTCATTGCCGGACATTCATCATTAAGAAATGGGTCATTAAAAATAGTTACAAGTTTGTCTGTAATTTTAGCATCAGGTATTTCTCCGAGAATTGTTATTGCCCTGATTTTAACCTTCCAGTTCTCTGCTTTTGTAAAAACAAAATCAATTAATTTTTGAATTGCTTTTTCATCTCTTATTTTACCTAACTCATTAACTGCTTCAATCTGGGTTTTTAAGTCATAACTATTAAGATCCTGAATAATATTATCAAAACCTATTGCATCTACTTTTCCAAATAATAAAAGAAAAAAGGTTACTGTTAAAAATAATTTTCTAAGCTTTTCCATGTATTAATTTTACAATACTATTATTTTTTATTGTATAATAAAACACTTTATTTCTTTTTAATCCGTAAAAATGCATTTAGAATGACTCGGGTAGTAGGGATAATATCAGCATTATTCCGGGTAATTATCCCGTATAAATAAAATTAAATGTATGAAGGTGATACAATGAAATTTTTTATTGACACAGCAAATGTTGATGAAATTCGCAAAGCAAATGAACTTGGTGTGATTGATGGTGTAACAACAAATCCCTCACTCATTGCCAAAGAAGGCAGACAACCTATTCCATTGCTCAAAGAAATATCCAGAATAGTTAATGGACCCATAAGTGCTGAAGCAGTAAGTATGAAGGCTGATGATATGATCAAAGAGGCTAAAGGTCTTTCAAAAATACACAAAAACATTGTTGTAAAAATACCAATGACTCCTGATGGATTGAAGGCAGTTAAAAAACTATCGGCAGATGGTATCAAAACAAATGTTACACTGATTTTCTCTCCGTCCCAGGCTTTACTTGCTGCTAAAGCAGGTGCCACTTATGTAAGTCCTTTTGTCGGAAGACTCGATGATATAAGTCATAATGGCATGAGTCTTGTAGCTGATATTCTTGAAATATTCGATAATTATATGTTCAATACAGAGGTTATAGTTGCAAGTATTAGAAACCCTTTACATGTTGTTGAGGCTGCTAAGATGGGAGCACATATTGCTACAATCCCTTATTCTGTTATAATACAATTAACCAAACATCCATTGACTGATATAGGAATTGAAAAATTTCTTAAAGATTGGGAAAAAGTTCCGAATAAATAAAACTAATAATTAAGGAGATTAAGAATGCCTATTTTTGAATATAAGTGTACATCTTGCGGTGAAGATTTTGAAAAGCTTGTTTTTGGAAATAAAGAAGTAACCTGTCCTAAATGTAGTTCAAAAAATGTAAAGAAAAAATTCTCGGTTTTCTGCGCATCAGGAACTGAAAGACCATTGGCTGGAACTGCTGTTTCTTCAGGATGTTCATCATGCAGCAAAACAAGTTGTAGTACATGTAGATAATTCTTTTTTTGATATAGAACTTCTATTCAGGTTGTCTGAAAGGGTTTTCTCTCTGAATCTGCTCGAGTTTTAAGGGTTTGCCCTGAAAAACAAAAACAGCAAGACCTCTTTCTTCTGACTCTTTTCCATTAACTGTCCATATGCCTTTCCAGGAGACAGAGAGTAAAACCTTTGTTTCATGTATTTCTACCCATGTTGGTGTAAAGTTCAAAGAGGCTTTATCAAATTTTTTCATCACTGTGAGCAATTCTCTATAACCATTGCTTGTAGAATTTTCTTCAAGCTCTTTCATATCCTTTTTTTCATAAGCACTTCTAAGGATTTCTGCAAGTTCAAATGCCTCCCGGGCAACTTTTGATTCTTCAGAAGCTTTTTTGACTTCCTTGCTACCGCCACATGAAATTAGAATTAAAGATACAATAATACTCAATAGTGACAAAATAATGCCCTTTATTAAAATAAAGGCTTTATCATTTCTACCAATCATACATTTTCTCCTCAATTTAATCTTATTATTCTGATTCCAATTATCCTTCCAGATTAATATACCATTTTGTTGCTCAAGTGTCCAAATCATTTTTTCTAATTCAATTTTTTCGATTTTTTTATTAAAATAGATTGCAGATTATTTAAAGATTCACTATACTACATAAATAAGTATTTTGAGTTAACAAAGAAAAACAGATAATAAAAATGATTTCCGGAAAGGATTTTAAAATCCCCGGAAATAAGTTCAAAATAAAAATCTAAAATAAGGGAGGAAAGTTTTATGGGAAAACCAATGACAAAGTCTCAAATCGCTGACCACATCGCAAAAAAAGCTGAGATCAAGAAAGTGCAGGCTGCAATGATTCTTGATGAAATCGCAAAACTGGCTTACAAAGAAGCAAAGAACTCATTCACATTGCCGGGCCTCGGAAAAATAGTACTTGTTCAGCGTAAAGCCCGCAAAGGCAGAAATCCTCAGACCGGTGAAATCATTAAAATACCTGCAAAGAAAGTTGTTAAATTCCGTGTAGCAAAAGCTGCAAAAGATGCAATTTTAGGTAAGAAATAAAAAATAGATATTTTGTCATCTTATTAAAGCTCAAAGGTTTAAAAAAACCTTTGAGCTTTTTTATCAAATAATCCACTTTTTGTGGTTTCAATTATATATCTATATTTCTTGCTTCCAGGGCGTGTGTTGTTATGAATTCCTTTCGGGGTTCTACCTGATCTCCCATTAGAACAGTGAAGATGCCATCTGCTTCAACCGAATCCTGAATTGTAACCTGAAGCAATGTTCTCTTTTCCGGGTCCATAGTTGTATCCCAGAGTTGCTGGGGATTCATCTCTCCAAGTCCTTTATACCTCTGTATATTTAATCCTTTCTTCGCAATTGCAAGAACTGTATCAAGAAGTTCCCGGCCTGTTTTAGCTTCTTTAATGCCCTCTTTCGTATGAATTTTATAAGGCATCTGACCGAGATCCTTTATAATATTATATAATCCTTCAAGTTCCCTGAATTCAGGTGATGCAATAAACCCTGCAGAAATATTAACTTTATAATTGTTCTTTCTCAATTCAACCCCATATGTTTGATGCTCCTCATCGAATTGAATATCACCTATTGTTATAGATGGTTGTAACATTTGAACTTTTGATAGGAATTCTTTAACACGGTTTTCATCTTTTAACAAGTCTTTACTAATTCCCGAAGATAACATAAATAATAATAGTTCAGGGTCTTTTCTTCGACGTTCGAACCATTCAAGAAGATGCTCAAATTTATAAAGCTTTTTTAAGTAAGGTATTAAGGCTTTACCCTTAACGCTCTGGCCTTTCAAGTTTAGCTCTACCTCTTCGGATGCAAGCTCAAAAAGCATATTCAACATTTCAGTTTCATTCTGTACATATTTTTCTGTTTTGCCTTTTTTAACCTTAAACAAAGGAGGTTGCGCTATATATAAATATCCTTTTTCAATAACCGCAGGCATCTGCCTGTAAAAGAAAGTTAAAAGCAAAGTCCTGATATGAGCTCCGTCAACATCAGCATCTGTCATAAGTATAATTTTATGGTAGCGAATTTTTGAGATATCAAAATCTTCTGTTCCTATACCTGTTCCCAATGCAGTGATAAGAATTTTTATCTCTTCTGAACTTAGCATTTTATCAAATCTTGCTTTTTCAACATTTAAAATCTTTCCTCTAAGCGGAAGTATTGCTTGTATTCTTCTATCTCTGCCTTGTTTGGCGGATCCTCCTGCTGAATCACCCTCTACTATAAAAAGCTCGCTTAATGCCGGGTCTTTTTCCGAACAGTCTGCAAGCTTTCCGGGTAGGCCGGTATCTTCTAAAGCTCCTTTTCTTCTTGTGAGTTCTTTAGCTTTTCTTGCTGCTTCGCGTGCCCTGGCAGCCTGCAAGGCTTTCTCTATTATCTTTCTTGCAACAGAAGGGTTTTCTTCAAAATATGTTCCGAGCCCTTCATTTACTATTGACTCTATGATTCCTTTAACTTCGCTATTTCCCAGTTTCATCTTTGTCTGACCTTCAAATTGCGGAT
The DNA here is from genome assembly GCA_020725385.1 of Nitrospira japonica. Classification (GTDB taxonomy): domain Bacteria; phylum Nitrospirota; class Thermodesulfovibrionia; order Thermodesulfovibrionales; family SM23-35; genus DYFC01. The sequence goes on along the minus strand of DYFC01000042.1, from coordinate 7,266 downwards.
TCATAAGTTTCACATTGATCACAGCGGTCAGACCCTCGCGAATATCATCCCCTGTAAGACTCTCTTTGCTGTCTTTAAGAAGACCCGATGAAGAAGCATAATTGTTCACTGTTCTTGTAAGAGCTGATTTAAAGCCAATAAGATGTGTGCCTCCTTCTTTTGTATTGATATTATTCGCAAAGGTATATATAGTCTCCGAATAACCATCATTATATTGCAAAGCTACTTCAGCAATGATGTCTTCTTTTTCTCCTGAAAAATAAATAGGTTTAGGGTGTATAGGCGATTTGTTTTTATTCAAGTGTTCAACAAATGAGACAATTCCTCCGCTATAATGGAAAACCTGACTTTTACCTGTTCTCTCATCCGAAAGACTTATTTTCAAGCCTCTATTAAGAAATGCCAATTCTCTTAACCTCTGGGATAATATATCCCAACTAAAGTCAAGAATTTCGAAAATTTCCGGATCGGGTTTAAAAGTTATTTTTGTACCGGTACCTTTAGTTTTTCCGACTATCGAAAGAGGTGCTGAAGGTATGCCTCTTTCATAATGTTGCTGAAATACCTTGCCATTCTGCTTGATTTCTACATCAAGCCATTCCGCAAGTGCATTAACAACAGAGATACCCACTCCGTGAAGTCCACCGGAAATTCTATAGGCTTTGGATTCAAATTTCCCGCCTGAATGAAGTTCTGTAAGAACAACTTCTGCAGCGGACCTTCCTTCTTCTGGATGAATATCTGTAGGAATTCCCCTGCCATCGTCAATTACTGTGCAGCTCCCGTCAAGATGTATTATCACTTCAATATTCTTGCAATATCCTGCGAGACTTTCATCAACACTGTTATCAACAACTTCATAAACGAGATGATGAAGTCCTTCCAGACCTGTAGAACCTATATACATAGCAGGTCTTTTTCTTACAGCATCAAGACCTTTAAGTACTTTTATATCTTCAGCTGAATAAGTTTCTTTTCCGTTAATATTCTGTTCCATTTACTCCTCTAATTTTTTATATCCTCATAGGCATGACAACACATTTGTAATCCTCGCTTCCCTCTTCCTTTAAAAGAACCGGGCTGAGCGGATCCTGTAGTTCAAGTAAAATCTTTTCTCCATTCATAGCACCAGCAACATCTAACAGATATTTCGCATTAAAACCGAGAGTTATTTTTTCCCCGTTGAATGCGACTTCCATGTCTTCTTTTGCCTCGCCAATATCAGGGCTCGATGAAGAAACATACATTCTGTCAGAATCTATATCAAATCTTACAGCACTCGCTCTCTCCCTCGACATTATTGAGACTCTGCGAAGAACCTTTATAAAATTATCCCTTTTTATAATAAGTGTTTTTTCATTTTCTTTCGGTATCACGTTGTCATAATTTGGATATGTGCCATCTACAAGCCTTGATAAAAACTCTATATTGGCTATATTAAATAGAATATGTTTCGGCCCCAGAGTTATCTTAACCTTTGTAGTTTCATTCTGATCCCCGGATAATGGCAGAAATCTTCTTAACTCTGATACCGCCTTTCTTGGCATAATTAACCTTTTTTCTTCCTTCACATTAATATTGAGTTTATCATTATCTATTTGCTTTTGTATAAAAGCAAGTCTGTGACCATCGGTTCCAACAATACTCAGGGTTTTCTCATCCGGCTTAATATGAAATAAAAGTCCATTAAGGGTGTATCTTGTGTCATTTTCACCTGCTGCATAAAGTGTTTTCTCTATCATTTCAAGCAAAAGTCCGGGAGCAATCAATATTTCTTCTATATCTTGCCCTTCAAAAACCGCAGGCCATGCAGGAAAATCAATATGCGGGAGCGTTGCCAGCCTGAATTCACTTGAGCCTGCTTTAACTTTTAGCCATTGTTCATCAACTGTTTCAATTGATAGGTCTTTATCAATTTCTCTCACAATTTCGAGTAGCTTTTTTGCAGGGATACAAATTCTACCTTCTTTTTCAACAGTTAAGTCAATAGGCTCTTTTAACGCAGTTTCTATATCAGTTGCGATTATATAAGAATCCTTTTTGCCTGCACTTAACAGGAAATGGCTTAGTATTGGCATTGTGTTCTTTTTTTCAATAATATTCTGAATATTTGAAAGTTTTTCCTGCATCTCTTCTTTTCTGACATTGAACTTCATTTAAGCTCCCTCCTCTGTAATAAGAGTACCTTATTATGCTATGCTTTTATCTTTTTAAGAAGACCTTCAACCATTTTATTAAAAGCTTCATCTTTAGCACGCTTTTCCTCAACTTGTTTACAAGCATATATTACTGTTGCGTGATCCTTGCCCCCGAAGTTTTTGCCTATATCGCTAAGTGAAAGATTTGTTGTCTGCTTTGTGATATACATTGCTACCTGTCTCGGTATAGCAATTTCCTTATTTCTTTTCTTAGCTTTTATTTCACTCGTTTTAATCCCGAAGTGATCGCAAACTATTTTCTGTACGTATTCGGGTAAGATTGGTTTTTCCTCGTCTTCTATAAGATCTTTAAGCACATTTTTTGCCATTTCAATATCTATTGGTTTTCCTGTTAACGAAGATTGCATCCCCAATCTTATCAGACAACCCTCAAGTTCTCTAATATTAGATTTCACTTTAGAAGCAATATATTGTGCAATGTCATCAGGTATTGCAATCTTCTCAAGCTCTGCTTTCTTTTGAATTATAGCAAGTTTAGTTTCAAATTCTGGAGGCTGTATATCGGCTATTAAGCCCATTGTAAATCTTGATCTGAGTCTATCTGTTATTGCTCCTATTTCCTTTGGCGGTCTGTCGCTTGAGATAACTATCTGTTTCTGTCTTTCATAAATTGCATTAAATGTGTGAAAAAATTCCTCCTGTGTTTGAGTCTTATTAGCAATAAAATGAATATCATCCAGTAAAAGAAGGTCAACGTTTCTATATTTTTCTTTTAACTCAGCCATTTTTTCATGTCTGATAGCCGAAACTACTTCATTTGTAAACTGTTCTGCAGAAACATAAATAACTATCATATCTTGATTTCTATCAATTACTTCATTGCCAATCGCGGTAATAAGATGTGTCTTTCCGAGCCCTACGCCTCCATAAATAAAAAGAGGATTATATGCTTTTCCCAGGGACTCTACAATAGCTTTTGCAGCTGCTTGAGCAAATTGGTTGCTCGGACCTATTATAAAATTTTCAAATGTATATTTCGGATTCAGGTATATACCTCTGCTTGCAAGTTTCTGCCTGCGGTTTTCCATTTTCATATCTTTTTTCTTTATATCAGGGTCAACTTTTTCAACAATTCTATACTTTATACCGACAGGATGTCCCAATACGTAATTAAATATTTCCGGAAGCATGTCAGGATAGTTATCTTCTATCCAATCCCTAAAAAATCTATTCGGAATATCAAGAGTAGCTTGCTGTTCTTTAATCTGGAAGAGTTTTATAGGCTTAAACCATAAATTAATAGTGCTTTTGCCTACTCTCTCCTCTATTTTTACTAAAATATCGTTCCAAATTTCTTCAAGAGACATTTTTTACTCTATTTATTAACATTTTACTAACAAATGTTAGTAACTTTTTACGGGAAGTTTACAATTATAGCTTAATGTTAACAACTAACACAAGCTTTTTAGTTAGTATCATGTTTGTTATTTTGTAGAAAAAATTTCTTTTTAATAATAGTTAAAAAAGAGTCTTAAAATCTAATAATCTACCAACAAATTTTCTTTTTATCTTTCAATATGATTCATCGTCTTTTAACAAATAAACAATACCTACTACTCCAGCTAATTTTTATTTTTAATATATAAGTAATAGTAGAGTTCAAGGCCTTATTAAGAATTACTTTTTTTTCAAAAAAGCTTTTATAAAATCATCAATATTTCCATCAAGTACAGAATCGACATTACTTGTTTCGTAATTAGTTCTATGATCTTTTACAATACGATAAGGTTGAAGTATATATGACCTTATTTGACTTCCCCATGATATTCCTTTTTTATCACCAATGAATCCCTCCAGTTTCTTTTCTTTTTCTTTTAATTTAATATCATAAAGACGGGATTTTAATATTTTCAGAGCGATAGCTTTGTTCTTGTGCTGTGAACGTTCATTCTGGCAGCTAACGATAATTCCTGTAGGAATATGTGTAATTCTTACTGCCGATGAAGTTTTATTTACATGTTGGCCTCCTGCACCTGATGCCCTGAATGTGTCTATTTTAATATCATCATCTTTTATGAGGATATCTATATTATCTTCAACTTCCGGATAAACAAGTACAGCAGCAAAAGATGTATGTCTTCTTTTTCCTGCATCAAAAGGAGAAATTCTTACAAGTCTGTGTACACCTACTTCAGATTTTAAAAGACCGTACGCAAATGGTCCTGAAATAGAAATTGTTGCACTCTTTATTCCAGCTTCTTCGCCGGGTTGAATCTCGGCTATAGTTATCTTAAAACCATGCATTTCAGACCATTTCAAATACATTCTAAGTAACATTTGAGCCCAATCCTGACTTTCTACACCCCCTGCACCCGGATGTATTGTTAAAATTGCATTGTTTTTATCCATTTCACCAGAAAGAAGATATTCTATTTCAAGCGAGTCTATTTCGTTTCTTAAATTTGTAATTTCGCTTTGAATATCTTTTAGAAATAGCTCTCCACTTTCTTCTTCAAGAATGCTAATAGATTCTTCAAGATACATTAATTTTTTAGATAAATTTTCAAAATGCAGTACTAAATCAGAAAGCTTTGATTTTTTCTTTAAAAGTTCATTAGTTTTTTGTGGAGAAGACCATATTTCATTAAGTGCCAAATTTTGAGATATTTCTTCAATTTCTTTTTTCAGGGCAGGTATATCAAAGATAACCTCGTAAAGATTCAATTTTCTCCTTAAGACCGGATATATCTATTTTAAGCTCTTCCTGAATAAGCATTTTAAACCTCCTTAAAACAATTTTTAAGTTTAGTAGATAAATTAGAGATTAATATAACAGTAAAAATAATGCAAAAATAAGAAAACAAATCTCCATATCTAGAATAAAAACTTTTTGTACTATCTGTTTTGAACCTTTCTATTAAAAATGTTCTTTGAAATAAATCTGTCTTAGCTACTATTTTACCATTACTATCTATTAATCCGGATATTCCTGTATTAGCGGCTCTTATAACTGGTTTTCTATTTTCTATAGCCCTAAAAACAGCCATGCTAAAATGCTGGTAAGGACCCGATGTTTTTCCAAACCATGCATCATTAGTAATATTTACTATATAATCACCGTTATCTGTAAAAAACTTTCTTACAAGACCGGGAAAGATTACTTCGTAACAAATTAGCACAGCAAAGTTTCCTGCTGAGCTTTTAGCTTTAATGTAGCTTTTACCCGGTGTGTAATCACCTATGCCTGTGACTAATTTATCAATGAAAAAAAGGATTTTTCTAAGAGGAACATATTCCCCAAAAGGTACCATATGTATTTTATCATATATAAAAATTACTTTTCCAGTTTCATCGAGTAAGACAGCGCTATTTGAAAGTTGAAAAGGCTGCTTTTTTTTATCTTTGAAAAGGATTGTTCCAAATAATAGGTTAGTAGAAAGATTTTTTTGGAATTCCACGATATTATTAGTAAGTGAAATATCTTCTCCAAAGAAAAAAGGCAATGCAGTTTCAGGCCAGATAATAATGTCTGGCTTTTTATTAGAGGCGTCAAGTGTAAGTTCTTTGTAAATGTTTATGACCTCATTTTGGTAAGAAGAATCCCATTTTTTATCCTGTTCAATATTTCCTTGAATAATACCTGCTGTAATAGTTTTCCCTGGTCTTTCCTGTATTAGCTTGATTTGACCGTAAAGAAATGATATTGAAATTAGAATACATAAAGATGTTAACCATAGGTAGAATTGATATTTCGGAAAAAGTGGTATGGTTTTAACACGTTTTTTTAATAAAATAACATCTGATATAGCACCGTTAACAGACAGGATTAAAAAAGAAACACCATAAATACCTGTAATATCGGCGATTTGTATAATTGACAAAAATTTAACTTGAGAATACCCTATACTCGACCATGGAAAACCTGTAAAGGCATAGGACCTTATAAACTCGCATACAACCCAGAAAACAGGAGCAAGTATAAGACCGGGAAGTTTGGTATTTTGAATGGTTAAAGAGAAAATAAAACCGAATATACCTGTATATATGCTTAAATAAAAACAGAGTAAAACCACTATAGAAAGACTACCTAAAAATGAAACGCCACCATAATGATTTATTGAGTGGTAGATCCAGTAAAGGGTACCAAAAAAGTATGGAATACCCAGCAAAAAACCGGAGTAAAACGCTTGTTTTGGTTTTTTATTGTACAAAGAAATTAAGAATGGAACAAGAGCTATCCATGCAAGATAATATAGTTCAGGTTTCGGGAAGCATAATATCAGCAATAACCCCGAAATTATTGAGGGTCCGTGCAATATAAGAAAGGTTTTTAATTTAAAATTCAACATAATATAACTATATATTTTACTTCATTATAATGAAAATGTGACATAAAACATTGACAGCTTGACAGTTAAAAAGACAAAATAGTAAAGTTAAAGTTACGGGCAGTTAGCTCAGTCGGTAGAGCAGAGGCCTGAAAAGCCTCGTGTCCGCAGTTCGATTCTGCGACTGCCCACCATAAGTTTGTCTTTCTACAATCATCAGTTAGCAATACTTAAAGATTAAATCGAACCATAATCAAATATCATGCTATCGAAAAATCTGCAAGTAAAATATCGTTACGAGACAAAATTGACGGAATAGTAATCTAAGACAAGTTTTACATTAATGAGCAAATAACATTTGACAAAATAAATTAAATATTATATATATAAAGTATAATAAGAGAGGAGGCGGATAATGATGAAGCCAATAATTACTTTTCCACTTGTTGAAAAGATGACCTGTCATAATTGTAAACTAACATTAGATTTAAATAAATTATATACAAATATGATCGATCTTACAGAAGATGCTTACGGTATTCCTGCGGTCATGATAAGATGTCCTGTATGTAAAACAATTGTTGAATGGGAAACAAAATGCAATTAACCCAAATAATGCAGACATTGCTCAAAAATTTATTTAACTCGATAATTTTTATATTAAAAGATATTTATTGGCAATGAATAAAAAAGTTCATGGTAAATCATCTTTAAACGTACACTAAGGTATCGAAAAATAAATTTTCTCGCAACATCTGCATTATTTCAAATGCATTTTT
>DYFC01000041.1 GCA_020725385.1 Nitrospira japonica | reverse complement strand
GAGGAAATCATCAGCAATTCATAGTGAATTTTAGGTAAGTTATATCTATTTGCCCGCGCAATCAGGTGTGGATTTTCTTATATGAACACAACCTTTAGCCGGATCGCATAAATCATCGGTACAAGGGTCCCCATCATCACAGTTTATTAACTGTCCTGCACATATACCATTGCTACAAACATCATTTATAGTACATGCATTTGAATCATCGCATGGTTTCCCACTTACAGGAGAATATATACAACCCGATGAAACATTGCAAAAATCCATAGTACATGGATTTTTATCATCACAGTTTATTACTGTTCCCGAGCAAATACCATTATGACATCTGTCATCGGATGTGCAAGCGTTTTTATCGTCACATGGTGTATCAGTTAACGCTTTATGTAAACAACCAATCTTAGGGTCACACTCATCCGAAGTACATTCATTTCCGTCGTCACATTTTAAAGCTTCACCCGTACATTCACCTTCAACACACCTGTCATTAATTGTACATGCATCTCCATCATCACATTCAGTATCATTAAGATTTTCGAAAATACACCCAACAATCTTGTCGCATTTATCCAAAGTACATTGATTATCATCATCGCATATAACTGGCTCTCCTGAACATTTGCCATTATTACAGACATCATTTTCAGTACACACATCTCCATCATCGCATGGAATCCCATTTATTAGTTTGAAAACACAACCGGTTTTGGGATCACATGAATCCTCAGTACAATGATTCCAATCATTGCAAATTATAGGTGTACCTGTACAAATACCTTTTATGCAAATATCATTTCCTGTACATGCATTCATATCATCGCAAGGCACGTTATTCAAAGGCTGGTTAGTACAACCAACAACCGGAACGCATTCATCTGCTGTACATGGATTATTGTCATCACAGCTTACCGGGATGCCTGCACAGACTCCATTTGTGCAAACATCGCTTATGGTGCAGACATCATCATCATCGCAGGGTATTCCATCTTTTTTCCCGGCGCAAACATTTATGATAGGACATACAACTGTTATAGTGCCAAGATCTGTAATAGTCTTAGTTTTTACGATAATATCTGTTTTTTGTTCTTCACTGGTATCCCATGTTATTTTTATATTATATTTGCCTTCGGGCACAAAGCGAAGAATAAAGTTTCCGTCTTTATCCGTAAAGGCCGAGAAGGAGTCCCCCGGAATATAAACCCATGCATCTGCAAGAGGGTTGCCGTTGTCACATTTTAAGTTTCCTTTGATTTCTCCTGCTCTTGAAATGTCCCGCATTTTTAGAAATTTTGTCTCTCCGGAAGAAGGAACTGGCAAGCTTATTAATAAAACAGATAAGCTCGTTATTACAACAAACAATACAAGTCGCAAAATTTTCCCCTTCATAAATTTTCCTAAGCAGGTTGCAAAAAATATTTATTTATCGCCGATTCAATATATCCTTCATAAGCGAAAACCAATTCTGTTTTAATGTTCTCAAGTTTTGAAAGTTCAGATTTAATTTCATCATCATTAGGAGTTGAAGATGCTATGATTATTGTGCTGTCTGGTTTTTTATCTACAGGTATTATTTCAAATTTTTTTATAAGTTCAATAGGAATACTTTTAACAACACTTTCAGGTATATCAAGGTTGGTCATATCAATCCAGTGTTTATTAAATTGTGTTGCAAGAGCAATACAAATATCGTTCGGAGTTATATATTTTAATTCAACCAAAACCTGCCCGAGCTTCTTCTTTTTATTTTCCTGTTGTATTTTTAAAGCTTTTTCCAGTTGCTCCTGTGTTATATAGCCAGCCTCAAGAAGTATCTCACCAAGCATTTTACTTTTTTCTTTCTGTTTTTTAAGAGATTCTTCAAGTTGGCTTTGGGTAATAATAGAATTTTCTTTTAATATAGTGCCTATTTTTTTCTCTCTTTTTTCGTGCTGGCATTTAAGGGATTCAACAAGTTGTTCCTGTGTTATTTTCTTCTGGTCAACAAGAATTTTACCAAGCAATCTTTTACAATCAACATTTTTAACTGCTTGAGCATTTATATAAATACGCTCACTCTTATCAGCAGGATTAAGCGGCACTAGGAAGAAACCTTTGTCATTTGGATTATATTTTAATGTTGAGCCGCTCATTATCTCTCCATCATTAAATTCAACTACAATTCTAAAAGCAAGTGTCCCTGCATAGACAGATTTCTCAATTGTTTCTGTACGTAAATGGCTACCGTAAGTTTCTTCTCTTTTAAGAAAAAGAATTGCTTTAACTGTATCCATACGGACCATTCGCGATTCTTTTTCACCACCATCTTTATATTCATAAAACTGTAGAACCTGCTGGTTCATATTGAACAGCATAATTTCACCGCTTTTTTCTTCACCGTTCTGAAATTTAATAATTACTTTTTGCATTCTTTAAAGTAATAGATTTTATCATACAACGGGCTTAAAATGAAAATACATAAAACATCCGGAAAATTTGTTAGAAGCTATAGAGGTTTAATTTTATATTGTTCAGAATTTTTCAAGCGAACTAATATATTCATTTAATATAAGTTTGTCATCATCTTTTAAATTAACGAATTCAATTCCTGCAGTATATTTGTAATTATTTGATAACCCGTTATTGAAATGAACCACTCTTCCTGAAAAGTGCAAAATTTTATCATTAAGCAACAAGTTCATTTCACAACATGAACTTATATCAGGGCATGTTTCTGTTTCTGCAAGCATTCCGGAGGAACTTATATTTTTTACAGAAAATCTACTCGGAAAGTAAAGTTTAAAAATACCCGGATTAGATACTCTTAGACGTACGCCTCCAAGTCTTCTCTCGGTTAGGCCGGAATTTTTATCTATTGCACTTAAAATAGTATCGGTATTTTCATTACATAAATCAAGAAAACGTATGCCGGCTCTATATACATAAATATATTCACCCGTTTCTTTTATTTCCTTTTGTACCGGGAGCATCCATATTATTCTGCCCTTAAAATCAATTACTATGTCTCTATATTGAATCTTTATAATACATTCTTTGTTCAAATCTATTTGACGGGTTGTCTCGATCCCTATACCTCTCATGTTAATGTTGATGACATTTGTATCGACAAAGTTAAAAATATCCCCAAGTAGTCCCCTGACCTGAAATCTTCTGTGTCTTCTTTTATCTTCCATATGACTCATTATTAGCAAAATAAATGCCACAGGATTTAGAAAATAATTCCTCAATTTATCAATAAGTTAGAATGAACCTACAGATTTTTATTCTCATATTTGAGAATTCTTTCGCAATGATAAGAATCGGTTAACTTTAATAATGCAGACATTACTTAATTGAAATTTTTGGGGTAAGATTCATTCTGTAATTTTAACTCGCAAACAGAAATGATATAATTTGCACATAACAAAAAACTCTATTTAAATTAAGGAGGTTAATAAAATGATAGATTATAATAAATTCAAAGTTCCTTCCGAAAAAATACGATGGCTCTGTTCTACAGATTTGTTTGAGTTTACATGTACTACAGATGTGGAACCTTTAAAGGAATTCATCGGTCAGGAAAGAGCGCTGGAATCGATACATTTTGGTTTGCAGATAGAAAAACCCGGATATAATATTTTTCTGACAGGTCTTTCCGGTACAGGAAAAGCTTCCACTATTAAAATGCAACTTCAGAAGTTTCTTTCAGAAAAAAGCGAACAAGACAAAATGAAAAATGTTTATGACTGGTGTTATGTTTATAATTTCATATTTCCCGACCAACCAAGAATACTAAGGCTTCCACGTGGAACCGGGAGGGAATTTTCATCGGATATGGAGGACTTATTGAATAAGTTGAAGAAAGATATTCCACGAGCATTTGGAAGTGATGAGTATCAGAAACAAAAACAGGATATTCTTGAAGAACATCAGAGAAAATACCAATCATATCTTGATGCATTAGACCGGGAAGCAGCAGCAAATAGCCTTATGGTACAGCTTTCACCTTCAGGTGCTGCTGTTATTCCCTTGGTCAATGGCAATCCTCTATCGAGAGAAGAATTCTTAAAGATACCCGAAACTGAACGCAAAATTATTGAGGCTAAGCGTCTCGAAATGATGAGAAAGGTTGACGAAACTTATACAAATCTTCGTGAACTGGATAAAGAGATTGCTGAAAAAATGAAAGAACTCGAACAAAAAACAGGAAATTTTGCAATATCTCGGGCATTTGATATTTTGATTGAAAAATATTCAGAGCATACAGAAGTTGTTAATTTTTTAAAAGAGAGCAGAAGTTATACATTAAGTAAAATTGATATTTTCTTACAGACAACAGATTCTCAATCCCCGTCGTTTGCAGTCAGTCAATCCGATATTTTCATAGCATTTAAAGTCAACGTATTTGTAGAAAATGTTTCCGATAACGAACCACCTATTGTTTTTGAACCGAATCCAACATGGTTTAATATGTTTGGCAGAATCGAGAGGAAAGCTCTCATGGGCACATATATTAGCGACCACTTAATGATGAAAGCAGGTGCAATACAATTGGCAAACGGTGGTTATCTTATACTAAATATGCGTGATGTGATTTTAAATCCCGGGGTCTGGGAAGGTTTAAAAAGGGTAATTAGAACAAAAGAAGTCAGAATCGAAGACCCTTTTGAACAAATGGGTTTTTTTGCTCCTCAAGGAATGAAACCACAACCAGTACCTGTTGAATTAAAAATAATTGTAATAGGAGATGATATGCTTTATCAGCTTTTAATGCAGTATGATGAAGATTTCTGGGAAATGTTTAAGGTAAAAGCAGATTTTGATTTTCAGATGCCAAAAAACAAAGGAAATATTAAAGCGTATACATGTTTTATACGCACGTGCTGTGATGGTGAAAATCTACTTCCATTTGACCGTTCAGGAGTTTCAAAAATAATTGAACAGGCGGTCAGGTCAACAGGGGATCAGGAAAAACTCTCGGCAAGATTTGGACCTGTAAAGGATCTTATTATCGAATCAGACTACTGGGCACGTATTTCAGGAAGTGAATTCATAAGAGACGAACATGTCCAGAAGGCTATTAATGCTAAAATTCATCGTCTTGACCTTGTTGCCGAACGTATATTACAGATGATTGCAGATGGCACATTAATGGTTGATGTTACAGGTGAGGCAATAGGTCAGGTAAATGGATTATCTGTCTATGATCTTGGAATTTTCAGCTTTGGAAGACCCAACAGAATTACTGCCAAGACATTTTTGGGTAGAAAAGGTGTAATTAATATCGAAAGAGAATCACAGATGAGCGGCAGAATACATGACAAAGGTGTGCTTATTCTCTCCGGATATCTTGGCTGGAAATATGCCCAGGATAAACCTCTATCCCTTAATGCAAGTATATGTTTTGAACAATCTTATTCCGGAGTCGAAGGTGATAGTGCCTCATCAACAGAACTTTACGCTATACTTTCAAGTCTGGCCGGAGTTCCGGTTAAGCAAAACATAGCTGTTACGGGATCTGTAAATCAAAAAGGAGAAATTCAGCCAATTGGTGGAGCGAATCAGAAAATAGAAGGGTTTTTCGATGTATGTAAAGCAAAAGGTTTGACAGGAGATCAGGGTGTTCTAATTCCCTACCAGAATATAAGAAATTTAATGCTTCGTGAAGATGTGGTAAGTGCTATAAAAGAAAATAAATTTCACATTTACGCAGTAAAAACAATAGACGAAGGAATTGAAGTGCTGACAGGTATAAGTTCGGGTGAAAGACAGCAGGATGGTTCTTATCCCGAAGGTACAATTAATTATTTTGTAGATAAAAAGCTACGTGAATTTGCAGCCAGAATGAGGGAATATAACACCATAACAGATTGATTTAACAGTACATTTTAATTTCAATAAAACTTCACAATATTCTTATAACTTCTTCATTCTATATTCATAATGATTTTTTATTATTAATCAAAATCTATTAAAAGGAGGTGAAATAAAATGAATAAAATAATTATTAGCCTGACAGTTCTTACATTTTTATTAATAGGAGTTGCAGTATATGCACAAGGTCCTGTTCAAAAATCAGATAGTTTTATCCCCTGTCCCGGATATTACAAAATGGGGTATGGTCACCACGGGCAGATGATTGGAGAAAAAGCCAGGGGTTATGATCAGAAATTTCTTGATGAAACAGCAGGGCTTAGAAAAGAACTGCATACAAAGAAATTCGAATATTTCGAAGCTATTAGAAATCCTAAAACAGATCCGGAAACCATATCGAACCTTGAAAAAGAAATTAGAGAATTGAAGAGCAAAATTCGTGCGAATGCGCCGGCAGGTATGCGTAAAGGGTTCAAAAAAGCTTGCTGGAGAATGTAAATTAGTTTTCGATATTTCCTTGAAAAGCAGCCAGATTTTCTGGCTGCTTTTTTATTTGCACATTGCTTTTTTTCTTTATCAGGGTAAATAATTAAAATATGGAAAGACGCTATAATTCTTTTGGGAGCTTCATGAAAAATCGTTTTGGCGAAGCTATCTATAAAGTCAATGTTGATGCAGGGTTTACATGCCCCAATAGGGATGGAACCCTGGGTACTACAGGATGCATTTATTGTAATAATGATAGCTTCAGACCTGCTTCGTGCAAACCAACCCTTACTATAAACGAGCAGATAAAAAATGGCATAGAACACATAAAAAGACGATACAAAGTAAATAAATTTCTTGTCTATTTCCAGCCATATACAAATACTTACGCTCCTGTATGGGAACTTGAAAAACTTTATTTAGAAGCACTTTCTTTTAATTCAGTAATAGGGCTTGCCATCGGGACAAGACCCGATGCTATTGATGAAGAGAAAATTAAAATGATAGCGAGACTTGCAGAAAATTACTTTATCTTGATTGAATACGGTATGCAATCTATCTATGACAAATCTCTGGAATTTGTAAATCGTGGACATAATTACCGGGTTTTTCTTGAAGCAGTAGAAAAAACAAGGAATAAAAATATTTTTATCGGTGCGCACATAATAGTCGGTTTTCCTACAGAAACTAAAGATGAAATGCTTGCAATGGCAGACGAAATATCAAAGCTACCGATTGAATTTCTAAAAATTCATCAATTGCAGGTTATTAAGGATACAATCCTTGAGACTATTTTCAGAGAAAAACCTTTTAAAATATTTGGATATGAAGAATACATTGAATTTGTAACAGATTTCCTTGAAAGACTTTCCCCTGACGTTGTAATACAGAGACTATTTGCAACAGCTCCGGATGATATTCTTATTGCTCCAAGATGGGGGAAAAGCAGACAGGAAATATTGAGGGATATAGAAAAAAGACTTGAAGAAAAAAATTCATGGCAGGGTAAAAAATGGAAAGAATCATCGGTGTTATTGGTGGCAGGAGAACTGAAAAAAAACTTTTAAAAGAAGCCGAAAAAGCTGGCAGGTTAATTGCACAAAGAGGTGCTGTGCTTATATGCGGTGGGCTCGGAGGTGTAATGAAAGCTGCTTCAAAAGGGGCAAAATCCGAAGGGGGTATAACTGTAGGAATATTGCCGCAGGATAATTCTGAAAAAGCCAACCGTTATATTGATATTCCTATCATAACAGGTTTCGGGATCGGAAGAAATGTCATAATTGCACGAACTGCAAATGCTTTAATCGCCATAGGTGGTGAATACGGCACTTTGTCAGAAATCGCTTTTGCTCTTCAATTAAACAAAACGGTCACCGGTATAAACACCTGGGATATAAAAGGGATAATTCAGGTTGAAAATGCCCAGGAAGCTATTGAAGTAGTATTTTCGAGATTATAGAGAATTTAATATTATAATCCGGTCATTCTCTACTAATCTTTCTTCTTAGCATATCCTATTCTTTCTAGTGCTTCTTCTATCTCCCTAAGAATTGATGGGTCATCAATAGTTGAAGGAATAGAATATGGTTCACCGTTTGCGATTTTTCTCATAGTACTTCTGAGTATTTTGCCCGAACGGGTCTTTGGCAATCTTGTAACTACAACTGCCTGCTTAAAACAGGCGATAGGACCTATGTCATTTCTTATCATCTGAACAAGCTCTTTTTTCAATTCCTCTTCTCCTCTTGTTACCCCTGATTTTAATACTACAAGACCAACAGGAAGTTGTCCTTTGAGAGAATCGTGAGCACCTATGACAGCGCACTCGGCAACATCTTCATGCTGCGACATTACTTCTTCCATAGCGCCTGTGGACAAACGATGACCGGCAACATTTATAACATCATCAACCCTTCCCATAATGTAAACATATCCATCCTCGTCAATAAAGCCACCATCGCTTGTAAAATAATATCCGGGGAATATTTTCATGTATGATTCTACAAATCTTTCATCCGCATTCCATAATGTTGGCAGGGTTCCCGGTGGAAGAGGAAGTTTTATTACAACGAGTCCTTCTTCTTTTGGCCCTAATTTTTTACCCAAATTATCAATAATTTGAACATTATATCCGGGAACCGGTTTGGTACATGAGCCTGGTTTAATTGGAAAACTTTCGATTCCCATACAATTTGCAGTAATCGGCCATCCTGTTTCAGTCTGCCACCAATGATCAATAACAGGTTTCTTAAGAAGATTATAAGCCCAATGATAAGTATCAGGGTCAAGACGTTCGCCAGCAAGAAAAAGATATTTAAAATTAGAAAGATCATATTTCTTCAGATATTCTCCATGCGGATCCTCCTTTTTTATTGCACGGAATGCTGTAGGAGCTGTAAATAAAGTTTTGACACCATGCTGGGATATAACACGCCAGAAAGCACCGGGGTCAGGAGTTCCAACAGATTTACCCTCATAAAGAATTGTAGTGCAGCCGGTTAATAAAGGTCCATATACAATATAGGAATGTCCTACTACCCAGCCCACATCGGATGCTGCCCAGAAAACTTCTCCGGGTTTTGTATCATAAATATTTTCAAGACTCCATCTTAATGCAACTGCATGTCCGCCGTTGTCTCTTACAACACCTTTGGGTTTTCCTGTTGTTCCTGATGTGTATAGAATATATAAAGGGTCAGTTGCTTGAACAGGTTCACATGCTACAGGTTCTGCCTTAGCCATAATTTCATTCCATGATATATCCCTTCCAGGAATTAACTCTGCATCTACAAGACGCCTTTGATATATAATACATTTCTCGGGCTTATGTGAAGCAATTTCAATAGCTTTGTTTAAAAGTGGCTTATATTCTATAAGTCTTTTTACTTCAACTGCACCAGAGGCTGATACAACAACTTTTGGCTTTGCATCATTAATTCTCAATGCAAGTTCATGAGGAGCAAATCCACCGAAAACTACAGAGTGTATAGCGCCAATCCTTGCACATGCAAGCATAGCAACAGCAGCCTGAACTATCATGGGCATATAGATAACCACGGTATCACCTTTGCCCACGCCAAGAGTCTTAAGGCCACCTGCAAAACGCGAAACCTGATCCAGTAAATCATTATAAGTAATCCTTCTTATAGTACTCGTTACAGGACTATCATAAATTATAGCGATTTGATCCCCCCTGCCATTTTCAATATGTCTATCAAGCGCATTGTAGCAGGTATTCAATTCTCCTCCAACAAACCAGCGATAGAAAGGCGGATTGGAAGCATCAAGAACCTTATCCCACTTCCTATGCCAGGTTATGTTTTCAGCTGCCTTTGCCCAGAAATCTTCAGGATCCTGAATGCTATTTTGATATATTTCTTGATATTTCCCCATAAGTTGCCCCCTTTTATAATTTATATTTTTCAAAGTTTCTTATCTTATCATAATAAAATATTTTATTAAATAGTTTTTAACCCAAAACCTATCTTCAGATTTTATTTAATACCTGTTGCCTCACATAAAAATCTAAACGAAAAGTTTCTCTGTTGCCTCATTAAAATTATAAACGAAATTACCTTTCTTTTTTATATTGTTTTTT
>DYFC01000040.1 GCA_020725385.1 Nitrospira japonica | reverse complement strand
TCATCGAGTTAAATAAATTTTTGAGCAATGTCTGCATTGTTTGTGGTTAAAATTCATTTTATTTCTTTTTGGCAAAAGGTCTTTTACCACCCCAGACAAGTACAATAGGGCTCGCAACAAATATAGAAGAATATGTGCCAACACATACTCCTAAAATCATTGCAAGAGAGAAATCGTGAAGCACCTCACCTCCGAAAAAGAAGAGAGCAAAAGAAGTAAGTAAAACTGTTAACGATGTAACAATAGTTCTTGAAAGAACTTCATTAATGCTGATGTTCATAATTGCTTCAACTGTTTCTTTTTGTCTCATTTTTAAATTTTCCCTGATACGGTCAAAAACTACTACTGTATCGGTTAGAGAATAACCTGCTATGGTAAGCAAAGCTGTAATTAATATTAGATTTATTTCTTTGCCAAGAATAAAGAAAACACCGAGTACTGCAAGAACATCATGAAATGTAGCAATGGTTGCACCTACACCGAACTTGAACTGAAATCTAAATGCAACATATATAAGTATGCCAATAATTGCAACTGCAACTGCCTGCGCTGCATCTGCTCTTAACCTTCCTCCTACCTTCGGGCCTATTTCAGTTGTTGAGTCGATTACATATTTATTATCAGGGAATTTTTGACTAAGTGTATTTGTTATCAATTCTGATACCTGGCCGAGAGTTGTTTCAGTCTTTTTAACTCTTATTAATATCTTATTTTCAGTAGGAAGATCTTGAAGATCAAAATCCTTCAGACCAGCACTTTCAAGAGCTATTCTTATAGGATGGAGTTGAACAGGTTTTTCGAATTTAAATTGAATTGCTGTTCCACCGGCAAAGTCTATCCCGAGATTTGCCTTCCCGGTTGCTATTTGAATTATTGCTATTATTCCGATTATTGCAAGAATTCCTGAAAAAATAAAGGCTATTTTCCTTTTCCCGAGAAAATCTATTTTTGTGTTCTTAATAATTTCAATCATTTGTTCTCCTATATACTTAAGTGCTTCAATTCGCGTTTTGTATTGATAATATCGAAAATTGATTTTGTTCCAATAAGCGCTGTGAAAAGATTTATTGATACACCAAGACTGAGGGTTACTGCAAAACCTTTAATAGGCCCTGTCCCGAATTGAAATAGAACAGCAGCAGTTATCAATGTTGTAACGTGAGAGTCAAATATTGTCCAGAATGCTTTTTTATAACCTGAATCAACAGCAGCTCGTGGTGTTTTTCCAGCTCTTAGTTCATCCCTCATCCTCTCAAACATAAGAACATTTGAATCAACTGCCATTCCGATCGCAAGGATTATTCCTGCAATGCCGGGGAGAGTTAAGGTAGCATTCAATGATGCCATTGCTCCGAGTAAGAGGATAATATTCAAAAACAGGGCGAAATCAGCGATAAGCCCCGACAGTTTATAGTAAAAAATCATGAATAAAACAACAGCAATTGTTCCTATTATACCTGCAAGTTTTCCAGCCTCTATTGAATCTCTTCCAAGTGAAGGACCAACTGTTACATTCTGTAGCATTTTTAATGGAGCGGGTAGAGCACCTGCTCTTAAGACAATGCTAAGGTCTTTTGCCTCTTCCATTGTAAATCTTCCTTCTATCATCGCATTACCACCGGCAATTCTATCTTTTATAACTGGAGCAGAGTAAACTGTATTGTCCAAAACAATTGCAAGTCTTTTTCCGACATTTGCACCGGTTAGTTCTTCGAAGACTTTTGCTCCAAAAGAGTTGAAAGAAATTGATACATAAGGTTCGCTGTATTTCGAATCAAGATTTACTTTTGCATCGCTTAACAGGTCTCCGGTAAGACTCGCCTGTTTCTTTACTAGAATAGGTATTTTTCTTATTATTCCAGTTTCTTTATTTACTTTTTTCTCAAATAATATCTCTGTATCTTCAGGTATTCTGCCTGCAAATTCTTGTATTACTTTTTCTTCTTCACCCGGGGCAACAGAGTGGGGAAGCTCAGCAGCAATCCGTGCTTCATCTTCAACAAGCTTAAATTCAAGTTGGGCTGTCTTACCAATAAGTTCTATCGCTCTTTTCGGGTCTTTTACGCCTGGCAACTGCACAACTATCTCATTTGTACCCTGACGGTGTATTGTGGGTTCAGAAACACCAAATTGATCTATTCTATTTCTTATTGTCTCAAGCGCTTGATCTGCTGCAGTATCTTTTATTCTTTGGACTTCTTTATCGGATAATCTATAAACCAGCTTTGTGCCAGATTCAACAGGCACAAGATTCTGGAAGTTATCTTCAATTTCTTTCTTGATTTGAGGATTTGCCGGCGTTATAGATATTTGTAACCCGTTTGAAACTGCTTCAACATTTAATTTTTTCTTTGCGAGCATTTCTTTAAGCTTAGCTGCATATCTTTCAGCGGTTATTTCGGCAGCTTTATCACCCTCTACTTCAAAAACAAGATGCAATCCTCCTTGAAGATCAAGACCAAAGATAATGCCTTTATTAGGCATGTTTTGTTTCCACCATTCGGGCATATATTTAAAGACAGGTGTATTTGGTAAAAAGAATATAATAGCAATAATTACAGTAACAGCTATCAGAATAAGTCTGAAAAGAATGTTTTTCCTCATTCAACCTCCAACAAGAATTGAATCATATTTATAATTAATTTTTATTCCTCATCAGAAGAAGCTCTTAAAGCACCCACATATGCTTTGCCTATTTTGATTCTCGTATTTTCCCCAACCTTCAAGGTAATAGTATTAGTGCCAACATTTTCTATCACACCATAAATCCCGCCTGAAGTTATGATTTTATCACCTTTCTTAAGGTTGTCAATCATATTTTTGTGTTCTTTTGCTTTTTTCTGTTGGGGCCTTATAAGCAGAAAATAGAAAATAACGAATATCAGTATAAGCGGTATTAAACTGCCAAATAGAGCTGCAGGACCACCCTGTCCGGCACCTGATTGCGGAGCAGGACCCATTGCATTTGCTATATCTATAAAATTTAAAAACATAAAACACCTCCTGAAAAGTTTAAATGATAATATACCTTCTTTGAATGTTATTTATCAACCTTTTGACATTTGTTTTTACTTTTTTAAATAAATATAATACTAAAGAAGTACAATAATAAATGGAGGAAAATTTGACAATACGTGAACAGACTGAAGAAATAGAGCGTAAGATTCTTCATCATCGCGCCTGTCTTAGTTGTAATACACGGGGAAGATTAAAACCTGAAAAAGAAGGTGAGATACGCACATGCTTTCAGAGAGACAGAGATAGAATTATACATTCCAAATCATTTCGTAGATTAAAACATAAAACACAGGTCTTTCTTGCACCAAAAGGAGATCATTACCGAACAAGGCTTACCCATGTGCTTGAGGTTTCACAGATTGCAAGAACAATCTCAAGAGCATTACGTTTAAATGAAGACCTTACAGAAGCTATAGCTCTTGGTCATGACTTAGGACATACTCCATTCGGACACGCAGGTGAAGAGATTCTAAGAGAAATTCATCCGGGAGGATTTGAACACTTTATACAAAGCCTTAGGGTCGTTGATTATCTTGAAAAGAATGGAAAAGGATTAAATTTAACATACGAGGTTAGGAATGGAATTGTAAAACACTCAAAAGGAAAGGGGCAGATAATTCCTAAATCTGAAGATGAACGAGCCGTTACAATTGAAGGCCAGGTTGTGAGGATTTCAGATATAATTGCATATGTCAATCACGACCTTGATGATGCAATGAGAGCAGGTGTAATAAAAAAATCTGACATTCCTTCTGAGATAATCAAAATTCTCGGTGATACCCATGCAAAAAGAATAGATACCATGGTAAGAGATACAATTCATAATACGTTAAAGAATGATATTGAGTATTTATGCATTAGTGACGAGGTTTCCTCTTCAATCTACATGTTAAGAGATTTCCTTTATGAAAGGGTTTATGAAAGCGAAAAAATAAGAAAAGAATTCAGGAAAGCAAAAAGAATTCTAAATGATTTATATGAGTATTATCTCGATAATATTGAACTGATTGATTTGCCCGGAAAAGAAAATATCAAAGAATCTTCTGATGAAAAAAGAAAGCACCGCTTTGTATGTGATTTTATTGCAGGAATGACAGATAGATTTGCTCTAATGACATACGAAAAACTATTCTTACCACAACAATGGACAGTAATATAAAACACGTTTTTCGGGTTAAAGACATCTAAAATTAATTCAATTGCTTAAATAAAAAATTTAACCTGATTAGCAAAAGTTATTTAAAATTCTATAGTAAATATATTATAATTACTAAATGCAAATGACATTTGGTGATAAACTCAGGAAATTAATGAAGTCAAGGGGAATTAAAGCAATTACACTTGCTCAAAGAATGGGTGTCAGTTGTGCTTATGTTAGTCAGCTTATAACAGGCATCAGAAAACCGGGCAGGGAAACATTGCTTAAACTTTCAAAATCTCTTGAAGTCCCTCTTGATACATTGTTAACTCTTGAATCAGATGCATCCGAAAAAATGTTTATATCACGCAAAGTCCCTGTTCTTGACGAAGCACAGATTGAAGCATGGGGTGATTGCATTGACCTTGATTATCCTTCTTTGGTAGCAAAAAGCTTTGAATATGCAACAACAGATGACCCCGGAGCTTTTTATATAACTACAAAAGGAATAAATTCATGCGGAGGACTTGAAAATTGTGATTTGCTTCTTGTTGAACCCAATAAACCTGTAAATAGTGGCGATACTGTTTTTGTATGGTCATCTAAAACACTCTCTATAAGAAAAATGATTATAAAAGAAAACATAATTATACTCATGGACGAAAAACAGGAACCTATTGTTTTTACTCCCGATAATCAAAAACAGGACTTGAGATATTACAGAGTAAGTCTCTGTCTGAAAAAACTCTAAGAAATACTTAGAAACATACCTATATACTTTTCTTATAATCATATTTTAAAAAAAAATTAGATACTATTCTGCTTTTTGTTGTATCTTTTTTAGCATCTGCTAATATTTGGTAGATTTTGAGGCGCAAACCTCTAAACTCCCCCCTTTAGTGGCAGAAGTTTCCCCCTTCTGCCACCTTTTTTTCCTAATACTTAAAAAATTTCTGGTTAAAACTATACAGATTTTCTTTTAAGGAATTTAAATAATTCTTTGCGGGCATGTTCAACATTATATAATTTTTTCTTTAAAGTTAATTTTATATTGAGGATTGAAGCAAAAGGCTCCAGGAATTTTTTTACTTCTTCTTTCCGTACAAGAATTTCAAGAGGTATAATGCCATTTGTTGCAAAAAATTCAATAAATTTATCAACGAACTCCTTTTGATATTTAAATGGTTCGGCAATGTGCATAAAATTTATAAGTCCCGAATCATGGTCAATAACCATTAATGAATAAGGGAAAAAAGGTTGTTCACCCTGATTTATAGGGACAGGAGAATAAAAGAAGTCTATTTCCCATATAGCAGTTGAAAATGAAAGTTTATTTTTTATTTCTTTTATTTTGCTTTCATCTATATTAAATCCGGGTTTTTCTTTTCTTACTTCGATTGGGTTAGGAAGCATCCAGCTATCTTTCCATATTAACTGGCCGTTTCTCATTTCAGGAGTTCTTACTAAATATAACCCCTTTCTTGGTGCAAGTAATATTCTCCAGTTATCTTTCATTCTGAGGCAAATATTTATTGCCTGATTTATAACGAAGGTCATATAAATAATTTCATCTCTATTAAGGAACCAGGGGAAATATCCAGGCCTGTAACTTCTGAAAACAGGCCATGCGTTTTTACCCCTGAATCTAAAACCTAATTCATTGATAATTTCTCTGTCATCTTCATGTACAAATTTTTTATTTTCAAAAGAAAGCATTAGACAATCCTGGACAAAAAGTGAATCAGGATCTTCGGTATCAATATGTCCTTTTTGTATTTTTCTATATCCCTGTAATCCTTCTGTTCCCCTATAAACTGCCATTGCGAGCATTTCTCCGAGTTCACCCATAATACAGCAGTATCCTATTTCTCCGGTTTCAGGATTCTGAACACCGAATATATCGGTTTCATGCACCCATTTCCATGGCTCAAGTTTTCGGAATTCAATCGCTGCTTCATAAAGTTTCTGCCATTCTTTTAATGTTGCCTGTGTTTCGCTCATCGAAACCTCTTAATCTTTCTCGGCCACTCTGCCGATGCTGACAATTTTATCATCAACGTCAACATCCATTAGTTTTACACCCTGGGTATTCCTGCCCAATAAAGAAATGCTTCCTGCAACTGTACGTATGAGTTTTCCTGAACTTGTTATCATAACAAGCTCATCTTCATCTCTTACATTCATTAGACCGACTGCTTTGCCACCCTTTTCAGTTAACTTGATTGAAATTACTCCTTTGCCTCCCCGTCCCTGAAGTGGATATTCTTCAACCATTGTTCTTTTGCCAAAACCTTTTTCAGTTACAGTAAGTATGGCAGTCTTGTCTGAAGCTACCTCTGCTGAAACAACTTCATCTCCTTCGGTCAATCTAATACCTATTACACCTTTAGAAGTGCGGCCAGTATCCCGAACATCTTCTTCATTGAACCTTATAGCCAAGCCGTTATGTGTGCCGATAATTAAATCACTGTGTCCATCAGTTTTCTTAACTGAAATCAACTCATCGCCTTCTTCGAGTGTTATCGCAATTATACCTTTACCGCGCGGATTGCTATATTCACTCAAAGCTGTCTTCTTGACAATACCGTTTTTTGTAAACATAACAAGAAAACCCTGACTGAAGTCCCTGACAGGAAGAGCAGTTGTTATCCTCTCTCCTTCTGAAAGAGCAAGAAGATTCACAAGTGCTTTGCCTTTCGCAGCCCGGCCTGCCTCAGGAAGTTGATATATCTTAAGCCAGTATAATCTGCCGAAATTTGAGAAGAAAAGCATATAATCATGGGTTGCACCGATAAATAATTCCCGGACAAAATCTTCTTCTTTAGTCTCCATGCCTATCAAGCCCTTGCCACCGCGTCTCTGACTCCTATAAGCGCTCAAAGGATTCCTTTTGATATAGCCTTGGTGGGAAAGAGTGATAACCATTTCTTCATCTGTAATAAGATCTTCCAGAGTTATTTCTTTTGTCTCAAGGGAAATTTCTGTTCTTCTTTCATCAGCGTATTTATTCTTAATTTCAAGCAATTCTTCTTTAATTATCTGGACAACAAGCGCATCGTTCTCAAGAATTGATTTAAGACGTGCTATCTCCTTTAAGGTCTCCTGATATTCTCTTACTATTTTCTCCCGCTCGAGTCCTGTTAACCTCTGCAATTTCATATCCAGAATTGCCTGTGCCTGAATTTCTGTTAAAGGGAAATTTGTCATCAAACCGATTCTTGCTTCTTCAGGGTTCTTTGAACTTCTGATTAAAGCTATTATTTCATCAAGATGATCAAGAGCAATTTTTAATCCTTCTAATATATGGGCTCTTTCTTCAGCTTTTTTGAGTTCAAAACGTGTTCTTCTAAGAACAATATCACGTCTATGCTGCAGGAAATGGCCGAGTACTTTTTTGAGGGTAAGAATTTTTGGCTGTCCATTTACAAGAGCAAGAAGAATAATTCCGAAAGTTGTTTCCATTTGAGTATGTTTATAAAGATTATTAAGAATAACCTGAGCGATCTCTCCTCTTTTTAATTCAATAACAATTCTGATTCCGTCTCTATCAGATTCATCCCTGATTTCTGATATGCCTTCTATAGTTTTTTCTCTCACGAGTTCAGCAATTTTTTCGATTAATTTTGCTTTATTGACCTGGTAAGGTAATTCGTTAATGATTATGTTCTCACCGCCCCTGTATTCACGTTCCACACGGGCTTTAGCTCTGATTTTTACGAGTCCTTTGCCTTCATTATATGCTTGCATAATTCCTTCTGTTCCATGAATAATGCCGCCTGTGGGGAAATCAGGACCTTTGATATGCATCATAAGTTCTTTTAACCCTGCATCAGGATTGTCAAGCATTGCAATTAATCCATCAATAACTTCTCCAAGATTATGAGGCGGAATATTAGTCGCCATACCAACCGCTATTCCTGATGAACCATTAATAATAAGATTCGGTATTCTTGATGGTAAAACAACAGGCTCCTCTGTAGTCTCATCGAAGTTCGGTACAAAATCAACTGTATTTTTATCTATATCTGCAAGAAGTTCTTCTGCTAAAGCAGAAAGCCGGGCTTCGGTATAACGATAGGCAGCAGCAGGATCTCCGTCAATTGACCCAAAGTTGCCCTGACCATCAATCAGGGGATACCTCATATTAAAATCTTGAGCAAGCCTCACCAGAGCATCATAAACAGCGCTGTCGCCATGAGGATGATATTTCTTTAGAACTTCGCCTACAACACCGGCTGATTTTGAATATTTTCTCCCTGCAAGAAGTCCTTCCCTGAACATTGCATATAGGATTCTTCTTTGCACAGGTTTTAAACCATCTCTAACTTCGGGCAATGCTCTACCAATGATTACACTCATTGCATAATCAAGATAAGAGCCTTTCATTTCTTCTTCAATACTAATAGGTACCTTTGCCATTTAATCTCCTTAAAACAAATCTTGAATGTCTGAATAATTCAAAGGATAATCTTTCATTTTTGACTAATTATTTAAATCAGATTTAAAGTATGGCTAATATTTTAACATATTGCTTTTCTTAACGGTTTAAAAATATAATTAAGCAAATGCTTGCAAGAGTTTTAAGCGCGAGTCTTATAGGAATTGATGCCAATCCTGTTGAAGTGGAAGTTGATATAACTGCCAGGGGTCTACCTCATTTTTCAATGGTTGGATTGCCAGATACAGCGGTAAAAGAATCAAGAGACAGAGTAAGAGCAGCCCTAAAAAATATCGGATTTCAATTTCCACTTAAGCAGGTTACTGTCAATCTTGCGCCTGCTGACCTTAAAAAAGAAGGCTCATGTTTTGATCTTCCAATTGCAATCGGAATAATAGCCGCTGAAGAGATACTTCCTCATGAAAAAATTGAAGGTTTTGTTTTTGCAGGTGAACTTTCTCTTGATGGAAGATTAAATCCTATCAGAGGGGCTTTATCAATGGCTATCATGACAAGGCAATATGGTTTAAAAGGAATAATCCTTCCCGAAAGTAATGCTCCGGAAGCTGCAGTAGTTAATGGAGTAAAAGTATACGGATTTTCAAGCCTTCCTGAAGTAATAGATTCATTAATGAATAATTCAAAAACACCTTATCAGATAGATATTCAAAAAGCAATGGAAGAGAATTCAATATATGAAGAAGATTTTATTGAAGTAAAAGGCCAGGAACTTGCAAAGAGAGCATTTGAAGTATCTGCTGCCGGAGGACACAATGTCCTTATGATCGGGCCTCCGGGTTCTGGAAAAACCATGCTTGCAAGACGTCTTGCAACAATTCTTCCTGGCATGACATTTGATGAAGCTCTGGAGACAACAAAAATCCATAGTGTTGCAGGCATGCTTAAAAACAGCCAGTCTTTATTGGCAGTGAGACCATTCAGATCTCCGCACCATACTATTTCTGATGTTGCTTTAATTGGAGGAGGCCAGACACCAAAACCGGGAGAAGTAAGCCTTGCACATAATGGAGTCCTTTTCCTTGATGAACTTCCAGAATTTAAAAGAAATGTTCTTGAAGTATTAAGGCAACCTCTTGAAAATGGTGAAGTAACAGTTTCAAGAGCAGTTGCCTCAATTACCTATCCAGCTTCTTTTATGCTTATTGCTGCAATGAACCCCTGTCCATGTGGATTCTGGGGGGATCCTAAACATCAATGTACATGTACGCCTGGACAGATACATCGTTACAGACACAGGGTATCGGGTCCTTTGCTTGATAGAATAGACATTCATATTGAAGTCCCTGCGGTTCCATATAAAGACCTATCGAATGAACATTCAGGAGAAAGGTCCGAAGACATAAGAAAGCGTGTTATTGCTGCAAGAAATATTCAGCTTGAAAGATTTAAAAACGACAGGAAAGTCTATTCAAACGGACAGATGAAGACAAGGCATATAAAGAAATATTGCAAACTAAATCCGGATGCACAGGTAATTCTTGATTCAGCAATGCAAAAGCTTTGTCTTTCTGCAAGGGCATATACAAGAATACTAAAATTATCCCGCACAATTGCAGACCTTGATGCATCGGAAGATATTCAATCCCACCACGTCTCAGAGGCAATACAATATAGGACATTAGATAGGGGGATGTATTAAGGTTTTGCATGCAGTAAACAATGACTCTTTCCAGAACACCATTTGTTAGAGATTTACTTTTC
>DYFC01000006.1 GCA_020725385.1 Nitrospira japonica | reverse complement strand
TGCCCCCTTAGCTCAGTAGGATAGAGCACAGGTTTCCTAAACCTGGTGCCGCAGGTTCGATTCCTGCAGGGGGTACCATATTTTCCCCTCTTGATTTTTAAAAATTTTACAAATTATTAAAGTTAAGATAAAACCTATAGCGTATCAACCCAGAGACTATAATAATAAAAATCCAACATTCAATCTTGCCTATTTATGTTTAACACATTTGCAAATTTAAACTCTTTGCTTTCTGAGATAATAAACTGCACCAATACCTGCAAGTGTAATGAAAATTATTACTCCCCATTCGCTCATAGCAGGGACAGCTTGCTGCTGTTTGATGAGAAGAAAAGTTATTTCGTTTAAGAAAATTTTTGGTATAGTAACAAAGAATAATTTTTTTTTCAATTGATCGAATTGGTTTTTAAAAAGATTTTTATATTAAGAAATGTTACATTATTTGCCACAACAGTTATATAATTTTAGCTATAAATTATGATATTATTAAAATTACTTTAATAAATAGATTTCAGGGGGTTGAAATGCTTGGTAAAAATTATTTTTTTACCTCTGAATCAGTAACAGAGGGGCATCCGGATAAGGTCGCAGATCAGATTTCTGATGCAATTCTTGACTCAATTATTGCGCAGGATCCATATGCAAGAGTTGCTTGTGAGACACTTGTTACAACTGGTCTTGCATTTGTAGCCGGTGAAATCACAACAACATGTTATGTTGAGATACCGGATATTGTAAGAAAAACAATAAGAGACATTGGATATACAAGGGCAAAATATGGATTTGATTATGAAACATGTGCTGTAATTACCTCCATTCACGGCCAGTCTCCTGATATTGCTATGGGTGTTGATATTGGTGGTGCCGGAGATCAGGGTCTTATGTTTGGATACGCTTGCAATGAGACTGAAGAATTAATGCCTTTGCCAATCCTTCTTGCACATAAACTTGCTATGAAGCTTGCAGAGGTAAGAAAAAACGATATTCTGAGCTATCTACGTCCAGATGGGAAGACACAGGTTACCGTTGAATACAGAGATGGGAAACCTTTAAGAGTTGATAGTGTTGTTGTTTCAACACAGCACAGTCCTGATGTTACATTACAGGAAATAAGAGAAGATGTTATAGAAAAAGTAATCAAACCAGTAATCAAACCAGAACTCCTTGATGAAGAACATATAAAATATTTTGTAAATCCTACAGGAAGGTTCGTTATCGGTGGGCCTATGGGTGATACCGGTCTTACCGGCAGGAAGATTATTGTTGATAGTTATGGTGGTGTCGGAAGTCACGGTGGAGGTTGTTTTTCAGGAAAAGACCCCTCAAAAGTTGACAGGTCAGGTTCATATATGGCACGTTATGTGGCAAAAAATGTTGTTGCAGCAGGATTGGCTGATAGAGTACAGGTTCAGATAGCATATGCAATAGGAGTGCCCGAGCCTGTTTCGGTACTTGCTGAAACTTTTGGAACAGCAAGAATTTCAGAGGAAGAAATAACAAGGATTATAAGAAAATGTTTTAATCTTACTCCTCAAGGTATGATTGATACTTTGAATCTTAGGAGGCCAATTTATAAAAAAACAGCAGCTTATGGACATTTTGGAAGGCTTGACCCTGATTTTACATGGGAAAAAACAGATATTGCAAATGTTTTGAGAACAGAAGCGAAATTGTAGCACAACTAAAATTTATTAAGAATGAAAGGGAAAAGATGGTTAAGAATGACATAAAAGATATTAATCTGGCAAGAAAAGGTATGCTACGAATAGAATGGGCAGCTCAGGAAATGCCTGTGTTAAAAATTATAAAGGAACGTTTTAAAAAAGAAAAACCTCTTAAAGGATTGAGACTTTCAGCATGCCTTCATGTTACAACTGAAACTGCAAATCTTATGGATACACTCAAGTCAGGTGGAGCAGATGTTGCTTTATGTGCATCAAATCCGCTCAGCACTCAAGATGACGTTGCAGCAGCTTTGGTGAAATTTATGGGAATTCCTGTTTTTGCTATAAAAGGTGAGGATAACAAAACTTACTATAAACATATTAAAGAATTGCTCACATTTCTCCCAAACATAACAATGGATGATGGTGCAGACCTTGTTTCAACTTTACACAAAGATAAAAAAGGATTAATAAGCAATATAATCGGAGGGACAGAAGAAACCACAACAGGGGTTATTCGCCTGAAAGCTATGGCAGATAATCAGGTTTTGAAATATCCTATTATTGCTGTAAATGATGCATATACTAAATTTCTTTTTGATAATCGTTATGGAACAGGTCAAAGTACAATTGATGGCATTATGCGGGCTACAAATAGATTAATAGCAGGTTCTGTTTTTGTTGTGAGCGGTTATGGATGGTGTGGTAAGGGTATATCGATGCGTGCAAAGGGAATGGGTGCGAGAGTTATTGTAACAGAAACTAATCCTTTAAGGGCTCTTGAAGCAACAATGGATGGATTTGAAGTTATGCCAATTCTTGAAGCATCAAAGATTGGCGATATATTTGTAACCGCAACCGGTGATGTAAAGGTTATTTCAAAAGAATGTTTCACTTCTATGAAAGATGGAGCTATTCTTGCAAACTCAGGACATTTCAATGTTGAAATTGCAATCGAGGATTTGATTGGACTTTCTAAATCAAGGCGTATAATTAGAGATTTCGTAGAAGAATTTACCTTGAAAAATAAAAAAAGAATATATCTTCTCGGAGATGGCAGGCTTATCAATCTTGCTTCAGCAGAGGGGCATCCTTCTTCAGTAATGGATATGAGTTTTGCAAATCAGGCTTTGTGTTCAGAATATATTGCGAAAAATTACAAAAAACTTCAGAAAAAAGTTTATAGCGTGCCAGAGGAAATAGATAAGAAAATTGCATTATTAAAACTTAAAGCAATGGGAATAAAAATTGATTTTCTTACACCCGAGCAAAAGCATTATCTTGAAAGCTGGGAAATGGGCACTTAAAAAATATTTCTATGATAACTGCAGGCATCATAACATTAAGTGACAAAGGTTCAAAAGGCGAAAGGGAAGACCAGAGTGGCAGTATTATCAAAGAAATGTTGAAAAACATCGGTGCTGAAGTGAAGTTATATGATATTTTGCCCGATGAAAAGGAATTAATAAAAAACAGATTAATAGAATACAGTTCTAAATTAGATTTAATAATAACAACAGGCGGTACCGGACTTTCTCCAAGAGATGTAACTCCTGAAGCAACCCTTGAAGTAATTGACAAACAAATCCATGGAATTACAGAGGCAATGTTAATTGAAGGGCTTAAGAAAACACGTAGAGCAATGCTTTCACGAGCTGTTGCAGGCATTAGAGGCTCTTGCTTGATAATAAATCTTCCTGGAAGTCCTAAGGCTGTCAAAGAAAATCTTGAGGTTATTCTTGAGGTAATCCCCCATGCAATTGAAAAAATAAAAGGCGACCCTACTGAATGTGCAAGAACTTAACCATATAATAAAATGAAGGACATATCTTATCCTTTAGCTTTTCTTGCAGGCATTCTTTCTTTTCTTTCTCCCTGTGTTCTACCATTGTTACCTTCTTATGTTTCTTTCATTACCGGCTTGTCTTTAAAAGATTTAACCGTAAGAAAAGATAAAAAGGCTGTAATATATCTAACATCAACAAACGCGCTTGCTTTCATAGCAGGCTTTTCTTTTGTCTTCATAAGTCTTGGTGTATCTTCATCAGCAATTGGAGGATTATTATTTCAATATCTTGATTACATAAGAATAGTAGGTGGAATTCTGGTAATAATATTCGGTCTATTTATTGCAGGGATACTCAGGGTTGATATGTTTATGAAAGAAAAGAAATATCATCTTGCCGGCAAACCTGCAGGATATTTTGGTACTTTTATAGTAGGTATGACATTCGCTGCAGGATGGAGCCCCTGTGTTGGCCCTTTTCTCGGGACAATACTTGTTTATGCAGGTTCAAAAGGTTCAATGATTTATGGTCTAAAGCTTTTAACTGTATATTCTCTCGGACTCGCTATACCATTTTTTCTTTTTGCAATTGGTATTAATGTCTATCTTGCGCATTCTCCGAAGATTTTTAAATACATGCGTGCAATCAATATAATAAGCGGTCTTGTGCTTATAATATTTGGCGTATTGCTTCTTGCAGACAAAATAAGAGTAATTTCAACAATATTGCCTGATTTAGGAATTAAATTCTGATATACTATTATCAAACTTTCATATCAGGTGGAATTTGAAGAAATCAGAGGAATCAATACCTAATAGAGTAATAAAAGGTGATACACCGGTACTTGAGAGGTTAAAGGCTTTAAATAAAGAGCAACTTCATGCTGTCCTTGCAACTGAATCAAATAGCCAACCTTACACTTCGATAGTTGCTTTTGCACTTTCCCCTGAAGGGAAAAGAATTATATTTTCTACACCGGGAAGGACACAGAAGTATAAAAATATTATTAAGAACCCTCGCGTTTCCCTTCTAATTGATACACGGTCGAATACAAAAAAAGATTATATGGCTGCTGAATCTATAACTATTTTAGGGAATGCCATGCCTTTGAAAAAGGGGAAAAAATGGACAGAGTTTGCTGAAATACTCATAAAGAAACATCCTGAGCTCAATGAATTTGTTCATTCTCCTGAAACAAGACTTATATTGGTAAAGATTACCAGGTGTATTCATGTAACACGATTTCAAACTGTTTCTGAATGGGTTCCTGAATAATCTAATAAATTTCCTGATAATTATAAGGTTTCCTAAGTGATTTTATTGATTTTTAATGTTTTCTACAGAATCCCAAAACGTACTTTAAAATAAGTTTCTTAATTTTGAAAAATAGATTACTTCATAAGTAAAGGCATAGATGTCTGCCCTGCCTGAATATTTTGAATTTGGAAACCTATTATTTCAGATTCAATAATGTCCTGTAAGACAGTAAAATATATATAACATAATTCGTAATGCTTACTTAAACATATGTCAAGATCAATGTCACTTATATTTCTGATATGCGAAGAGCATGCATGACAAATTAATCCTTCATCGCTACCGCTCAGGTAAGGGCAAATGATGAAATTTCGAGACAGGTTCATACTCTTCCGCTCCCTCTTAGTATTTTTGATAAAAATATAGGACAGTCATCAAAGTTTTCACTGGTGCAATAGTCTTTCCTTGTGTTTCTGTCAATAATCAATGATGATAATGAAGCCTTACATATTGTTTTGCCGCTGTATGGGCAGTTGGTAAATATAGTCATTATTACATTGTTTTTCATATTTGCCATTATTGTCTCCATATTTTCGCTCCTTTCTTTATAGAAATTTTACAATAGAATTGTTACAAAATGATGAAGGAGAAGTTAAGATTTAATATAGAGACAGCCCGTTAGTGAAGAATGTAAAAGCGAAGGATAAATTATATCCTTCGCTTTTCACATAATCTTACTTTACCCTCACAAAAATTGGATTAGAATAGAACCAGAGGTCTGACCATGCCTCTTCTGCTTTGTCATGATTCTTGAAATAAATTTCGCATCCGGGATTTAATATTTCATCAAAACGGTCAATTAAGGGATTGCCTTCAGCATCAGTTTCACAGTGGGTGCCTGGAGCAAGATTTGTGCCCCTAATCCTGTAGTACATGTTTTTCTGTATATCTTTGATGTGATATACAATGGTGTACCAGCCATCTTCATCGACTTCCCAATTTTTTGCGTTAAATGTGGCTTCAATTTTTGAGCTTGTATTCTTATCGTCAGTATAATAAGGACTTGAAGGCTCTATCTTTCCATTTACTTCGCCACTGATCAACTGTATATGATCAACCATTACAGGATCGCCATTATTGTTAACCTTCGGGCTCTTAAAACGTATTTTTATCTTGAGATGTCCTCCTTTATCCATTGTAAGTTCCTGCCCCATATATGCAAAATTATTTTTATACTGCAGGTTGAAATCAAGGGCATTAATAAGGTCGCCGTGCACTACAAATGAGTTGCCTGACCGGAGTGCATCAAGAATTTCCCGGGCGGAGAAATCTCCGTCGTTATTTTCATCTAATACATATGTCCATGTTTTTGTATATTCTCCCGGCCAGAAATCATCTTCTGTGTTGTGAAAATCAGAGCTTGCAAAGAGCCACCATTTTCTGCCCTCACCAAGAAGAGCATCCCATACACCACCGATCTTTGCTACATAGATACCCGCACCACCATAGGTACCTTTGCCAACAGCGCCAATACCATAACTACCTCTGTCTGATTCTTTCTGGTGACCCGGAACACTCTCAAAACCGAATGCAACATCTGGGGCTGCATTATTCAAGTCTCGAAAATGTTCTATACGATAGGTACTTCTGCGCTCTGGATGGGCTGGAATCATCCAGTTTGAAAGATGGAAATTCTCCTGCATCCACTTGGCAGCTTCGACTGCCTTTGCATGTCCTGAGAGCAGGCTTTTTACCCAGCCCTGCGCTGCTCCTCCGGTTTTGTCTGTATCGCTATTATCGAATTTATACTCAAATTCAGCGATAGCATTGCTGTCAGGATTGGAATTGAACTGATTTAAGATTATGGCTGTGCTACAATGTTCATGTCCGGGCATATTCCATTCGAGTCCCTGGATAATAATTTTGTCTGGATATGTAAGTCTTGCTGAGAGAATGTCTTGAAACGAATAATCACGTATGGACTGCCAGCGCCACATTTTCCTGTGACCACCACTCATTGACAGGTCACCGATAATTGTTCCAGAAGGATATACAGATGTATCATCCCAGAAACGGGCATATTCACCTGTATCAAAGCCATCAAATAGAATGGGTCCATATGCATCTCTTGTAAAACCGCCTCCATGTTCAGAGTTAGCCCACCAATCGAGCCCGAGTTCGTAGTTCTTGTGCATAACCGTAGCGATTGGATTTGATCCGTCTGTGTATGTAGTATGCTGATGGAAATCACCTGACATCCATTTGCCATTTTTCTTAGTATTTCCAGATACCTTTGCAATTACATAATTTGGAAATACGAAATTACATAAAATTATTAGAGTACAGGCAATTGTAAGAATTGAAATAATTCTGGTATTACTAGACTTGTTTTTCATCTATCTTTCTCCTTTGTCTTTTTCAATATAATTATGCAACTTCCAGGACTCTCCCCTGCTCACCTCCTTTCCGGCAGAAGTTTAAAGCACTTCTTTAGATGCCGTTTCCATGAGTATGGAAGTACGATACAATCAAGAAATACATTAGCAGGCAAATATTAAAAGAATATGTTGGGTAGATTAAATTTCTGTTAATGACCGGATACTATTGAATTAAAAGGAGGTAAATAATGCTTTTGCATTAAAACTCATGTCCTAAAATCATTTCAGAACATAGTTCAGAATATATAATTCAATTAGTTTTGTTTAGATATTCTTTACGTTCTTTTTCGCTGAATTTTTCTATGGCATATCTGAGCATTGTGCGAGGCATGTGCTGATAATGCTCTTTGAGAAATTGCTCTTCTATTTCTTTATTTCTCTTGCCGATTTCGCGCAACATCCAACCAACTGCTTTGTGAATTAAATCATTTTTATCTTTTAAAAGAATCTCAGCAATTCGAAATGTGTCATCAAATTGATTATTTTTAATAAAAGTAAATGTTGATAAAATAGCTATTCTTCTTTCCCATAAAGATTCTGAAGAAGCAAGCTTATAAAGAATCGCGCATTCTTTACCGAGAAGATAATCTCCTATAATAGCAGGAGCAGAAATATCTACAAGATCCCAATTGTTAACATACGTTAAGTTTTCAAGATAGAAATGAAAAATCTTTTCTTTTTCATTTTGCGCTGATTTTTTATACTGTGAACAAAGTATTATCAAACCCGTAAATCTATGCTCATGGTATTTTGAAGAAAGTAGGGTTTTTATATCAGATAAGGATAGGTTAAGATATTTCCTGGCAATTTTTCTTTGGACTGGCACCGTAATTCCAAGAAATTTGTCACCATCAGCATATTCACCTTTCCCTGTTTTGAAGAATTTCGAAAGTATTTTTGCTTTTTCAGTATTTGCTACTTTCAAGAGGTCAGCTTTTAATTTTTCTAAAGACATATCTTTCAATTGATTCCTTTCTTCAGATTTTTAGAATTCTAAATGAGAAGTCTCCTATTATGTATGGTCCTCACTGTTTCAGGATTAGAATTATTAAAAAGCATTTATACGAACTTATAATTAAAAATAATACCAGAACCCTTGCTTATTTTAAAGAAACATGTGATTTAAATTATAAAATGAATTTGACATCAATAAACAAGTGTGATAAAAGTATTGAAAATAAAACAAAAGGGGGAAGCATTATGTTTAAAGAATTCAAAGAATTTGCAATGAAAGGGAATGTGGTGGATATGGCTGTCGGTATAATAATCGGAGCTTCTTTCGGCGCTATAGTAAATTCGTTTGTAACAGATATAATTATGCCTCCAATAGGAATCTTGCTCGGGAATGTGGATTTTTCAAACCTGTATATTATTTTGAAAGAAGGTAAAACGCCTGCCCCTTATGAGACTTTGGCTTCTGCAAATGCTGCCGGTGCAGTAACTTTGAATTATGGCAAATTTATTAATTCTATAATAAGTTTCTTAATCGTTGCCTTTTCAGTTTTTTTAATCATTAAAAATATAAACGCAATGCGAAGAAAACAGGAGGCTCCTCCACCTGTTCAAACAACAAAAGAATGCTCTTATTGCTTTTCTGTAATTCCAATTAAAGCGGTAAGATGCCCTAACTGTACATCTGATTTGAAAAGTTGACCTATTTTATTATCTATTATCGTTAACCCGATTAGGTTTTTTGCTCTCTGCCCTTTTGCTTTTTTGCATGTTTTCTTATTATAACTTTAGTCATATACTATGCTATAATATCTGACATGAGAAAAGTACTTATAAATTCTTTTGCTTCAAAAGTAAAGATACTCTTAATATTGAGCTTTTGTATAATTCTGTTTTCATGTTCGGGCAAATCCAAATTAAAGCCAACAGAGAGTTTTGATGCTGAAAAGGTTTTTGCTTCAGCAAACGAGCAACTCGAGAAAAAGAATTATGACGAAGCTCGTGCTGCTTTTCTTGAAGTAAAAAACAGGGATTTTTCAAGAAAGTATGCTCCACTTGCGCAACTTAAAATAGCAGATTCTTATGTTAAAGAAGACTCTCCTGAAATGGCAATATCAGAATACCAGAAATTTATTGAGAACTATCCTGATCATCAGTATGCGTCATATGCTCAATACCAGATAGGAATGATATATTTTAACCAGATTGAAGGACCGGAAAGAGGTTATAGTGGAGCAGCAAAGGCTCTTGAAGAATTTGAAAAACTCAAGAAGACATATCCGCGCAACCCTTATAAAGAAGAAGTTGAATTGAAAATACAAAAGTGCCGTAATATTATTGCTGATTATGAATTCCTTGTCGGAGAATTCTATTTTAAGAAGGGATCGTACAATGCAGCGATTAGAAGATTTGAAGGTTTGCTTAAAAATTTTCCTGATTATAAAGATGAAGCAAAGGTGCTTTTTCTCACCGGCTTATCATATAAAGAACTAAAGCAAAATGAAAAGGCGCAAACAATTTTCTCTCTTCTTACCGAGAAATATCCAAATAATAAACTGGCAAAGGATGCCCAGAAAGAAATCTCAAAACTTAAGAAGTGAATTATTTAAAAAAATATCAGAAGACTGAA
This sequence comes from Nitrospira japonica, assembly GCA_020725385.1. GTDB lineage: Bacteria > Nitrospirota > Thermodesulfovibrionia > Thermodesulfovibrionales > SM23-35 > DYFC01. The sequence goes on along the minus strand of DYFC01000006.1, from coordinate 62,053 downwards.
AAATACCCTGTCTATTATCCTGCGTTTATAAATCTGAGAAATAAGAAAACAGTTGTTATCGGTGGTGGAAAAATTGCTGAAAGAAAAGTTCTTTCATTACTCAAAGCAGAAGCTGATGTGACAGTTATCAGTCCCCTAATTACTAAAAGACTTGAGAAAAAAGCATCTGAAGGGAAAATAATGCATATTAACCGGGAATATAAAAAAGGTGATTTGAAAAATTATTTTCTTGTCATAGCTGCTACTAATGAAAGAGAAGTTAATGAACAGATTGCAAGAGAGGCAAAATGTCTTGTAAATGTTGTAGATACTCCTGAACTATGTAATTTCATAGTACCATCTGTTGTTAAAAGGGGACATCTTACTATAGCTATTTCCACAAGTGGCATTAGCCCTGCGATGTCACGAACAATCAGGAAGGAAATAGAAGGGCATTATAAAAAAGAATTTGAACAATTTTTAAAATCGCTCCAATTCATAAGAGGAAAAGCAATTAGACATATTCATGACAATAAAAAGAGAACTGAATTCCTGAAATATGCTGGTTCTAAGACTATTTTGAGCCTATTAAGAGACAAAGGATGTAAAACAACTATTAATGTTCTGAAAAATAAATTTAATGAATATTGCGATAATAGATAAGAAGGAGCATAATATGGAACTAAAAATTACTTTGCCTGGCGGAAAAAGAGTTAAAGCAGAATGGAATGGATTTTCTGTTGAGACTGATCAGCCTGTAAAAGACGGCGGGGAAGGAACATCTCCATCACCTTATGATTATTTTATGGCGTCAATTGGCACCTGCGCTGGATTTTATGTTCTAAGTTTCTGTCAGAAAAGAGGTATCCCAACTGAAAACATAACCTTGTTTCAAAGACTTCAATACGCTAAAAAACCTGATGGGAAAGAATTCCTTGAAAAAATTATTATTGAAATAATCTTACCACCAGATTTTCCGGTAAAATACCATGATGCAATAATTAAAGTAGCAGATCAATGCGCTGTGAAAAAGACCATAATGAACCCTCCGATTTTTGATATAAAAACTTTAGTACAATGAAGAAAAATTTTATTTTATTTTTTTTTGCAATAATCATTGTAATTGCTGGATTTAATGTGCATGCCCAGAAAAAACCCCAAGTCTTTCTGAAATATAGCAAACAGGAAGGCTTTATGCGCATTGTTATTGAATCCGAAGAGCCTATTATTACAAAAGCCCAGACAAATATTGTTTCGAGCCAGATAAAAATTGATTTTCCTGATTCATTTAGTTTAACTCCCTTAAAAACTCCTCCATTTGAAGTTACTCAAGCAAATAAAACCTTGACTCTTAATATTAAGGAAAAAGGGGAAATAAAAACTTTTAAACTTTCGTCACCTGCAAGAATTGTTTTCGATATAAAAAGTACCGAGATACACCCTGAGAAACCATCCGGTATTTTATTGAACTCTTTTGTCATTGATGCAGGACATGGAGGATATGATTTCGGGATAATATTTAAGGAAAAGAACGAGAAAGACATCTGTCTTGATATTGCAAAAGAATTAAGCAATTATCTAATTAAGAAAGGCAAAAAGGTTTTTCTTACAAGAAAAGTTGATCAATACTTACAGTTATCCGAGAGAATAAGTTTTACAAATCTCAGGAAGCCCGATATTTTTATTAGTCTGCATATATCTAATTCGGGTAAATTTGCTGTTTATACACCTTATTTTGAAGATAAATCCGGTTCTGAAACACTAAGTGAATATGGTCTTGAAATGAGACAAAAAAAGTTTTTAAACAAAAGCAAAGTGTTGGCGGATAACTTGATAAAAGTATTTAAAGAAGAATTCAAGGAACAAATTGTTCTAAGAGAAATGCCTTTGCCTTTGCTTAATTCAATAGGAGCCCCTGCTGTTCTGATTGAGTTTCCTTCTGCACAGGTTACAATATATGACCAGCAGAGAAAAACGAAAATTGTTAATGCGATTATAAAAGCATTTTTAGCCTATGGACAAATAGAAAGTTCACAAGAAAATACTAATAAAGGAATTTAATGGATAAGAAGAAAGTTATCGGTGTCTCTGTATTATTTTTGTTGTTTATTTCAGGAGTTTTTGTGGGCTATTGGTACTTTTCTTCGATAAAAGCAGTCAGCAAAAAAATTGAGATAAAAAACGGTGCAGAGAATGCCGAGGATCTGTATTCGCTCAGAATGTATTATCCTGCCGGAGAACATCTACAGATAGAAGAAAGAAGACTGCCGAGGAGAACTCTACCGGTTGCAATAGCTGAAGCAGTTGTCGAACAATATTTAAAGGGACCTATTGATACTAAAGTTCCTGTTGTACCTAAAGAAGTCAAAATCCTCGGTATTTATAAAGGTGCTGACAGAATATTATATGTAGATCTTTCGGAGGAATTCAGGAAAAACTTTCGGGGAGATGCAATTTCAGAATTGCTTTTACTTAAAGGTTTGTACCAGAGCATTATTTCCAATATAGAAGATATACAGGATGTAAAAGTGCTTATTGAAGGGAAAGAAGTTGAAACTCTTGGAGGGCATTTTTATCTTAAATATCCTTTAAAAGGAATTGTATCATACGAAACATCGTAAATAGACAGAATCAGGGATTGTAAAATATAGATTAACCCGAAAAATGCAGGCGTTGCAAAAATCGTTTATCATATCCGTTTTTAAGTACGGATAACGAGCAACGCGTTACGGCTAAAGGATAAAAGGAGTTTGTTTTGGATATAAAAGAACAACCAATTGGAGTTTTTGATTCAGGAATAGGTGGATTGACTGTATTAAAAGAAATATTAAAGGCACTTCCATATGAGAATACAGTTTATCTTGGGGATACTGCAAGAGTTCCATATGGAATTCGCTCTCCAGAAACTGTCTTAAGATATTCTTTTGAAAACACAAGATTTCTTATTTCAAAAAATATTAAACTTCTTGTTATTGCCTGTAATACTTCCTCTGCTATAAGTCTTGATGCAATTAAAGAAATGGTAAATATTCCTGTCATAGGGGTTATTGAACCAGGTGCAAAGGCTGCTGTGAAGGCTACAAGGAATAAAATGGTTGGTGTTATAGGAACAGAAGCTACTATAAAAAGCAATTCATACACAAAAGCTATAAAGAATCTTGATAAGGAAATTTCGGTCACGGCTCTTGCCTGTCCGCTTTTTGTCCCTCTGGTTGAAGAAGGCTGGACCGATGGCACTATAGCAAGTTTAATCGCTGAAAAATATCTCTCAAATTTTAAAAACAGCAATATAGATACAATTGTCCTTGGATGTACCCATTATCCTTTACTTAAGAAAGTAATATCTAATGTTATGGGTTCAGAAGTTACGCTTATAGATTCAGCAATCGAGACTGCTGGTGAAATAAAGAAGATATTGAAGACTTCAGGACTTGAGAAGAAAAAAGAGGGGAGTCCTTTGAGAGAATTTTTTGTTACAGATTCAGTAGAAAAATTTTTAAACATTGGAGAAAAATTTCTTGGAGAAAAGATTAATAATATAGAAAAAATTCAATTAGGAGGTTAAATGAGACCGGATGGAAGAAAAAATGATGAGATTAGAAGTATAGAAATACAAAGGAATTTTTTGAATACTGCTGAAGGCTCTGTACTTATTTCGATAGGGAATACAAAAGTTGTATGCACTGCAAGCATTGAAGAAAAAGTGCCGCCTTTTCTTAAAGATCAGAAAAAAGGCTGGATAACAGCTGAGTATTCAATGTTGCCAAGAGCGACACATACAAGAACAATGAGAGAAGCGGTAGCCGGTAGAATAAGCGGTAGAACACATGAAATTCAAAGACTTATTGGCAGGGCACTCAGGTCAGTGGTTGATCTTTCATCTATTGGTGAAAGAACTATCTGGATTGATTGCGATGTTTTACAGGCAGACGGGGGCACAAGAACAGCTTCGATTACTGGCGCCTTCATTTGTATGGTTGATGCATTAAAATTTGCACTAAGAAACGGTTTAATTGATAAAACACCTTTGAAGGATTATCTTGCTGCAATAAGTGTAGGTGTTGTAAATAGAGAACCAATGGTAGATCTTTGTTATTTAGAAGATTCTCAGGCTGAAGTTGATATGAATATTGTTATGACAGGAAGCGGAAGATTTGTTGAGATTCAGGGAACTGCTGAAGGAAACCCTTTTTCAAATGATACTTTGAATTTATTACTTAAACTCGCCGACCGGGGGATAAAACAACTTATTGAAATTCAAAAGAAAGTTATTGAAGAAGACGTCCTTAAATTTTAAATCCGCTTAATATGCTAAAATATATAAATTATGAATAAAATGAATAACTATAGAAGTCTTGTAATGTGGCTTTTGATTGGCATTATGATGATAGTTCTCTTTAATCTAATGAATATGCCAAAAAAAGCCGAAGAAGAGATTATTTTTTCCGATTTTATTACAAAGCTTGATGAAAATCAGATTGAAGAAGTGACTATAAAAGGAAATGTTGTAACAGGTCAATTAAAAGACGGGAAAAAATTCAGGACATTTACTACAGAATACCCTGACCTTGTAAAAATTCTAAAAGAAAAAAATGTAAAAATCGCGGTAAAGCCTGAAGAACAGAACCCATGGTACTGGAATCTTTTCTTTTCATGGGGGCCTATAATTTTTCTTGTTGTTATCTGGATATTTTTTATGCGCCAGATGCAGACAGGAGGGAACAAAGCTCTTTCTTTTGGAAAAGCAAAGGCAAAACTTATATCAGAAAAAGCAGTAAAGGTAACTTTTGCTGATGTCGCAGGTATTGAAGAAGCAAAAGCAGAAGTTCAGGAAATAATAGATTTTCTTAAAGATCCCCAGAAATTTCAGAAACTTGGCGGTAAAATTCCGAAAGGTGTATTGCTTGTAGGCGCGCCCGGCACAGGAAAAACGCTTCTTGCAAGAGCAATTGCCGGAGAAGCAGGTGTTCCATTTTTCTCAATATCAGGCTCTGATTTTGTTGAAATGTTTGTTGGAGTAGGAGCTTCAAGAGTGAGAGATCTTTTTGATCAGGCGAAAAAAAATTCACCATGCATAATATTTATTGATGAAATAGACGCTGTTGGAAGACATCGTGGTGCAGGACTTGGCGGAGGCCATGATGAAAGAGAGCAGACATTAAACCAGCTTCTTGTAGAAATGGACGGGTTCGAAGCAAATCAAGGAGTTATTATTATTGCAGCAACTAATAGACCGGATGTGCTTGATCCTGCGCTATTAAGACCGGGAAGATTTGACAGACAGGTTGTTGTTCCGCAGCCTGATGTAAAAGGAAGGCTCGAGATATTGAAAGTTCATACAAGAAATAAGCCCATTGATGAGAATGTGAATCTCGAACAAATAGCAAGGGGCACACCCGGTTTTTCAGGCGCTGATCTTGAAAATCTGGTCAATGAAGCAGCATTACTCGCAGCCCGTGTTGGAAAAACAAAGATTGAGAGGTCTGATTTCGAGGCAGCAAAAGATAAAGTATTAATGGGTGTTGAAAGAAAAAGCATGATTATCAGCGAGGAAGAAAAAAAGAATACAGCATATCACGAAGCAGGTCATGCTCTTGTTGCAAGACTTACACCCGGTACAGATCCCTTACATAAAGTAAGTATAATTCCGAGAGGTAGGGCACTTGGTGTTACACAACAACTGCCAATCGATGATCGTTATACATATTCAAAAGAATATCTCATGAAAACCCTTACCGTCTTACTTGGTGGAAGAGCTGCAGAAGAGATAGCCTTGCAGCATATGACAACAGGAGCAGGAAATGATCTTGAAAGAGCAACAGAACTTGCAAGAAAAATGGTTACTGAATGGGGAATGTCCGACAGATTAGGACCTTTAACCTTTGGTAAAAAAGACGAACAGATATTTCTCGGCAGAGAGATTGCCAGACATAAAGATTATAGCGAGAAGACCGCTGTTGAGATTGATGAAGAGGTTAAAAGAATAGTTATTGAAGCTTATAATAATGCAATAAATCTTCTTACAGAAAATCGGGACTTACTTGAAATCTTTGCAAAAAAATTGCTTGAAAAAGAAACACTGGATAGCTCTGAAATAGATGAAATCATAAGGGAATTCGAGAGCATTAACCCTGTTAGGGTGGTTTAGTTGTACTAATTATACGATACAAAAATGCTGAAAATTCGGCATGATGATCTTGTATCTAAGCATTGACAACAGTATTGTAAAATAGCTCCAGACTCCCCGGTTATATTTTTCTGATTGAATAAATTTTGCCTGATAAAATTCATATGTTGGGAGAACCGGAAAATCGGGATTAAAATAAGCAAATGAATATATTTGAAATTCTATATTATGCAGGATGTTCAGCAAAAAAGAAGATTAAACTATCCAATCAGAAGAAGCTTCCTGTGAAAGTAATAAGCATCGGGAATATAACAACAGGGGGAACGGGTAAGACACCTGCAACAATTGCTATCGCTGAAAAGGCTAAGGAAAAAGGTTTTAAACCATGTATACTAACAAGAGGTTATAGGGGAGATGCCAGCGACATCTGTTTCATAAGCAAAGGAGACGGTCCTTTAATGGATGTAAAGACAGCAGGAGACGAACCTTTCCTTATGGCACAATATCTTAAAGAAATACCTATTGTTAAAGGAATTAACAGATATGAAGCTGGAATCTTCGCACTCAATAACATACCGCATGAGAAAAAACCGGATCTTTTTATTCTCGATGATGGGTTCCAGCACTGGGGATTGTACAGGGATAAGGATATTGTTCTAATTGACAGTATGAATCCATTTGGTAACAATAAACTTCTACCAGTTGGAAGACTGCGGGAACCTATTAGTGAAATAAAAAGAGCGGATATAATTGTTATAACAAAAACAGATTCAGGGGAAAATAATATAGATATTGGTTCACATAAAACATTAAAGATGATTAGAAAATATAATTTCAACGCTCCTGTTTTCTATTCAAAGCATAAGCCATTGTATTTTAAGAATATTAATGGTGTCATATATCCTATTGAATGGGCAGCCGGAAAAACTTTTTATGGCTTTTGCGCAATAGGCAATCCAGAGTCTTTTAAAGAAACTTTGCTTTCAATAGGTGTTAATCTTAAATATTTTAAGACGTTTCGTGACCATCATAATTTTACAGAAACCGACATCCGACATATTATCAATGAGGCCAAAGAAAATAATTTAGAATGGATTGTTACGACAGAAAAGGATATAATTAAAGTAAAAACATTTAATTTGCCTGAAAATTTATTTTCATTAGCAATAAAATTTCATATTGATAATGAGTTCTATACAGAGGCCCTCGGGAGGTAGTTATGATAAAGCATATTAATTTAAAGAGTAAAACAAGAATTGAGTTAATAGATATAACAGAAATGGTTCAGGAAGTCATTAAAGAAGCAGGCGTCATTAAAGGGATTTGTTGTCTTTATGTTCCTCATACAACCGCAGGAATAACTATCAATGAAGGCGCTGATCCGAGTGTCCAACGTGATATTATAAATGCTTTAAATAGGCTGATCCCGCATGAAATGAATTATTCCCACCGCGAAGGGAATGCCGATGCGCATATTAAATCGACTCTCGTAGGAACTTCAGCAAATTTAATTATTGATGAAGGAAAGCTTCTTTTAGGAACATGGCAATCAATATTTTTCTGCGAGTTTGACGGACCAAGACACAGAAGAGTTGCTATAAAATTTATTTAATTCAAATGATTGTGTTTTAAAATATACTTTAGTAATGGATAAAAAAGGTCGTGATCCGTCACAGGATTTAAGAGACGAGATAAAGAGGCTCAGGAAGTCTCTCTCAGATTTAACTCCTTCACTTGAAATGCTTTTAAAAAGAAGGGGATTTAAAATCTTTAAATCAAAACCATCCGATGACTTATTAATTCCTTCCGAAGAATTTTTATCAAGTTTTTATGAGATGTTGAAAAAATATTCTTTCCGTCTTTTTTTAAGAGATGTGATAAAAAAACAGGAAGGATTCAAACCCGAGGAAGTTACACGCTATGCTACTTCAGGAGTCACAAAAGAATATATTGATTATCTTATAAAAATAGATATGGTTGAGTACAATTATCCTGAATATAGACTGAAAAATAGACCTATCAAAAGTTTTGGCGAAACACTTGAATGGTTCCTTTCGGAAATTCTTAAGAAGGAATTTGCTATAGAAGCAATCTGGGGTATACGTTTCAAACGTCCCAGAGTTGGCGGGGATTATGATCTAATCGCAAAAGTTGACAGCTCTATTCTTTATATGGAAATAAAATCTTCTCCTCCAAAGCAAATATATCAGAAGGAAATTTCAGCCTTTTTCGAAAGAATTGAAGATTTACATCCGGAAATAAGTATTTTTTTTGATGATACAGAACTGAGGATGAAAGATAAAATAGTCTTAATGTTTGAAGAAGAATTAAAGAAAAAATATATTGCTCCGCCAGAAATAATAAGGATGGAAAAAGAACTCTTTCATATAAATGATAAGATATTTATAATAAATGCTAAGGACAATATAATTTCAAATATTGAAAAAGTATTAAGCTGGTATTTCAGGAGGAACCAATGACTTCAGAAGATATAAGTATATGTGCTATCTGTGCATGGCGTGAAACATGCCAGAAAAAATTTAGTGTTTCCGGCAAGGATATGCGATGCACTGAATTCGTTAGAGATGTGACCATTAAAACTGAAAAAGAAGAAACTCAAGAGGAAGAAAAATAAATCTTTCACAACATCTTCAATCTGTTAAGCCAGCAATTCACGGCAAATTTTGAAAGCCTTAAAGATTTCTCGCTTCGCTCGAAATGACAATAAAGAAGGCTTGTATTGTCTTTCGAAGGAATATAAGCGGCTGAGGAATCTTGCTTCTTTTTTATCTTGAATTGATGCTTTTTCATTGTTTCGCTTTGTATTTTTGTTTTTGCTCTTCGCTTTTTGCTTTTTTACTTGCCGGCCCGGAAGTTTATATAATACATTTTTTTATTTCCTGTTTATTTTATCTCAACTACTATGATATATTTCTTTCATGATAAATGACCTTAGATTACACGGAACTATCGGAAGTATAGAATATTTTGCCTTTATCAGTGGCCCGGGGATATATAGCAACTATTTTTATGAAGAAAATACAAACAGCATCAGATTCTTCTCGCGCGGGAACGAGTTTACTATAACAGAGACAGGGGTTCATTACAATGGAACGGGTGGTAGTTTCTGTGAGTATATGTTCGGCGTTGAAAAACCTATTAAAGACTTAATAAAAAAGTCAGTTGTAAACAGACTTATAATGTTCGGGGCTTTTATTGATAAAAATGAAAAAGTTGTTTTTACAAATAATACCGAAGGCAAAGAATCTTTCTACCGTCTTTTTCTTCATGGACATGCAGTAAAGAACTATTATTTCTTTGTATCATCCGATTTTCAGGGAGATTATATTAGAAGACAGAAACTTATCTTAAGGTCTGTTGGGAAATTTCTTAAGAGAACCAATTTAATTTCCGAGGATAAAGACACAGAACTTCTAAATGGTTTCATTTCTGAACTTAAAGAGAAAAACTCAACTGTTTTTATATTCAAACTCGTAAATATAGGGAATGAGAAATTTTATAGTGGATTAAAAAAGTTTTATTCAAGAGAGCGTATGCTTTCCCTCAATGAAGAGCTTTATCTTGAAGAAATTGTAGCCCGTTATGATATTGACCGTTACCAGCTTGAGAGAATGAGAATTGATATTATGTACCGTCACCCGGAAAATAAAAGCGTTGTTGATGAATATAGAGACATTTTGCTTGCAGGAATGCAGAGAGAGACCCTGCAGAAATCCGAAATCGCAAGACTTAACAGATTGCGCACACTCGGAATAAGAAATAATATTCCCGAAGTGCTGTTTGATACACTTGATGAACTTCTCTTGAAGGGGAAAAAAGTTCAGCAAACCGAAGAACCTGAATATCTTCTTGAGACAAGAACAATACTTCAGAGCCTGTTTTTCAAAGATCCGGCTCTTAAGAAACATATAATAAATGAAGATATAGTTAGATTGATAAAAGCAAAAAAAGTTGCCGAGCTAAAAGGAGACAAAGGATTTGAACAGGTTCTTCTTGACACTGTTCGCACATGTGATGAGATAGTTCGTGAAACAAATGATTTCAGTTATTTCGAGGAATTTACTTCTGTTGTTACCTATTTTGATAGATATGACAATACCTCTTCGGTTCTCAGTAAAATTGCTTTTCTTGAGAATATAGATTTAACAGAGGATTCATTAAGAAGCCTGATAGGAAACAAAAAAGAATTTGATCAACTCGACCCGAAACTTTTTGATGAAGTATTTATTCAAACATTATTAAACAATAAGTATATATCAGCTTATGGTAGAAAAAAGGTACAGGCAATAAACAAGGGCATTAAAAAAATATCAGCAGGAGATGCTTCTTTAAAAGAGGTTATCGCTGAACTTAGAAGCATTTCAGAGGAGGAAAAACTATATCGCTTGGTTTATGCAGCATTGAAAGAACGTTTACGCAGTTTCTTCCCCGGGCTTGATACACGAAGAGGGCGTGAAAAGGTTCATGAAGATATAATACGTGAATTATCCGAAAAAGGCATTCATGTTGATGTGCCTAAAAAATTATTCGAAAAGGTATTTATTGACTTACAAAAGGAATCTTTCTATATAAATCATTTATTGCCAATAGTAATAAAGAACAAAGATATTACTTTAAGAGAAGATTTTCTGGATAACAGCGGACTTGATAGGTTTTATGTTGAAACACTCGAAAAAGATTATTTTGAACAAAAAGGTTTAGATCCGGGTATTCTTGAACAGCTTGTTGTTGGAGGCGGCGAGCGGATTTGAACCGCTGCATAAAGGTTTTGCAGACCTCTCCCTTGCCACTTGGGTACGCCGCCAATCTATGAAAAAATTCAGCACAAAAAGTGATAAGTTTAAAATAATTAAACGAAAACCGGCTTATATCTCTTATAAATATTAACTTTGATCTAAATACTATAATGGAGCGGGAAACGGGGCTCGAACCCGCGACCCCAACCTTGGCAAGGTTGTGCTCTACCAACTGAGCTATTCCCGCATTTAAAGTTATTGCAAGACAGAAAGTATAAATCTTAAGAAAAAAATATTGTCTTAAAACTCTTAACTTATCGAGCAATAATAAGCTATAATTGAACTTTAATAATACTAATAGGAAAGGATAGTTTTTGTCAATATGTTGTATCCTGATTTAGAAACATTCAGGGCACTTTCATCAAAAGGAAATCTAATTCCTGTTTATAAAGAAATCCTTGCTGATACTGAAACCCCTGTTTCTGCAGCGCTAAAACTCGGAGGTTCGCCTTCCTTTTTGCTTGAAAGCATGATTGGTGGAGAAAAATGGGCTCGTTATTCTTTTCTCGGTTCAAAACCATCAAGAATTATAAAGGGTTGGGGTAATAAAATAGAGATAAAAGATACAGAAAAAGGTACCCAACGTATCAAAACAAAAAACCCTTTTGACATTATAAAAAGGGAACTCACTGCTTATAAACCTGTTGATGTCCCCGGACTGCCGAGATTTTACGGAGGACTTGTCGGTTATATAGGATATGACATGGTGAGATTCTTTGAAGAATTGCCAGATTATAAGAAAGAATCACTCAAATTGCCGGATATATTCCTCATGGTTACAGATACTGTCGTTATATTTGATAATTTGAAAGGGAAAATTAAAGTTGTATCCAATGCACATATAAACAATAAAACAATAGAGGAAGCATATAAAGAAGCCGGGCAAAAGATTGATAATATTGTAGAGAAGCTTAGAAAAGCAAAAAGTCGTACCAGGAAAGCCAATCCATTATTGCCATCTTTAAATAAGGATGAACAGCAAAGAAGGTATTTATCGTCATTCATCTCAAAAGAAGCATTTGAAAATGCGGTTTTAAAATGCAAAGAATATATTTTTTCAGGAGATATTGTTCAGGTGGTTCTTTCACAGAGGTTCGGTTGTGAATTTTCCTCGGATCCTTTTAATGTTTACAGAGCGTTGCGTGTTATAAATCCATCTCCGTATATGTACTATATTGATACAGGCGACACTAAACTTGTTGGTTCTTCTCCGGAGATACTTGTAAGACTTGAAGGCAGACAAATTATTCTAAGACCTATAGCAGGAACCAGAAAAAGAGGAGAAACAGAGGAAGAAGATATAAGACTTGAAGAAGAGTTGAAAAAAGATCCAAAAGAAATAGCAGAGCATATAATGCTTGTTGATCTTGGCAGAAACGATGTTGGAAAAGTTTCTGAAGTCGGTACAGTAAAGGTTACAGAACTAATGTCTATTGAAAGATACAGTCATGTTATGCATCTTGTTTCTAATGTTCAAGGCATACTTAAAGAAGGGCTCGATGCTTTTAATGTGCTTGAGGCATGTTTTCCTGCCGGAACAGTGACAGGCGCACCTAAGGTAAGAGCAATGGAAATTATCGAAGAGCTCGAGCCTGTTAGAAGAGGTCCTTATGCCGGAGCAGTCGGATATATTAGCTATTCAGGCAATATGGATACATGTATAACAATAAGAACTTTAATAATCAAAGGCAATAAAGTATATGTTCAGGCAGGAGCTGGAATAGTCGCAGACTCTATCCCGGAAAAAGAGTATGAAGAAACTTTAAATAAAGCTATGGGTATGATGAAAGCAGTAAATATGGCTGAGAAGCAATTACACTAAAGGTGATAACATGCTATTAATGATTGATAATTATGATTCTTTTACTTATAACCTTGTTCAATATTTTGGAGAACTTGGTGAAGATATTAAAGTATTCAGGAACAATAAAATAAAGATTTCTGATATTGAAGAAATGAAGCCTGACAGAATCGTTATATCTCCAGGGCCATGTACTCCAAAGGAAGCAGGAATTTCAATAGATGTAATAAAGAATTTTGCAGGAAGAATACCGATTCTCGGTGTATGTCTTGGCCATCAGGCGATAGGAGCTGCATTTGGTGGAGAAATTATCAGAGCGCCAAAACTCATGCATGGCAAAACATCAATGATATATCATGATGGTAAAACAATTTTTGAAGGGCTTGAAAATCCTTTTGAAGCAACGAGATACCATTCTTTAATAATAAAAAAGGAGACTTTGCCCGATTGTCTTGAAATTACTGCATGGACAGAAAGTGGGGAAATTATGGGTGTAAGACATAAGATTTTTATAATAGAGGGTGTCCAATTCCATCCAGAATCAATTCTCACCAGAGAAGGGAAAAGACTCTTAAACAATTTCTTAAAACTTCAAAATTTGTAGAGGGTTTATGATTAAAGAAGCTATAAATATGTTAGTAAATAATATCAACCTTTCAGAAACCGAGATGGCTGAGTGTATGAAGGAAATTATGGAAGGTAAAGCAACTGATTCCCAGATAGCTTCTTTTCTAACAGCTCTCAGAATAAAAGGTGAAACAGTTGATGAAATAACAGGTGCTGCAAAAATAATGAGAGAAAAAGCTACCAGAATAAAAGCTCCTGAAGATGTTCTTGATACATGCGGGACAGGTGGTGACATGTCCCATACATTCAATATATCAACAACAACGGCATTTGTTGTAGCCGGAGCAGGAGTGCCAGTAGCAAAACACGGAAATCGTTCTGTATCCAGCCAATCAGGAAGTGCTGATGTTCTTGAAGCTCTTGGCATTAAGATTGATCTTCAGCCTGAAAAAGTTGAGACCTGTCTTTTCCAGACCGGATTTGGATTTCTTTTTGCACCCTTGTTTCATCCAGCAATGAAATATGCTATTAGCCCGAGAAGAGAAATAGGGATAAGAACAATTTTTAATATACTCGGACCGATTACAAATCCTGCAGGAGCAAAAAGACAGATACTCGGTGTTTTTTCAGAAAACCTGACAGATACTCTCGCACAAGTTCTTGGAAACCTTGGAACTCTCGATGCAATTATTGTGCATGGAGAAGATGGACTTGATGAAGTAAGTATTTCTGGTAAAACAAAAATTTCACGTTATAAAAATGGTGTGGTAGAGAATTTCTTTATAGAACCCGAGGATTTTGGAATATGGAGAAGCAGTATTGAATCAATCAAAGGCGGGAAAAAAGACGAGAATGCATTAATTACTCTTTCAATCCTTAAAGGTGAAAAAAGTCCAAAAAGAGAGATAGTATTATTAAATTCAGCTCTTGCGTTTATTGCTGCAGGTAAAACTGAAGATTTAAGAACAGCATATAATTTAGCTGCTGAATCAATAGATTCAGGCAAGGCTTTGAAAAAACTTGAAGAAGTTAAAAGGGTTAGCAATGCTTTATAAAAAGGGGAAAAATTGCCGGTTAAAGTAGGAGTGATAGGTGTTGGATACCTCGGACGTCATCATGCAAGAATATATTCAGAAATTGAAGAAGCTGAATTAATCGCTGTTGTTGATATTGATAAAACAAAAGCCGATGCACTCGCAAAAGAATATAATTGCAATTCAATATATAATTACAGGGAAATAATAGACAAAGTTGATGCATTAAGTATAGTAACTCCAACAACAACCCATTATTCCATAGCTTATGAGTGCTTAAATGCAGGAAAAGATTTACTTATTGAAAAACCTATCACAGAGACTGTAGAAGAAGCTGAGGAACTTATAAAACTATCAAAAGAAAAAAATTGTATTATCCAGGTTGGTCATCTCGAACGTTATAATCCTGCAATACTTTCAGCATCTGAATTAATTACAGAGCCACTCTTTATCGAATCCGAAAGGATGTCGCCTTTCCTTGGTAGAGCAACAGATGTGGATGTTACCTTAGATTTAATGATCCATGACATAGATATAATATTAAGTCTCATAGATGTATCTGTCAAAGATATAAAGGCAGTTGGTGCAAAGGTACTAACAGAAAAAATTGATGTTGCAAAAGCATGGCTTGATTTCGAGAACGGGTGTACGGCATTATCAACTGTAAGTAGATTATCTCCTGAAAAACGACGGATACTCAAAATATTTCAAAAAGAATCTTATTTAGCGATTGACTATCAACAATCAGAAATAACCCGTCATTATATGTCAGGAGAAAAAATGCTTTCAGAAGTAATAAGACCTGAAAAGAAAGAGCCGCTTAAAGAAGAATTAAAAGATTTCCTGTATTGTGTTAAGAATAGAAAAAGGCCACGTGTTTCCGCAAAAGAAGGTAGAAATGCTCTTAGTGTAGTTCTAAAAATAAATGAAATGATAAGGAGTTAGTGTTAATGATACCGATGGTTGATCTTAAAAGCCAGTTTTATGCAATCAAAAAGGATGTTATCCGTACAGTTACAGAAATACTCGAAAGCAGTCATTATATATTAGGCGAAAAAGTTTCAGAACTTGAGAAAAAAGTTTCTGTATATATAGGAACCAAACATGCTATTGCAGTTGCATCTGGAACAGATGCACTCCATCTTGCCATAGATGCACTTGATATAGGACCGGGCGATGAAGTTTTAACAACACCTTTTACCTTTTTTGCAACAGCAGAAGCAATCCTATACACTGGAGCTACTCCTGTTTTTGTAGATATTGATCCCGATACATTTAATATGGATGCCGGACAGATAAAAAGTCACATAACTGAAAAAACAAAAGCCATATTGCCTGTTCATCTTTTTGGACATCCTGCCAACATGGATGAAATTATGAAGATAGCCAGAAAATATAAATTAAAAGTAATAGAAGACTGTGCCCAATCTTTTGGTGCTGAATTTAACAGGAAAAAAACAGGGTCTTTTGGAGATGCAGGTTGTTTCAGTTTCTATCCAAGTAAGAATCTTGGTGCATATGGTGATGGGGGAATGATTACAATTAATAAGGCATCTTCGGCTGAAATTATTAAGCAATTAAGAAATCATGGTTCAAGAGGTTCTTATAGACATAAAAGAGTTGGGTTCAATAGCAGGCTTGATGAGTTACAGGCAGGCATTTTACTTGTTAAATTCAAATATATAGATGAATATAACAAAAAGCGCAGGGAAAATGCGTCTATATATACTGAATTGCTTTCAAATTTTGTTCAATGCCCTGTTGAAAAGCAAGGCTCATTTCATGTTTATCATCAATACACTATCAGAAGCAAAAAAAGAGATATTATTCAGGAAAGACTAAAAGAGCATGGCGTATCTTCTGTTGTTTACTACCCGGTTCCCTTACATCTACAGGAAGCTTTAAAATTTCTTGGTTATCAAAAAGGAGATTTTCCAGAGGCTGAAAAAGCAGCAAAAGAAGTGCTCTCACTTCCAATGTATCCGGAACTTAATAGCAGAGATATAAAGAAGATTGCTCGAATTATTAAAACAACTGTATGAATCGATAGTTACAGCACCTCAAAGGCTATCATCAATGAAATGACTGTTATGAAAAATAGACCGATGAGAAAAATGATGTCTGCTATCCTTTCGTAAAATGCTGCCTTTTTCCTCGCTCGCATGGACATATAGGAAAATATGCTGGAGAAAAGAAACAGGATTATTGCTATTCCGACGAACCTATCAAGGACAAGGTCTATCTTTTTATCTATCTTCCAGAATTTCACGAAGTTAATCAATATGAAGCATAATCCGAGCAGGTTTGAAGATGTGGGCAGAATATGTTTTGATACATTCTTCCTTTCATCCGAACTTTCAGGCATTTAAAAACCTCCTATATTTATAATCCAAATCTTCTGAATAGATAATACTTCGGAAAATCTATGCCGAGGGTGAATATGGCAGAAAAAGCAAGAACAGTGAGAACATGATGCAATGTAAGCGCTGGGACAAAGATGCCATATACACCTAATAGTCCGAATCCTATAATCGTAGCAGCACTCAGGACTAATAATTCCCTGCCTGGCATGGATGACCAGAAGTGCCTCCTCTCCCTTATAATCAATACCCTGAACTGGCTGTTAAATATTAGATTCAGCATTACTAAAGTGCGCAGCTTCTCCCATTCAAGATGAAAATATTTTAGGCCGATCAGGATTACAATGATTCCTTCAATCACCAGCAGCATGCCCGGAATGAGAGATGCGATTGTGATGTTCTTTACATTCCACTTGTTTGGATTACCCGTATGTTTCACATTGTCCGTTGACAGGGTCATGGTGACGAAATCATTGGCAAATACAAGGAGTGACATTCCGAGAAGTGAAAGGACAATGTCATGGAGCCATAAAAAGCTTATGGTCAACAGTCCCACAAATTCTATGACCTTTGTAACTTTGTTTATTACCCATGAAAGCATCCTCTGGTATGTCTGCCTGCTTATTCTTACTGCATCGATTATTACGCCTATGCCCGATTCTGTTAAGACCACGCTCGCAGATGCCTTTGCCACATCCGCTGCATTGTAAACAGCTATCCCCATCTCTGCCTGTTTCAGGGCCGGGGCATCATTTACCCCGTCTCCTGTCATGCCCACCAAATGCCCTTTTGACTGAAGGAGCTTCACAACCCTGTATTTGTCCTCTGGATATATCTCTGCAAGGCCGTCAATCTCACCAACAATCTTTATCTGTTCATCCTCGCTCAGGCCTTTAATGTCCTCAAGCCTGATAATCTTATCGCCGATCTCTACCTGACGGGCTATTTCTTTTGCTATGGCTATGTTATCTCCTGTAAGCATCATCGGCTTTACTCCAAGCCTTCTTGCCTCCTCTATCATGCCTTTGGAATCGGGTCTGGGAGGGTCTGAGAGAGGCAGTAATCCGATAAGCTTAAGATTATCTAAATCATCGCCCTCTGATCTTGCAACTGCTATTGTCCTATACCCTTTCTGAGAAAACTCCTCTATTATTTTATTTGCATTATCTGTCGTCCCCTTATCAATTCCACGACACATGGACATAACTACCTGTGCAGCTCCTTTAATAGCCCTGAACTGTTTTCCATTAATTTCAACAATAGCCTCTGTCCTCTTGATTGAAGGGTTGAATGGCGTATAAGAAATCTGTTTGTATGCATTAAAATCGACTCCCATGCCTTTAGCATATTCGATAACTGCAAGGTCTATTATGTCCATGCCTTCCTCTTGTGAGGCCAGAGCAGCTATTCTAACAACATCCTCTTTCTTATAATCTGAAAATGTTATGCTGTCAGCAACCGACAATCTGTTCTGTGTTATTGTGCCTGTTTTATCAAGACAGAGCACATCGATGGAGGCAGCGTCTTCTATTGAATCAAGCCTTGTTACCAGTGCCCCCTTTTTTGCAAGCTCCATTGCACCCACTGCCTGAACTATGGTGAGAACTGCAGGAAGGGCAACAGGCACCGCTCCCATGAGAAAGATAACAGCGAGGGTAAGCACAGTCACAAAATGCTCCTGAATATGCATCGCCAAACCATATGCCAGAACAAGAACTAATGCGGCTATGCCCAGATACATCATGTATCTAACTATAGCCATCATCACTTCCTCTTGATGGGACTTTGGCTTTGCTATCCTGACCAGTTCTGCTGTCTTGCCGAAGTATGTATTTATGCCTGTATTTACAACAACGCATCTGGCCTCTCCCTGCCTTACTACAGAGCCAGAATAAACAATATCCGATTGTTTTGCATTTGCCGGGAGGGATTCTCCGGTAAGGGCTGATTGGTCAATAGAAAGTTCACCGCTTAATATCTTTGCATCAGCAGGAATTATATCGCCGAGCTTTACAGCAATAATATCTCCTGGCACAATTTCCTTTCCCACTTTTATTATCCATTTACCATCCCGCAATGCCTTTGCCTGAACAGCGAGCTTCTTCTTCAAAAGCTCAACAGCCCTTTGAGAACCCCGTGAATGCATATGGCCTATGACTGCGTTAACCGTAAGGAGCACAAAGATAATTATCCCCTCAAGATAATGCCTCAATATGAGTGAAAGCGCCATTGCCAATTCCAGCAGCCAGGGCATCGACCCCCAGTAGCGCAGCAGGAATTCGAGCAAGGGGTTTTTCTTTTTCTCTGTTATCTCGTTATATCCGAATAACTTTAGCCTGTTTTCAGCCTCGGATTCATTAAGCCCATTCATTGATGTATCCAAAACCTTGAGTGTGTCATCAATGGAAAGCTTTTCGTATTCAGATGTATTGCGGATTTTTAAATCCATATCTCACCTCAAAGTAGATAAGCTATGTAGTGAGCCTAATGCATGATGGGTAGCTTTCTTCAAACTTATTACTCATTTAACCATTCATCAATTTTTGCTTCATTCTTCCTGAAGCCCCTTTGCCGCCTATCAACAAGGATTCTCTTGCCATAATCCTTTGAAGGTGGGTCATATACACGCTTAAGCTTTATCGATTTTTCAGGTGGAAACATCAATGCCTAATACCCATCTGGCACAAGACGGGATAGGTTTTTAGTAAGTTCTCCGTCACAACAGCCCAAATCAAGTATTTTTTCATTTCCTCTCAGTCCTAATTCAGCTATTATTTTTTGCCCAATTCTTTTTGATGATCGGAAGCGCTTTCGTACTTTTTAACACTAAATTCGTAAGTCATAATTTGTTTTATGCATAACATTGATTTTTAAATTTATTATATTATCGAAAATAATATATAGCTGTGCGGGGTATGTCAAGTAATATTAACCTAATAAATTTCTTGAAATAAGGATATTATTTCTGTGGAAATTAAATTTTAGCAATAAATTTAGCTCTTGCTAATAAATTCAAAATGCCGTAAATTGTAATTAATAAGTGCTTAACAAACTTCATTAGAAGAGGCATGGTAAAATGAAGAAGATATTTTTAACAATATTATGTTTATTTATAACTTCACAAATAGCATATGCACGGGTTAAAGGTGTTTGTTCTAATTGTCATACAATGCATAATTCACAAAATGGAATTCAATTTTATAATGAAGCCCCTAAAGTAGGTGGTCCCGGCTATCATCTTGTGAATATTAAATGTATAGCATGTCATTCTTCAACAGATGGTTCGCCTACCAAAGTTCTTGGGGATTCTATTGTTCCAATTGTTTATAACACTGTTGAACCAGGAACAATGACTGCTGGTGGAAATTTTTATTATGTACAGTACAAGGGAGATGAATACGGACATAATGTAATAACTGTTGATAAACAACTTAATCATGCTCCAGGTGCGTCTGAAACCGGAGTCACTTGTGGTTTCGCCGGTTGTCATGCATCTCTGGCAAGTATAAGGCTTGGCCCAGGTCCTTATTGGGTTTTCAATCCTATTACCGGAAATGGTTGCATAGGCTGTCATGTCCCGAGACATCATGCTCCTGACCCTGAACCGGGTGGTATTGTAAAGGAAGAAAATGGATGCTATCGTTTCCTTGGCAGGCCTGCCTGGGTATTTGATATTCCTCCTCATTCAAGCAGGCCATGTGTGCAGGGCATTGAAGATTCAGATTGGGAAATAACTGTAAGCCCAAATGACCATAATGAATATAGGGATACTGATAAACCTTTTGCTCCATATGCACCGGGGCATACAAATCCTCAGGGAATAAGTGATTTTTGTGCTGGTTGTCATAGGGATTATCATAGCTGGGATTCATTGAATCCTGATAGGAACCGGGATTCAAATGGCAACTGGCTTAGACACCCAGCAGGCGATACAGAGATACCCAACAGAGGTGAATATTCATCATATACTGTATATAATCCTCAAGCGCCAGTTTCCCGGCCTAATCTAAGCACTGTTTCAAGTACAGTAACCCCAGGAACTGATAGAGTTATGTGTCTTTCATGTCATAGAGCACATGGAAGTCCATATCCTGACATGCTTAGATGGGATTATAATGAAATGATAGCAGGAGATAATAGCAAAACAGGAGGATGTTTTACCTGCCATACACAGAAAAAATTTCCTTAACCCTGTAAAAGTTGTCATTTCACGATACAAAATTAAAACTATATTTTCTGGTTAGGAGGTTAAGTCTAAGATCAAAGTTAAAACCTTATTAACTTCTTACTCCATCGCAGAGCATTTCGAAAATATCTTCATATTTTGAATCAAGTTTTTTGAAGACATCATTGCCTATAAATTTACATCTAACAGCAAATTTTAGACAATTCTGTACTCTGGATGCTTCCTGTGCTGCTTCAGAAATTTTATCCATAAATATATTTTTGTCTTTCTTTGCTCTCCATGCCTCAGCAAGATTAATACAAACAAGTTTGGAATGTCTGCGAACCTGATCAATAAGGAAAACCTTCTCCCGGGGGAATCTCTTTGATGTTTCAAATATCTCT
Organism: Nitrospira japonica; assembly: GCA_020725385.1. GTDB lineage: Bacteria > Nitrospirota > Thermodesulfovibrionia > Thermodesulfovibrionales > SM23-35 > DYFC01. The sequence continues at coordinate 40,799 of DYFC01000006.1, read as the reverse complement.
TCAAAAATTTCAACAGCAGTCTCAAAAACAAACCTGTAAAGTTCAAAATCAATATGTTCGTTTTCTTTTTTAATTTCCTGTAACATTTTGATGCTCCTTTAATTGATGATTATATTTAAAAGACTCAATTTTATCTTTTGACTCTAATTGGATATCTTGATATTCTTTGTCTGAACTGTTATGCTCCTGTTGGCGAATTAAAAAATTCCCCATTGGAAGATATTTCAGGAAGAAAGAAGTTCGCTGTGAAACAATTTTTTCAGGGTCTGAGGATAATTTTATGAGTGTTTCAAAATTTTCAAGGCTTGGATAGCGACTGAGCACTTCAGCACAGATTGATCTTACGTGCCAGTCAGAATCAGAGGAAAGTTCTCTGAAAAAGCTGCAATCTTCCGATGTTGCACAAAATGACAGTGATCTGATTGCTTTGTGTAATTCCCCGGTTTTTTTGCAATTCTTTATATAGTTTTTCAGCCCCTGCCTTGCTTCTTTGCCGCCAATATATCCGAGACTCTCAAGAATGAGCATCCTTGTTTCTGTTGATTCAGTTTCGAGATGCTTTATAAGTATAGAGACACTTTCTTTATCTTTGAGTGTTCCAGCTGATTTTATCAATTTTTTAACAGGGTAAGACGGGAATATCTTTCTTAATACAGGAAAAATTTCTTTAATCCCTGATTTCAAAGTAACATCAGCAGCCACATTCAAGTAAAATCCCGGGCTATTTTCAAGCCATTGAGACCATGGCATACATTTCATAATACTTTTGCAATCACTTAAAAGAGACAAAACAAGAATACGGCTATCCAGTGGCAGGTCCATTATTTCAAGAGCAATGCATACAGGGGAGACTCCAATATGTGCAGAAATTACAATTCTTGTTTCGTCATCAATATCATAATCAATCAATAATAAACGAATTTGTTTTTTATAAATCTTTAATAGAGGGTGTAAAATTATTCTTTTGTCCCAGGAAATCCTGCAATATAAATCAAGGATAGCAGGTGCAAGAATTGGATCTTTAACTTTGAGTAAAACATCTGCAATATAATTAATATTATCCGATTCATCCGAATATTTTTTTAAAGCATTAAGAATATCCATGGGAGATGCGTTTTTTGGATACAAAGCTGAAAGTTGAAAACCCCATAAAATCAAATTTTCACTGCTATTAAGGAGCCTTGGAACAAGATCTTTCCTGTTTTTTAGACATGCAGGTAGTTGAATATTATCTCCGAGTGTTTCCGAAATTATACTTAATGCTTTCATGTCTTCAGGACATGGCCCTGAAGCAATTAGGCAGCAAGCAGCTAATGCCCGGATTGAATCATTCGGGTCATTCAGGTATCTTGAGAAGGATTCACAAATCCCTTCTATATGAGGTACTTGTGAATTTATACCTTCCAGCACATGTTTAAGTAAACTAAGATAGTTTTCCGTGTCAATTTGTTCACCATGATTCAACCAATGTTTGGCCAGTGCTTTGTATGCTGCTATGCCGCCAATAAAAGCCATTGTTTCTGCAACCATTGGTCCTACAATTGAATCAGTAAGCATTTGTTCAAGATAACCAATTGCTGTCTGACAGCGTATTTCACCTAAAGCTTGTATCGCAGAGGTTTGTAGTAAAGGTTCTGAATTAAGAAAAGGTATTAAATCATTTACTACCCTTTCATCTCCCAGTGAACCAATTGCAAGGATAGTTTCACTAACTACTTCCAAATCAGGATGGTTCAAGAGCATTCTTAAAGGTTCGAGTGCCCTTAAATCTCTAATTTCACGTAGTTTCTGAATAGTCTTTATTACTACTTGAGGGTTCTTATGATTGAGAAGATTTAGAGCGTCTACAAGTTGAGCAGAGGATGTTTTTATCCAGAATATATTCTGCTTGCGTAATTTGTATTCTTCTGTTCTTATAATATTCATTTAAAGATACCCGTTAAATAAATCACTATTACATTCTTGAAACTTCCAATGTTTTTTGAGAAGCTGCTGGTTCCTCATAAAAAACTTTGTTTATTACTTTATAAAAATTCTCTGTTTCAAAAGGTTTAACAAGATAACCCTTAGCTCCAGCTTTTAACCCATCCATCGTGTCCTCTTCTTTACCTTGAGTTCCGGTTATTATTACAGGTATTTTTTGATGTATCTTTTCTTTACTGCAATGTCTTAAAAACTGGAGACCATCCATAACCGGCATATGTATATCGAGAATAATCAGGTCTGTATCAGAGTGTTCGGATAATTTCGATAGTGCCTCCCTGCCATCATATGCATGAAGTATTCTTAGCCCTTTATTTTTGCAGCGAAAAAATATGAGATCATACATCCTGTGAAGAAGTTCTGAATCATCTACTATTAAAACTTTTCTGATCTTATCACTGATTTTTATCATTTCTTTCACGTTACCCCCAAATTCTTTAAGGCATCTTTAAGAACATTTGCAGATACCGGCTTTTCAAAATAAAAAGCCGCACCAAGACTATAAGCTTTCTTCATTACATCCTGATTACCGTAGGCAGTCATGAGAATTACTTTTGTGTCAGGGTTACATTCTTTGGCATAACGTATAACTTCAAGTCCTTCTTCGCCTGAAATGCCCGAAAGACGCAGGTCTGCAATAACGGCATCATAACAATTTTTATTAAGAAGCCCTTTTACATCTTCAATACTTTCTGCTGTATCAACATTAATTCCCGGTTTCTGTAATATCTTTTTAAAAGCAAGAAGTATAGTTACTTCATCATCAACGACAAGCACCTGTTTTTGCATTCAATATGCTCCTTCTCATCAAGATAACGGAAATGAATTTTTATTACAAAAGATTTGAGCAAAAGCAATGCCATGTTTAAAAAGATAGTTTTTGTAAATTATTCAAAGAGTTATGAATATGAAGGGTATTGTAAAATTCTCATCTTTGAGAATTTATTCTCAAGGATGAGAATTTTGAGAATTTAAAGATTATTGCTCTTCTCCCGGTGCGGGGTCAAAATTAACTTCAGGAGTTATTCTAAATTTTTTGAGTTTTCTATAAAGTGTTGCTCTTGACATGCCAAGAGCTTTTGATGCTTTAGCTGTATCTCCGTGGAATCTTTTCAAAATTGCTCTTATATGTGATTCTTCAATGTCAGCATATTTACTTGAGGAACGCATTGGAATTTCAGGAGTTGCGGGTTCAAGGTCGTAAAAATGTTCGGTAGTCATTTGTTTCCCGTGAGAAAGCAATAAAGCTCTCTCGAGAACATTTTTTAGCTCTCTTATATTGCCCGGCCATGAATATTCCTGTAGTAATTTCATAACATCAGCCGTTATCTCAACGGGTTGAGGACTTAAACTCCTGATTATGTGTTCAACGAGTCCGGGAATATCTTCAGGCCTTTCCCTCAAGGGTGGTATTTCGATGGGGAGAACATTTATCCGGAAATAAAGATCCTTGCGAAAGGAGCCTTTTTTTATGTCGTCGAGAAGATCCCTGTTTGTCGCACAAATTAGTCTAAAATCACTGCTCCTGGTTTTTACTTCTCCGAGACGGCGATATTGTTTTTCCTCTATAACCTTAAGGAACTGTGCCTGGACGCTTATATCCATATCTCCAATCTCATCAAGGAAAAGGGTTCCCCCATCGGCAACTTCAATCAGTCCCTGTTTTTCCTGAATTGCAGAAGTAAAAGCACCTTTTGCATGCCCGAATAATTCACTTGCAAGCAAATCGCCCCTTAAATTAGAGCAATTAACCTCAACATATGAAGATGAACTACGCAGACTGTTTTCATGAAGCCATTTTGCAAGTACACCTTTTCCGGAGCCGGTTTCACCTGATATAACGACCGGAGAATCATTCTGTGCAGCAAGTTTTGCAAGTTCAAGGACTTTTTTCATGCCCGGACTTTCACCAAAATATATTTGAGGTTTTTTTGATAATCTCTTGTCTATTAAATGTCTTCTTCTTAAAGAACCAATTTCAAGACTTTTTCTTAAAAAGACTTCGAGGTCAGCCATGTTTACAGGTTTTGTAAGAAAATTATCCGCTCCGCGTCTCATGGCTTCTACGGCAACAGGAATATCTCCATAACCTGTAATAACTACTATTGGTATGTCGGGGTAACTTTGTCTTACATCTATAATCCAATCCAGGCCGCTTCCATCGGGAAGGTTTACATCGAGCAATACAGCATCATATCTCTGGGAGTTAATTGATTCCCGTGCTTCGAAAAGATTTGCTGCTTCATGAACTATATAACCTGCTTTTGAAAGATAGCGGGAGAAACCAAACCTTGTAGCATCTTCGTCATCAATTAAAAGAATTCTTGGATTCATTATTCTTCCCCTTTAAATAAAGGTAAAGTTATTTCAATCGTGCATCCCGGTGAAGGTGTATTGTTCCAAATTGTAACCTCGCCTCCATGTGATTGTACAATATGTTTTACCAGACTTAAGCCAAGACCGGTTCCTTTTTTACGTGAAGTGAAGAAAGGTTCGAAAACCTTTGGAAGGTTTTCTGAAGGCACACCTGTTCCCTGATCAATAACTTGAATTTTAATAAACCCTCCTTTTGGATTTAAAATGATAAATTGTATATCACTTCCCCTGGGACTATGATTACATGCATTTTCGATCACATTTAAAAAAACCTGTTGTAAGCGTGAGCTGTCAGCCATTAAATAAAGATTTTCTTTTTCCTCAGGCTGAATAAAGATTATTTTATAGTCCTTCGACAAAGGAGTTTGTTTCCAAAGATCAATTGTTGCAAGACATATTTCCGGTAAATATTCCTTCTGAAAAGTTTCGTGTTTAATCGGTTTGCCGAGATCAAGAAGGTCGGACATAAGATTTGAGAGACGATCAACCTGACTTCTGATATGATTTAAAAAAGGTTTATAATAATCAGGATTTTCACCTATATCTTTAATATCCTGAAATAGTGCCTCAGCAATAGCAAGAATCGCATTCAGCGGATTTCTAACCTCATGAGCAACTCCTGCGGCAAGCTGTCCAAGAAGCTTCATTTTGTCAAGGTATCTTAATTTGTTTTCCATTTCAATACGCTCTAATTCATAGGCAACGTGTTTTGAAAATATCTCGAGAAGTCTTAGTTCATCTTCACTAAATTTTCTTTCCGAATAATCCATTGCGCATATATAACCTTTTGTTTCGCCTTCTATAAGAATAGGAGAAAGAATACAGCTTTTGAATTTTTTGTACAATGGAAACTTTCTCTTTTCCTTCATAATAATCTGCAATGGTTTTTTTGCAGCAATAGCCTCGAAACAAGGAGATTCGCTTAGTAATTCTGTTTCATTATGGAAAAGAATGCCATCACATATTTTCGAGATTATTGTAACTTTATCTTCTTTAATATGTTGTATGGAAACACAGGCAATTTTGAGAAATTTCGCAAGGGTAAAAACAACCTGTTCACAGAGCATTTCATATGAACCACGAAGTGTTGTTGCTATATTATACACGGCCTGTAATGCTTCAAGACTCTGCATAAGTTTTTCTTCAGACCTTTTTCTATTGATTGCAATTGCATAAAGAGACGCAAGCTGTTGTAAGGTAATAATATCTTGTTCGGTATAATCTCTACTTGAATTGGCAAGAGATATTTGACCAACGAGTTCATCTTTTATCAATGCAGGAACGGATAGAAAATTTTCAATTATTATATGACCTTCCGGAATCCCGGTTGAACGTGGATCGGAGGACGGGTTGTTGGTAAGCAAAGGTTGTTTATTCAAAAGGACCCATCCCCATAATCCTTTAAATTCCTTGAAAATATAATTCTTATCTTTTATCTTACAATTCTCCCATATTTCAACAGTAAGAGTTGGACTTATAAGATAATTTGTAAGAGGGTCTATGTACCCGGTGAACCCGAATTTACTATCTGTAAGTTTTTTTGCATGATTAAGAATGATTAATGAGATTTCTTCAATACCCTCTGCAATTAGAATATTACGTGGAAGGTCAACCAATGCTGAAAAGGTTTGCATATTCCGTAAATCCGGGACTTCGCCAATTGTGGCATAAGATTGTTTATTGCAAGTACCCATAATGATTTTGGTAATAATTATGAAATTAAAAATTTATACAATTCATTAGCTTTGAGAATTATTTTAACAAATGCTGAAATGTTCTACAACAGATATGCTTAACATATGTATTCTTAATGACTTTGCCTCTTTTAGCAATAAATGGTTTTTTCTTGACAAAAAGGTCTGTTTTGAGCTAAAAATATAATGTATGTATAAAAAGGTATTATTTAGTTTATTTTTCGTCGTTTTTTTATTTGTTTCTCAACTTTATGCATTAGAGCAATCAAGGGATATATCCCCGGATAGTCCTGTTATATCTTCATTGCCTGAAGAAAAGTTAAACAATGTTCCCAAAATAATTGATAACTACAGCTCAAATGAAATAGCAGAAAATGCTGTGCGAAGGCACATTAATTATTTCACAGGGAAAATCAAAGAACGTTTTTCTATCTGGCTTGCAAGGTCAGGAAAATATCTTGAATTAATGAAAAGTATCTTAAAAGAAAACAATGTTCCGGAAGATATAGTTTTTTTGCCTTTAATTGAAAGTGGTTTTAACGCTAATGCTTATTCGCCTGCCAGGGCAGTAGGATACTGGCAATTTATAGCTTCAACCGCCAGAAATTATGGGCTTGAAATTAACTGGTGGAAAGATGAGCGTAAAGATCCTGTGAAATCTACAATTGCGGCAGCAAATTATTTGAAAGATCTTTATAAAATGTTTGGCTCATGGAATCTTGCAATGGCTGCATATAATGCAGGAGAGGGAAAAATACAGAGGGCTCTTGATAAATCAAATGCAGATGACTATTGGTCTTTGCTCAGCACAAGATATATTAGAAATGAGACTAAAGATTATGTTCCAAAATTCATTGCAGCAAGCATGATCGCAACCGATCCACAGAAATTCGGTTTTGAGAATCTTGAATATCATGATCCGCTCAACTATGACCTTGTAACTGTTAAATCGCCTGTTGACCTTGAAATTATAGCAGAGGCTGCGGAAACAACCATTGAAACAATTAAAGAATTGAATCCTGAATTGAGAAGATGGTGCACACCACCATATATGCCTGAATATACTCTTAGAATACCAAAAGGAAAAAAAGAAACATTTCAGCAGAATTTTTCACGGATACCCGAAGACAGGAAATTTGTGCTCGACAAATATACTGTAAAAAAAGGTGATACTTTTAAGAAGATTTCGAAGAAAACAGGTGTTCCGGAAGAAGTGATTTTTGATTTAAATGACTTAGAAAATATAATGCCACTTAAGGAAGGTAAGATAATATATATTCCTCCAAAATGGAAAATTGAAATGGATTACGATGATAAAATTATTTCTAAAAGAACTTCTTTGAAGGCGAAACAAAATTTCAATAAAAATGACAAAAAGTCAAAAGCTTCATCTGTAAATAAAAAACTAAAGAAAACAAATATATCAAAGTCTGTTAAGACAGCTTCTCTTAAAACAAAGCAGGATAAATCTTAGTGATTATAATTAACAGATAGAAGCATCTCCTGAAACTTCATTATATTAATCCAAATATTAATCCAAAATAATGCCCCTTGCTTAAAAATTTATTTAAAAAGTTACGGTTTCGATCTTGTACGGATATACAATAGATTATTACTATGATTACATTTATATTAATCGAAATAAAAAATTGGATAAGAGTATTTTTTAGAAGGTAAATTATAAATATTACGAAAACAACTATCATATCTTAATTAAAAAAAGCAGACATTTTTCAACAGAAATTTATTCTACGTTTCTGTTAACTGGATTTGGCTGTAGAAATTTTTTTCTGTGAAATAGTTTAAACGATGCAAAATACTCTTGAAGAAAAAAAGCTTAAAGTAAAAGATCCTTCAACACTTGATATGCTACCTGCTCTTAAAGAACAGCTTGCCATTATATCTGAAGAATGTATCAAATGCAAACTCTGTCAAAAAGAATGCGAATTTCTTAGAAAATATGGCAAACCGAAAGATATTGCAGATTCTTATAACCCCTCTGATAATCTTTTTCAGGGGATGCCATTTGAGTGTAGTCTCTGCCAGCTTTGTGCTGCTGTCTGTCCAGTAAAGATTAACCCGGCCTCTATGTTTCTTGAGATGCGACGTGAAACTGTCCGGAGGGGTAACGGCGATTATCCGGAATATAATACAATTTTGAACTATGAGAAGCGCGGAACTTCTCAAAAATATTCATTCTATTCCATACCGCGTGATTGTGACTCGGTCTTTTTCCCCGGGTGTACACTTTCCGGAACCAGACCGGACAAGGTTCAAAAACTTTATGAGCATATGAAAAGAAAAATACCCTCATTAGGAATCGTTCTTGATTGCTGCACAAAACCTTCTCACGATCTTGGCAGGGACGGGTATTTTAAAGGAATGTTTCAGGAAATGAAAGAATATTTAATAAATAATGGTGTGAAAAATGTTGTGGTAGCATGTCCGAACTGTTACAAAGTCTTTAAGAAATACGGTGATGGTATTTCTGTCAGTAGCGTTTATGAATTCATGGTTCAAAACGGATTGCCCGATACAGAACAGGTTTGTGGTGTTGTAACAATCCACGATCCCTGTGCATTGAGATTTGATGAATCGGTGCATACCGCTGTACGCGATTTAGTTTCTGCAAAGGGACTTACAGTTGAGGAAATGGTGCATAGTGGTAAAAAAACTCTTTGTTGTGGTGAAGGAGGGTCTGTTGGATTTATAGCACCTGACCTTGCAAAGAAATGGGGGCTACAAAGAAAAAAGGAAGCAGAAGAAAAAAGAATTATTACCTACTGCGCCGGTTGTGCCAATTTTTTAGATTCCTTAACCCCTACAAGTCATGTCCTTGATCTTTTATTTCAACCCTCGGCTACGATGGCAGGAACTGTGAGGGTTGCAAAAGCACCTTTTACATACATAAACCGGTTAAAACTGAAAAAGATACTTAAAAAGACATCGCAAGGGAGAACAACCCGTGAACGAACTTTTTCCATTCAGGAGAAAACAAAAGGAGGAACTCTTAACCGGTTCCTTTTTCTCGGGGTTATTATCACAGCCATTCTTGCTGTGCGTTATACAGGAGCAACACATTATCTTGAACAGGATTCACTTAGAGAACTAATTCAAGGCTATGGAGCTTTAGCACCATTAATATACATGCTGATATACACCATTGCTCCTTCACTTTTTTTACCCGGGGTTCCCATCACGATTGTTGGTGGAATTCTTTTTGGCCCTTTCTGGGGTGTCTTATATACTATCAGCAGTGCTACTGCAGGAGCATGTCTTGCATTTCTTATTTCCCGTTATATCGCAAGAGATTGGATTGAAAGAAAATTGAAGAGCCCGCGATGGAGGAGACTTGATAAAGGAGTTGAAAAACATGGCTGGAAGATTGTTGCTTTTACCCGTTTGATACCCCTTTTCCCCTTCAATCTTCTGAACTATGCTTTCGGACTCACAAAAATAAAATTCCTGCATTATGCTGTAACGACTTTTTTTTGCATGTTACCTGCCTGTATAGCATTTATTGTTTTTTCAAGCTCGTTGCTCGAATTAGTTAGAGGAAAAGTATCCCCGGCGTTCATAATCGGTCTTGGACTTGTTATTCTGGTATCTTTGATACCGCTTTTCTACAACCGTTACAAAACAAAAAAAGGGAAAACAGACCCTATCTAATCTCTTTTTTGTCAGAAATTTTTGCTGCTGCTTCGGCTTTTAGTGGTGAATCAGGGAATTTTTTGGTGAGTTCTTCGTATTGTTTTTTTGCTTCATCATGTTTACCTTCTTTTTCAAGGATAAGAGCAGTCTGCATTAGAGCAAAATCTTTAAAAAGATTACCTTTTAAGTTATATAAAGTATTAAGTGTTTTCTTTGCTTCATTTAAATCCCCTTTTGAAATATATGCAGACGCAAGTGTCTGATAAGCAAGTGGTGTATAAATAGAATCATCCGGATATTTAGATATGAAATTTTTTAAAGCATTAATAGAATCTTCATATTTTTCGAGTTTATAATAGCAAATTGCAGAATAATATAAAGAAGAAGGAGATTTTTTTGTATCATACGATTTTTTGAATAAATCAAGAGCCTTAGAGATATTATCCTGTTTGTTTGCTCCCGGCAGAATAGGACCATAAAGTGTTTTATATGCCTGATATTCGAGGTTTTTAGCTTTTTGAGAAATTGTTCTGGAATAAATAAAAAAACCTGCTACTGCGATGATTAGTATAAGAATAATTGTCCCATATTTTATTAAATTTCGTTGTCTTTCGGCTAATTTTTCCTTGAGATTTTCAAGTCGTTCTTTTACCTGTTCTTCGGTCTCTATTTCGGTTCTTTTAGGGATCCTTTTTTTGATTACTTTTGGCATTAATTCCTCCTGAGAGTTTTTTCTATAAGTAATTTTGAGTTTTCGAATATTGAACTAATCAAACTATCTTCTATGCCTGCGCCTGAAAGCACTCTAATAGCAAAAGTTTTTGTAATAAGATCTGACGGACTATGTGAATCTGTATTTATACATAATCTTACGCCAAGTCTAAGAGCTTCTTTAGCTACATGCCCATTTGTAAGGGAATGTCCTTTCCTGGAAGTTATTTCAAGGACAATGTCTTTTTCTTTTGCAAAAAGCAAATCATCCTCGGTTATTAAACCGGGATGTGCAAGTATATCGGCCCCGGCTTCTATTGCTGCACGATTGGTACCCTGTGTAACAGGCTCGACAATGGTTTCTCCATGAACAACTACAATTTTTGCTCCGAGACGGCGCGCTTCTTTTACAAGTTCAGGTATAGTTTGCGGAGGAGCATGAGTAATTTCAGCTCCAGGAATAGCATATATCGAGATATAATCCTTTATTTTATTAATGGCCTGGACAATTTTTGGAATGACGGAATCAATATTTGAAGCGTCGATATGATCTGTAATAGCAATAGCCTGGTATCCGATCGCTTCGGCTCTTCTGATAAGCTCGGATGGAATAAGTTCTCCATCACTAAAAAAACTGTGAGTATGCAGATCAATCATAACCCATTATTTTATCAGATTCTAAAAAGAATAATCATCATCAAAAAATAATTTGAACTAAACAGTTAAAGTCTTTTTAATACAGAAACACACCAGTTTTCATCTTCATAGTGTTTTTTTTCAGTTAATCCGAGATTCTCAAAAACTGAAATAACTTTCTTACTTTGGGATACTGCCATACCACCTGCGATAAGTAAACCATTTTCTGAGAGATTATTAACAATCATGGGTGCAATTTGCATGAGCAAATCTCCAAAAAGGTTTGCAAGAATCAAATCAAATTTATCTGAAATTTCAGTAACAGAGCCTTGCTGTAGATTTATAAAGTCTTGTACTTCATTGATAACAAAATTTTCATGAGCTTCCATAACAGATTCGGGACTGATTTCAACAGCAGTGATTTGTCTTATCCCCAAACGTACTGCTGCAATAGATAAGATTCCTGTTCCTGTACCGGCGTCAAGTGTTTTTAAGGGCAAAGAATATTTTCTTGTAAGATACAAATCCATTAAAGCATTTAAACAATACAACGTGCATGGATGGCTCCCTATTCCAAATGCCCTGCCACGTTGAATAAAAATAGGAATCCCGAAATCCGGAATATAGGCATTAGGGTAGGGGATTGCAATAAAATTGCAGCATTTCTCAAATTTCTCTATTATTTCCGGAAGTGTGAATTTTGATTGATAAGTCTTAGCCAGAATCTGTAAAAACCTCTTTAGTCTCCTTGTTATGTCCCGTGACCGAGAGGGGACAACATAACTATCTATTTTGAAATTATTATCAATTCTTTCAACAGAGATACCATTTATATATTGCCACAAAAAATTGTAAGTCTGCTCAAGTAATGTATATGGTACTTTTACTGATATTTTATTCCATTCCATAAAAAATGTATTGAAATATTAATTAATAATAATCATAATTATATATTATCAAAATAAATAACTGTTAACATTTTAAGGTATGATATGAATAACCTTGAGGATTTTATCGCAAACTTAACACCTGAAGAAAGACAGAAGCATCAGTCTCTGATTCAGGAATGTCTTAAACGTAAAGAAATGATAAATAAAAATACCGAGAAGGCAATTAATTCTATTGATAGCCTTAATAAAAGCATTGAAAGGTTGAAACAGGGGATAAAGAATCTTGAAAATGCTTCAAGAATCCAGTGTGAAATTACTAATAACCTTTTGACTGATATTTTGCCTCTGATACAAAAATTATCTCCCGGCAAACCTTCAATGAATTGATTTTCAACCCGATCTTAATTTAGAAATTTATGAAAATATTAATTGCCCCCAGAATGGAAAGATGCATAGGTTGTCATTCTTGCTCTCTTGCCTGTGCAAGACTTGTACATAGAAAGCTTTCATGGGATACCGCAGGTATCAGAATCGCTTCATCAGGCGGGCTTTCAACAGGATTCGAAGCAAAAAATTGTCTCGCATGTAATCCGGCTCCTTGCGTATTAGCCTGTCCAACAGGTGCCTATTCACAAAGAAAAGGCGGTGGAGTTATTGTGAGAAAAAGTCTTTGCATTCTTTGTGGAGAATGTGCAAAGGCTTGTCCAGTAGATGCAATATATCTTGACCCATCCGGAGAGCCTTTTGTATGCATACATTGTGGCAGGTGTGTTAATTTTTGCCCTCATAATTGCCTTGAAATGAAGGAAATTGTAGCTTCAGATAATAATGAAAATTTAACAGAGAACCAAAAATGATAAGGAATTATTTCAAAGTACTTTTATATGATTTAACATTGAGAAAAGGGACTTTTATAAAAGTCGATGGTAGAGAAGAAGTGGCAGGAGGGAGCGGACTTGCTGCTTTGTTGTTTAATAAATACTGCAATATAAAAGATAATTGGGATAGCCCGGAACAATCAATCATTTTTACGATTGGCCCTCTGACAGGCTATTTCCCTTTGATGAGTAAGACTGTTTGTGCTTTCAAATCTCCTTATCATAATCAATATGCTGAAAGCCATGGAGGAGGACGCTCTGCTCTATGTATGCGTTTTGCTGATATTGACGGGATTGTAATCACCGGAAAAGCAAATAGACCTTCCTGCCTTTTTATAGGGTCGAGAAATCTTGAATTGAGAGAAGTGCATTATCTTTGGGGTATGGATGTTCAAGTTACCGGTAAAATTCTGAGGAATATGTTTAGAGGTTCCGGCCACAGGAGTATATTGAGAATCGGACCTGCCGGGGAGAACCTCTCTCCTATGGCTTGTATAAACGTTGATACATACAGGCATTTTGGAAGACTCGGGAGCGGTGCGGTGATGGGCTCAAAAAATCTCAAGGCTATTGTTATACAGGGCGATGGTAATTTTTCACTTGTAGAGAATAAGGATTATCCGAAACTGTTTCATGATGTTTTTAAACAACTTACAACTACAGAAATGATGAGTAAATACCACAATCTCGGGACTACCGAGAATGTTGCTGTATTGAATGAATTCAAAAGCTTGCCATGTAAGAATTTACAAAATACAAGCGATTCTGAAATAAAAGGCATCACAGGTGAAACATTTGCAAATGATGCATTACTACGTAATGCAGCCTGTGCTGGATGTCCGGTTGGTTGCATTCACATAGGATTTGTAAGGGAAAAATTTATGGAAGAGAATCAATATCTTTACCGTCAGGTATCATATGACCATGAACCTGTTTTTGCTTCAGGTTCGATGCTCGGCGTTAAAAATTGTTTTTCTGTTCTTTCAATAATAGATGCTGCCGAAAAGATGGGACTGGACATAATGTCTTCAGGAGTTGCTCTTGCATGGGCTACAGAGGCCTTTGAAAAAGGGATTATTACTGTAAAAGAAACAATTATCCCTCTTTCTTTTGGGAATGCACAATCTTATAAAGAAGCCATGTTTTATCTTGCAACAGGCGCAAATGATTTCTACAAAACTCTTTCACAAGGTACTATGAATGCGGCTTTAAAGTATAAAGGTGAAGATTTTGCGTGTGTGCTCGGACAGGAAATGGCAGGTTATGCAACAGGAGAAGTATTTTTTACTTCTCAGGCATTGGGCTTGAGACATTCCCATCTTGACTCAGCAGGATATTCATATGACCTCAAGCACAATGATAAAAACATAGAAAAGGCTATTGAATTTTTATTGAATGATGAAAAAGCAAGAGTTTTTCTTACTTCAATGGTTTCATGTCTTTTCGCAAGGAATGTTTATACAAACGAGCTTCTTAAAGATTGTTTAAGTGTAATAGGTTATAAAAATATCGCTGACAATATCGAAAAAATATCGGTAGAAATACAAAAACTTAGATGGAAAACCAGAATTTCTACAGGTTATGACCCTGAAAATATAAAGATTCCCAAACGTTTTTTTGAAATAATTACTTCAAAAGGACCAATAGATGCTGTATTTCTTAATAGCCTTACACAAGAATACTCACGCCGAATTATGAGCCTTGTTCAAGAATAATGAATGTTAATTCTGGTTAGGCTTCCTGGGTAACTCTGAGGACTTCACTGATTGTTGTAACTCCTGCTTTTATTTTATCTCCGCCATCTTCAAGAAGAGTTTTCATTCCATTCTTTCTTGCCGCATCTCTTATTTGATTTGAATCAGCATTTTTTAAGATCAGCTTCCGAATATCATCATCAACAACAAGCAATTCAAATATCCCGGATCTGCCGTAATATCCTGTAAATGCACATTTCTCGCAACCTTTGCCATGATATATAGTAATAGAAGTATCAATCCCGAAAAGACTCAACTGCTCTCTGTCAGGCACAGTTTGGTCGGGTTCTTTACATGAAGGGCATATTACCCTGACAAGTCTTTGTGCGAGTATTCCCCTTATGGTAGATGATAGTAAAAAATTCTCAACCCCCATATCGAGTAATCTTGTAATAGCGCTTGGAGCGTCATTTGTATGTAAGGTTGAAAATACTAAATGACCTGTCAAGGCTGATTGAATAGCAATTTCTGCTGTCTCAAGGTCTCTGATTTCACCTATCATAATAATATCAGGGTCCTGCCTGACAATATGCCTTAAAGTATTTGCGAAATTCAAACCTATTTGAGGTTTTACCTGAATTTGATTTACACCTTTCAATTGATACTCAACAGGGTCTTCAACCGTTATAATCTTTTTATCAGGTGAATTAATTTTATCAAGAGCGCCATAAAGCGTTGTGGTTTTTCCACTTCCTGTTGGTCCTGTTACGAGAATTATTCCATTTGGTTTTTGAATTAATTGGTTAAATAAATTAAGTGTATGCCCGGGAAATCCAAGAAGGTTAAGGTCTATAACAATGCCTTCTTTATGCAGAAGTCTCATAACAACACTTTCACCATATAACACAGGAATTGTTGAAACTCTTAAATCAAGCTCTTTATCGCCTATTTTAAGTCTTATGCGTCCATCCTGCGGCAGCCTTCTTTCTGCGATATTAAGTTTTGCCATAATTTTAATTCTTGAAACAATAGCAGCCTGCAATCTCTTAGGAGTTGATTCTATATCATGTAGGACTCCGTCTATTCGATAACGAACTTTTAGTTCATCTTCAAAAGGCTCTATATGAATATCACTCGCCCTGCTTTCAACTGCTCTTGATATGAGCATATTAACAAGACGGATTATCGGAGCTTCTGATGCAAGGTCTTTTAGATGGCCAATATCTTCCTCTTCGTCTTTAAGAAATTCTATCCCCCTGTCTCCAAGATCTTCAATAATTCTGTTTATGTTTTGTGATTCCTGCTCATAGAAACGGGAAATATATTCCTCAAGAAGATTCTTGTCCGAAGTATAAACTACAATATCAGAAGATGTTGCTACCCTTAGCGCATCAATTACAGATGAATCATCTGGATTTGCCATTACGACTTTTAAGACATTATTTTTCATTTCAAGAGGTACAATCTTATTTTCACGGATAAATCTTGATGAAATGCCGTTTATTACAAATGGCACTTTTGGCAAATCTTCAGGGCTTATATAAGGAATTTCTTTAACTATGCTCATAAAAAATTATATCATAAATAGTGTTATTACAGATGAATTTGGTTTTAATTCTATTTTATTTATAAATCTCGCTTCTGTGTCCGACTTTATGTACTGTCATTATCCTTTGTTCGTAATCTAAATCATAAATAACCCGCCAATCACCTATTCGTAACTTAAACAGTTCATTAAATCTACCTTTAAGAGAAAAATGAGTAATGTTTTCAGCATTCTCAGATAGCCATATAATTTTTTCTATAATACGCTTAGATATAGATTTATCAAGCTTTGAAAGATCATTAAAGGCTTTAGGAAGTATGATAACCCGAAACACTATTTAAGCCCTAATTCTTTTATTACTTTTTCAAGTGGAATTCCTTCAGCACGTTCTTTTTGTTTTAAGGACTCCTCGAGTTCCTTTTCTATTTCGGGTCTTAATTCAAGTCCATAATCAGGATCCAGAAATTCACTAATTGTTTTTCTAATAATTTCCTGAAGTTCTCCCACAGTCATATCAGCAACCTTTTTTTCTTTCGTAACAGTACCCATATTCCCTCCAGCTAATCTTATATACCTTATTTTACTCTTAAAATACCTTTCTATGTTGTACAATCTTTGCTCTTAGCTCTTTGCTCATATAGTTATGCGATGGCTGTTTGTATAAATATTGAATCTGTCTCCTCTTACAAAACCAATGAGTGTAATTCCTGCATTTTCAGCGATTTCAACTGCACGACTGGTTGGCGAAGTCCTGCTTGCTATAATAGGTATTCCCCACTTTCCTGCTTTTGTTACAATTTCTGATGAAAGCCTGCCGCTTGCAAGTAATATTTTTTCTGTAAAAGGTATATTTTCAATTATGCAATAGCCTATGATTTTATCAACTGCGTTGTGTCTTCCAACATCTTCAGAGAAAGAAATTATTCCATCTTTATCAGCAATCGCAGCACTATGGACACAACCTGTCATTCTAAAAAGTTCTGACTTTTGGTTAAACTCTATAAACAACTTCTTTAATGTTCCAGCATTTAAAACAAATTTATCAGAGATTTTGCTTAATTCTTTTTTTGCAGAAAATGTAATTCCTCCTACACAACCTGATGTTATTGTCATCTGACATTCTTCAATTTCTCCATCAAGTGTAATGCCTACAGTTATTTCGTCATTATCTTTAATTAAGAGAGAATCAGCGCAAAAATGACCTTTGAGAATTCCTTCGGTAAGTAAAAAACCTATTACAAGTTCTCTGATTTGTAAAGGTGTGCAAACTAAACTGACAATTTCTTTACCATTAATTACTATCTGTAATTTTTTCTCAGCAGCTATAGCATCACTAATTTCTATTAATGAACCTTCTTTGTATCTTAGTATTTTCTTTTCAATATAAGACCTCATCTCTCTTTACTTGCAACTCCTGTTCTATATGATTCTTCCTCAACTGCTGATGCAACTGCCTGTACAACTTTTCTGTTGAAAATACTCGGGATTATATAATCTTCACTTAAGTCTTTTTCATCTATTATTGAAGCTATTGCTCTTGCAGCAGCAAGTTTAATTTCTTCATTAACTGTTTTAGCTCTTGAATCAAGCAATCCCCTGAAAAGTCCCGGGAAACAGAGCATGTTATTTATCTGATTTGGATAATCAGACCTGCCTGTCGCCATAATTCTGACATAAGGCAAAGCTTCATCTGGTGAAATTTCAGGCAAAGGATTTGCAAGTGCAAAGACAATAGAATCATTAGCCATTTTTTTAATATCCTCTACAGTTAGAATATTTCCTGCTGAAACACCTATGAAAACATCTGCTCTGTTTAAGGCGTCTGAGAGACTTCCTTTAAATTTCTCTGTATTTGTATTTTTAGAAACCCATTGTTTTACAGGGTTCATATTATTTGTTCTACCTTCATATATTGAGCCTGCTGTATCACAGACAATCATATTTTTTACTCCTATTTCTATTAATGTTTTGCAACACGCTATCCCGGCTGCTCCAGCTCCTGAAATAACAACTTTTAAATCTTCTATCTTCTTATTAACTAATTTTAAAGCATTCAACAGTGCAGCCAGCACAACGACTGCTGTGCCGTGCTGGTCATCATGAAATACTGGTATATCAAGTTTTTGTTTTAGGTTTTCTTCTATTTCAAAACATCTTGGAGCAGAAATATCCTCAAGATTAATTCCTCCAAATGAGGGCGAAATATTTATAATTGTGTTTATTATTTCATCCGGCTTTTTTGATGAAAGACATATAGGGAATGCATCAATATTTGCAAATTCTTTAAAAATCATCGCCTTGCCTTCCATTACAGGCAATGCTGCTTCAGGTCCTATATCCCCGAGCCCAAGAACTGCTGTGCCATCGGTTATTATTGCAATAGAATTTCTTTTAATTGTATAACGATAAGCTTTCTGTATGTCATTATGAATTGCCATACATATGCGGGCTACACCGGGAGTGTAAACCCTTGAAAGGTCATTACGATTTTTTATCGGGAGTTTATTGCGTATCTCGATTTTGCCACCTTGATGTAAAAGAAATGTTCTATCAGATACATGTACTATTCTAAGCCCTTCAATTTTTTTTACAGCTTCAACAATTTCTTTTTCATGATCTTCATCGCGCGCATTTACAGTAAAATCCCGGAAAACTGAATTGCTGCTGGTTCTCACTATATCAGAAGCGCATATATCTCCGCCTACACCATTTATTGCAGAAGCAACAGAAGAAAAAAGGCCTACTTGTTTAGGCATTTCAATCCTGATGGTGATTGTATAGCCGGGTCCGGGTGTTAATTGCATATGATAATTATAACCTTAAAAAGTATATAATATGTATATGAATATTAAGAATAGAAAATTTAGAAATGTTAATATACTTACCTCATTTATTTTTATTGTTGTTGCAGTTTTTTATTTTTTAAATGAAAATAAAGGTTCAATAGGTAGTAAACCTGCAAGCTCTCTGATTCCTGTTTTATCGGTAGCAGATGGGGATACTGTTACTGTAAAAATCGGCAAGAAAGAAGAAAAAATCAGGCTTATAGGCATTGACGCTCCTGAACTTGCGCAGAAACCATGGGGGGATAAATCAAAAGAATTTCTCCAATCTATAATAAGTTCTTCAGGATGGAAAGTGTCTATCGAATATGATGTTGATAAAAGGGATAAATATGGTAGATTGCTCGGATATTTAAGAACTTCAGATGGACAGCTAATTAATAAGAAAATCCTTGAGAACGGATATGCAATGCTTTTTACTTTTCCGCCTAATGTAAAGTATGTTAATGAATTTACAGAAGCCCAATCCTATGCCCGTAAAAATAAGCTTGGCATATGGTCGGATAAAGGGCTTAAAGAAAGACCTGTAGATTACCGTAAAGAACATCCCCGCAAATAGGTTATCTTGGTTGTTTGCATTCAGGTATTTCCTGATTATATGCTTTCTTGTATTCCTGTAAAATACCGCAAACTTCATGAACTTCATCAACAACACTGAATAATCCGAGATCCTTTGCCTCAATTGTATTGTGTGGTATAAGTGTTGATCTGAACCATTCAATTAATCCTGCCCAGTATTCACTACCAAATAGAATTATAGGGAATACCCCTATCTTTTTTGTTTGAGACAAAGTCAATGCTTCAAATAATTCATCCATTGTGCCAAAGCCTCCGGGAAAAATAATGAATGCCATTGAGTATTTGACAAACATTAGTTTTCTGATAAAAAAATATCTGAATGAAAGATTTATATCTTGATAAGGATTGGGATGCTGCTCTGCTGGAATTTCTATATTAAGTCCTACAGATTTTCCTTTGCCTTTTTTAGCCCCTTTATTAGCTCCTTCCATAATTCCGGGACCGCCGCCTGTAATAACCGAGAACCCTGAATTTGAAAGAAGTCTTCCAAGTTCAACAGCTTTTTTATAATAATGCGAGCCGGGCTTCATGCGTGAGCTCCCAAAAATTGCTACCGCTGGTCCAAGATCATTTAAAGTCTCGAATCCTTCAACAAGCTCTGATTGAATTCTAAATACTCTCCATGTCTCGGAATGCTTTAAATCTTCCATATATAAAATTCTCCTTCTTATGTAAACAATATTATTTTACTTTCAAAGAATCTTTCAACTTCATCTGCTGGCAAAGGTCTGCTAAAATAATAGCCCTGCACCATATCGCATTTAAGTATTCGAAGCGTCTGCCACTGAATTTCGTTCTCAACACCTTCAGCAATTGTCTTAAGATTAAGATTATGGGCAAGTGAGATTATTGTTATTACTATAGCTGTATTGTCAGGATTGGTTGTTAATTCTTTAATAAAAGAGCTGTCAATTTTTAAATTATTAAAAGGCAACTTCCACAAACTGCTAAGTGAAGAATATCCTGTTCCAAAGTCATCTATATTTACAGAAATCCCTTTTTGTCTTAGGTTTCCTAATATTTTCTGGGTATGCTCAATATCATGCATAAAAAAGCTTTCGGTAATCTCAAAACCTAAGTATTCTGACTTTATATTTGTTTCAGAAATAGTTCTTTCAATAAAATCTGTTAAATCCTTTTGCATGAATTGAGCCAATGATAGATTGATATACACAGGCACCATCTGTTTATCATAACCTTTATTTATCCACTCCCTGATTTGTTTGCATACTGTTCTTATAATCCACTTGCCAACTTCTAATATCATTCCTGTTTCTTCAAGAAATGGGATAAACATTCCGGGAGTTACAAGACCAAATTTTGGATTATTCCACCGTATCAATGCCTCTACTCCCTTCAATTCACGGGTTTGACAATCAAAATAAGGTTGATAATGCATGGTAAATTCATTTTTTTTGAGCGCATGGAATAAATGTCTCTGCATGTGTACAAATTCCGAGGTTTTAATATTGATTTCTTCTTCAAAAAACTGATAGTTATTCAACCTTATAGATCTTGCTTTTGAAAGTGCAATTTCAGCATTTTTTATTAGAGCTTCAGCACTATTGCCATTTTCAGGAAATATTGAAATCCCCATGCATAATGTAAGAAATATATCTTCAGTACCGATTTTAAATGATCTATTGAAATTGCTTCTTATTTTTTCGAGCACTAAAATTATATCCTCGGGATTGCCTGTATCAGAAAGTAGCACTCCATATTTGTCAGCCTCAAAACGTGAAACCTTGCAATCCGTACAGATACTATTGAAAATTCTCTTGCCTGCTCTTTTTAATATTTCGTCTCCGGTTTCAAAACCAAAAGTATCATTCAGAGCTGTAAATTTATCAATATCAACTAAGACTACAGCAAATTTAATCCCCTGTTTCTGAGCATTATCTGCCAGATGGTTAATCTCTTCTGTAAAATATTTTCTGTTATATAGACCGGTTAGAGTATCATATTTTGCGGAATATTCCATCTGTTCCTTAAGGAGCTTCTGTTCTGTTATGTCTTTTGCTGTAGCTATAAAATGATGAATTTGACCGTCTTTATTTTTTAATGGTGTTATTGTATAATGAAGTTCGAACAAGTCTCCTGTCTTTTTCCTGTTTATCAAAATTGCATTAAATACATTTCCAGAACATATTGTTTCCCATAAATTCTTATAAAATTCCCTATCATGCTTTCCTGACTTAAAAATTCTGGGATTTTTCCCAATTAATTCCTCTCTTCTATATTCTGATATTATTTCTACTGCCTTATTTACATATTCAATAGTTCCATCCTTATTGGTTATAACTACCCAATCCGATGTTTGTTCAATTGCAGCATTGAGCTTTTGCGCCTCTTGCTCCAGTGTCCTTGCCTTAATTACAAGTGGACAATTCTCACCTAATATTAAATCAACTTTGCCTGAACGCAATGCTTCAATAGCTTCTTCAGCCTGAGTAAGTCTTTCCTGAAGTTCTTTATAAGTAAGCTTTTTTTTGTTCATTTATCACTGTTTGTTTCAGACAAACCAAGAATATCCAGTAATTTTTTCTTATCAATCAAAGAACCAACAATTCTTGATTTAAATTCAGAAGTCTCAATAATTAAAGTCGGAGCGAAAAAGATCTTTTCCTCAATTGCTGATTTAAAATCCTTAACCACATCAATTATTTCCAGTTTATAATTTTCATAAAGATACTTTTTACATAAATTTTCCAAAGTCTCTTTTGCTATTCTTGAATTTGGTTCATCACCGGCAATAAATAACCTTAAATTATAATATAAAAGCTTTTTTCTTTTGTCCGGTCTATCAATAGATTTTTCTTTCTTCTTACCTTTTATATTACCAGCCAACTTATCCCTCCCTAAAATTCCTCTAAGACCTTAATTTCAAATATCATAAATCTCTATACCATTGTCATTTATTCTGAATCCTTTTATTTTATTTGAATGACTTGAACCCCTTGCTTTTAGAATCTGAATAGTTCTGTTAATTTCTTTCTCACCATGTACATATGTTATAAAAACTACTGTATCCACCATGGATGATATTCCATTGCCTGATATTTCTAACTGTGATTTTTTACCCGATGTTTGGTTTGTAAGAACTACTGTTATACCTTTTTCTTTTAGGAAATTCAAAATACGCATGAGATAATCAAAAGCAGCTTCTTTGCCCGCTATTCGTTCACAGGCAGAAATAGCATCTATAATTACATGCTGTGGATTAAAGCTTTCAACTTTATCAAAAAGTCTCATTAAATGTTCTTCAACACCTGTTGCTTCAGGCATTGCACCTACAATTAAAAGATTTCCCGATGTTGTAAATTGTTCAAGATTTAATCCTACGCTTGCTGTATTATGAGTAAGGGCTTCAGGTGATTCTTCAAAACTCAAATACAAAGCCTTTTCATTTTGTTTACACATCTGGGCAATAAATGTTGTTGCAAGAATTGTTTTTCCTGTTCCCGGTTCACCTGCCAATAGAATACATGATGCTCTCTGGTAGCCTCCTCCAAGCATATCATCGAGTCTTGCAATGCCAGATGAAATTCTCTCTCCAAAAGGCTTATGTCTTAGATCAAATTTTGTAATTGGAATTAAACGGATACCTTTATCAGTAATAATAAAAGGATATTCATTTCTTCCAAAATCAGAACCACGATATTTAACTATACGACAGCGTCTTGTAGAGACCTGATCTAATTGCCTTACATCAAGATGAATAACACAATCTGATATTGAGTAAAAATAATCCTGAAACAAAGTTCCCGGATAACCTTCTCTTGGTTTTAAGGTTATAAGTGTTGTAAGTCCTAACTTCATAAGCCATAGATTTAAATGATATAATTCTGAACGTACCTGAACAGGATTTTCTAATAACCCGAAAACCACATCCAGCGCATCCAGAACGAGTCTCTTTGCTTCTATTTCCTTTGCTTTTCCTGAAATAATTGAAAGCATAGGCTTAAGTGAAAACTTGCCACTCATGACTATATCAGGCTCAATCTTTCCGTCCATAAGAAAAAGTTGATTTTTTTTCATCAAAGAAGAAAGATTAAAACCCATGGTAAGTGCATTTTCGCATAGGGTTTTCACTGTTTCTTCAAACCCAAGAAAAATACCCGGTTCTCCATTTATTGCTCCTCTATAAAGGTATTCCACCCCCATTACAGTTTTTCCATTCCCAGGAGTCCCAAATACAAGTGATGTACGTCCGTATGGTAATCCTCCATTAAGAATTTCATCGAGTCCTGTAATATAGGTCGGCGTCTTTTTCAATGTCCTTTTGTTATTTATTGACATAAGAACCCCCTATCTTTGGCTAAATTATACAATCTTTTGATGAAACATAAAAATTAATCGATCTTTTCAAAAGCTGATTTTTCAGCCCCGCATACCGGACATTTCCAATCATCCGGAAGTTTTTCAAAGGGTGTTCCGGGAGGAATTCCTGAATCAGGGTCTCCTTCTTCAGGATTATAAATATAACCACAAACCGAACACTTATATTTACTCATATCATTCTCCTATTTTTATTAGTAATTCTCTATTTAATATTTCTGTAAAAGCATGTTCTGTTGCCTGTGTGGCATGCTCCAGAGCCATGCTGTATTACTTTGACAAGTAAAGTATCAGCATCACAATCGTATAATATCTCTTTAACTTCCTGGACATGACCTGATGTCTCCCCTTTTTTCCAGTATTTTTGTCTTGAACGGGACCAAAAATGAGTGTACCCTGTTTCTACGGTCATCTGCAAAGACTTCTCATTCATGTAAGCCATCATTAATACCTCACCTGTATTAATATCCTGAATGATAGCGGGTATGAGTCCTTTTTCGTCATACTTAAGTTCTGGCAGCATATCTTCTCCTTTATAATAAATTATAGTTTATATCCTATTTTTCTCAGAAATTCTTTTCTATGGGCTTTATCACCGGGAGTCTCAACTCCTTTTGGTGAAAAGCCATCTATTACTCCAATAATGCCGCTACCCAGCTCTGTTTTACATATTACAACTTCAAGCGGATTGGCAGTAGCGCAAAAAATACGGCATACCTCGGGACAATTCTTAATTTGATTTAGGACATTAATCGGGAAAGCATTTTTTAATAAAATACAAAATACATGACCCGCTCCTGCTTCTTTGAGATTATCAACACATACATCAATCAATTCACCGTCATTTCCTTCTGTTCTGATAAGACACGGACCAGATGCTTCGGTAAAAGCTATTCCAAATTTTGCACCAGGCACTGTGGTTGCAATAATTTCATAAAGATCTTCAATAGTTTTAATAAAATGAGTCTGTCCGAGTATTATATTGCAACCTTCTGGGATATTAATTTTAACTGTTTTTATCTCCATCTAACCCTCCTTAAAGATTATGTATAATAACTATTTAGTAGTAGTATAATCTGCTATGCTATAATGAAAATACAATTTTTGAAATAAGTCAAGCCTTTGTTCAAAGAAATAATCATGAAAAATATTTTTATAGGTAACTTAAAAAAAGATATAGTTTCAATTATTGTTGCGCTCGCACTTGTTTTTTTTGCGTTTCAATCAAGATTAATAGCTGCTGAAATTTCTGGTCCCGAGGTAAGAATATTTGAAAACGATATATATGTCACAACTTCTGTTACCCTTGATGATAAATTCATCGAAGAAATAAAAAATGGAATAAAGAAGGAAATAATATTTCATATAGATCTCTTCAGGGTATGGGAAATGTGGCCTGATGAATTTATCACAGGCAAATCATTTACCAGAACGATTAAAGTTGATCCGGTCAAAACTGAATTTATAGCAACTTCAAATGATGGTGCATCTCAGGTCAGAAAAAGATTTAAATCATTTGAGTCCATGCTTCAATGGGCGTTAAGTTTTGAAAATATTAAACTTGCAAATATTAAGGAGCTCGAAAATAGCGTATATTTTGTTAGAGTAACTGCTGAATCGAAAATTAGAAAACTCCCTCCTGTATTGGGTTATTTCATGTTTTTTGTATCCGAAAATGCATTTAAAATTAAAAAAGATTCTCAATATTTCACAACCGGCTTACTCAAATGAAAGAATTAAGATTTAAAATTTTTCTTTTTTTCTCAGCGATTTTTATAATCACATCTTTTGCCCTCGAGATCCATTATATAAGGCATGAAACAATACCTTTTCCAACACAGATTATTCTTCTGCTTCTTTTTAACCTTACTTTTCTTGCATTACTTGTCTTAATTTTTTTCATAGCCAAAAGTCTTGTAAAACTTTTTTTTGAGAAAAAACATCAAGTTCCGGGTTATAAATTCAAAACGAGACTGGTTGCGACATTTGTCATCATCACTTTAATTCCTTCTGCCCTTTTGTTTTTTATAGCAAGCGGATTAATCACAAATTATATAGACCGCTGGTTTATTCCCCAGATTAAGACACCTATTGAAAGCTCGGTTGAAATCGCAAAAACAATCTATGAAAATGAAAAACAGAAGGCTCTTGCTTTTGCTAGGAGCCGGATTCATAATGAAAAAGAAGTTCAGGGCAGTTATACGCTAAAATATATTTATCAACTTCCTGAAGAAGCAACCGAAACAATTAAATCTGCATTTGAAGGTAAAGAAGGAGCAGAGGTTATTTCAAATGATACCAGAGATATAATAAGAGCAGCTGTGCCTGAATATAAAAATGGCAGGGTCATAAGAGTAGCGATTGTTGAAACTTATATGCCTTCTTCAATTACAAAGTATGCAGATAAAATAAATGATGCATATGAAAATTACTTAACTTTAGAATCATTGAGAGTTCCTGTTAAAGCAAACTATCTCCTGATACTTGGGTTTATCACTACAATAGTTGTATTCTTTGCCCTTTGGGTTGCTTTAAGGATCTCAAGAAATATAACCGATCCAATACAGATGCTCGTTCTTGCAAATCAGCAGGTTTCTTCTGGAAATCTTGATGTGCATATTGATTTAGAGAAAGAAGACGAAATGGGTCTGCTCGTGAATTCTTTTAATGAAATGGTGAAAAACTTAAAAGCAGGCAAAGAATCCATTCAGTCAGCTTATCTGTATCTTAAAAACATTCTTGATAATATAAATTCAGGGGTTATTATGCTTGATATTAACGGGAATATTTCAATGATAAATGGTGCAGCATGTATGATTCTCGGGATAAGACAGGATGAAGTTGTAAATAAAAATTACAATGAATTGTTATCACAAATCGATTCTCAGGAAATAAGAGAGATAGTTAAAAGCATAGAGGGCAGGCAATTTAGACCTGTGAAAAAACAGATAAGCACATTGATTGGTGATAAGAAATTATCCCTTAATATTTTTATAACGAGTCTGAAAGATAACGAAAAATATATCGGGTTGCTTGTTGTTTTTGATGATATTACAGAAGCTATAGAAGCCCAGAAAGCTCTAACATGGCAGGATGCTGCAAGAAAAATTGCCCACGAAATCAAGAATCCTTTAACACCTATAAGGCTTTCGACAGAACGCATGATGAAAAAATGGGATAATAAAGACAAGGACTTTGAAAATACTTTCTATCAATCTACTAGAACAATCATAAGAGAAGTTGAGAGTTTAAAAAAGCTTGTTGACGAGTTTTCAAGATACGGGAAAATGCCGGAAATAAAAAAGAAACCTGCAAATCTTTATAATATTATAGATGAAGTAATCCATCTGTACTATGGTTATAAGAATATTAAGATAAACGTATCAATACCCAATGACATTCCCTCTGTTGAACTCGACACGGAACAATTCAAGAGAGTTCTTATAAATATATTTGATAACGCAATACAGGCAATGTCCGATACCGGTGTTATTGATGTTGTCATAAATTTTAATCCAGAGTTGAATAGTCTTTCTGTTGAAATTGCAGATACAGGCACTGGAATCAAAAAAACGGATATGGATAGACTTTTTCAACCTAATTTTTCAACAAAAAAGGGCGGGACAGGTCTTGGTCTTGCAATAGCAAACAGGATTGTTAAAGAACATGGCGGGGAAATAACAGTAAGAGAGAATATACCGAAAGGTTCGGTATTTAAAATAGAGATGCCAATAAAGGAGATATAAATGATAGATAAACTCGTACTAATAGTAGATGATGAAGAAGGAATAAGGGAAACACTCTCGGATATATTCAAAGATGAAGGTTATGATGTAATTACAGCATCATCAGGAGAAGAAGCCCTTAAAATAATGAAGGAAAATTCGCCTGATATTGTTTTTCTTGATGTATGGCTATCCGGAATCGATGGCATAGAAACCATGAAAGAAATAAAATCCATAAATCCAACTATGCCGGTTGTAATGATATCGGGTCATGCAAATATTGAACTTGCTGTAAAAGCTACACGCTCTGGCGCCTATGATTTTCTCGAAAAACCACTTTCACTCGAAAGAGTTCTTCTGGTAACAAAATTGGCTCTTGAAAAAAGGACATTGGAGCTTGAAAACAGAGCTTTAAAAGAAGACATCACAAGAAAATGGAAACTTGTTGGTAGTTCAACAAAAATCCAGAACTTAAAAGAACAAATTAATATGGCAGCTATAAGTAACAGTAGAGTATTAATACTCGGGGAAAGCGGTTCTGGTAAGGAGCTTGTTGCACACCTTCTGCATGAAAATAGCCCAAGAGTCGATAAGCCCTTTATCGAAATGAATTGTGCAGCAATTCCTCAGGAACTTATAGAAAGCGAGCTATTCGGACATGAGAAAGGTTCTTTTACCGGAGCATTTGAACGTAAAAAAGGGAAATTTGAGCTTGCCGATGAAGGAACACTATTTCTTGATGAAGTTGGTGATATGTCATTATCAACCCAGTCCAAAGTACTGCGTATTATCGAAACTCAGGAATTCCAGAGAGTTGGTGGAAGTAAAAATATAAAGGTCGATGTTAGAATTATATCTGCTACAAACAAGGATCTTTTTGAAGAAGTAAAAAAAGGAAATTTTAGAGAAGATCTTTTGTTCAGATTAAATGTAATACCTATTATTATTCCTCCGTTAAGGGAAAGGAAGGAAGATATCCCTGAACTTGTTGAACATTTCCTTAAATATTTCGCAGATGAATACGGACAAAAACCAAAAAAAATTACAGATGATGGATTGAGATTGCTTTCTGTATATGACTGGCCGGGAAATATTAGAGAACTAAGAAATGTAATCGAGAGACTTGTAATCATGACTCCTTCTGAAATTATTACACCTAAAAATATTTTCTTAAATCAAAACACACATTCGGATTGTTTTTCTTTTAATACTTTAAGAGAAGCAAAAGAAGCTTTTGAGAGGGATTTTATTATTAGAAAGCTTCAAGAAAACAACTGGAATATATCAAAGACCGCCGAAGTTCTGGAAGTAGAGCGAAGCAACCTTCATCGCAAAATAAAAGGATTTAATATACAGATACCTTAACACGAATAATGTATTTTGGGCGTCTTTAGAAATATACGGAAATATTATAAAATTAAAAAATAGTAGCATCTTAAACAGGGAGTTCCTGGAAAGGTTCGGTAATTTTAATAATGAAACCCTTGAAATGCTGGGAAGTATTTAAGTGCAATAAAATTCAATGCCCTGCCTATGAATCGGATGACTATAAATGCTGGCTGTTTTCGGGAACACAATGCAGGGATTCAATTCAAGGTAAATTTCTTGAGAAAATAGAAATGTGTCTTGATTGCGAGATGTTAAAAGCAAATAAAGATATAAATGCTATGAAAGCAACTATTAAAGTTGTAAACAAGCAATTTAAAGAGTTCTCAAGAATGATTGTTGAGCGGGATAAGGAACTTGAATCGATGAGTATGGAACTCGCCTTGAGTATGTCTGAAGTTTTTGAAGCATTAAAGAAAATCTCATCAGGGGATCCGACTGTAAGAATATCCGAGTACTCAAATATTGAGCTTATAAGAAAACTGAAGAAACTCATAAATCTTACAGCTTCAGAAATAGGAGAAATAGTTGATCAATCCCATGAAATAGCTATAGGTCTTGCCGAACATTTTGATGTGCTTCACAAAGTTTCGACAGGTAATCTCAATGCAAGGGTAAAAGGGACTTCAAAAGTTGAATTACTTGAATCTCTTAAACGTGTTACCAACGAAACTATTGAAAATATCTATAAAGAAATTACAAAGAGAAAAAAAGTAGAGAATGCTTTGCAATTAGCACATGATGAATTGGAACAACGGGTAAAAGAACGTACAATGGAACTTACTCTCGCAAACGAGAAGCTTCAGCAGGAAATATTGGATAGAAAACGTGCTGAAGACGCACTTCGGCAAAGTGAGGAACATCATCGCACCCTTATTGAAACAATGAGCGAAGGTCTTGCAATGATAGATAAAAATAGCATAATCACCTTTGTAAATGAACAATTCTGTAAGATGACAGGTTATTCTAAAGAAGAACTTATCGGCTATCAGATTATGGTACTTTTTGACAAAGAAAATCAGAAAATATTTCAAAAACACTGGTCTTCAAGAATGCAGGGTGATTCCTCTCCTTATGAAATTACAATAACAGGGAAAAACGAAAAAAAGCTTTACACACTGGTTTCTCCAAGACCTATTTTTGATGAAAATAAAAATTTTAACGGGAGTTTCGGTGTATTTACTGATATTACTGCCAGAAAAATAGCTGAAAAAGAATTGATATCTTATCAGGAACAATTAAGAACATTGTCATCTGAATTATCCCTTGTAGAAGAAAGGCAGAGAAGATGTATTGCTTCTGAATTGCATGATTATATAGGACAAACTCTCTTTTATTGTAAAAATAAACTTGAAACACTAAGGGAATCTAAATCATATGACAAATCAAAAGAACTCACCGATGAATTGATTGACCTAATAAACCAGACAATGGAATATACAAAATCACTTACGTTTCAGCTGGGCACGCCTATATTATATGAAGAAGGTCTTGAGCCAGCACTAAAATGGTTGGGGTATCAATTCCAGAAACAACTCGGACTTATTTTCAGGTTTGAGGATGATTTAAGACCAAAACCAATAAATGATGAAACAAGAATACTTCTTTATCAGGCTGTAAGGGAATTGATGATAAATGTCGCCCGACATGCAAAAGCGAAAAATGTGAAAATTTCTATAAATCGTGACTATAAAAATATGCAGATACAGGTTGAGGATGATGGAATTGGTGTTGATACAGTTAAAATAAATCCTTATACAAATAAGAAAGAAGGTTTCGGATTATTTACGATACATGAGCGAATTAAATATCTTGGCGGTCATTTTAAATTTGATTCAAAACCGGGATTCGGTACAAAAGCAACAATTATCGTTCCTTTAAAACCTCTTAAAAAAGTTGCTTGAACCGAAAAATAGATACATTTCTATTTGCCAGTCTTTGTTATATCTCCAAAAACGTATTTACTTATGAGATCCTCTATATCAATGGGCGAACCGGTTTCGGTTATGGTGCCTCCGGATTTAAGGATTTCGCCTCCTCCTCCGGGGTCGATATTGACGAACTTGTCACCAATAAGACCGGAAGTCTTGATAGTGGCACGTGCATCATCATAAATAGTAATGTCTTTTCTTATCCTTAATTCTGCAAGAGCAGTTTGTTTTTCTTTATCTATAACTAATCGTTCTACGCGACCAACCTGTATGCCAAAAACTTCTATCGGGCTGTCGGTTTTTAATCCTGATACCGAACCGAAACGTGCATAAAGAGTGTAGTAATCATCTCCGAATAATGATATTTTCCCCAATTTTATAGTCATATATCCTACACAAAAAATTCCTATAACTACAAATATTCCTACTATTGTTTCCATCGAGTATTTTTTCATTTCTAACTGTCCTCCTTGCCACACTTGTATAACGCAATTATTTTTTTGTTTTTCTCGGCCTTTTCGATTATGTTCTCAATATCATCGGATGGTCCGGCTTCGGTTATGCCAGCAGTTACTTCTATTTCAAAGCATTCCCTAACATCTGCTGCACTTCCGGTAAGAGTTTTTTGCTGAAGTTCTAATGCAAAATCATGAACCGATTTTTCCACCTCCTCGGGTTTTAAATATGGTAAAACAGTGAGTATCTTTCTACTGCTATGACGTGCCGAGAACCCCCCTAATGGTCCAAAGTATGTATTTACATATTCTCCGAGTGCTTTTAGGATTTCTGTAGAAATCAGCGAGCCATTTATTTCGTCTGGCATCTTAAATTCAATACTAAAAAGTACTGCTGTAATTATATTGCCAATATTCCTTTGATCCGTGAGGATGTCATAGCGTGATCTAAACATTCTTTTTGAAAGCAGTCCGGTGAGTTCATCCTTAAGTCCTTCGATGCTCAATAGAAATTCATCTATCATTGGATGCTTGAGTCTATAAAACTCTTCGTATGAGCCATTAAAAGCAATCTTCCCGTCCCATAATAGAAGTATGCGGTCGGAAATAAAAAAGACATCTGGTATATCATGGCTAATAAGTATAGCGGTAAACCCGAATTTTTTTCTGTAATGGGCTATCATGCTTAGAATTATATTTCTCCTTATAGGGTCCTGACTGGTTGTGGGTTCATCAAACAGAACGATTGCAGGGTCTGTTACGAGAGCTCTTGCCATAGCTACTCGTTTTTGCATGCCACCTGAAAGTTCGGCAGGATATTTGTTTGCAGCATCCAAAAGTTCCATCTGTTCAATGCGTGACATTACCTTCTTTTCAATTTCTTTCTTTTTAAGATTGGTTGTTTGTTTTAAAGGCAAAGCTATATTCTCAAACACGGTCATAGAATCGAAAAGGGCATTATTCTGGAACATATAGCTAATTCTGCTCCTATATTCTTCCCATTCTTTTTTCTTCATCTTATCGACCGGTTTCCCTCTGAAAAGAATACTTCCTTCATCAGGGGAAAGGAGTCCTATGATATGTTTAATTAGAACACTCTTGCCACTTCCGCTTTTGCCTATAATTGTTGTAATCTGGTTTTCATAAATAGACAGATCAATCCTGTCAAGAACCGTTTTTCCTGAAAATCGTTTGGTTATACCTTTGAATTCTATTAAAGGTGTTTCCATATGAATGCCTACATAAGAAAAGATGTAACAACATAGTCTGAGATTAGTATTGTTACACAGGATAATACAACTGCCGAAGTAGTAGATAAGCTGACGCTACGCGCACCGTAACTGTCGGTCCGCAAATGAGTAAAGTATCCGTTATAGCAACATATTGTAGAGACAAGCAAAGCAAAGACAATTGATTTTATAAACCCGCCCCTGATATCAATTATGTCTACGTGTGCCTGAATGCGATAGAAGTATGCGCCTTTATCTACACCGAGAAGGACAACACCGGTGATGTATCCGCCGAGAATGCCAATAAGGTCAAATAAAGCAGTGAGCAAGGGAAAGCTAATGATCGAAGCTGCAATGCATGGGCTGACAAGATAACGTTGCGGGTCTATTCTCATAGTATAAAGAGCGTCTATCTGCTCGGAAATGCGAAGATTGCCAATCTCGGCTGTCATTGCAGAGCCTGCACGCGCTGTTATCATTATAGCGGTAAGAACAGGTCCTAATTCTCTTATAAGTGTAAGCGCAACAACAGAACCAAGGAATCCGGATGAACCTACTTTCGTCAAAGTATAATAAAGTTGCAGACCTAAAACCATACCGGTAAAAAGGCCAACGAGCATAACAATATTCGCTGACTTTGCACCAATATAATAAATTTGCTGAATAATCTCATGAATTTGCTTGCGCCTGAAGATCTTCAGAAAAGCAAGTATAAAAAAAATGACTATAGCACCAAGTTCGTTTATTATCTTTATTATCTTTTTCCCTAAAGAATTAAAAAAATACAGTAATAGATTACTGTTTCTTGCCAAAGAATTATCCATATTTTCCCCCTTTATTTTTCTTTTTATTTAACTTTTGATATTATCTAAAAGCAAACAAATAAAAAATATAAAGAAACTAAATTCTTACATTAAAATATCTTGCGAGGTCCCCTGTAATTGATTTTTAATTAGTTTGAGTGCTTTTCTGTGCAGCAATAAATTACCAGATACCAGAAGGGGAGTTGATTTTTCGATACCTACACTGATATTTTCTATTGAATTACCTTGTATGTCTGTAAAGACTCCGCCAGATTCCTTAACAATAAGCCATCCACCTGCAAAATCAATACATCTTGAGGGAGAGGGATTAACAAAAACACTCAAAGATCCTGCTGCAAGGTATGCAAGATCAAGAGCTGTTGAACCAAAGCAACGAACTTTTCTTGCTGCCGAGAGTAAAGGCAAAATAGTCTTTAAATCCCTTGATGGCAACTGTGCTTCATAAGCTATTGTCCGAAAACTATCATCTGCCTGGGATTTAATCATATTATTGTTCATAAATGCTCCATTGTCTTTTTTAGCATAGAATTCATCACCATTAATGAGATTTATAATATATGCAAGTTCAATGTCACCTATCCTGTCCCCATCCGCTATGGCAATCGAAGAACAATAAAAAGGTATCCCTGAAACTGCATTTCTACTACCATCAATAGGGTCAATCAAAACATTTTTCCCTCCACCTTTAATTTTTCTAATCCCAATTTCTTCGGAGATAATGGTTAAAGGTTCACCGGTTGATTCAAGAGCTGAAATAATAATTTCTTCTGCAAGTTTATCTATCTGATAAGTTATATCTCCTGAAGCTCCTCTGCCAAGAGGTTCTCTGGTCTTATTTGATAGAGAATGAATTTTTTCAAAAAGTCTTTGGCCTATTTCTTTTAATAATTTAATTTCCATGTCAAATCTAATTAAAATTATACATCTCATGAGGATAAATATAAAGCTGCAATGGTAATCTATATATATGAAAAGTAATATTTTGTTTTTGTTATTAATAATTGTACTCCTATCAATTACTTCTATTTCTTTGCCAGAAGAATTCTCATCTCCTAAAAAAGATTATCAGTTAAAATTTCCTGAAGATTTAAATTTTAAGAAAGACTTTCGAATCCAGTGGTGGTATTTTACAGGGCATCTTTATGATGAAGAGGGCAGGGAATTCGGATATGAACTTACATTTTTTGTGGTAAATGTGCAGAAAAAGAAATTTAAATCTAAGTTCGGAGTAAACAGGATTTACATTTCACATTTTGGCATAACAGATGTTTTGAATGAAAAGTTTCATTTTAGTGAAAAATCTGATTCAGGTGCTTTTGGATTTGCAGAATTAAATGAAAATGAACTTAATTTGCGGATCGATGAAAACAATTTGAAATATAGTGTTATCAATGGCTTTTATATTAAAGCTTATGATAGAGAAAAAGCTATAGAATTGTTTTTAAATCCTTTAAAACCTATTGTACTTCATGGAGAAAACGGGTATTTCAGAAAATCGGAAGAGTCATCTTTTATTGCTTCTTACTATTTTTCATACACTAATCTCTATACACATGGGACTCTGAAAATAGGAAATAATAAATTCAAAGTTACAGGCAAAAGCTGGTTTGATAGAGAAATTCTTTCAAACCTTATGGGGACAAAACATTCAGGATGGGATTGGTTTTCCATAAAATTTGATGATGAAAGAGAGATAATGTTATACATCCTAAGAAAAAGAGATGGTTCAATTGACATACATTCTTCAGGAACTTTTGTATATGCTGATGGCAGATATAGAAATTTGTCTAATAAAGAATTTACTGTAATTGCAAAGTCATTCTATGTTTCTAAAAAAACTAAAGCAAAATATCCAATAGAGTGGGAAATCAAGATTCCTTCCGAGGAAGTTAATATAAGAATTAAACCATTGGTTAAAGACCAGGAAGTGCTTGCATATAAAACTACAGGCAATTATTACTGGGAGGGCACATGTAAGGTGGAAGGCTCTTCAAATGGCAGAGCATATGTTGAAATGACAGGTTATTAACTAACAGTAATATCTAAAATAGAAGGAGTTAACTTGATAAAGCTCAAACATGTGGATAAATATTACGGTAATTTTCATGTTCTGAAAGATATTTCACTTGAAGTTAATAAAGGTGAGTTTATATCTATTGTTGGAAGATCGGGTTCCGGAAAGTCAACTTTATTAAATATCATAGGTGGAATGGATAAGGCTGAAAAGGGGAAGATTATTGTTAATGATGAAGATATATCTTTATATTCTGACGATGAATTAACTTTGTATAGAAGAAGGAAAATTGGCTTTATATTTCAGTTTTTTAATCTATTACCAAATATAAGTGTATTTGAAAATATCTCGATGCCGCTTATTCTTAATAATGCAATGGATGAAGAAAAAGTCAAATATCTCATAAATCTTGTAGGGCTTGAAGATAAGGAAAGCTCTTTCCCGTTTCAATTATCAGGAGGTGAACAACAAAGAGTAGCAATCGCAAGAGCACTTGTACATTCACCAGAAATTATTCTTGCTGATGAACCAACAGGCAGTCTTGATAGTGAAACAGGAAAATTGATTATGGAACTTATATGCAGACTCATTAAAGAGTTTCAAAAGACAGTCATCATTGTTACACATGAAAACTATATAGCTCAGTATGCAGACAGGATTATAACCATAAAAGACGGGGTTGTTTATAAGTGAATTTCTTCAAGCTTTTAAGAATTCTTGTCTTTAGAAATATCTGTGAAAATAAATTTCTTACGTTCTTATCAATATTAGGAATTGCTCTCGGAATAGCACTTTTTACTGGTGTCAAAGTTGCATCCGATAGAGCTATTTATTCTTTTGAATCCAATATTAAAGGAATTATATCTTTTGTAAATTATGAGATTGTAGATATATCAGGTGTTGATTTTGATGAGAATGTCTACAAAAAAATACGCGAAATTGAAGAAAGCTGTTTCCCTTTGTTGCAAACCTTTGCTTATTTGCCTGAATTAAAAGACTCTGTTGAAATAAACGGGATTTTCACTGTAAAGGCAACGCAGTTTTTAAAACTGCTTCCATCTGAAACTCTTTCCTCAAATTCCCATAACCCGGATTGGGGATTTCTTGAAAGATATAATTTCGATGATTTTTACAGGCAAACAAATGCTGTGCTTGTAACAAAAAAATTCGCTAATAAACATTCAATAAAAAAAGGAGATATTTTTAGAGCTATAGTCTATGACAGAGAATACCCTTTAAAGGTTGTGAATATCATTGATTCTGATATTCTCGTTTCAAATACAATTATTATGGATATTGGAAATTTCCAGGAATATTTTGGAAAGATAGGGGTCTTATCAAAAATTGATATTTCTACTGATGAACGCAATGCAAGCATAATTAAATCTGCACTACCTTCAAATCTGAAAATTGATAAAAAAGAAAATATTTTTAAAAACCAGAAAGCCATGATCGGTTCCTTCAGATACAATCTTCAATTTGTGAGTCTGATAGCTATTCTGGTTGGTATATTCATGCTTTATAACACAGTTTTTATTTCAGTCGTAAAAAAGCGAACTGAAATAGGGATACTAAGAGGTCTTGGAGCAGACAAAAAAACTATTATTATGCTCTTTACATTTCATGGTCTAATTCTTGGAATAATAGGTTCTGTTACCGGCATTTTCTTAGGCCAGATTACAGCATATTTCTCTGCTATTGCTGTTGAAAAGACTATCTCAACAATGTACACTGCAATCACAATCTCAGATTATGGAATTAATAGAAAAGATGCTGTTATCGCCTTAATTTTTGGAATCGTAGTCTCATTAATTGCTTCAATAATACCTGCTGTTGAAGCATCAAATATAAGACCCAATGAGAGTTCGCGTGAAGGCTCATTCGAAAGAAGATATGCCAAATTCCATAAATGGTTTTTTGCATCAGGAATTTTATTTATATTAACAGGTATTGGCATATCATATATTGATTATTTCTATGCGCCATTTTCATTCCCGATTCTTGCTTATGCAGGAATTATTATGTTGATTATAGGCTTTTCTCTTGCTTCCACATTCTATTTTTTAATCACGATTAAATTGCTCAAAGTTCCTATCGAAAAAGCCTTTGGTGCAATTGGAAAAATTTCTTATAGCGATATACGGGGGAATCCTCATAGATTTTCTGTTGCTCTTATGAGTGTCGCTATTAGCAGTGCCCTGATTATAGCATTTCTTACAATTATATTTTCTTTCAGAACATCTTTGAATAAATGGATCCATAAAAATATAACTGCTGATGTTTATATAAAGCCGGCTTCATGCAAAGCTAATTACTGCTTCTATTCTGTTTCCGAAAATGTCATTAAAACTGTTGAAAGTTTTCCGGAAGTTTCAGGTATTGATAAATTTAGGGGTATGCAAGTTGAAGTCTTTGGTAAAAAAATTATCGCAGGATTTGCGGATATTAAAGTAAAAAGAGAACACCTTTATAAAAAGTACAAAGATGAAAATTATGAAAAGATTCTTTTTGAAATGGAATCAGACGAGCCTGTCGCTGGTATTTCGGATTTTCTAAGTATTAAATATGGACTGAGAAAAGGAGATAAACTACCGGTTAATACTCCTAAAGGCATTGTTAATTTTAAGATCAATGATATTTTTGCAAGTTATTCAACAACCTCGGGTTTTGTATATATAGATAGAAAATGGCTTAAAAAATACTGGGGGTTTGATGATACAACTCAATTCAGCATCTATTTAAAAGAAGGGATTGACGCAGATTTTTTTATAAGAAAAGTTTATGAAAACTTAGGGTTAAGTTATTCTCTTGAAATTATGAATAATCAGGAATTAAGAAATAAAATAATTGATATATTTAACAGGACATTTGCAATAACTTATGCTATTGAAATTATTTCAATTATTATTTCACTTATAGGAGTAGTCAACACTTTACTTGCTCTTGTTTTTGAGAAGAAAAGGGAAATTAGCATAATACGTTACCTTGGTGGAACATGGCAGCAAATTACAAAAACATTCATCTTATCCGCAGCAATAATAGCGGTTGCAGGAATTTTTTATAGCGCATTGCTTGGACCCCTTATGAGTATTATATTGATAGAAGTAGTTAATAAGCTTTCGTTTGGCTGGAAAATACATTTTAGCATTCCTTATCATTACATAGCTTTAGTATTTGTATTGCTTTTTGCTGTAACATTGCTATCAGGATTAATTCCATCAGGTATTGCAAAAAAAATCGACCCTAAACGTTTCATCACATTCGAATAACCCCGAATATTGATTTGGTTCGCACCTGTTTATTGTTGTAAAACTTTAATTTATAGGTATAATTATTATTAATAGTATGAAAGATAAAAATTCTATTAAAATTCAGTCTTCCCTTCAAAAAGAGATAAGCACTAATGTTGTTATTAACGGGAAAAAATATTTAATTCTTACCGAAGATGTAAGCCCTTTTAAACAATTTGTAAATACTAAAGTATATCTTAACGGAAGAATTATTTCCTCAAGGAATATAGAGTGTAAAGATGTTCTTAATTCCCCGGACCCCGAGAAGAAAATGGCTGAGATTGTTCATCAACAGCACCAAACAATAATAAAAATGCTGAATAGAGAAAATGAAAGAAGAAACATGAGTCCGTCGAAATATCTTGATGAAGTCAAACTACTTCTAAAGAAAAAAGAAAACAGAGAAGCTCTAAAAGTATTATTTCAAGCTCTTAAGAAATATCCTGACGATGCTTTTTTACTCTCATATTACGGCTGCCTTGAGGCCGTAATTCTTAAAAATTATGCTTTTGGTATAGAAACATGTCGCAGAGCAATTGATTTGTTGAATAATACAACTCCTTTTGGACAGGAAATATTTTATCCCACTTTTTATCTTAATCTCGGGAGAGCTTATTTGAGCGCGGGTAAAAAGAAAGACGCAGTAGAGTCATTCAAAAAAGGACTCTCTTTTGATAAAGATAATCGGGATATACTATGGGAGATGACGAAATTAGGCGTTAGAAGGAAACCACCTATACCTTATCTCAAGAGGACAAATCCAATAAATAAGTATATTGGCATAATTCTTCATAAACTAACCAGCAGGTCTAAAGAACATAAGATATAACCATAAGAAAAGGCAGCCTGTAAGAAATCCTGCAATAAAAATAATAAAATATATTTTTTTTAGAGAAGATTTCTGTCGGGAGTCTTCTAATAATTGTTCGTTTTTTCTATAACCAGGCTTTACAGGTTCCTCTGAATATGAATTCCTCTCCTCATGTGATTCTATTACCTTATTTTTTTCTTCTTTCTCATAAAATTCTGATGGTGTGACAGGAGGCTTAGTTCTTATTTCGAGAAATTCTGATTTCGGGAATTCTTTATATTCTACCTCAACACTTTTGGGAGGGATATTAGCAATAATACCACATTTTTTACATCTATTTTTTTCATCAAGCTCAAAACTACAAACAGGGCATTTCATTTATAAACCTTTTATTTGTCATTTTAACATAGATATTATCATTTTCTAAACAAATGACGTCCTTTTTCAAGAAAATTCAGGAATGTTTACCATGAGCTTTTTTACGCATTGTTGATAAATGTCTTTTACAATAAAAATTATCGAGTCAATCCACGGGGCGGATCAAATAAATTTTTGAACAAGATTTGTATTATTCGGCTTAATGACTTTTGACGTCTCAATTAATAAAAGAGTAATATAGGTGCAACCTTCAGGTTAATTTAGATGAAAAAAATAAAAGAAAAAAATTCAAAACAATTTGGAGACAATAACAAAATATGGTGTGATGATTCCGGAAGTTTTAGATATGTAAAGGCTTGTCTTGTTAACTGTAAGAAAAAACAACGATGTAAAGCTTTTAAGAATTATCTCGAACCAAGACTCTTTTAGACTCAAGAAGGCATATCTCCTGCGATGAAATCCACCGCAGGAGATCGGTATTTATATTAACCCTCGCAGCAAACGCGTCTCATTCTTTTTTTCCCTGTAGGGGAAACGGAAAGAACAACCTCAACTTTATTCCCACACTTGCTGCAGAGATGTACCCTATTTTTAGCCTCGACTCTTGCGGATACGTCTGTTTTTGATTTCCCTTTTTCTGCCATTATTATTCCTCCTTTAAAAGTTTAAAATGCAAAAAATTTTTCCTGTTATCAGGCACGCAACATACCACTAAATCCTTATTTTTGGATTGATTGGTGCTTCTCACGCGGGTGAAAATCCCGACAGGAAAACCTAAACCTTTTAATTATATTTTAAATAAAATATTTTTGTCAACAATTCGAATTGCCTCTGCCATCTACGAATTAAAAGTGAACCGTTTTTGTAAATTTACGAATTAAAAGTGAACACCTAAAAAGTTTAATATAAGCCTCAAAAAAAGGAGGTTTATATTTTG
>DYFC01000039.1 GCA_020725385.1 Nitrospira japonica | reverse complement strand
TTACGAACAAAGATAGTTTGATAAGGATAATGTATAAGGTATTTAAGGAATATAACGAAAAGCAGGAAGAAAAAAGGAAAAAGATTAAAAAATACTCAGGTTCTTTTAATCAAATTTAC
Source organism: Nitrospira japonica (assembly GCA_020725385.1). Taxonomy (GTDB): domain Bacteria; phylum Nitrospirota; class Thermodesulfovibrionia; order Thermodesulfovibrionales; family SM23-35; genus DYFC01. Next base: position 15,957 of record DYFC01000039.1, on the reverse strand, counting down.
ACACATCTATTGACATGACCTTTGATTCGTATAGTTGTCAATAGGGTTTATTTCTGCTATAATATAATGGTAAATTAAAAATATACTATATAGTAGTATATCTTTGGGAGTGTATATGAATGAAAAAAAAATTAAAAGAGTCGTTTTGGAAGTAAAAGACATATCTTGTTCAAACTGCGCTTTTAATATAGAAAATTATCTTAAAAAAATGAACGGTGTTTTTTCCGTAAACGTACATGTGGTTACGAAAATGGTTGTCGTAAAATACGATTCGGATTATATCGGTTTGGATCAAATAAAAGCCGCCATAAGATCGGTAGGATATACTCCGGGAAGTGTCTACGAAACGGGGGGGAGTATAAGCGAGCTCGGGGAATCTTTCGCGGAGGAAGAAAAAAAGTATTACATAAAATTTGTCCTTTCTGGAATTGCGGCTTTGTTTTTGATTGCGGTTCCTTCGGTTTCCGATTATACGGCTTTCATTTTATCTTTTTTCGTATGGATTTATTGCGGATGGCATTTCCATAAAGGTTTTTACTATTCTCTCAAGAATTTTACCGCGGATATGAATACTCTCGTAAGTTTGTCTTCTACGGTTATGCTGGCATACATTTCTTACTCCGCTTTTTACGCTTCACATAATCGTTTTTTCCACTGGCACGAGATATCTATGCTGATAGCGTTTATAAATTTAGGGAAATATTTCGAATCTAAAACAAAATACGACGTTTCAAGAAACATAAAAAAAATCGCTTCTTTTTTCCCCAAAACAGCAATTAAAGTGGAAAACGGAAAAGAAAGAGAGATAAAAGTCGTTGAAATAAAAAAAGGAGATATCATATCGTTAAAGCCAGGCATGGAAGCTGCGGTAGACGGGATAATAGAGGAGGGGTCATCTTATTTCGATTTGCGTCAAATAACCGGCGAAAGCATTCCCGTATTTAAAAAAAAGGGGGATTTCATATATTCCGGTTCAATAAACAATTCCGGAGCGGTTAAAATTAAAAGCGTCAATGTGGGCGAAGATACCATGATAGCCAAATTAATAAACGCCATTTCAGACGCGCAAAGCGTAAAGCTTAATATTCAAAAAAAAGTGGATAAAATAGCCAGATATTTCGTTCCGACGGTTGTTTTTATAGCTTTTCTCTCCGGCGCTTTATGGTATCCTGTGGATAAGGATATGGGAGTAAATGTTTTTGCCGCGGTGCTTGCGGTTTCCTGCCCCTGCGCCATGGGGCTTAGCGTTCCTATAGCCGTTATGGTAGGCCTTTCAAGAGCTATTAAATTGGGTTTTGTTATAAATAATCCGTCTGTCCTTGAAAATTTTTCCAAAGTGGATGCGGTTTTGTTGGATAAAACCGGCACCTTGACCGAAGGAAATATGAATCTTTCGAAAATAAAACCATTTAAGGTTGAAGAAATGGAATTTCTTAAAATTCTGCTGACCGCCGAGCATAACTCCGAACATCTTTTTGCCGATTCGATAAAGAGATATTGCGAATCTAAGGATATAAAAACATATAAAATATTCGGCTTTAAAAGTTATGCCGGCGAAGGAGTGGAATGCGATAGCGAGGCGGGAAAAATAAAAGCGGGAAGCCCTTATTTTTTTAATAAAAACTCGATAGATTTTTCGGTCCATAAGGACGAAATAAATAACAATAAATATCCTTGCGTGCTTCTCGCTTTAAACGATAAGTATCTGGGTTATGCCGTTTTTGCCGACTCTTTGAGAAAAAACGCGAAAGAAGTAATAAAAAAATTTGTCGAACTTAATATAAAGCCGGTTATAATTAGCGGAGACAGAAGAGAAGTGGTTAAAGAAACGGCGAATTTGCTTGGCATAGAAGAATATTACTTTGAACTAAAGCCCGATGAAAAACAAAGCGTCGTTTTGAAATATAAAATGGACGGAAAGAAGGTTATGATGATAGGAGACGGAATAAACGACTCGGCCGCTATAAACGAAGCGGATATAGGCATATCTATGAAAACCTCCAAAGAGGTTACTTCTACGGTAAGCGATATGGTTCTTTTAACCGACGACATATCGGCGGTTTTTAAAGTCATAAGGCTTAGCGATAACGTAAAAAAGATAATAAATCAAAATCTTTTCTGGGCTTTTTCTTATAATATAGTCCTTATACCGCTTTCCGCCGGGGTTCTTTATCATATAAACGGTTTCTTCATAAAGCCTTATATGGCTGCGCTGGCTATGGGATTAAGCAGCGTTTCGGTGGTTTTGAATTCCATAAGACTCTTAAAAGTTAAAATATAAAATATTTAAGATGTTTTCGATTTGACCGGGATTAAAAAATATAATAAAATTATATTAGGTTAATAAAGTTAACCTAAGTTAAGTTTATGAATAGATTATCCAGCAGTCTTGAAGATTATATAGAAGCGGCGTATATATTTGAAAAAAAGAACGGATTTTCGCGGATAAAAGAAATAGCCGATTTCCTGAATGTTAAACTTCCTGCCGTAAATAAAGCGGTTAAGGAGCTCGATAAAAGAGGTTTTTTAACTCATCAAAAATACGGATACATAAGACTTACGTCTAAGGGTAAGATTTTGGCGGAAAGTATTTTAACGATTCACAATATGCTTGTGAGATTGTTAAAAATGTTCGATATAAGCGACTTCGATTCTAACAGGTACGCTTGTTACATCGAGCATATAATCCATAAAAATTCGAAAGATATTTCGTATATAATAGATTATTTTAATTCCAACCCTTCTGAGATAAAAAAGATTAAGGATTTTATCAAAAAGAGGAAAAATGAAAACAAATCTTGCAAAAGCAAATAATAAAAAATTAAAAGTTGTCCAGATAAACGGAGGGCATAATATATTAAAAAAACTTAATTCTATGGGAATATTCGACGGGTCTTTAATAGAAAAAATTGCGTCTTATAATCACGGTCCGGTAATAGTCAAAGTTATGAATTCGCAGCTTGCGATAGGCAGGGGAATGGCCGAAAAAATAATAGTAGAGGAAGTATGATGAAAATAGTATTGGTTGGAAATCCAAACGTAGGGAAAAGCGTCGTTTTTTCTTATCTTACTGGTTATACCGCCATATCCTCAAACTATCCGGGAACGACGGTGGATATACTGAAAGGAAAAACCAGGCTTTGCAATAATGAATGCGAGGTTGTGGATGTTCCCGGATGTTATAGCCTGGAAGGGGAAAGCGTCGCCGAAAAAGTGGCTTCGGAGATAATAAAATCGAAGGATTACGACATAATATTTAATGTAATAGACTCAAATAATTTAGAAAGGAATTTGCTTTTAACTTTGGAGTTGTTGGCCTTGCGAAAACCTATCGTTATAATAGCCACAAAAACAGATATAGCTAAAAATAAAGGTATAGACATAGATTACGATAATTTATCCGATATTCTGGATATAAAAATATTTCCGGTTGTGGCCACCGCCGGTATAGGATTTAGCGTTTTGGAAAGGGAGGTTTCGGCGGTTTTTAATAACTTTAAACTTCCGGTTCCAAAAATAGAAATTCCTTCCGATATAACGGAGAAATGGAAAATGATAGGAGAAATAACTTTAAAAGTTCAAAAGATTTATCATAAACATCCGTCTTTTTTGGAAAGATTGGAGGAGATAACTACAACTCCGGTAACGGCGATTCCTTTAGCTTTTGTCTTGATAATTATAAGTTTTTATGTCATAAGATTTATAGGAGAGGGAATAATAAATTACGTTTTTGATCCTTTGTTTAATAATTATTATATGCCGCTTGTCGATAGGTTTTCGTCTTTTTTTAACGAAGGATTTTTAAAAAATATTATTTTCTCGAAAAATATGACTCCGCTTGAAGGTTTTTCCGTTCTTACTACCGGAATTTATGTTTCTTTCGTGGTAGTTTTGCCTTATGTTTTCGCCTTTTATTTGATATTAAGCGTTCTGGAAGACATAGGATATCTTCCTCGGTTAGCCGTGATATTGGACAGATTGTCTCATAAAATAGGTCTTCACGGCTACGGCAGCATACCTTTGATAATGGGATTGGGATGCAAGGTTCCGGGGATATTTTCTTTGCGAATTTTAGAGTCTAACAGAGAAAAAATAATAGCGGCCTCTCTTCTTTTTTTGATTTCTCCATGTATGCCTCAAAGCGCGATGATATTCGCCATACTTTCAAAATATCCCTTGATATACACCGGTATAGTTTTTGTTTATATATTTTTTGTAGGCATATTGGCTTCTTATGTTTTAAACAAGATGTTGAAAGGAACGTCGGACGATCTTTTCATAGAGATACCCCCTTATCACAAACCGGTTTTTAAAAATTTGGTTTTTAAAATGAGATTAAGGATAACTCAATTTCTTTTGGACGCCGTTCCTTTTGTAATGGGTGGGATATTGCTCATAAATATTTTAGATATTTTCTCCATACTGGATCTTTTATCTAAATATTTTGCTCCCGTTTTAAATAAAATTTTTTCTCTTCCCGCCCAAACTTCGTCGATAGTAATGTTAGGTTTTTTAAAAAAAGACGTAGCTATAACTTTGCTTGCTCCTTTTAATCTTTCTCTTAAAGAAATAATGGTTTCCTGTTTTTTTCTCGTTACTTATATGCCGTGTTTGGCTTCAATATTCGTTCTTTTAAAAGAACTGGGGAAAAAAATTACCTTTTACGTTATTGTTTTTAATCTTTTAATTTCTCTTATTTTTACTTTTATATTTTCTCAGTCGCTTAAGTTATTGTTTTAGTCAAAAAAAGTATAATAAATATGTTATGATTTTTTGTTTGATATTTTGTCTTATTTTCTCTGTCGATTCTTATACTTCCGAGGTTAAATTTTCAATTGAAAAGAATTTAAACCTTTCTTCTTCCAATTTATATGAGGATACTATTGTGATTACAAAAGAAGATTTGAAAGATGTTTCGGGCTCCACTCTCGAAGAAAAGATTTCCAGAATAATAAGCGGAATAAACGTTTCAAGGACCAACGGAATTTATTCGTTTAAATCGGTTTTAAGTATGAGGGGATACTCCTCTTACGAGCAGGCCAGAACGCTCGTTTTATTGGACGGTGTTCCTTTAAACAATAAAGCGACCGGTTCGGTTAACTGGAATATGGTTTCGATGCTGGATGTGGAAAGAATAGAAATTTTTAAAGGAGCTTCATCTTTTGTATACGGCTCGAACTCGGTTACCGGGGTTATAAACATAGTAACGAAAAAACCGGAGGATAAAACCAAAATTTCGGCTTTATACCAAACATACGATACTTTCGGCTCTAACATTACCGCATCTCGCAAAGGCGAAAAAAATTCTTTTTTATTTTCCATCGGCTATCTTAAAAGCGACGGCTATGTTTCAACTCCCCCGGAGGATATTACCGATTATACTGTTAAAAAATTTGCGGATGAAAAAAATCTTTTATTCAGAAATGTTTTGAAAACCTCTTTCGGTAATTTCGATTTAAGATACTCTTATTACGACGGTATAAGAGGGGAAGGAATTAAAATAAATACGGCAAACGGAACAAATAGAACTTTTAACGACAATAATATGTCCTTAAAATGGAATTACGATAAGAATGATACCCGATTTGAAACATTGATTTATTATAATAATCAGAAATACGGCAGATTGAACGAATATTTTAAAAGCAATAAATATACGAAAATAGAGACCGATTCGGTAAGGGAGGATTCAGGATTGAGATCTTCGGTCCTTTTTAAAAAATTCGGAATTCAAAACGTATTCGGAGCGGAGATCGCTAAGTCTCTCGTTAATTCGAACGATTTCCAGTCCTCTCCTTCGGTTTCTAATTCCTATAACAGAGGAGATGTTTATTCCTATTCTGCTTATTATAATTCCAAATTTGAAATAAAAGATTTTTCTTTAATAGCGGGATTAAGATACGATAAGGCCGGTTTTTATGACGGATATTATTCAAACGATTCTATAGTAGTCCCCGGAGTTAACGGTCCGCTTAAAGAAAGCGATTGGGATTTTTTATCCTATAAAGTTTATATTTCAAAGAAATATTCCGAAGGTTTAAAACATTATTTTTCATACGGCACTTCGTTTAGAGCTCCGGTAATAGAAGATATGTGTTTAAGCCTGTTGAGAGGAAATAAATTTACCGAAGCAAACCCATATTTAAAACCGGAAAAGATCGGATCTTTTGAAACCGGTCTGGAATTTTCTTTTTTGAACGGTTTTTATTTGGATCCCGCCGTTTATTACGATCTGGGCAAGGATTTTATATACGAGGTTAACACTCAAAGAACGATAAATATAAACGGAATAAAACCGATTTATAGAAAGGAAAATATAGCGAAGACCAAAATATACGGATATGAAATTCCGTTTAAATATTCCGACGGGTTCCTGTCTTTTATTTTGAACTACTCTTATTCAAAATCCGAAATTCTCGAGTATAAAAATAATGCGGCGATAGAAGGGAAAGAGATTTCTTATTCTCCCAACGAAATAATAAGCACTTATTTGAATTTAAATTTCGGGAAAATGGTTTTCGGCTTTTCCTCCGTTTATAAATCCTCCCAATTTTCGGACGACTTAAATACCCAAAAAATACCTTCTTATTCTGTTTATTCCGCGGATATCAAATTCTTGCCGAAAGACTATTTTGAAATTTCTTTATATGTAAACAATATATTCGATAAAAGATATCAGGAAAGCTCTACCGACATGTCCCCCGGGCGAATTTTCGGGATTAAAACTTCCTGTATTTTCTAAACGATAAAACGCTGGTTATGTATAATAAAGTGTGTAAAATATTAAATATAAGTGAAAGGTAAGTGGTCTGGAAAGGGTAAAAAATAAAAGCCCCCTTTCCCTTAAATTTGGGGAATAACAACAACTGTAATACAGTCTGTAAATTCATTTAAGAATTCCCCTTAATATGATGATTATTTCCCCTTTGTTTAATTTTTATAATTTATAAAGTAAATGGTTAATTAGAATTTGCAGGGACACTAAAAATACTCTACACTTATCTATTCTAGTTCTAACTCTTTAGATGTTGGCACCACTTTATAAATACCATCCAATTTTTCTTTAACTTCTTTGTCTATTTCTTCTGGTTTAGCAAGTAGTACTAAACGATAATAATCGCTTTTATTAAGACATACTGGTACTTTTTTTATCTCACAATACTGAGTGAAAACTCTATCTAAGAACTCACTCATCTTAGTATCAATCCACCAAGTATGTGTTTTGTTATCTAAAGCGGCAGATGGGATTTCACTTTGTATTATCTTGTTTATTGTGTCCTTATCAAGAAATTCAAACAAAGTTTCAGGAGGTAATGAAAAAAAACGTTCTATAGTTTCGGGAATGGGAATGTAATTTTCTATTTCATAGCGATTCCATGATAACTCTGTTAAACCTTCAGCAATTTGAATTTGGTTTTTATCTAACCTATCAAATATTGCAACTCCTTTAAATTCAGGAAATGCTTCTCGTAGCCCGTAAAAATGGCTTCGAGCATCTATAGGCCTGTTTGTAACATATTTAACAAAAGGATTTTGTAAATATTTTTCAACAGGATGATTTAACACTTTGGCAAATGCTTGTAATATCTGTAAATCTGTAGAACCTTCCAAATACAGAACCCACTTTTTTTGTTCCGCTTGAACATACTGGTCATATCCAATATTGGCAAGAGATTTCACTAATTGGGCTTTGTTGTTCAATATATGTGGTTTACCAATAAAAGCAATAATTCTATCTTTTTCTGCTGCTTCATTAAGAACCGCTTCGGAATGAGTTGCTATAATTAACTGAGAATTTTGTTCTTTAAGTGATTTAGACAGTAAATTGAAAACTTCCTTTTGACGAATAACCTCCAAATGAGCATCAGGCTCATCAATCAAAAGAATAGTCCTTTTACTTGCAAATATAAATGCAAAAAGAAGCAAAATTTGATGAAATCCCCGCCCAGCGTTAGACAAGTCATATTTTTTGCCTTTCTCTTCATAAGTCATATTGATTATACCTGAAACTTTATCAAACTCAGGTTCACCAATATCTACAAAAAAAAGATTTTTTATAATTTCTTTTAATTTAAGCCAATTTTCTGTTTCGTTATATACTATCCAGCAAAGGTTTCGCAAAACTTCAGCAGTGCGTCCTTCACCTATTCTGGAATATATTGTTCCTTGCACAAGCATATCTTCTCTTGCCACAAGACCTGACATTGGAGGAAGAAAGGCTATCTTCTCATTTGAAACTATTTCCAAAAATTTGTTTGCTTCATCATCCATTAAACGACAATACAAAACCTCTGTGCCTGAATAATCAAATTCCATGGGCAGTTTCCAGTTTTTTTGTGTTGTCCATCCTTCAGCAGATATTTCAATTTTTATTTTTTTACTGCATAATTTCCCATCTTTTTTGATTACTTCTTGCACATGTAAATCTTTCCATAAATATCTTGCAGAAGATATTGGAATAGATAGGATATCTTTTCTATTTATAGGTACTCCTCTGCGTTGCTTGGCTTTTGAGTCTTTTTTTACTTCTATCCATTTACGAATACCTAAATCCCATAAAGCAATCGCCTGTAAAGCGGATGTCTTGCCTGAATTATTTGGTCCAACAAATATAACTGTTTGTGATAAATCTATATCCGCTGTAAGTTTTTTAAAATTTTTTATTGAAATCTTTGTTAGCATAACACTACCCTCTACTTATATTATAGTATTTCTTATTATCTTTATTTCTTCTTCAGTGAGGTCGTAGAGTTGATAAACTAATTGGTCAATTTGGTGTTCATATCCTTTGACTTTTGATTGTTTTTCTGAATTAGTTAGATAATCTTCATCTTTGGTTATTGCAAGAATTTTATCTATGAGGTCAATAAAAGGTCTTTGTTCTTTGTCGGGAATGCTTTTCAATGGCAATGCTAAAAGTGGTTCTTTGTCAATCTGGTAGTTATTGCCCTGCATTTTACCTTTGTGTTTTAACCAGAAGGCAATCAATTTTGAATTTAATAATGCTATTAGATACTTTAAGTTTATTCTTGTTGTTTTTATAACATAAAAAGCTGCTGAAACATAGCAATCAAAATCTGTATATGTAAAGGTAGGTTCTATGCATTTACGAACAGCAATTATCTTTTCTCCCTTGAAAAAATATTCATCTCTTGCTCTATGTAAACCATATGGTTTGTTATCAGAAGTGATAACTTTTTGAAATTTATCAAGATGTTTTTTAATATTTGGATATGGCTTTATATTTTCAGGATATTTGAATTTTGAATCAGTATATATTACCCATTCAGAATTCTTTTTGTTTGCATAATATTTCCTGAGTTCTTTTGTGGTATATAATGGTTTTATTAATTCCAGTTCTTTTAGGGTAAAGGGAATATTGTTTTTTTCTTCATTACTTAAAACAAAAATGCCATCTCCGATAGAAAGATTCGGTAGTTTTTTTAAGTGACTTTTAATAACATAATCTTGTGGCATGACTATTCCTTGGGTTAGTTCCTTTTCAATAAGTTTAAAATTGCTCTGTTTGAGAATTTTATCTAATATTAAATCAATTGTTGTATTACTAAAAGTTAAGAGTTTATCCATATATTTGTTTCTTTGAATAATTGGTTTGAGATAAATTATTTTTGAGTTTGGATTACAATTTAACAAATCTAATACATCCTTAAAGTTCAAATTATTTCCCTCCAACTTTCTATAATCAAATATATAATTGTCAACTTCTGAATCTGATTTAAAAATCATTACCATTGTTTGAATATCTGCATTTTCAAAAATCATATAACTTCCAAAGTCAAGCATCTGAATTATTTGTGAATCTTTTATAACTTTATTTCTCATTATTGATGCACCATAATTTGTAGTCCAGTTGTTTTGAGCTATGAAAGTAAGTAACCCTGAATTCTTTTTTAATAAATCTATCCCTATACAGGCAAAAAAATGCCAAATATCCATTTTTCCCTTATAATAAGGCGAGTCTCTTAATCCATCAAAAGCATTTCTAAAAGTTCCTTCTTTAATATATGGCGGGTTTCCAATAACTATATCAAATCCATCTTTTATCCCAAACATCCATTCCGGATCAAACCAGTCAGCTGAGGCATTTTGGTCAAATATGTCAAACTTTGCAATTTTTTCTGAAGCTTCAGCTGAATAGCCAATAGATTTTAATTCTTTTGATAAATCTTCTCTTAATTTTTTGTCTTTTTCTTGAAACTTGAGTTTTTCCGTTCGCGTTTTAGCTTGAAAATATTTATGTCTAAGTAATTTTATTTCTTCTTCCAGACTTTTTATTTTATCTGTATAGTATAAATGGTCTGGTTTTTCAATATTTATCAATGTATTTGCACAAACAAATTTTGTCTCAAGGTTAGGAAGGGCTCTTATACCAAAGTTTTCTTTGTTTTTATCAATCTTTTGGTCTAAAACAAGCGAGATAAAAAATCTAAGTTTTGATATTTGAATTGCTATCGGCTGAATATCTATACCATATATGCAGTTTTCTATCAAATACAGTTTACGGGCATAATCAGGATAGTTAATATTTTCATCAAATACTTCATTTATTTCCTTAAGTTTTTCTTCTCTAATTTTTTTATCTCTAATTTTAAGAACTTCATCAATTTCTTTACTTGCTTTTTGATGTTGTAAATCTTTCCAGTATTTATTGTCCGGGTCTAATTTTTGAAGAGCAAAAACAAGTTTATGAAGAACTCCCATTGGAAAAGCACCAGAGCCACAAGCAGGGTCAAGAATTTTTATTTCAGCTATACTTGAAATTATTTTCTGCTTTTCTTCTTCTGAAAATTCTGGTATATTTTCTGAATAGGATAAAAGAAGTTTTATTTTTTCTTCATTGATTTCAGGAAGTTTTGTTTTTAAATATTCGCATAAGCTTGCTTCTACCATATAATCAACAATTTCTCTGGGAGTATAATAACTTCCTGTTGCTTTACGGGCTGTAGTAGCAGTTTCAGGATTATATGAAGCTAAAAGATTTTCAAATACTTTTCCCAATAATTCAGGGTCTAATGCAATTTCTTGGTCAATAATTGTGTTTTCGTCAATTGTAAAGTTATAACTATTAAGAATCTCAAAAAGACCTCTGACAGGTTTGTCTTTTCCAAGTCCATAGATTGATAGGTCAATTTTTTCTTCATTTTCTTGAAAGAATAAGTAATCCGGTATAATAGCAACCTTACTTTCATTCCTTGAAAATCCATCTATGTATATTTCTTTTTCATGTTCGTCTTCTTTATCAAGACAATCAAATAATCCACCATTTAAAAATGGAATATCTTTGAAAAGTTTTAAGACCTCATCTTCAGTTATTAGAAATTTATCTTTATAGCGATATAAATTTTTTATTCCATATTCTTTTTTGTTATATGGATATCCTCTATCATCTGCAAATTTTCTCTTGTTCATGTCTTGATTCATTTTTTGATTTAATGTGGCAAAAAATAGGTTTTGTAAGATAGCATTATAAAAATTGCTGGAATTTTTGTTTTTTAGAAAATCTTTTACAACTCTTGCTAATTTGTCTTTTGAAAATAAATCCGTAGGGACCAATCCTTTTTCTTTTAAAAACCATATAAAAATAATTCTTGTAATTAAACGGATAAGATTGGTTGCGTTTCTTATTTCTCTATCCTTATGGATATCTTTGCTATATTTATAATCATCTGGAAATTTGATTTTATCCATTGCCCAGAAATACCAGTTCTGGATTTCGTTATAAAACTGTTTTGTTACAGGCTCAATACTAAATGCCTCTTTGATTTTTTCAATAGTTGAAAAATCACCATCACCGATCTGACTTAAAAAAGTTTTATTTGTAATGTTTTTGCTTACAAAATAGGTAAATCTTTTAAAACTACTCCAGTCACGAGATTTGCCTAAATAATTTGTGTAAATTAAACTAAATCGGAAATTACCTTGCTGGTCGTAAAAAATAAATATACCGGCATCTGAATTTTGTTCTTTTAGTATTTTCTTACCAAGGATATATTGTGCTTTTTTGCCTGAGCGTTCAGTAAGTTCTTTATTTACTTTAAAAGAGCAGACAATAAAGTTTCTATCATCAAATATTCCTTCTGCTAATTTTAGACCTTCTGTAAAATTATCTTCGCCAGATATTGGTTCATTGGGATACCTGAGCTTGTTATTTTTTTGACGGAAAAATAAATTAAATTTTTCAATTTCAAAATTATTTATTATTGATTGTAAAATTTCTTTTGAGGTCATAATTTCTGGTTTTCAATAGCAACTATTACTTCCTTAATCAAATCCTTCCGATTTGTCTTTTCTTTTTCTAAATAATTTTCACCTAATTCTTCTTTTAATTGATTAATCAGCTCTATTGACTTTTTAATATTTTCTTCATTGTCACATTGCCAATTAGCTATACGGCGTAGGGTATAGTCAGGTAAAGTTCCATAATCTAAAATATCTTCAAGCAAGGTTTTTAGAAAATTTTTGTGTTCAAAGATTCTTTCATCTGATACGTTAGTAAGAAATGTTTTTAGATTATTAATCGCTTGTTGTTCTAAACTTCTTTCGCTTATATGTGTTGAATGATAATCCTTTAAGTTTTTAATTTTTTCATACATATCCCAAAATTTTGGGCTTAATTTAAGTGGTCTTTCATCAGGCAGACAGGTAATTTTGTTATATGCATCTTCAAAAGGTATTTGTAAATACTCGGGTTTATCATTGTTTTGAGAATATTTAACATAATGAATAAACAATCTGCCTTTTTTAATAAATACAAGCAGTTCATTTTCATTATGTTTTTTTGCCACTTTAATTCTTGGTGGGAATTTGTCTAATGATTTAATCAAATCAGGATGCTTTTCTTTTATTTGTATGAAATCCTGTAAAGCTTTTGTATAAAAACTTTGTTCTTCTAATTTGTCTGGATTTTGCTGAATTTTTTCATAAAGTTTTGCTGGAGTTGGTTCTTCATCAATATCAAATATCTTGGCATCTTCTCCTAATGTATTATGAATTAAAAACATTTTATTTGAAGCAATCTCGCGGGATTTTACTAATTCTGAACCCTTTTCGGTCGGAAAAAAGTTTACAATATAAAGTTCATCAAAAACTTTTTTACTAATACGGTTTATTCTTCCTACTCGTTGAATAACTCTAACAGGGTTCCATGGAATATCGTAGTTTATAATCATTCCAGCACGATTTAAGTTAAACCCTTCAGAAAGCTTATCTGAAGTTAGTAAAATATCATAATCATTTTTTTGCTCTGAATATGATGCGTCAAAATTTTTATAAATTGTATCTAATTTAGTAGCAGACAAATCACCAGCTACAGTTAATACTCTATTTTTAAATGTTTTTTCAAGGTGAGGTTTAAGATATTTTACTGTATCAACATATTCAGAAAAAATAACAATCTTTCTATTCGGTTCTTTTTTTAATTGTGTTTTCAAATTCTCTATTAAACAGTTGGTCTTAGGATCACTTTCTACCATATTTAATTTGTGTAAGGTTTTAATAATTTCTTCAAACATTCTTAAATCAGAATTAATATCTTCAATAAATTCTTTTTGATGTTTAAAGCCTGAAAGTTTATATATCCTGTGGTTTTTAGGATATACCCCTTCTTTTATCTTTTTGCTATATTCTTTTAAATATGTTTCTATTTCATCTATGTCTTTGTCATAAATTCTTTCAAGAAGTTCTCTATCAAGAATATATTTTCCTGTTTTTTCAATAAATTCAAGAACTGATTCTGTAATATGTTGAAAATTTTTTAAACTTTGTTCAAAAGAGCCAAATGAACTTTCAAACCTTTTTACTAACAACCTGCGCATAAAATCATACAGGTTTCGTTGCTGGATATATTCAAAATTTTCTTTTTCTGTTAATTTATTTTCTTTAACTCTTTCTTTTTCATATTCAAAAGGTCTGTAAATCGCTCCTTTAAACATTCCGCCTTCATCCGGGTCTGCAAAATATTTTGTAAGAATAGTATCATAAAATTTAGATTGTTCTTGAGTTAATTCAAAAAACCATTCCTTTGGATCTGCCATTTTTGAAAGATTTTTAATTTCATTTTTATAAAATGGATTGTTTTGTAAATCCAATCTGTTTCTACGAATTGTAACTGGTTCAATAACATCTCGAATTTGTTTTGCTAAATATTTTGAGCGCTGTTTAACTTTCTCTAATGATATAGACAATATAAATTCTTCGCCAAAAAGAGCTTTATAATTAGAATATGCTTTGTCTTTTTTAGATTGATCTTTTGAATCATAATACTTTTTTATATAGGCAAGTCGGTCAAAGGTAGTTTTAAATGTCCTAAATTTATCAACTAAATTGTTTTCTAAGGTAATAGATGATTTTTTAGGTGTAATAAATAATTTAAGTAATGATAAAATATCTCCAGGTCGGTTATTGAATGGCGTTGCTGTAAGAAGTATAACCTGTTTATTTCTACAAATGTTCTTTAAATATTCGTAATTTTTGGTATCTTGATTTCTAAATCTATGTGCCTCATCAATAATGATAACTTCAATATCTTTTGATTTTTTATCAAATTCTTGTAGTTTTTCTAAATCACCCAATGACCAAACTTCCCAATCGTAAAGTCCAAATTGCTCTTTATACATATTCCAGCCAGCATCTTTTTTTCTTGGGTCACCCATAATTCCCGGCGGGCATATTATTACACCTCGTTTTTTTAGTTTTTTAGCAATAGTGCAGGCAATTACTGTTTTGCCCAAACCTACCACATCAGCAAGAATTACTCCATTATTTTTCTCAATTATCGCCAATGCCTGTTCTATAGCATCTAATTGATATCTATATGGAGTATAACCACTATCCTGCAATATTTTTTGAATTGACTCTTCATCACCTTTTCTTTCAAAAGAATCAAGATAAATTTTTAAAGCTAAAACATAAGCCTCAAATGGAGTAATTTCTTTAATTAATGTTTCTTTTTCAAGAAGTCCTATTAATCTTTTTTTACAAATATCATCTTCTGAAATTCTAACTGCATTTTCCCATAAGTTATCAAAATATTCTTCTGCATCATTAAAACCATAATCTGATATTTCAACATTAAATTCTTCCTGTGTAGTAAGTCCTGAACAAGTAAGATTGCTACTACCAGTGATAAACAATTTGTTTCGACCTATTTGTTCGCTGCGCAATTTAAAAATATATAGTTTTGCATGATTTGGGGCGATTGTTTTTCTTATTAGTAAACGATCCTTTTTAATCAGTTCAATAAAATATTTTATTTGTTCGTAAAATTCCTCTGTATCAAATTTTTCTGTGTTAATAGATTTCCTTAATGAATCAAAAAATTTATTATATATTTCTTCGTTTGATAAATGCCCGCTTTGGTCTTCCAAATCAGCATACTCTATTAATTGATAGTTAAATTTATCTACATTTAATCCAACCAGAATTTTTAAAATAACATCAGAGTTTTTTGTTAAAGAGGTATAGAGCTCTTTTAAACCGGAAAAATAGAAAAAACCAACTAAAAATTTTAATTCATTGCTATTTTCTATAAGCTCTGATAAACGTTTTTTTAAATTATCTGTTCCACTGTTGGTTATAAAATTTTTCATAACTAAAATCAATAAAATAATAAAATATCCTATAGGATATTATATAAATTTAATTTTTAAACTTAAACGCATCGCATTAGATAATAAAAAATATCTCAGAAACCTCTTAAGTTTGGAAAAAGTCTTTCACCAAAGATTGTGCAAAAAAATCATACAACGTTCTCAGTTTCAAACTTTAGTGGTAGAAAATTGATTAAATTTGTTAAAAAACGTTGGTTATAATTAGATTGTTTATGACAAGACAATATTTTTTCAGTTATTTCTATTTATGATAAGTTGATGGGTTTATTTATGTTCTCTATACCCACCTCCGGTCATGTCAATAGATGTGTGTAAATTTGATTAAAAG
>DYFC01000038.1 GCA_020725385.1 Nitrospira japonica | reverse complement strand
GTTCAATCAGGCGTGTTTGCACGTTCACAGAGCCTCCATCTGGTGTAAACTTTAAAGCATTGCTTAAAAGGTTAAACATTATTTGCTTTAATTTCCTTTCATCTGCCTCTATATCAATATCTGCATCAGGTTCTATTTCAAGACTTAATTTTATATTATGCTTTATTGCCTTTTCCTTCAGCATTGTTAAAGAATTATTTATTACATGGCTCAATTGGAATTTGCTGGTTTCAAGTTCCATTTTCCCTGATTCAACCTTTGACAGGTCAAGGATGTCATTAATGAGATTCAGGAGGTGCTGACCGCTGTTTAACACATCGGCCACATATTCTTTCTGCTTTTCATTCAGCTTTCCGTATAACTCGTCCTGCAGGATCTCTGAAAAACCAATGATTGAATTCAAAGGTGTTCTCAGTTCATGGCTCATGTTTGCAAGAAAATCCGATTTTGCTTTGTTTGCAGATTCAGCCTGAAGTTTTGCAAACTCAAACTCTGCGGTTTTGTCCTTCACCTTTTGCTCAAGACTTTGGTAAAGTTCTTTAAGAGTGTTTGCTGATTCAATCAGTGTGTCATTCAGAGATTTAATCTCTATTATTTTTGTATCTATGAAATACTTTATTTCAAAATCACCCTTTGAAAGTTTTTCAGAAACATCTCTGATAGCAATTATAGGCTTTGATATTTTTATGCTTAGAATGCCTCCCACTAAAAAAGCTATAAAAAGTGCAAGTACTGACCAGAAAAAAGCCCAGTAAAGAGATGAAAAAACTGTTGCCTTTACATCTTTCATGCTTCTTGAAATCCATATTCTGAAACCATTGTTAAAAACATAAAAAGAGCCTGTTCTTTCATCTTTTGTAATAGGAGATAAAAACTCTGCTGAACCCTGTCTTTTTTCAAGAGAAGCCTTAAAAATTTCTGTATTTGACTGGTCTGAAAGGATAATATCTTCTATTTTGATATGAGGTAACGTTGTGTAAGATATAAGTTTTCCTGTTTTGTCAGTTACAGTAACAGTTAATTCATCAGATTTTAAAGAATCAGCAATTTCCTGAATCATATATTGAGGATATCCGGCACAAACAGCACCTCGGAATTCCCCTTTTTTGTCAACAATAGGAACGGAAAGAGGGATAACATATTTTGAGGTTAATGCTCCCTTAATAATATTACCTATGTAAGGTTTCATGGTTTTCTTTGTCTCTGTAAACCATTCCCTTGAAGATAAATCCTTGCCAATATTAGATTTTCCATCCTCATCTTTGACTGGTGAAGCAAACAAAACAATTCCTCTTTTATCAACAACAAATATAGAGGTAAAATAAGGGTTTCTGTAGTGGACACTCTCTATTATTTTTTGAGGATTTTTAGTATGTAAGCCTTCTCCATATAGTTCTTTTCCTACCTGTTCAAATCGTATAAATATCTCTTTCATTCTCTGTTCCATAATTTTTCCAATTGCCTGAACAGTAATAAGATAACTCTCATTTGTGTGAGTTATTTCATGTTTATATATCCAGACAAATCTTTGAACTAAAAGAAATAATATGCTAAGGAAGGCAACAAACAAAAAAGAGAATATAAGAAGTTTTTTAATTGAAACTTTCATTTTTATAAATTATATCAAAGAGACGAATTCACAGCAATATATATAAAGTATAAAAAGAGCATATATTAAAGGAAGCATCATTAAAAAGTCATTTGTCAGGTGGAAACATATCTATACAGCAATTCTCGGTGAATCTTGAAAGTTTCAAGATTTCTCGCTTCGCTCGATATGACAGAGTGAGGGATTCGGAATGACAGGTAAAAAGGTTCGCATTGTCATTCCGAAGGAGTATAAGTGACTGAGGAGTTTTGCATCTTTTCAACGTGAATTGCTGATTATATTTAATTTTTCAGATTATTTTGGAAAGTAATGTTAGAATATATATATCTTGATATTGGAGGAATTCTGATGCAAGAAGAATTAAAAGGGGCGATTTTACAAAGGGATAAGAAAACATATGCGATAGTGCCGAGAATTCCAATGGGAGTTTTAACTCCGGAAATTCTCGAAACTATTGCAAAGGTTGCTCGCAAATATAATATAAAGATAATCAAAATAACCTCGGGACAGCGTATTGCACTGGTGGGATTGAATCCTGAGGATGTGGAAAAAGCATGGAAAGATCTTGGAATGGAAGTTGGACCGGCAGAAGGATTATGCGTTCATTATGTCCAGGCATGTCCGGGTACAGAGACCTGCAAATTTGGTCAGGGAAATTCACTTTCTCTTGCATCAAAAGTTGAAAAAATGTATGTAGGCAAAGAAAATTTAATTCCTGCCAAGACAAAATTCGGGATATCAGGTTGTTCTCTTAATTGTGCGGAAAGTTATCTAAGGGACTTTGGGGCTTTTTGTACGCCAAAAGGCTGGACAGTCGTTGTTGGAGGAAATTCCGGAGGAAGGCCAAGAATTGGTGATATTATAGCAAAAGAATTAACAGAAGATCAGGTCATCGAGCTTTTTTCAAGATGCCTTGATTTTTATAATAAGAACGCAAAACCAAGAGAGAGAATGCCAAGATTTATAGAAAGAATTGGTATCGAGGAATTCAAAAAAGGTGTCAGCTGAAAATCTAGATCTCAATAAAGTAAATATTTTGCTCTGATTTTTTTGAAATTCTCAATATCATCTTTCCATTTCATGGCAATCAGCTTCGGGTCAACCTTATTTTTAAGATTTTTAACTGTTTCCCGTGAACCTATTATTTGTAAGGTCTTATCTATTTGAAATTTATCTCCGTGTAAAATGTAAATAGCGCTTATAAGTTCCATCCCAAGCAGGACAGGGTCAAGAGTATTTCTGTCTTCAAGTAATATTTTGACTCCCCTGCACAATTTGTTTTTATAGATGTCTTTTTTAGGCCTAAATATAACAGGTTTAAATTTAATGCCATTAATTTTTCTTTTTGTTAGAAAAGAAGTGAGTTTTTTTTCTTTAATCCATGGTGTACCTATAATTTCAAAAGGTGTTTCTGTTCCTCTGCCAACACTTATATTTGCTCCTTCTAACAATGCAACTCCTGGATAAAGAATAGTTTCATTAAGTGTTTTTAAGTTAGGTGAGGCCGGTATCCATTTGATTCTAGTATCATCAAACCAATAACTTCTTTTATATCCCTTCATCTTTATTACACGAAGTTTTACACCAATGTCATTTTCCTTATTAAACATTTCTGCGAGTTCTCCAACAGTCATTCCATATCTTATAGGTAGCGGAAAATAACCTGTGAATGATTTTAAATCTTTATCGAGCAAAGGTCCTTGAATAGTGATTGAATTGATTGGATTTGGACGATCAAGCACGTAGAAAATGATTCCTTTTTTTGCAGCTTCTTCCATTGCATAAGCCATTGTTGTTATGTAAGTATAGAATCGAACACCCGCATCCTGAATATCAAATACCAATGCATCAATTCCATTTAGCATATTGCTATCTGGTTTTAATGTATCTCCGTAAAGACTGTAAACAGTTAACCCTGTTTTACTATCTATTGAGGAATTTATTAATGATTCAGAATTACCATCAAGTCCGTGTTCCGGTGAAAATATAGCAATTAGTTTTACATCGGGTGCATTCGCAAGTAAATCGATTGTTCTTATTCCATTTGAATCTTTTCCAGTATGATTTGTTATCAAGCCAATACGCAATCCTGATAAATCTTTAAAATTATTGTCTCTTAAAACATCAATACCTGTATGTATATTTTTAAATGAATGAGTAGTGTTTATAATTTCCTCTAATTGCAATTTTTTAAGTACAGGTCTTTTATTAAATATTATTTCGTTTGAAATATTTCCTGATACGCATGAAATAAGCTCGATGATTTTTTTTCTTAAAGGTTCAGCATCTCCTTTTCCATCCGGATGAACTCTGTTTGTAAGAATGATTACAAAAATATCAGAGATTGGATCTATCCATAAAAGAGTTCCTGTATAGCCTTTATGACCGTATGAGCCTACGGGTGAAAAATCTTCTCTGTTTGAGGCAAAGGGAGCATCTAATGCCCATCCAAGACCCCTAAATGGTGTCTTTCCTTCAGGTGATTGTGGTGATGTCATAATTTCAATAGTAGATTTTTCAAAGAAGCGATTTTTATTATAAAGCCCATCAGAAAGGAGCATCATCGCAAATTTTGAAATATCCTCTGAGGTTGAAAACAAGCCAGCATGTCCTGCAACTCCACCCATTCTTCTTGCCGTTGGATCGTGTACTTCTCCACAAAGTACTTTTCCTGATTTGCCTTTGAATATCTGTGTAGGCGCAATGTTTTTTTTATCTAAAATATCTGGTTCAAAAAAAGTATTTTTCATACCGAGTGGTTCAAAGATATTTTCTTTGCAGTAAATATGAAATGGTTTCCCAGTAACTTTTTTTATTATCTCACCAAGAATTACAAAATTTATATCACTATAAATATACTTTGAGCCTGGCATATCAACAACTGAATCGTCCGTTGCCATTTTAATGGCGGTATTATATCCGTTCCATTCAGTATTTAATGGTAGATCTGGCTTTAAGCCTGAATAATGAGTTAATAAATGTCTAATTGTTATATCACTTTTCCCATTCTTAGAAAATTCAGGTATATATGTTGAGACTTTGTCATCAATCTTGATTTTTCCTTCTTCGTAAAGTTTCATGATAGCAGTTGTTGTGGCAATTACTTTTGTAAGTGAAGCAAGATCAAAAATAGTATCTTTAGTCATTTGGGTTTTTACAGGTTTAATAGAGCGCCAGCCAAAAGCTTGATGGTAAAGTATTTTATTATGAGTTCCGATCATAATTACAGCACCGGGAATTTTGCCTTTGCGAATTTCCTGATTAACAATCTTTGAAATAGGTTTAAGATTATCTTTTGTTATTGAAGCATATGTTGTGTCAGTTGAAAGAAAGAGTCCGGATATGACTAAAATGGCAAAAATAATTTTATATTTACACATTTAGTTAATCATGAATTGATTTTCTTAAGTCCTTCGGATGTATATTGGTTTCTTGGATTCCATAACATCCAACCATGGGAGCCAAATTTTTCAGCAGCATCAATTTGCTCTCTTATTTCTTTGCCGGTGAAATGTCTTCTGTCAAATGCATAATCTCTGAATGCCTGTATCCATGGCCTGAAACGAATAGGTTCAAGTTTTGTTCTTTCCTGACTTCGTTTAAGGGATAAATATACTATTTCGTGTGGATGCGCAACAGGTATTCTATAGCCTGGAATCCCGAATTGAAATCCAGAAGGATAGAGCATAGGAGAGAAATAATCAAGAATATGGGTTAGGTTTTCAAGTTTCTGGCCTATCTGGGTATCATTCATATTCCATGAGACATAACCGAATATATCTGCTGCAACAAAAACATTATATGGTATAAGCCTTTTTTTTGCTTCGGCAAGAAATCCTGAAATTGCTTTTACCCTGTTTTCTTCGGTATTTTCAATTGAAAATACGATTCCTTTTGAATCAGGAAATCTGACGTAATCAAATTGAATTTCATCAAACCCGAGTTTTGCAGCTTCTTCAGCAATACTTATATTGTAGTCCCATACTTCTTTTTTTGATGCATCAACCCATGAAAGATTCTCTCTATCTTTCCATATTGTTCCGTCTTTGGCTTTAATAGCGAGCTCTGGTTTTGCCTGTGCAAGAAGATTGTCTTTAAAAACTACAATTCTTGCTATTGTATAAATCCCTTTTTCTTTTAGAGATTTTAAAAGTCCTTTCATGTCTTTTACTGTTATTATTTTCTGGGCTCCTATTTCTGAAGCCAGCGGGATAGAACTTGGATACGGTATCATCCCTCTATCACCTTTTATATCGATAACAAGTGAATTTAATTCAGTTTCTTCAATAAGTTTTATAGCAGAACTTCTTAAGACCTGTGAACCAATACCATAAAACGAGAGATACAGGGCCTTTGGCTTGAATGGTGTGAGTTTTATTATCATTGAATTTGAAACAAAAGGTGAAAAAAGCAAAGGTTTAGTGATAATAGTTTCTTCTGTTTTTAAGTAACCATGTGCTCTTACGCAAACCTTCTGACCTGAAGTTTTAATCTTAAACATTCCATCTTTATCGGTTTCTGTTACTATATCATTAACAACAACAATTGCGCCTGCGACAGGCTTTAAAGTAAGACTATCAACAACCCTTCCTGTTATAATTCCTGATGCAGAAGCTTTGTTTAATATAAATAGAGATGCAGCAATAGAAATCAAAATAAAAGTAATTAAAAGAATATACTTTTTATTCATTGTTTATTAACCTTTCAAAGCTTTTTCCTTTTATTGAATTATTCAGAAGATAACGGGGCAATGACATTGGATTATCAGAAGGTTTTGCATGTCTTCTTTCGATACTAAAAGCTGCTATATAGCCATGCTGTTTTGCTTTTGCCTCGAGTTCACTATTATATATCCCGAATGGCCATGCAAGCATATCTACATAAATACCAAGTTCTTTTTCAAGTCTATCTTTTGATTTTTTCATCTGCATATCTTCAAATTTATTATATTCTACAGGTGATAATCTCTTTTTTTCTCTATTAAAATTTGGATGCCAGTAAGTATGTGATTGAATATCAAATAACCCTGTCTTTTTGAGTTCACGCAACTGTTCCCATGTCATTGCGTATGATGCATTGGATATTGCAGAGGGATAAACGAATAAGGTAACAGGAATATTATATTTTTTCACAATAGGTAACATATACGAAAATACAGTTTTATGTGCATCATCCACTACAATTACAACTGAACGGGGGCCGGGAGCTTTGCTTTTTTTAATATAGAAATCAACAAGCTGTCTTAAAGGAATAATTCTATAGCCATTACTTTTTAGGTACTTTAAATGTGATTCAAAAGTATCTGTTGTAATAGTCATACTGTCAGCAACGGTTGGACCGAAACGATGATACAAAAGAATAGGAACACTAAATGCAGATGTGTTAGACCCGTTAGGATAAGTTTTATACTCTGCATGAGCAGTATTTATCAAGAAAACTATCAGAAAGAGTAGAAAAAATCTATTAATCAATTTCAATTATTAAAAATGTTGTTATATTTAATAAATTTACAAAACTCTATTTAAATTATGCGTTTTTTGTAATTTTATAGTCAAGAATATTTTATGGCTCTAAATAGAGTGATATAAATTAGTTATACTTTGATGTTTTTACGTTCAGCAAGGTTTTTAATTGTCTCAAAATGGTCATTATCAACTACAGCAAGATTATTAAGAAAATTTGCAAATTCAGGATTTGATTGCTCCATTGCGCTTTTATAATGGTATTCAGCGGCGCTTTTTTCAAAAAGTAAAGATAATTTAATAGCTTCTTCTATTGTTGGTGGACCCGGGGATTTCATAATACTTTCAGCTTTTGAAATTATTTCGCGAATTTCATTAATATCAATTGAGACATCTAAAAAATCGTTTGGATTTTTTCTGACAACCCTTTTTTGATATTTAGCAAGTTCTGCATGTCCCTTTTCATCAAGCCCCAATTTAAAAAAAGACGAGGAAACATCTTTATCATCTTTAAAAAGATTACTGAAAAAAGTATATAAATCCATTAATTTTAATTCAAGTTTTGCAATTTCATCCAAGATGTTAAGTATGTGCATTTTTAAACCTCAAATAAATACGGAATTATATTAAAAATTATTTGAATCATTGATAATGTTTTCAATTGTTTTTTTAAAAAATTTTGTTATATATATTTATATATCAAAAGCTATTAAACTGGCAATAAAAATTCCCATGTTAAAATATTTTTAAGCAGAATTTATATTATTTTGCTTAAGTTTCTTGAAATCTGAAAAAGCATCATGTATTATTAATCATACGATATGAATAGAATGATTAAGAAAGCAATATTGCCTGCGGGTGGACTTGGAACAAGATTTTTACCTGCAACGAAAGCTTCTCCAAAGGAGATGCTGCCTATTGTTGATAAACCGATGATACAGTACGCAGTTGAAGAAGCCCAGGCATGTGGTATTGAAGATTTCATTATAATTACCGGTAAACATAAGCGGGCGATTGAAGACCATTTTGATTCTGCGTTTAAACTCGAAGAAAGTCTTAAAAAATCAGGAAAGAAAAAACTGCTTGAAGAAATAAATAGATTAAATCAACTTAATTTTGCTTATATAAGACAAAGAGAGGCACTCGGGCTCGGACATGCAATTTTATGTGCAAAACCTTTTGTAAAAGATGAGCCGTTTGCTGTACTGTTAAGCGACGATATTATTGATACCGACGCACACTTGCTCAGAGATATGATAAACTTATATAAGGAATTTGAATCACCTGTACTTGCTTTACAGAAAGTTCCAATTTCTGAAGTTAATAAATATGGAATTATAGATGGAACAAAAGAAAAGGATAAGATTTATAGAGTAAACAATTTAATAGAGAAACCTTCGGCTGCCGAAGCTCCATCTGATTTAGCGATAATCGGTAGATATATTCTTACACCCGATCTTTTTGGAGCGCTTGAAGATGTTCGACCCGGAAAAGGTGGAGAGATACAGCTTACTGATGCACTTTCTGGTTTGCTAAAGAAGAGGCAAATTTACGGGTATCTTTTTACAGGAAAAAGATACGATGCAGGAGATAAACTCGGGTATCTGAAAGCAACAGTTGATCTTGCATTGAAAAACACGGAACTTTCGGTAGCTTTCAAGGAATATTTGGTAAAAACAGTTGAAAAAATAAAGACCAAACAATAGGAGAGAAAATGGTTGACGTGCTTGATATTGAACAAAAGATTGACAAAGAAGTTGAAATACCTGATTCTTTGCCTGTCTTACCCGTAAGGGATATTGTTGTTTTTCCTTACATGATTTTACCTCTTTTTGTTGGCAGAGAAATGTCAATAAAAGCTATAGAACATTCTTTAAGCACAAACAGGATGGTGTTTCTTGTCACACAAAAGGATCTTAATGTTGAGAATCCAACGCCGGATGATTTGTTTTCGATAGGCACTGTAGCTTTGGTTATGAGAATGCTAAAACTTCCTGATGGAAGGGTTAAGATACTTGTTCAGGGGCTTTCAAAAGCCAGAGCTTTAAAATATGAACAGACAGAGCCTTTTTTTAAAGCTGTAATTGAAAAGCTATCCGACCAGAAAACAGAACCTTTAAGTATAGAAGATGAAGCTCTGGTCAGAAATGTAAAAAGCCAGCTTGAAAAAGTTGTTTCACTCGGAAAATCTATTCTACCCGATATTATGGGAGTTGTTGAAAATATAGAAGAGCCGGGCAGGCTTTCTGATCTTGTTGCTTCGAACATTGGATTAAAAACAGAACAGTCTCAGGAAATACTCGAAATAATCGATCCTGTTCAACGTTTAAAAAGAGTTAGTGAAATACTGGCAAGAGAGATAGAACTTCTCACAGTTCAGCAAAAGATACAGTCCGAAGCTCGTGGCGAGATAGATAAGACCCAGAGGGAATATTTCTTAAGAGAGCAGCTTAAGGCAATACAGAAAGAGCTTGGAGATATTGATGAACGCGCTGAAGAAATAAAAGAATTCAGAAAAAAGATCGAAGATGCAAAAATGCCTGAAAAGGTTATGAAGGAAGCTGAAAAACAATTGAAACGACTTGAGAAAATGCACCCTGACAGTGCAGAAGCTGCAACTGTTAGAACCTATCTTGACTGGCTTGTCGAGATACCGTGGTCTAAATCTACAACTGATAATCTTGATATTAAAGCTGCTGAAAAAGTTCTGAACGAAGACCATTATGATCTGGAAAAGGTCAAAGAAAGAATACTCGAGTATTTGAGTGTAAGAAAATTGAAGGAGAAAATGAAAGGACCAATTTTATGTTTTATAGGTCCTCCGGGTGTTGGAAAAACATCTCTTGGAAAATCTATTGCAAGAGCATTGGGTAGAGAATTTGTCCGAATGTCTCTTGGAGGAGTTAGAGATGAAGCAGAAATAAGAGGACATAGAAGAACTTATGTTGGTGCCTTGCCCGGTAGAATTATTCAGGGAATAAAAACCGCAGGAACAAATAATCCTGTGTTTATGCTTGATGAAATCGATAAGATTGGCACTGATTTTAGAGGAGATCCTTCATCAGCTTTGCTTGAGGTGCTTGATCCGGAGCAAAATAATTCTTTTGCAGATCACTATCTTGCGGTACCATTTGATTTATCAAAAGTCATGTTTATTACAACTGGCAATCTTGTTGATACAATACCCGGGCCTTTAAGAGACAGGATGGAGATTATTTATCTTTCAGGTTATACAACCGAAGAGAAGCTCGGGATTGCTAAGAATTATCTTATACCCAAACAACTTGAAGAACATGGTATAAGCAATAAGGTTTTAAAAATTACAGATTCAGGTTTATTTAATCTTATATCTCAATATACACGTGAAGCAGGTGTAAGAAACCTTGAAAGAGAAATTGCGAATCTCTGCAGAAAAGTTGCGAAAAAAATAGCTGAGGGTAAAGAAAAAGTTTTTGTAATAAATGCAAAAAACTTGAATAAATATCTCGGGGTTCCTAAATACCTTCCCGAGGAGGAAATTGAAAAAGATGAAGTAGGTGTTTCAACAGGTCTTGCATGGACAGAAACAGGCGGGGATATAATTTATGTTGAAGCAACTACAATGAAGGGTAAAGGGCATCTGACTCTTACCGGACAGCTTGGAGATGTAATGAAAGAATCGGCGCAGGCTGCTTTAAGTTATATACGTTCAAGAGCTAAAAAGTTGGGAATCAGTGAAGATATATTTTCTAAAACCGATTTGCATATACATGTGCCGGCAGGCGCTATACCAAAAGATGGACCTTCTGCTGGAATTACAATGGCAACTGCTATAGCATCTGCACTTACAGGAAGACCTGTCAGCAAGAATGTAGCAATGACAGGAGAAGTTACACTAAGGGGTAGAGTGCTTCCAATAGGAGGGTTAAAAGAAAAGACCCTTGCTGCAAAGAGAATGGGAATCAAAAAAGTTATAATTCCCCGGAGGAATAAGAAAGATCTTGAGGATATTCCAAAATATATAAAGAAAGATATGGAATTTATATTTGCTGAAACTATGGATGATGTTCTTAAAGTAGCCCTTAAAAATACAAACAATAAAAAAGCTCAGAAATCTGGCAGAAGTAACACTGTAAAGAAAGTTAAAAATAAAAAAAGATAATTTTAAAAAACTAATGTCCAAAAAAACCCTTCACCATGTTGGCGAGCTATATCTAATAACGCATTTACAGAAAAATTTTAAATATAATCTGAAATCTCTAATTGCTGGAATTGGTGATGATGCAGCAGTTATAAAGTGTGAAGAAGACTATTTGCTTCTTACCACTGACATGATGTTGGAAGGAGTACATTTTGACCTTCACTATATAACACCATACCAACTTGGATTCAAATTAATTTCTGTCAATGTGAGTGATATCTATGCAATGGGTGGCACTCCTCAATATGCTCTTTTGAATATCGCTTTAAGAAAAAATTCAGAAACTTCTTTTTTTAATATGCTTTTTAAAGGGATAAAACATGCTCTCTCATATTATAAAACGGTTCTTATAGGAGGAGACATATCAGCTGTTAAAAAGGATATATCATTGGCAGCGACAGTTGTTGGGAGCACCAAAAAACCTATCTTACGCTCCGGTGCAAGAGAGGGAGATAAAATCTATGTAACAGGTTATCTTGGTGAATCAGCATGCGGTCTTGAGATTTTAAAGAAAAAAGGAGTCTGTGTTAAACCATCAAATAATTTATTGAAGAGGCATTTAATGCCAATTGTAAAGAATCCGGATAAAATAAAGGAAATTGCAACATCAATGATGGATATAAGCGATGGCCTTTTGATTGATTTAACACGTTTGTGTGATGAAAGCAGGGTAGGTGCAAAGATTTACGAAGATAAAATTCCAATATCATTGCAAATGAAAAGAGTAGCACTTTCACTTGGATTATCACCTATAGAATTGGCAATGACCGGAGGAGAAGATTACGAACTTTTATTTACAGCACCACCTGATAAGAAAATACAGGCAATATATATTGGTGATATAGTAAAAACTGAAAGAGTGATTATTAATAAACAGGGCACAAAAAAAGAAATTAAACCCTTTGGTTATCAACATTTCTAAAGAAAATAATTATAAATGAATAAATACCAGAAAATAGCAATAATTATTGGTGCAATAATTCTTCTTCTCATATTCGGTAAAACTATTACCCGAATAGGCTTCAGCGCGATCGGATTCTTATGGAAGGGAATTGTAATTGTAGTTGCAACTATTTTAGTGATCTCATGGCTCAAGAAACTCGGCAAAGGCAGTTGATCCTAAAATGATTTTTTCTTAAATTTTGCTATATTATCTGAATGAAGCATTCCTTTTATATACTAATAGCAATTTTTTTATGGAGTTCACTCGGCGTTTTTGTAAGAATTTCATTGGTTGAAATTCATGTCTTAATTTTTTACGCATTAATAATTTCTCTTGTAATACAAAGCATTATAGTATTCCACCCAAAATTTAGACATAATCTGCCACCACTTAAAAAATTAAAATATCCTTTCTTTTTCAGCATTGGTTCGTTGATAAATACATTCACTTTTTTTTATGCTTTTAAAAATACCACTATCGCAAATGCGGTTCTTACACATTATACAGCCCCTATTTTTGTGGCATTATTAGCTCCTTTTGTATTAAAGGAGATGGTAACGAAAAGACTGGTTGTAGTGATTGTTCTTGCTACAATAGGTCTCTGGATAATGCTTGATGGATTATCAATAAGCCTGAATCAGTCTTCAGGAATAATTGCAGGAATTATTTCAGGATTAGCATATGCATTTATTTTGATTTATGTAAGAAAATATGGCAGGGATTTCCATCCATTAATTCTTGCATTTTTTACAAATTTTTTTATTGTGCTGATGCTGCTACCTTTTATTCATGAAATTCCAGCAACATCTCTCTGGATTTATATTTTTATGGGAATTGTTCATTCTACAATTGCGCCAATTTTATATTACAAAGGACTGCAAAATGTCACTGCTAACAAAGCTGCTGTTTTAGGTTATCTTGAACCTGTATGCGCAATAATTTTCAGTTTAATATTCTTAAATGAAATACCGGGATTAAATAGTCTTTTTGGGGGAGTTTTAATAATTGTTTCCGGATATATTACACTGAAAGGGGATTCAAGTTGATTTTAATTTTGGTGCCGAAGGCCGGACTCGAACCGGCACGGGGCGAACCCCGAGGGATTTTAAGTCCCTTGCGTCTACCAATT
>DYFC01000037.1 GCA_020725385.1 Nitrospira japonica | reverse complement strand
TTTTAATGAGGCAACAGAGAAACTTTTCGTTTAGATTTTTATGTGAGGCAACAGGTAATATGTCCTCATTCAGGTTATGACATCAACAGGTTAAGGGGAACAAGCCATGGAGAAGGAGAAAAAAGAGACCCGTTTCTTTATACCCTTTCTCGTATATGAGTCATTACCGCTATAGACAATGTATGGTTTACATGTAACGCAATGAGTAATATTCAACCATTTCCTTATACCTGAATAATAATCAGAGGTTACAGTTGTCCCGGATTTTATTTCAATTGGTGTTAATATTTCTCCCTTTTCAATTAATACGTCAATCTCATTACTGGGATTGTCTCTCCAAAAAAGACATTAGAGGGTAATCCATTGTTAAACCTTTTTTTAATCATTTCACTGATAACAAAAGATTCAAATAAAGGACCCCGCATCGAATGCAAAAAAAGATGTTCGGGATCTTGAATATTCACAAGCCATTCTTAAAAATTGTCAATACAATTTACAAGTTGTAAAGATAGTTTCCCAGTCTTCTGATTATTTTAGAGTAAAAAAAGACATTTTCTTTACACATGAATGGAGAATTTTTATAACCACCTTTTTTAGTAATGCCGGTTGTGCAATATGAAAAACCGGAACGATGAGGTAGGAATAAATGATTAAAATCCTTATTCTTGTATTGAAAAATTAGATTATATCTGATAGAACGATGTAAAGTTTGAAGATGAGACCTCATAATTTTCACGTTTTATTGAGAAGATGGATAAGGTCATGTGATATAATGTTTATAACAGTAAAGGAGGATTAGTATGCCTGTAACAGCAAAACAGAAGGATGAGCATATTAAAGTTAAACAATTCATAACCGATACCAAAGGCAATAAAATGGCAGCTGTTATTGATATGGAAGAATTGAGAAGAATAGAGGCTGTTCTGGATATAATCCCTCCCTCAGAGAAATGGCTTTATAACAACAAACAAGCGCTTGAGAGCGTTCAAAGGGGATTAAAACAGGCAGCAAAAGGTAAATTAAGAAAACTTAACCTTGATGAACTATAGGGTACCCAATTGTTTGATATCTTACTCACCGAAGAAGCTGATGAACAATTAAACAAACTTAAAATTGACAAAGGACTTTTAAAACGTTACAAAGCTGTAAAAAAGGCATTAGAATTCCTGTCCCTGAATCCAAGACACCAGGGTTTGCAGACTCATGAATTCACTTCCCTAAAAGGCCCTCAGGGAGAAAAGGTTTTTGAGGCATACGCAGAACAGGCTACACCGGCAGCATATAGGATATTCTGGTATTATGGCCCTAAAGAAAAGCAAATCACTATTATCTCAATAACTCCTCATCCATAGCACGACACCATATATTTTTCCAATAAGTGGTTGATTTTCAACCACTTATTGGTTAGTGTACAACCATGATTTATCGGAATATTACAGGTTCCATACTGGAAGCCTTATCGGACAGCCCTTTAGTTTTACTCAAACTGGATACCTTCTCTGATTTTTTAAAGTTTCAAGCATGCCTTCTGGTTTGACCAGAAGGTTGTGGTATGGCAATTAAATCTGGATTCTCTGGTCAAGTTTATCCTCTGGCCTGCTTGTCCGCCATTTATTTGGTGGAACCAGAGGGCCAGAGAATGACGAATTAACAGTTTACGGTTTACTTTTTACGCGTTACGTCATTTTCCTAAAATATTATCCATTCCTCAACATTATTACCTGACTCTTAGGATATTTTATTTCTTTAATTAGGTATAAGAATATTTTCTAAGATTACATTCTGATCACAGATGGGAACTGCGCCACATTGATAAGGCAATTTTATTGAGAAAAGGTCGGATTAATCAGAAAACTTGGGCTGGTTTAATTCATAAAACAACTGTAATGCCGGGAAACATGGTCGCTGCCCCTGTATTTACCAAGTCTATTTCTTTCTGCTTGATGTCAGAGAGACATTCAAAGATTAGGCTGATACAGCGTGAATATCTGCAGGAATCTTGCTAAGAGTGAGTTCTTTAAGATGGACTTTCTTGCTGGCATTGTCGATGTCAATGCCTACCAGATTACCTTCGACGTCATAATCAAGCACAATACCTTCAGAGATTTCTTTGCTGTCAACGCTTGGCTTCTCAGAAAGATCGATATAAAGTGAATCGGTATCAGGATAATAATTAAGTTTCACGTTTTGAACCCCTTATCGGGAAAAGCATATGGATTGTTTTCTTATCTTGCAATGTAACAACCCTTAACACACGCCCTTCAAGCTCATTAATAATACCCCAGAACCGAAATCGGTTATGCTCCTGAGGCTCCATTTTGAGAGGATCTTTGATTACTTTAATACACCATTCTTTTTTGATATACGGCCTTTTCCTCAATACTTCCTTCTCAAAATATTGTGTAAACTTAAAATCATCCATTTCATGTATACGTATATTATATCAAAGTTGTAATCGAAAACCTCAATCAGGTTAGGACATCATAATCAAATCTATAATTACAATATTTTCACATAGCGCTCTGACTACTACAAATTCCCAAATGACCTACTGTCCACTACATACCAATTAAACATACGCCACGAGAAACAAACCATCAAAAGATATTGGGATGTGTCCCTATTTACTAAATCTATCATTCAGCCACTACTGTTAAATTTTGATGGACAACTTCAAACGCAACATTTCTTTATCAAAGAAACTCTCTTGTTATTATCAAGTAAGTGTTTAGTACTTTAGGAAATAATCAGGTCTGAAATTGCATCGAACATATAATTTTGTAAAATAGACGGGAGCAAGTTGTTAATTTGCTCCCCCATTAAAATATCCCAAAAATGTCAGTATAACTATTAATTGCCAATTATCGTAATGAGACCACTGTCACCATTCCCATCAACAGCATCAACAGCCTCACTACTAACATATACGACATTGCCATTGGGTGATATTGCTAAATCAATCGGGCATGTATTTGCATCTAAATCAATATGTTTATAAGGGAATAAGGTATTGTCAATAATACTGAATATATATAGCCTTTTAACGCAATGTCTAACTGCATATAAATATTTTCCATCAGATTTGACTTTTAATGCCTCAAGCCAGACATCAAAAGAATTAACAATATTATTATCAGGCAATTGAATTTGTAGAAGTGGACCCCTTTCTTTAGCTAAGAAAAGATTTTTTCCGTCTGGCATTAAAGCAAGATCGTATAACCATGGTGAATCATCTGTCTCGTTAGTGAATGAAAATGTTTTGACTATTGAAAAATCGGAAATTCTAATTACATGAAGCTCATTGTCACCTGTAGTACGATTTATGTTATCTATAACATATAAATATGCTCCATCAGCTGATACTTTGATATTTCGTAAATTATACGCACAACAGGGGAACATATTCCTTGTATCTATTAATGAATTATCAGATGTTCTTATGACGGAAATTGATCCCCATCGATTTGTTGTATATACATAATTTCCATCTTTACTAATTGCAACAGCCTGTGGGTAATCTATTGAAGCACCTACCACAATATTAGGCTTTAGCACCTTTTCAACCCCATAATCTGAGGTACGAATGACTTGTAGGCCATCAGTGCTACATGCGTATAAGTAATTTGCAGATATAACGCAATCGCCAAAACTCATAGGGATTTCTTTAACAATCGAATTATCCGATATGCGAACTACCAAAGTTGATTGATACATCCCTACATATGCAAATAAACCATCTGGTGAAATTACAACGCCTCCACCATTATGATTTAATGGGATCTCTTTAACTATATTGCTTGGCGTAGATGGAGTTGTCTGTTTTGATAATGTACCAGAATAGTTAGCAATGTTCACATCAGAGCCTTGTGGGCAACCAACACCCGAGGCAGAAGTTGCGATTAGTGTAGATCCTGATATAGTGTGAGATAACGTTAAGGTTTTATTACCGCTTTTACAATTGAGTACGACATCAAAGGTGAGAGTGTTTCCACTAACATTACCATTACTAATCGAAGCGCCACCCTGAAGATCCGATATTGTCCCTGTAACAGTATTTCCAGATTGATTTAATGTATAAGCCATATTAGAGTTACTGGATGTTCCGTTGCTCCAATTAAATGTCATATGACCTGTCCAATAACCAGAGACATTGGTAGTTGGCGGTATTTGTGTTGCAGTAAAATCCTTCCCGGTAACATTGGCACCGCTTACCGTAACCTGTAAGCTTGTTGGTGAAAAACTGTAGCCTTCCTTTGACGGCGTTATCGTGTATGTGCCATTCTGCAATCCTAAAAAGGTATAGTTGCCATTGGAATCAGTCGTCCTTGAACTGGAGGCAGCGCCAGTGAGCGATACCGTAACCCCTGATAGACCAGACCCATTATAGGTTACCCTTCCTGAGATGGAATAAGTGGTTGGCGGAGGATTGATAGTTATTGTCTTTGTATATTCATTATCAGCTTCATTGCTCTCCGCTATCGCACCAGTTGCATCTGTTACTATCTTTATTGTATGTTGTCCCTGACTCAAACTTCCTATTTTGTAATCAGATGCCGTTGTATCTCCTCCTGAAGCGACACTTATTGATGTCGGTATGGATACCTTTTCAACACCGTCAACATATAACTTTGTATAAAAAGTTGCCCACGTTGCTCCACCTCCGTTATTGAGTACCGCCCAGTCCACATATAATGTATCTGTTGTATAATATGGCCCATCATCAGTATGTGTGCTTTGCACCTTTGACACCACTATTTTATCCGACCATCCAGATGGTGTATAAGGTGTAAGATTAGCAGAATCAGAATTAATCGAAATTCCTTTTAACTTAATATTAAATAGAGGCTTTTGGGGGTCATTAGTTGAAATGTTTAGATTTGCAGTTTTAGTTCCCACAGATATTGGGGAAAAGTTAATATTAACAGAACATGACTTCTTTGAAGGTATCATATTGCAGTTGTTTGTTTGATTAAATTCTAATGAATCATTTCCTGTTATTTCGAATTTATTTATCTTAAGGTCATCACCTCCAGTATTTTTTATCATTAATATTTTTGAAGATGTATTACCAATTTTTGTTTTACTAAAGCTTACCGAAGTAAAAGCAGATATAACTGGAGGAGCCAAAGCTCCAGAAAGTTTAATTTTTAGTATTGGTGTATTAGGGTCATTAGATAAAATGCTTAGATTTGCAATTTTGTTTCCAGCAGATATTGGTGAAAAAGTAACATTAACAGAACATGACTTCTTCGATGGTATTATATCACAATTATTAACCTGACTAAATTCTAAAGAATTGAGCCCATCAATATATAAAGAATTTATTATTAAAGAAGCTGTGCCTTTATTTGTTATTTTTATTTTTTTTACTAATTGACCTTTTGTTCTAAGAGTACCGAAATTCAAAGTTGTATTTGCCGATATCTTTGATAATCCCTGTTGATGTGTTTTTGGAATAGCTTTAACTTCATTGCTACCTCCACCTTCCGTATCACTTTTATAAAATGGTTTTACAATAAAAAAATAAGTAGAATTATTCTGCAGCATATCTATTATTGTTTTTGTTTCATCAGCATTAACTTCTTTATATGTATAATATTGCCCGTGTGTATTTCCGATGTATATCCTATAAGCTTTGATAAATGATTTAACCTCTTTTCCTAATGGCGGATTCCAAGATAATTCAACTAAACTATCATCTTCGCGAGTAACCTTTAAATTAAACGGATTTGTTGTATGCCAAAAAAGCTTGTAAATATCCGCGATTGCTTTTATAGTAAAAGGCATTAGTATTTTCCCATGATTGTATGCTTCAGCATAAGTAGTGGGATAGTAAGCATATATTTCTTTAGAACTACATTCGAAAGGATGAAATACTGACTGGTATTCCATAATATTATTTATAGGTACACTGTGACCTTTTTTATGATATTCATCTTCTCCATCTTCATCATTACTTTCGAAATCATCTGCTTTCTCAGAAAGCCAATAGAATATCTTAAAGAGTTTACTTTTATCATTCCAATTTTCTTTCCAAGGTGAGTTATCAGGACATTGTTCATAATCAGTCTCTCCTCCGTAAGAGTTCGCATGTGTGAACATTTGATAATTCTTATCTGTAGCAATAAAGCTTTCATATGAGTCATGAAGGGGATGTGGATCGTTGTGGACATGAGCAGGGACGCCCATATCAGATAATAGATGTATTAATCTGCCTAAATAATAATAAGCTTTATCTTTTTCTCCTCTAATGTATAGATTTATTAACCCACTAAATGAAACTTCAGAAGATTTATATTCTATATATTGATCATAAAAAGGGATGCAGATTTTACAACTCGCGTTTTCTGTTAATTCTATATTAGGATAATAGTCTTTTCCACCATACCAATAGAATTCTGCTTTTTTTACTGCACTCCAAAATTTCCATTCTAATATTGGCAAACCAGAAATAGATATATCATATTGGTTATTATCCCAGAAATGGCTATTAAAGTTACTGAGTTTACCTTCAAAATGATTATATGCCACATTTGATAAAGGGTCATATTCATCTTCATCGTGTGTCCCTTTTATAATTGTGCTTCCAATTAATGCTTCTTGATTATCATATCTTTCGTCTATGGAACCTATATACTGATAAATTTCATGATTAATATCATTAGGCCATAAATAAAAAGCTTCGTTAGCTAACCATTGATGAACAGGGAAGTTATCACATTGCTTATGCGCATAAAGCGGATTAAGACAAAAAATTAGATTAAAAATTAATGATGTTAAAAGTATATTAGCATAAACAAATAAACGTTTCATAATTCCTCCAAAGAATTCATAATTTTTATAGCTTATTTATTCGATTTGATTATTGATTGAAGGTATATCAAATATGATGGAAAGTAATTTATGGTAGGGTTCAAGAAGTGCATACCAAAATTAAATTTCCAATCAAATTATTACCCCTATGTGAATTAATTACATAAAATTCTGGCTAAAATATCACAGGCATCAAAATATTGTCAATAATTATTGTAAGAATTGTTATTATAATTCAATAAGATTGCAGTTTATTATTATTTTGGTTTACATTATTATAATTTTATTGTAAACTTAAGTTGACAATATTTGTAGTCGCTAAAAATTATGAATTTTGATGATCTTAAAGAAAGCTTGTATTTTTATAATCCCTGGTCTGGCGAATAGAATCCCGGATAGTAACAAAAAAGCCCTGCAAATTTGCAGGGCTTTAATTTCTTTATGTTGAAATTATTTATTCCTGTAATTGTGGTTGTTCCATCAATGGCGGCTGAATTTCACGTTTTACAAAAGTATTCCTATATTTAGGCGTTCCTGTTCCTGCAGGTATAATTCTTCCCATTATTACATTCTCTTTTAAGCCTCTAAGTTCATCAACTGCGCCACTTATAGCAGCCTCTGTAAGCACCCTTGTTGTCTCCTGGAACGATGCAGCAGATACAAAGCTATCAGTAGTAAGTGATGCTTTTGTTATACCAAGAAGTAAAGGTTTACCCTGCGCAGGTTTTCCGCCTTCGGATTTTATCCTTGTATTTTCTTCCTGGAATGCCCTTCTATCAACCTGTTCACCTATAAGGAAATTAGTATCTCCAGGGTCCTCAATTCTGACTTTCTTCATCATCTGTCTTACTATAACTTCAATGTGTTTATCATTAATAGTAACACCCTGAAGTCTGTAAACCTTCTGAACTTCATCAACAAGATACCTCTGAAGTTCCTGAGGACCTAGTATGTCAAGAATATTGTGAGGGTTAACAGCACCATCCATTAAAGGCTCTCCTGCTCTAACCCAGTCACCTTCATGAACACCAACATGTTTGCCTTTGGGAATAAGATATTCTCTTGTCTCATCTCCACCTCTTACTACCACAACACGCATTCCCTTATGAGCACCCCTGAATTCAACCATTCCATCAATCTCGGTAACTATTGCCTGTTCTTTTGGACGTCTTGCCTCAAACAACTCGGCAACTCTCGGGAGACCACCGGTAATATCTTTTGTCTTCGTCGTTTCTCTCGGTATTTTTGCAAGTATATCGCCGGGATATACAATATCATTTCTTTCAACGAGAATATGTGCGCCTGCCGGAAGCAAATATCTTGCTAATGTATTAGTTCCTGGTATTTTTTGCGTGGCTCTTCCCTGTTCATCCTTTATAGATATTCTCGGTCTCATATTAGCAGGATAATCAATAATAACTTTATGGGAAAGTCCTGTTACTTCATCAACCTCTTCTTTAACTGTAACACCTTCAATAATATCCCCGTGAGCTACTTTACCGCCAATTTCAGTAAGAATGGGCATAGAATAGGGATCCCATTCAACAAGTTTTTGTCCTATTTCAACTTTCTGTCCGTCATTAACAAGTAGCTTTGCACCATAAACAACAGAATATTTTTCTTTTTCCCTGCCTTTAGAGTCCACGACAGCTATGCTGCCGTTTCTGTTCATTACAACAAGAAGCCCTTCTCTGTTTCTAACTGTATTCACATTAATGAACTTGATAATGCCGGAGTTCTTTGCTTCAAGAACAGTCTGTTCAACAACTTTCGAAGCTGCGCCACCAATATGAAATGTTCTCATTGTAAGCTGGGTGCCTGGCTCACCGATTGACTGCGCTGCGATTATACCGACAGCTTCTCCTTTTTCTACCAGCTCACCTCTTCCAAGATCTCTACCATAACATTTACTGCAAACACCAAATTTTGATTGACATGTTAGAACAGAACGTATCTTGATTTTATCTATTCCAGCTTCTATAATTTTCTTCGTAAGAGCCTCATCAATTTCCTGATTACGTTTTACGATTATCTCTTTAGTAATCGGGTCTTTTATATCTTCTACAGCAATTCTTCCGAGTATTCTCTCTTCAATAGGCTGAATTATTTCGCCGCCTTCGACGAGTGATGTAACATTAATACCCTCTTTTGTTTCACAATCATCTTCATACACAATAACATCCTGTGCAACATCTACGAGTCTTCTTGTAAGGTATCCTGAATTAGCGGTTTTAAGAGCTGTATCAGCAAGTCCTTTACGTGCACCATGTGTTGATATAAAATACTGTAAGGGAGTAAGACCTTCTCTAAAGTTCGCTGTAATAGGAGTTTCAATAATTTCACCTGATGGCTTTGCCATAAGACCTCTCATACCAGCAAGCTGTCTTATCTGGGCAGTGCTTCCTCTTGCACCTGAGTCAGCCATCATGAAAATACTATTAAAAGCTCTACGCTCTTTTAATTCCTCTTCTGTAAATGTTTTGCCGTCTTCAGCGCCCAACTCCTTCATCATCTCATCAGCTACTTTTTCGGTAACATTTGCCCAGATGTCAATAACTTTATTGTAACGTTCACCATGTGTAATCAGTCCATCAGCATACTGTTTCTGAACTTCAATAACTTCCTGTTCTGCGTAACGGATTAGTTCAGCTTTCTTGGATGGTATATGCATATCAGCCATTGAGATTGAAAAGCCTGCCTTTGTTGCATACTTGAAACCAAGCTGCTCAAGTTTATCAAGAAAAACTACTGTTTCCCTTTTACCTGCTTGCTTATAAATATAATCAATAAGTTTACCAAGTTCCTTCTTGGTCATCTCTTTATTAACCATAGAAAAAGGTATGCCTGCAGGTAATATTCCTCTGAAAATTATACGACCAACAGTTGTATCTACATACTCACCATTGAGTTTTACACTAATCCTTGCATGTTCACTCACCAATCCCAAATCATAAGCAATTATCACATCATCGGGAGTAAGATACCTGCCATTAGATTCTGCTTTTATTCTTTCTATAGGATCTTTTATCTGTTTAAGTTCTTCTTTTGTGTATTCAACCCTTTCACCTTTTGCGCCCTTTTTCTCTTTCATTAGATAATAGATGCCGAGAACCATATCCTGGGTTGGTACAACTATTGGCTTGCCATTTGCAGGTGACATTATGTTATTCACAGACATCATAAGTACCCTGGCTTCTATCTGGGATTCAATAGAAAGCGGAACATGAACAGCCATCTGATCACCATCAAAATCAGCATTAAATGCTGTACAAACCAGAGGATGTAATTTTATAGCCTTGCCTTCAACAAGAACAGGGTCAAATGCCTGAATTCCAAGCCTGTGTAATGTTGGAGCACGGTTGAGCAATACAGGATGCTCCCTGATAACTTCTTCAAGTGAATCCCACACCTCGGGACTTTCTTTTTCAACAAGTTTTTTTGCAGCTTTGATGGTTGTTGCATAACCTTTTTCTTCAAGTTTATTGAAAATAAAAGGCTTGAATAATTCAAGAGCCATTCTTTTAGGAAGCCCGCACTGGTGCAGTTTAAGTTCAGGACCAACAACAATAACAGATCTGCCGGAATAATCAACTCTTTTACCGAGAAGATTTTGTCTGAACCTTCCCTGTTTTCCCTTTATCATGTCACTAAGTGATTTCAAAGGACGTTTGGTGGTTGTCTTAAGAACCCTGCTTCTTCTTCCATTGTCAAATAATGCATCTACAGCTTCCTGAAGCATTCTCTTTTCATTTTTAATAATTACACTTGGAGCTTTTAACTCCATAAGACGCTTTAATCTATTATTTCTATTAATGACCCTTCTATATAGGTCATTTAGGTCAGAGGTTGCAAAACGTCCTCCCTCAAGTGGAACCAATGGTCTTAAATCCGGAGGAAGCACAGGTATTACATCCATAATCATCCATTCCGGCTTGTTACCTGATTTTCTGAAAGCATCTACAACCTTAAGCCTTTTTGTAAGTTTTTTCTTAATACCTATGGATACCGCTTCATTGATTTTTATTTTTAATTCAGAATAAAGAGCTTCGAGATCACATCTTCTTAAAAGTTCTCTAATAGCTTCAGCTCCCATTCCAGCTTTGAATTTCGTTCCAAATTCAGCTGTTTTCTTTTTATATTCTTCCTCTGTAAGCAAATCCTTTTCTTTAAGGTTTGTATCCCCGGGATCAATAACAACATAGCTTTCAAAATAAAGAACTTTTTCAAGCTGTCTCATTGTCATATCAAGCAGAGTGCCTATTCTGCTTGGCAATCCTTTAAGAAACCAGATATGTGCAACAGGAGTTGCGAGCTCTATATGTCCTAATCTTTCTCTTCTTACCTTTGATTGTATAACTTCAACCCCGCATTTATCACAGACAACTCCTCTATGCTTCATTCTTTTATATTTTCCGCAAATACATTCCCAGTCCTTAATAGGACCAAAAATTTTAGCGCAGAAAAGTCCATCTCTTTCAGGCTTAAATGTACGATAATTTATTGTTTCAGGCTTCTTAACCTCACCATAAGACCACTCTCTGATCTTCTCCGGAGAGGCAAGCCTGATCCTTACTGCTTCAAAATCTGTTGGGTCTTTTGGCCTTTGAAAGATTGAATAAATATCTTCTGTCAAGCTACTCCCCCTTATTTTTCTTCTCCAGAAGTTCAACATCGAGTCCAAGACTCTGGAGTTCTTTTATTAATACGTGGAAAGATTCGGGCACCCCCGGTTCAAGGGTAGCATCACCTTTCACGATTGCTTCATACATACGCGCTCTTCCAGTTACATCGTCACTCTTAACAGTTAGAAATTCCTGCAATGTATATGCAGCACCGTATGCTTCAAGTGCCCATACCTCCATTTCACCAAGCCTTTGACCGCCAAACTGTGCTTTACCACCGAGTGGCTGCTGTGTAACGAGAGAATACGGACCGATTGAACGTGCATGTATTTTATCATCAACAAGATGATGTAATTTCATCATATACATATGCCCGACAGTTACCGGCTTATCAAAAGGTTCTCCTGTCCTACCATCAATCAATGTTATCTGACCGGTAGCAGGAAGTTTTGCTTTTTTAAGAAGCTCCTTGATTTCAGCTTCTTTTGCTCCTTCAAATACAGGCGTTGATACATGCAAACCAAGAGCCTTTGCAGCCCAGCCAAGATGTGTCTCAAGCACCTGACCTACATTCATTCTCGAAGGAACTCCCAGAGGGTTTAAGACAATATCAACAGGAGTTCCATCGGGAAGATAAGGCATATCTTCCTGAGGCATAACCATAGCTACGACTCCTTTATTTCCATGACGGCCGGCCATCTTATCACCAATCTGTATTTTACGCTTCATTGCTATATAAACTTTAACAACCTTCATTACGCCGGGAGGCAATTCATCACCTTTTTTCAGCCTTTCAATAAGTTCGTCATACCTTGATTCAATACGTTTTATACGCTGATTCGCATCATGATTTGCTATTTCTATCTTTTCACGCGCACTTGAATCTTCAAGCTTTATGCGCATAAGGTGTTCGTCTTTAATCCTTTCGAGTTGCTTTTCGGTTAGTTTTTTGCCTTTATAGCAAATAACTTCTTTTGTCTTCGAGTCCTTTATATCTTCGGCAACAGTACGACCGGTTAAAAGCTCTCTAAGCTTTCTGAATTTTTCTTCTTTTGCTATTCTAATCTCTTCATCAAGGTCACGTTGAAGTCTCTGTATTTCATCCTCTTCTATACTCTTTGCTCTGTTGTCTTTCGCAACTCCTTTACGTGAAAATACCCTGACATCAACAACAATTCCTTCTATACCGGGTGGAACGTAAAGACAGCTTTCCTTCACCTCTTCTGCTTTTTCTCCAAATATTGCTCTTAGAAGTTTTTCTTCAGGGGTTAACTGGGTTTCACCTTTAGGGGTTACTTTTCCTACAAGAATATCACCTGGTTTTACTTCCGCGCCAATTCTTATAATACCGCTATCATCAATGTCTTTAAGCGCTTCTTCGCCAACATTAGGAATATCGCGTGTTATTTCTTCCGGTCCGAGTTTCGTCTCCCTAGCTTCAACACTAAATTCTTCTATGTGTACGGATGTGTAAACATCTTCCATAACAAGACGTTCACTTATAAGTATGGCATCCTCAAAGTTATAACCGCCCCAGGGCATAAAAGCAACAAGGACATTTTTCCCGAGTGCAAGCTCTCCTGCTTCGGTACATGTTCCATCGGCAAGAATATCTCCAGCAGATACTGTTTCACCGATATTAATTATAGCCTTCTGATTAATACAGGTTGCCTGATTCGATCTTTGAAATTTAATTAATTTATAAATATCAACTCCACCACCATCTTCATTAGCTCTTACAACAATTCTTGAAGAATCAACGCTCTCAACAATACCGCCTCTTTTTGCAATAACAAGGGCTCCCGAATCTCTCGCAGCTACATGTTCCATTCCTGTTCCAACAATTGGTGCTTCAGGGCTCAATAGCGGGACTGCTTGCCTCTGCATGTTTGAACCCATCAAAGCTCTGTTTGCATCATCATTTTCAAGAAAAGGTATTAATGAAGCTGACACTCCAACAATCTGTTTTGGAGATACATCCATGTATTCAACTTCTTGTGGAGATACCATCCTGAAATCTCCACCAACTCTCGCAGATACTGTTTCGCCGGTCAGGTATCCTTTCTCATCCATGGGTGAAGTTGCTTCTGCAATTATGTATTTTTCTCCATCAATGGCTGAAAGATATTCGACTGTTTTTGTAACTCTTCCGTTCACAACTTTTCTATATGGAACTTCAATAAACCCGAAATCATTTACCCTTGCATAGGATGCAAGTGAGGTAATAAGACCGATGTTCGGACCTTCAGGAGTTTCAATAGGACAAATTCTTCCATAATGGGTCGGATGAACATCTCTTACCTCAAATCCTGCTCTTTCACGTGTAAGACCACCGGGACCAAGTGCAGAGAGCCTTCTTTTATGGGTAATTTCAGATAATGGATTTGTTTGATCCATAAATTGACTAAGCTGACTTGAACCAAAAAATTCTTTTAATGCAGCCATAACAGGTTTTGCATTAATAAGGTCATGAGGCATAGCGGTCTCGAGTTCTGTAAGAGTCATCTTTTCTTTGATTGTTCTTTCCATTCTTACAAGACCGATACGGAATTGATTCTCAAGCAACTC
This sequence comes from Nitrospira japonica, assembly GCA_020725385.1. Classification (GTDB taxonomy): domain Bacteria; phylum Nitrospirota; class Thermodesulfovibrionia; order Thermodesulfovibrionales; family SM23-35; genus DYFC01. The sequence continues at coordinate 4,802 of DYFC01000037.1, read as the reverse complement.
TCCGACTCTTCTGATTCTTCTGTTGCCGAGATGGTCTATATCATCAACCTCTCCTTTTCCTGTCCTTAAATTAAAAAGATACCTGACGATTTCAACGATATCCTTATCGGTAAGTACCCTGTTGTCAAGATTAATATCAAGATTAAGTCTTTTATTTAATTTAAGTCTTCCCACAGGTGAAAGATCATATCTCTTTGGATCAAAGAAAAGTCCATTAAAAAGATCCCTTGCCGCATTAATTGTAGGTGGCTCACCCGGTCTTAATTTTTTATAAATTTCGATTAAAGCTTCTTCCTGACTGCTTACTTTATCGGTAAGCAGCGTATCTCTAAGTGAAGACAGATAATGTACGTTGTCTATAAAAAGGAGATTTAATGTATCAATCTTAAGCGAAATAATTTTATTAAATACATCCTCTGTAATCGTGTCATTGCCTTCAAGAAGCACCTCTCCTGTTGAAGGATCTATAATATCTTTAAGTGTTATTCTTCCAATTATATCTTCTTTCGATATCGGGATAGTCTTGATGCCGCAGGCTTCCATCTTTCTTAAAGCACCTTTTGAAATCTTGCTTCCTTCTTTGACAATCGGTTCTTTTGTAACAGGATCTGTAATATTGATAGAAGATTTCAAACCAACAAGAACTTCGCTAACTTCCCGGCTAAATTTATTGCCATTTATTGAAATCACTTCAACAGGATAGAAAATTTTAAGAAGGTCTTCATTACTATATCCAAGCGCTTTAAGAACAATTGTAGCGGGTAATTTACGCCTTCTATCAATCCTGACATAAAGTAAGTCTTTGGTATCAAATTCAAAATCAAGCCATGAACCTCTTGATGGAATTACCCTTGCAGAATATAATAGTCTTCCGCTCACATGGGTCTTACCCTTGTCATGACTAAAAAATACTCCGGGTGAACGATGCAACTGACTAACGATAACACGCTCGGTACCATTAACTACAAATGTACCGGTTTCGGTCATCAGAGGCATTTCACCTATATAGACATCTTCTTCTCTTGATTCTTTAAGCCTCTTATTCCCCTTTGACTCTATTTCCCAGAGATTCAGTCTTACCTTAATTTTTAAAGGCGCAGCAAATGTAAGGCCTTTTTGTAAACAATCCCTTATTCCGAATTTCGGTTCACCTATGGAGTAACCCAGAAATTCAATAGAAGCAGTTTCATTATAATCTACAATAGGGAAAACACTTAAAAAAGCTGCCTGTAAACCTGTCTCCTCTCTTTTATCAGATGGTATCTCTCTCTGTAGAAATTTTTCATATGATCTTTTCTGTATTTCAATGAGGTTCGGGATGTCTAAAATATGGGGAACTTTTCCAAAGTTCAGTCTTTTTCTAAGAACCCTTGACATATATCTCCTTTTTATTTAATTTCTACTGTTGCACCCTGTTCCTCGAGTTTTGCCTTAATTGATTCGGCTTCTTCTTTTGAAACACCTGTTTTAACGGGCTTTGGAGCGCCGTCAACAAGATCTTTGGCTTCTTTTAATCCTAAAGACGTAAGTTCTCTCACAACCTTGATTACCTGTATTTTCTTATCTCCTGCTGCAGAAAGGATAACATCAAAGCTTGTTTTTTCCTCAACTTCAGGAGCTGCAGTGCCTGCGCCTGCACCCGGCATTGCTGCAACAGCAACAGGAGCAGCTGCTGTAACTCCGTATCTTTCCTCGAACTCTTTGATGAATTTGGACATATCGAGGATTGTCATGTTGTCAATAAACTCAAATACTTGTTCTTTTGTAACAGCCATTTCTTAAGTCCTCCTTTTTTATTAAACGCTCGCAAATAAGGTAATTTTACGAAACCTTATATTTTGATTGTTTTTATTCTTTAACTTTTTTTAGTTTTTAATGCCTCAACTGCATAAGCAAATCTGCCCACCGACGCCTGTAATAGAGAAGCAAATTTACTGAGGGGAGCCTGAAATACTCCAGCCATCATTGAAAGAAGCACCTGTCTGGAAGGCAGTTCAGCTACTGCCTTTAAGTCCTTAGCTTCGCATAATGAACCTTCAACAAGACCTACATTCACCTTAAGTTTATCGTTCTTTTTTGAAAATTCAAGAACCTTCTTCAAAGCAAGGATAGGATCATCATAGCTAATAGCGATGCCTACAGGTCCTTTAAAAGAATCTTTCGCTATAGACAGGGAAGTTCCTTCAGATGCAATTCTTGCAAGTGTATTTTTAACAATTTTATACTGGAAATTTCCTTCTCTTAGAAGTTTCCTTAAATCCGAAAGTTCAGCAACACTCATACCCCTGTAATCTGTAAAAACCACAGCCTTTGCTCTGCTGAAATCATTTTTTAGGTCTTGAATAACCTGTTCTTTTTCTGTCCTGTTCAGTTTACACCCCCTTCCCCAGAGACGCCACATCAACTGGAATCCCCGGTCCCATAGTAGAAGAAACAGACATTTTCTTCAAATATTTTCCTTTGCTCGTTGACGGCTTAGCTTTTATTATCGAATTAATTATTGTTTTAGCATTATCTACAAGTTTTTCGGCATCAAAAGATACCTTACCTATAGGAACATGTACGATACCGGCTTTTTCGGTTTTATATTCAACTTTACCTGCTTTTATTTCTTTTACAGTCTTTGCAATATCAAAAGTTACTGTCCCGAGTTTAGGATTCGGCATTAAGCCTCTCGGCCCCAGTATCTTTCCGAGTTTTCCTACTATTCCCATTACATCAGGTGTAGCAACAGATTTATCAAAATCAAGCCATCCCTTTGAAATTTTTTCAACAAGGTCTTCTGCTCCAACATAATCAGCTCCGGCATCTAACGCTTCTTTTTCTTTTTCTCCTTTAGCAAATACAAGAACTCTAACCTTTTTACCTATTCCATGAGGCAGAACAACTGTGCTTCTCACCATCTGATCCGATTTTCTTGGATCAACTCCAAGATTAACCGCGAGGTCAACTGTCTCATCAAATTTAGCACTTGAAGATTCTTTCACAATTTTTATAGCTTCTTCAAGAGTATATTGTTTTGTTAAATCGATTTTTTCTTTTACTGCCTTTAATTTCTTACCCATCTCTACCTCTTTATTTTTAATTAATCTATAACGTCAATACCCATGCTTTTTGCTGTTCCGCGGATAATGCTTTCGGCTTTACTAACATCAAACGCATTTAAATCAGGAAGCTTTTTCTGAGCTATTTCCTTTACTTGAGCCGATGTTACTTTTCCAACTTTATCCTTGTTAGGAGTTCCCGAACCTTTAATAATTCCTGCAGCCTTTTTTAAAAGTTCTGAAGCTGGCGGGGTCTTTGTAATAAAAGTAAAAGACCTGTCTGCATAGACTGTCATAACAACAGGGATAATTGTATCTCCAAGTGCCTGCGTCTGTGCATTGAATGCCTTACAGAACTCCATTATGTTCACTCCATGCGGACCTAATGCAGGGCCAACCGGTGGTGCAGGATTGGCCTTACCAGCCGGTATCTGAAGTTTAACCTGTGCGATAACTTCCTTTTTAGCCATAAAACCCCCTCAATATTTCAAAATGAAAACTGAAAAATGAAAAAATATAAATAATCTCCTATATTTCCCATTTTCCACTTTACATTTTATTCTAAATTTCAAGTTTTTAATTTCAAATTATTATGCTTTCTCAACCTGGAAAAAGTTTAATTCAACAGGTGTTTGTCTGCCGAAAATACTTACCATAACACATAATCTTCCATGATCAATATCAACTTCTTCCACATTACCTATAAAATTTGTAAAAGGTCCATCAATAATTCTTACACTTTCACCTTTCTGGAATTGGGTTTTAACCTGAGGTACAGGTCCCTTTTCAAGTTGTTGCAATATTACCGATACTTCTTCTTCTGATAAAGGAACAGGATTCGAACCACCAACAAAACCGGTAACTCTCGGAGTACTCCTTATTAGATGCCATGTTTCATCATCGAGTTCCATTTCAACAAGAATATATCCGGGATAAAATTTTTTATCGCTTTCTTTCTTTTTACCGCTTCTTAACTCGATTACCTTTTCAGAAGGTATTAATATGCGTGATATCCTGTCCTTAAAATTTTGCTTTTCAACCTTTTCTTCGATTGATATTTTTACTTTTTCTTCAAACCCAGAATATGTGTGTACTACGTACCAGTTCTTTCCCATAGTTTATCTCAAAGCTATCCCGACCAGTTTTGAAAGTCCGAGGTCAACGAGTCCAAGAAATAAGGAAATAATTATCACAGTTATGATAACAACCCATGTTGACCCGATCAATTCATCTTTGGTTGGAAAGACAACTTTTTTTATTTCAATTTTTACTTCCCTGAAAAACTCCTTTATTCTATTGATCATTTTCTATTCCTGCTTTTTTAAAATTTTTCTATATAAAAGCTTTCACAAAACTGGCAGGCCAGGAGGGATTTGAACCCCCAACCCTCGGATTTGGAGTCCGATGCTCTAGCCGTTAGAGCTACTGGCCTACGCCTTTGTTTCCTTATGTAAAGTATGTTTTCTACAATGCCTGCAATATTTCTTAAGCTGAAGTTTCTCGGTTGTATTTTTCTTATTTTTCATGCTCGAATAATTTCTATTCTTACATTCAGTGCACTGAAAAAGTATTATATCACGCATTCCTTTTTAATCCTTAAGTTTATATTTTAATATTAATTTATATTTTTACTCTACTGAATTATCTCAGTTACGACTCCTGCGCCAACTGTCCTTCCACCTTCTCTTATCGCAAACCTTAATTCCTTCTCCATCGCTATCGGCGATATTAACTCAACTGTCAAACTTACATTGTCAC
>DYFC01000036.1 GCA_020725385.1 Nitrospira japonica | reverse complement strand
TGGATGAAGATAAGATATTTCAGAGAGGAGGTGATTTAAAAACAGCATAAATATTGGCTATCACTTCAATTATATATTGAATCTCCTTGATAGGCTTGCTTCTACAGGTCTGCCTTTTTTAACTGCATTTTTCGGGTTAACCCGAAAAATGCAGTTGGAGATTCTGAATCAAAAGGAGACGGCTGTTACTGATATAACAACTTTTTGATTGTATCCATATTTAGCGTTTGCAGAACTGTTTTTTCGATAGTTTTATTCCCTAAATTATGAAGATAAGGAAAAATACATATTATTGGTACAGGGCTGATTTGTTTTAAAATATCAGGGTTGGTTTCCTCAGCGATTGTGTTTTCAGCAGGTTTATTATGGTTTATGATAATTCCTGCAATTTGAAGCCCTTCTTTTATAGCATAGTTAACTGTAAGCATTGTATGATTCAAAGTTCCAAGTGACGGTCTTGCAACTACAATTAAAGGCAATCCAATATATTTTGCAAGGTCAAGAACATAGTAGTTCTTTTTTATTGGCACAAGCAAACCCCCGATTCCTTCAACAATTAGCAGTTCGTATTTTTTTGAAAGTTTGGAAAAAGCACTTTTAATTCTTCTAATGTTAATTGTTTTACCTTCAATTTTAGAAGCTGCAAAAGGAGCGAGAGGCTCTTTAAATCTTATTGGAGTAATAAGATCAATTGAATCTTCCATCCCTGCAATTTTTTTAAGAAACATCCCGTCATGGGGTATTAGAGTATTTGCTTGATTTGTTTTCAATCCCTTGAATCTTTGAATTTTACATCCTGATTCAATAGGCTTCATTGCTCCTGTTCTGTATCCAAGATTGTTTAAAAAGTATACCAGGCCAGCAGAAATTACTGTTTTTCCGACACCTGTATCTGTTCCTGTTATGAAAAATCCTTTTAACATGTAATCTCCAAAACGATTTAGCCCGAAAGAAGAATTCTTTCTATCTACGCTGTTTTTAAAGTATCCGTCAGCATTTCAATATCTTCATCTGTATGTGCTGCTGTTACTGTAATTCGTAATCGTGGCTCTTTTACTGTTGGCGGTCTAATAGCCGGCACATAAATGCCTTTTTTAAAAAGTTTATCAGATAAACGAATTGCTTCATCAATATCTTTCATTTTAAGGGGTATTATAGGGGTTTCGCTATTCATTAAATCAAATCCAAGATTAGAGAGCGCTGAAACGAGTTTTCTTCTGTTTTCCCATAATTTTTTAATTAATGAAGTATCCTTTTCTATTAATTCGATTGCTGCAAGAGAAGCAGCAATTATGCATGCAGGCAATGCAGTTGAGAACATAAAGGTTTTTGCCGTATTTAAAGTAAGTTTTACAACATCCTTGCTTCCGGCAAGAAATGCTCCATATGAGCCTAATGCTTTAGAAAATGTGCCCATCTGAATTAACCATGGTGCGGGTTTAATATTGAAATGTGATAAAGCACCTTTGCCATTTCCAAGAACACCGGTACCATGGGCGTCATCAATATATAAAAAAGCGCTGTATTTTTTACATAGGTTATAAATTTCAGGCAATGGAGCAATATCTCCATCCATGCTGAACACGGAATCAGTAATTATTATTTTTTTCTTTTTATTTTCTATTTCAAGCAGTTTTTTAAGATGTTCAATATCTTTGTGCTTATAGATTTTAATTTCAGCTTTACTTAATCTGCATCCATCAATAATACTCGCATGGTTTAGTTCATCGCTAAAAATTAAGAAATCTTTATCAAATAACGCAGGTATTATACCTGTATTTGCAGAATATCCTGAATTGAAAATTAAAGCAGAAGGAGTATTTTTGAATTTAGCGATTTTTTTCTCAAGTTCATTATGTAATTTAACTCCGCCTGCGAGCAATCTTGAAGCACCTGAACCTGTCCCAAATTTTTCAATAGCTTTTATAGCATTTGAGATAATAAATAAATGTTTTGAAATCCCAAGATAATCATTTGAGGCAAAATTTATAAATTTCCTGTTCTCAAGAAATATTACACGACCATGCGGGGAGCTTTTATCTTTTATTTTTCTTAGAAGCTTTTGACTTTCTAATAATTTAATTTTTTCCGGAAACATAGAAGTATTTTAGCAAATTATGCAATCTATAACTCTCCTTTTTAATTTAAAATTAGCTATTTAATTTTTTTTTAAAAACCACTTGACAATCTTTTTTCTCATGTGGTAATCTTCTCCTGTTTTTAATCTTCTCAAATGGAAGGTGAAATATGCTTGATATTCAACCAATTTGGCTTCTTGTTTTGGCAGCTAATTTTATTGTCCTTATTTTTCTCTTGAATGCCATACTTTTTAAACCTGTTATGGATATGTTCAAAAAACGTGAAGATACTATAAAAGGTGACCTTGAAACAGCTAAAGTTATGGCAGAAAAAAGAGAGGAAGGAATCGCCAGATTAAACAGAGAACTGGCTGAATCAAGGACAAAGGCTAAAGAAACCTTCGAAGCTCTCAGACACGAAGGAGTGATGAAACAAAAAGAAGTAATCTCAGCAGCAGAGGCTGAAGCTGTGTCGATTATTGAAAAGGCAAGAGCAGAAATTAAAGCTGAAGCTGAAAAGGCGAGGGCAGGATTGCGGGCTGATATTGATAAGTTCTCTGATGAGATTGTAAGAAAGTTGGTGAGTGCATGAGAAAGAAAATTCTGAAATTAAGAAAAAATTTCAAAAAATTTTTACCTGTCATTTTTTCCTGTCTTTTCTTATTAACCTTTACTTCAATCTCTTTCGCTAGCGGTGGTGAAGAACATACACCGTTATGGAAAGAGTATATGTGGAAAATAATTAACTTCCTTATTCTTGTTATTGTTCTTTTTAAATTTGGTAAGAAACCTTTGCAGAATTTCCTCAAGCAGAGAACTGAAATGATAGCAAAAACTCTGCAGGATGCCAAGGAAGCAAAGGAAGCTGCACAAAAAGCCCTTGCAGAAGTCGAGACAAGGCTAAAAGCAAAGGATGCTGAAATTGCTGCAATTCTTGAGGCTGCAAGAAAATCAGGCGAACAAGAACGCGATGCAATTATTGCAGAGACCGATAAGCTTAAAACTAAAATTATGGAACAGGCAAAAACCAATATTGAATTTGAACTGAAACAGGCAAAAGAAGCAATTAAAGCTGAAGCAGTAGAACTTGCTATGGAACTTGCTGAGAAAAAACTTAAAGAGAAGTTAACCAAAGAAGAACAGGAAAGGCTTCTTGAAGAATCTCTGGTCAAGATAGGAGGCAAAGGTTGAAACAGTTCAAAGAATCTAACAGATATGCAAAAGCGCTTTTAAGGAATGTTGGCGATGAAAATGCGCCGCAAGCCCTTGCTGAAATTGCGTTGTTAAATGAGATGATGGCTAAGAGTAAGGAGCTTAAGAACTTACTTGTTAATCCCATGTTTACAACGGATGAAAGGGCAAAGGTTTTTAAAGCAATCGCAGAAAAGTACAAAATTTCCGAGCCAACGGTAAAGTTTATACTTCACCTTTCTGAGCTGGGAATTGTTATTTATCTTGCCCAGATTTTAAGGGTTGCTATAAATCTTTACCTCGAAAAACAGAAAAGAGCAAAAGCAATTGTTATGACACCGATTGAAATCGGGAAAAATCAGGAAGAAAAACTTAAGTCATCCCTGAAAAAACTGACCGACAGGGATGTTGATATAGAGTATATGGTAGATCCTTCCCTTCTTGGCGGAATGCTCGTTAAGATTGGAAGCACTATGTATGATACAAGCATAAAAGGCCAGTTAAGGCTTTTAAAAGATGAGCTTATAAAGGGGTGACATTATGCCAGAAATTAAGACAGAAGAAATTAGTGAGCTGTTAAGGAAGCAAATTACAGATTTTGAGAAAAAGGTTGATGTTAGTGAAATCGGCACGGTTACTTATATCGGTGACGGTGTCGCAAAGGTTTACGGTCTTGAAAACTGCATGGCATCAGAACTTCTTGAGTTCCCGAACGGAGTTTTCGGTATGGCTTTGAACCTCGAAGAAGAGTCAGTAGGTGCTGTTCTTTTCGGCGAGGACAAACTTGTTAAAGAAGGCGATATCGTAAAACGCACAGGTAAAGTTATGGAAGTACCTGTTGGCCCGGAACTCAGAGGAAGAGTTGTTAATGCTATCGGTCAGCCAATTGATGGAAAAGGTCCAATCAATGCAAAACAGACAAGAAGAGTCGAAGTTGTCGCACCTGGTATCATTAGAAGAAAACCTGTTCATGAGCCTTTACAAACAGGAATTAAAGCAATCGACGCAATGATTCCAATTGGAAGAGGACAGCGTGAGCTTTGTATTGGTGACCGTCAGATTGGAAAAACAGCTATCTTGATAGATACAATCATAAATCAAAAAGGTGGAGATGTGACCTGTATTTATGTTGCAGTCGGACAGCGTCGTCCTGCTGTTGTTAATACAGTTAAAAAACTTGAGGAAATGGGTGCGCTTGAACATACAATAGTTGTTGTCGCAACTGCCAGTGAACCTGCACCGATGCAGTATATTGCTCCTTATACAGGCTGTGCAATGGGTGAATATTTCAGAGATAATGGACAACATGCATTTATTGGCTATGATGACCTTACAAAACAGGCCCATGCTTATAGACAGCTTTCACTTATTTTAAGACGTCCACCGGCACGTGAAGCGTATCCCGGTGATGTTTTCTATCTCCATTCAAGACTTCTTGAAAGAGCAGCAAAAATGAGTGATGAGATGGGGGCCGGTTCATTAACTGCTATCCCAGTCATTGAAACACAAGCAGGTGACGTTTCAGGATATATTCCTACAAACGTTATTTCAATTACAGATGGTCAGATTTATCTTGAGCCAGAGCTTTTCTATGCCGGTGTAAGACCTGCTGTTAACGCCGGTCTTTCGGTCAGCCGTGTTGGTGGTGCTGCACAAATTAAAGCCATGAAGCAGGTTGCCGGAATGTTAAGACTCGACCTTGCACAGTTTAGAGAACTCGCAGCGTTTGCGCAGTTTGCATCTGACCTTGATAAAGCTACACTCGCACAGATTGAAAGAGGTAAGAGAATGGTCGAGTTGTTAAAACAAGACCAATATGTACCTATGCCAGTTGATGAACAAATTATAGTTATATTTGCTGGTACTCAAGGATTTCTTGATGACTTGCCACTTGAAGCAATTAAGCCTTTCGAAGAAGGGCTTTTAAGATATATGAGATCAGAGAAACCTGATATAAAGAAAGAGATCATAGAAAAGAAAGCGTTGGATGATGATCTTAAGGCAAAGATGACAGAAGCTATTACAGCTTTCAAAAAGACTTTTGCTGCATAAATTTGCTCTAATAGGAGAAAGTAAATGCCAACGTTAAGGGATATAAGAAAAAGACTTAAGGCAATTCAAAGCACAAAGAAAATTACTGCTGCGATGAAAATGGTGGCAGCAGCCAAGATGCGAAAAGTTCAGGACAGGATGATGAATTTCAGACCATATTCATCGCGGATGCAGACTGTATTATCTGACCTCGCAAGGGTAGCTGAGAGAGAATTACATCCACTTCTTGCACTTAGAATGAGGAAAACTGTTGAAGTCGTTGTGATAACCTCTGATAAAGGACTATGCGGTGCTTTTAATGCTAATATTTTGAGAACAGCTTATAAATATTTAGAAGGTTTGAAACATGAAGGTGTTCAGATTACATTAAGCACTGTCGGAAGAAAAGCCCGTGACTTTTTCCGGAGAAGAGGTTATACAATGCGAAATTCATGGGTTGGACTTTCCGGTAAAGTATCATATACTAATGCTCAGGAAATCGCAGCCAATCTTGTTGAAAACTATACTAATGAGACCTTTGATGAAGTAATTGTAATTTACAATGAATTCAAATCATTAATCGCACAAAAGGTTACGATGATGAAGCTTCTACCTCTTGGAGTTATTGAGGGCGAAGAAACACCTAAAGAAGCAGCTATGACCGCAGATTATCTTTATGAGCCATCAAGAGCTATAATTTTTGAAAGATTACTGCCAAAGTATATTGAAATTCAAATATATCGTGCTTTACTTGAATCATCTGCAGCAGAAGAAGCAGCAAGAATGGCAGCTATGGAAAATGCTACCAAGAACTGCAGTGAATTAATTAATAAAGTAACACTGCTTGCCAACAAAGTCAGACAGGCTGGAATTACCAAAGACCTTATGGATATTGTTGGCGGTGTTGAGGCTTTAAAGCAATAATGCATAAAGTTTTCAGGAATTTAAAAATATAGTTGAGGGGGTATCAACATGAATGAAGGAAGAGTATGTCAGGTAATAGGTGCAGTTGTAGACGTAGAATTTGATAAACAATTGCCAAAAATCCGCGATGCTATAAAAATAGATATTGCGGAAGACAAAGCTAAAGGAATTCCAGAAATCCATCTTGTGCTCGAAACAGCAGCTCATCTCGGAGAGAACAAAGTTAGAACTATTGCCATGAGTTCAACAGACGGTCTTGTAAGAGGTATGAAAGCTGTTGACACAGGACAACCTATAACTGTTCCGGTTGGAAAAGCTTCGCTTGGAAGAATTATCAATGTTGTCGGTGACCCGGTTGATGAGATGGGACCAATTCAGGCAGATGAGAGATGGCCGATCCATAGACCAGCTCCTGAATTTGTTGAACAGGAAGCTACTACACAAGCATTTGAGACAGGTGTTAAAGTTTTTGACCTCTTAATACCATTTGTTAGAGGTGGTAAGATGGGAATGTTCGGTGGCGCCGGCGTTGGCAAGACCGTTATTATTATGGAAATGATTCATAATATTGCTATGGTTCATGGTGGTGTTTCAGTGTTTGCAGGTGTTGGTGAAAGAACAAGAGAAGGAAATGACCTTTACCTTGAAATGAAACATTCAGGTGTTTTACCAAAAGCTGCGCTTATTTATGGACAGATGAATGAGCCGCCCGGAGCAAGAGCGAATGTTGGACTTAGCGCTTTGACATGTGCTGAGTATTTTAGAGATCAGGGACAGGACGTTCTCATATTTATTGACAATATTTTTAGATATACACTGGCATGGGCAGAAGTTTCAGCCCTTCTTGGTAGGATGCCATCTGCTGTTGGTTACCAGCCAACTCTGGGTACTGACATGGGTGCATTGCAGGAAAGAATCACAACGACAAAAAAAGGCGCTATTACTGCTATGCAAGCTATTTACGTTCCTGCCGACGACTTAACAGACCCTGCTGTTGCTACAGCATTTACACATCTTGATGGTACAGTCGTTCTTTCAAGACAAATTGCAGAGCTTGGTATATATCCCGCTGTTGACCCGCTTGACTCAACATCAAGAATTCTTGATCCAAAGGTTATCGGTGATGAACATTATCAGGTTGCAAGAGGTGTTCAGAAAACACTTCAGCGTTATAAAGAACTTCAGGATATCATAGCAATTCTCGGTATCGAAGAACTTTCCGAAGATGATAAAATGATTGTTGCCCGTGCGAGAAAACTTCAGAGATTCTTAAGCCAGCCATTCCATGTTGCTGAAACCTTTACAGGACAGAAAGGTAAATACGTTAAGACTGCTGATACAATTAAAGGCTTTAAGGCAATTGTTGCCGGTCAATATGATGATATGCCTGAGCAGGCATTCTATATGGTTGGCCCGATTGAAGAAGCTGAAGAAAAAGCAAAGAAACTTGGCTGGAGCAGACAGGTATAAATAAAAGCTTAAGGCAGGAGAAATACCTATGGAGAATAAAATAAAGCTTGAAATAGTAACACCTTACGGACTTATCCTGAGTGAAGAGGTTGACGAGGTATCTACATCAGGAAGCGAGGGTGATTTCGGCGTACTTCCAGGACATGTGCCCTTTTTTACAACCTTAAAAATTGGTATGCTCTCATATAAAAAAGGCAATGCCACAAAGTATGTTTTTGTAAACTGGGGTTATGCCGAGATAGGTCCGGACAGAGTAATGATACTTGCTGATAGCGCTGAGAAATCCGAAGACATCGATGTCGAAAGGGCTAAAGCTGCTATGAAGAGGGCTGAAGAACGGTTGAGAAAAGCCGAAGAATTTGATTTTGCAAGAGCAACAGCTTCTCTTGAAAGAGCTGTGGCAAGGATACAAGTTGCAGAAAGAAGAACCATTTAATAATTAATAAACTATAGATTTATTATAAAAAGCCATGCTTATTAAGCATGGTTTTTTTTTACTCAAACAAAGAATTTAAGCAATTGAAAAATAGAAATTGATAATTAGAGATTTAGTATGTTATAAAAATTTAAATTATCAAGCTAATGCATAAAAATACCTATGAATAAAGAACATATTCTCATAATTGATGATGAAGATTATATACTTAGGCTTGCCAAGGATATTCTTGTAAAAAGTCAGTATTCTGTCAGAACTGCATCAAATGGTAATGATGGTTTAAAACTTTTTCAAAAGGAAAAATTCGATATTATACTTACAGACATCAAAATGCCAAAGATGGACGGGCTTGATGTTATACGGAGTGTAAGAGACAAAGATAAAGAGATACCTATAATTATAATTACCGGACATGGAACTCTTGATATTGCTATCAATTCATTAAGACTCGGCGCACAGGGTTTTATTCTAAAACCATTTACACCTGCTGAACTCAGGGCATCTGTTTCAGATGCCCTCGAAAAAACAAGATTGCTTGCTGAAAACATCAGAATGAAAGCCTTAATGCCATTATTTGAAGTTAGTAAGGTGATCATTGGTGAGGTTGACCCTGTCCGTTTGTTAAGAATTATTGTTGACTTTGCTGTGCAGGAGGCAAAAGCAAGCAAAGTATGTCTTGCTTTAATAAATGAATATTCAGAGAAGCTTGTATTAAGAGAACATTATAATCTGTCCGATGATTTTGTGAATGATTTTAATAAGCTTTATTCAAAAACGATCGGAAAATTTATTATTGAACATAGAGGACCTTTTATAATTACTCCTGAAACAGAAATACCCTCAGAATTTGTTGCTTTAAGAAAAACAGAAGATTTAGCATTTGGAGTATGTGTGCCACTTGTAGTACGTAGCAATATAATTGGTCTATTTTGCGTTGGAAGAACAAGTGAAGAGTCTGCTTTTACTCCGTCGGAAATTGAACTCGTATCGGTGCTAAGCGATCAGGCAGCAGCAGCTATCGAGAATGCAAGTCTGTATGAAAAACTTGAACGTTCATATCTTTCAACTATTATTACACTATCGGGAGTTGTTGAAGCGAGGGATTTTTATACTGACAAGCATATGAAAGACATAGCTGAATATTCTGTTGAGATTGCGAAGAAATTGAATCTTTCAGAAAAAGAAATTGAAAATATCAGGAAGGCCGGACTTTTGCACGATCTTGGAAAAGTATCTGTACCGGATCACATTCTCTTAAAAGCAGGAAAACTTACCGATGAAGAAATGGAGATAATTAAGAAGCATCCGACTACAGGCGCTAAGATGATAGAGCAGGTGGAACCTTTAAAAGATGCAAGAGAAATTATAAGACATCATCAGGAATGTTACGATGGTTCGGGTTATCCCGATGGTCTAAAAGGGAAGGAAATTCCATTGGGAGCAAGGATTATTGCTGTTGCAGATGCTTTTGGTGCTATGACTACAGACAGACCTTATAGAAAAGCTTTATCAATAGAACAGGCGGTTATGGAGCTTGAAAAATTTTCTGGCATTCAATTTGACCCTGAGATTGTTGATCTTTTTATTTCATTGTTGAAAGAACGGGGGGATATTGGGGTAAAATAATTTTTAATGGATTTAACTCTTGATAGCATCCGCGATATAAAACTATATCAATCAAAAAAAGGTTACCGTTTTTCTGTTGATTCACTTCTTTTATATAATTTCATAAATCTTAAAATTGTCCACACTCTTGCTGATCTCGGTGCTGGCTCGGGTATCATAGGAATACTACTAGCAAAAAAATATGTTCATTCGAAAGTTATTCTTATTGAGCTTCAGGAACAACTTGTAAGTCTTGCTGAAAAAAATGTTCTTATAAATAAACTTCAAGGCAGAATAAATGTATTACAGTACGATCTTAGAATACTATCAAAAACTTTTAAAAATCATTCATTTTGTGATCTTGTAGTTTCCAACCCTCCATTTAGAAAAGCGTTGAGCGGACGTATTAATATAGAAGAAGAAAAAGCTATAGCGAGGCATGAAATGAAATTGAATCTTAATGAACTTATAAATGCTGCATATTATCTTTTAAGGGAAAAGGGAAGATTTTGTCTGATCTATCATCCTTCAAGACTTGCCGAGTTAATAATCATCTTAAGAAAGAAGATGCTGGAACCGAAGAGAATCTGTTTTGTGCATTCAACAATTCATACAGAAGCGAAGATGGTACTTATTGAGGCTGTAAAAGGAGGAAAGCCAGGATTAAAAGTAGAAAAACCATTTTTAATTTATAATATAGACGGGAATTATACTGAAGAAATGGAAAAAATATATGGGTGAGACAGACAACAGACTACAGAGAACAGACGACAGAGGACGGATTACGGAAAACAGACAAGAAGATAAGAGACAATAAAAACCGATGAATAATAACTTAATAAGTGATTTTTTAACTTATCTTACAGTAGAAAAAGGTTTATCAAAAAATACTATTTTATCATATGAACTTGACTTGAAAAAATTTCAAGGTTTTCTAAATTCTAAGAATATATTAATGCACTCTTTTAAAAGAAGTGATATTGTAGATTTTATGGAAATGCTTATGGATAAAGGTTTCTCGATATCAAGTGTTTGCAGATTTATTTCTTCAATAAAAAGCTTGTGTAAATATCTTGTAGCCGAAAAAATTATTGATGAAGACCCCTCCGAAGATCTTAGAGCTCCGGGCAAATGGGAAAGAATACCGAAAGCTTTAAGCATTTCCGAGACAAAAGAACTGTTAATAAATAATGTTCCAAAAAGCATGGGCATCAAACCTGCTTCTGTGAGAGATGCTGTAATGCTTGAATTGATTTATTCTTCAGGACTGAGAGTGAGTGAGCTGGTTTCTTTAAAACTTGAGGACATTCATTTTGATGCTGGTTTTTTAAGAGTCATAGGTAAAGGTTCAAAAGAAAGAATAGTTCCTGTAAGTGAAAGTACTCTTGAAAAAATAAGAGATTATATTAAAAATGAAAGGGTAAAAATACTTAAAAGAAAAGAGTCGCCTTATCTATTTATAACTTCAAGAGGTATGCCCATGAGCCGACAGAGATTCTGGCAGACAGTAAAGGCAGCAGGGAAAAAGATGGGACTCAAGATTTCACCTCATACCATGAGACATTCATTTGCAACACATCTTCTTGAAGGCGGTGCGGATTTAAGATCGTTACAGAAAATGCTCGGTCATGCTGACATATCAACTACCCAGATTTATACAAAAGTTACAACCGAAAGATTGAAACAGGTTTATTCTAAACATCATCCAAGAGCATAAATGGTATCCTTTTATAAGGATAACGAGCAACAGATATATAATAATTCCAGGCCAATATTTTTCTGATATCTTTCCTATCACCAAAAAACTTGGTTCATCGCTTATTCTTAAAGGAGTCTCAATCAAATCAGGGTCATCCCAAAGAGCTTGAGCTTCATAGAAATAAATCCCAAGCTTTGACTTATGATGGCACTCTTTTTTGGATCGGATTCAAATTCCATATGTGAGTTTTGTACCATAACTATACTTATATCAATAAGAATATTTTCTTTTATATACAAATAGTTGAAAGAAAACTTAAAAACGTGTAAACTTTCAATATTACTATGATTTCTTATCTTTGTTGGATTTTTATCATAATCACCTTGAAAATCCACTAAAATTTTATAGTCAAATTCTTTTTATAAAGCAGGAACGGAGGATAAGTAATGAAAAAACTCGAAGTACATGAACTATATAAAGAATGTAGTCCTGATTTATTTCATTTCAATACAACTGAAGAGTTGCAGGATTTTAAAGAGACAATAGGACAGGAAAGAGCGATACGTTCTCTTGATTTCGGCTTAAGTCTTGATAGTACAGGTTTTAATATTTTTATACTCGGCGAGCATGGCACGGGTAAAATGACAACTGTAAGATCATTTCTTCACCAGAAAGCTCTTGCTGAACCGGTACCGAGTGATTGGTGTTATGTATATAATTTCAACGACCCTGATGCTCCACTTGCAATTGAACTCGAACCTGGTCACGCTGTTTTATTTCAAAAAGATATGGATGAAACAATCAAGATATTAAGAGCAGAAATTCCAAAAGTATTTGATTCAAAAGAATATGAAAAACAGAGAAATAAAATAATTGATGAATCTCAGAGAAAACAGAGGCAGTTGTTTGAATCTCTCGAACTGGAAGCGCAGGAAAAAGGTTTTTCTCTTCGAAAGACTGTCAGCGGGCTGATTCTTGTGCCTGTAAAGAAAAATAATGAGCCTTTAACTGAAGAAGAATATGAAGGGCTTGATGAAAGAACACGAAAGAAAATAGATGAAATAGGAAAATCTCTACAGGAAAAGCTTAATGATATAGTTCGCATAGCACGTGAAGGAGAAAAAATATTAAAAGAACAGCTTTTAAAACTCGAAAAAGATGCAGCTCTTTCTTCGGTTGGGCATCTTATCGAAGATTTAAAAAATAAGTACCAGCAATATGAAAAGATAATCACCTATCTTGATGCTGTAAAAGAAGATATTCTTAGCCATCTCGATGATTTTAAGATTCAGGAAGAACAAACGCCACAATTGCCTTTTATGAAGATTCAGAAACCAGAGCCTATTTTTACAAGATATACGGTAAACGTATTGGTGAATAACAAAGAATGTAAAGGGGCTCCGTGTGTTTTTGAGAGCAATCCAACTTATTATAATCTATTTGGTAGAATCGAACATAAAATTCAGTATGGTCTTGCGATTACAGATTTTTCAATGATAAAAGCAGGCTCACTTCACAGGGCAAATGGAGGTTATCTTGTTGTTAATGCTCTTGATTTGCTTAGAAATCTTTTTTCATATGATGCCCTAAAGCGAGCGGTCAGGAATAAAGAACTTAAAATTGAAGATGTATGGGAGCAGTACAGATTAATATCGACAACAACCCTTAAACCAGAGGCGATTCCATTGAATGTTAAGGTTATACTTGTTGGAAATCCTTATCTTTATTATTTGCTTTATAATCTTGATGAAGATTATAGGGAACTTTTCAAAGTTAAAGCAGATTTTGAAAGCAGAATGGACAGAACGGATGAAAATCTTCACAAATATGCATCTTATATTGCCACACTTTGCAGAGAAGAAAAACTATTGCCTTTTAATAGAACAGGAATATCAAAGGTAATTGAATTAAGTTCACGAATTGCAGAAAATCAGAATAAACTTTCTGTTAAGTTTAGTGAAATAGCCGATATATTGAGAGAATCAAATTACTGGGCAATTAAAGCAGGTAGCAAGGTTGTTAGTAAAGAGCATGTGCAAAAAGCTATGGATGAAAAAGTTTATAGGATAAATAAAATAGAAGAAAGAATTAGGGAATTGATTCTTGAAGGCACTCTTATAGTAAATACAGAAGGAAAAAAGGTCGGGCAGATAAATGGTCTTGCTGTGCTTGATCTCGGTGATTATAGTTTTGGAAAGCCTTCGAGAATCAGCGCAAGGATATATGCAGGTAAAGCAGGGGTTGTTAATATTGAACGTGAAACAAAAATGAGCGGCAAAATACACGAAAAGGCTATACTTATAATCTCACATTTTCTGGGAAGTAGATTTGCGGTACACAAACCAATTACTCTGTCAGCATCAATAACTTTTGAACAGCTTTATGATATGGTTGAAGGTGACAGTGCATCCTGTGCTGAACTATGTGCGTTATTAAGTAGCATTGCTAATGTGCCTTTAAAACAACATATAGCTATTACGGGTTCAATGGACCAGAACGGTGAGGTACAACCGGTGGGTGGTATCAACGAGAAAATCGAAGGCTTCTTTGACCTGTGTAAAATAAAAGGCTTAGACGGAAGTCATGGTGTTATTATTCCTTCAAGAAATGTGAAAAACTTGATGCTCAAACAAGAAGTTCTTGATGCTGTTAGAGATGGTAAGTTCAATATATATTCAATCAATACAATTGATGAAGCTCTTGAAATTATGACCGACATGTCTGCGGGTGAACTTCGTGAAGATGGTACATATCCCGAGGGAACTATAAATTATCTTGTCGCAAAAAGACTTGCTGAAATTGATGAGTCAATGCAGAAAAAGAAGGATAAAGATAAGGAAAATAATAAAGAAGAAAAGAAATCTGATTAGGCTCATATAAAAATATGTATCGTTTATTAGAGGCTGTCATAGTAATTATTCTGACTGCACCTATAAGAATCCTTCCCGTAAAAATATCACTAAAAATAGGAGAATTAATAGGACTTGCGCTCTTTTATATCTGGAGTTCCAGAAGAAAGATTGCAGAAGATAATTTAATAAAAACCATGATTTCAGATGAAGCTTTTTCTGAAAGAGATATTTCAAAAGTTCTTAAAGAGAATTTTAAAAATTTTGGTAGATCACTTGCAGAAATAATCAAGGTTTACTCAGGTTCGGGTAAAAAAATAATCGAATCTATAAAGATTGAAGGAATAGAAAATTATTATGCTGCAAGTCAAAAAGGAAGAGGGGTTGTTTTTTTTACAGGTCATTGTGGAAACTGGGAGTTGCTTGCTCTAGTTTGTTCTTTGAAAGTATCACCAATTGCAGTAGTAGCAAGACCACTTGATAATAGTTATTTGAATAAAATTGTAGAAGGTATAAGAAGGAAATTCGGGAATATTATAATTTATAAAAGAGGTGCTTTAAAGCCTATTATACAAACTCTAAAGAAAAAGGGTGTTGTTGGAATACTTATGGATCAGGCTGTTGTAAGAAATGAAGGGTTCGTAATTGATTTCTTAGGTAGAGGCGCATGGACAACAAAGATGCCTGCTCTTATTGTGAGAAAGACAGGTGCTGCTGCAATCCCTGTATTTATACACCGTAATGGTGATAGTCACGTGATTAAAATCTATCCCGAAGTTGAACTTTCAAAAACTCAAGAAAAAGAAACAGCCTTAATTGAAGATACAAAGAAACTGACAGAATATATTGAAAGTTATATAAGAGAACATCCAGCCGAATGGCTTTGGATACACAGAAGATGGAAAAGGGTTAACCCGGATAAAACGATTATCTAATTTTCACCAATTCTTTTCCTGCTTCAAAAGCTTCATTCAATGCTGTTGGATGTTTCAATATTTCACCTTTTGCATCTATTCCGAGATAAGCAAGTGTTTTGTGTTCAGGCACACTGATTGTTCTGAAAAAAGCTTTTGCAGTTGCACCTGCACATTCTATTCCCATTTCTTTCTTCATGCCTCCAACAAGAAGAAGCAAACCTTTTCTTCCAAACTCTCCACTAATTATGGGCTTCTTAAGTAAATATTTTTCACACCAGAATGACTGGCATCTGTCTATCATTGCCTTTGTCTGTGCGCTTAATCCAAAAAAGAAAATAGGTGATGCAAGGATAATTCTGTTAGCTATCCTTATTGCTTCATAAATCTGGTTCATATCATCATTGTAAATACAAAAACCTGTTTCCTCGCATCCACCACAGTTCTGGCAGGGCATTATATCCATTTCGTTTAATCTAAAAAGATTAACATTAAGCCCTAAACTTTCTATCCCTTCGATTGCTTTCTTTAACAGGGTTTCTGTGTTGCCCTCTCTTCTCGGGCTTCCTAAAAAAGCTATTACATTCATTATTTTTTTAACGAAATCTCCTTTTTAAAGTCGAGCCAGTCTTTCATATTCTGTAAGTTTTCGGTTAGATACCACCATCCGTTCTTAAAGCTTGTATAGTCAGGAGCACCTGTCATAGCAGAAGAATATCTTATGGAATTAGAATAGAATAACCATTGTTTTATCCATTTCTGTTCGATAGCTTCATCAAAAGGATTTGAATTATCGGCGAATTTATTTTTCCAGACGTCAAGCATAATTGAGGTTGCTGTCATAGACATTGTATTTGTCTCATTGATAGTGTTATCCAGTTTATTGAAATGACCTGCTATCCATTGAGAGCTATGACAGGAATTGCAAACACTACTAATAATATTTTGCCTTTTTCTTTGTTCTTCCCTGTCAATTAAATATTCAGAAGCAGGTTCATTGGAAAAAGTTACAGGCATTGGTAATCCATCCTTATTTCTGATAATAGTTGTATCACCGTATTTTGGCTGGGGGTGACTGTAAATAAGCCCGAATAATCTCACCCATAATCTTGAGCCAAAATCATGCGTCCTTTCCGAAATAATCTCACCCTCCGGTGAAACAATCAGACTATTATGACAGGTAGCACATGTTGGAGCTTTAATATCTTTACCTATTCTCCATGGCACATTTGTGAAATTCCAGTTTTTACCGAGTGATGAATAAAGATTACCATGTTTACTTTCTTCGTAAACATTCCATGCAGGAACATCGGGTTCATGATGGCATTGACCGCATGTATAAGGTTTTCTTGCTACTTCAATTGAAAAACTGTGTCTTGCATGACAGGCAGAACATGTGCCCCTGCTTCCATCTGGGTTTATTCTTCCAATTCCCTGGTTTGGCCAATTTTTCAGATCAGGCACATTCATAACACCTATTTTAGTGGAAATATTTTTAGTTGCAACAACGTCTATTACTGTACCATGACAGCCGAGACATGTTTCATGAAGTGTTGAACCGGTTGCTTTTTCAGAAATTAATTTATCCTGATCGAATTTTTTTAAACCTGTAAGAGTGTTAACTAAAAGGCTGTAAACCGGGTTGTCCATTAAAATCTTATGAGCATATGATTTTTTGCTTACAGAAAATTGTACAGCTTCAACAACATGACATGTTTTGCAATCTTCCGGGGTGACTACTATATGTATATTTCTGCCCATATGGTTGAATGTATCTTTATGTTTCTCTGAATTCAGGCTGTGACATTCATAGCAACCTACAGCATAAGAAAGTAATTCCGGATTAACCTGAAGTGATGACATTCTCTTTTCAATATCAGGTCTGTTAATGGCTGCGCCGGGAGTTGTTCTTGAATGTCTGCTTTCAAACCAATCTTTTACAATCCCGGGAGTGAAGTTAATATGACATCCGATACATGTTTTGGTTGCAGGACTTAAAGGAAAGTCATATTCTTTTTTTTCTTTTTCCTCCGATGCGTATAAATTCGTAATGAAAGTTAGAAGTAGAAGAATAAGATATAAATTGAATTTTTTCATTAATTTATTCCCCCTCTTTTTAAAATTACAACCCCCTTAATCCCCCTTTTCTAAGGGGGAATTAATAAAGGTATCCCACTTTTCTAAAAGGGAATATATTTATAACGTTTTATTTATTAGACATTAAATTGTTTTTAATTAGAAATATTTTTAATTATTCTATTTTTTTAAAACTTTTCTTTGGAGCGCCGCAAATAGGACATTTGTCAGGTGCTTCACCTTCAACAGTATTTCCACATACTTGACATACATGATAATCTACTACTTCATTTTTTCCAAGATTATCAAGTGCTTTTTTGTACAATTCAGCATGAATTTTCTCAACTTCATTTGCGTAATTAAAACTTCTAAGAGCACCTTTCATTCCTTCTTTTTCGGCATCTGCGATCATCTGCGGATACATACTTTCAAATTCATGTGTTTCACCGCCTATTGCAGCCTGAAGGTTCTCTTTTGTGCTTTTGATTTCACCAAGCTCTCTTAGATGATTCAGTGCATGAACTGTCTCGGCATCTGCTGCTGCCCTGAATAATTTTGCGATTTGTTTGAATCCTTCATCTTCTGCTTTTTTTGCGAAAGCAAGATATTTTCTGTTTGCCTGTGATTCACCGGCAAATGCTTCCATTAAATTAATGTTTGTCTTTTGCATATTTACCTCCTCTCTTAGATAGATACAATTTTCTCGATTTCTTTCTTTTCAATATGTAATTCTTTTTCAAGCATCTTTGGTGATGCTCCTGTCTGTTTTACAATTTCTCTAACATAATCCTCAAAGACAGTGCTTTGATCCCAGCAGCTATAAAAATGGTCTTTGAGAATTGAAGCAAGCCCTTCAGCAGGGATCCTGTAGCCTTTTCTTGTAGCTTCTTTTTCTCCTACACATTCTGGAATCCCTATTACAGTTATACGTTCATCAATAATTATATACCGTATGTTATTTGCAATAGCACAGGGGCTGTATCTTATTTCAGCTCCGGCTTTTTTATATAAGTAACCAATCTGTATCCTGTCATGAAATTTTGGCATCAGGTATTTAACTTTAACTCCTCTTGAAGTGAGTATTTCTATGTTATGAGCAATATCTTTGATTCTTTTTTCATCATCCTGTGAAGGTGGTCTTCCGGTTATAAAACCTGTTATTTCTTTTTCAGCATCCATCATTGAATCTTTTACAGTAAGAAAATATTCCTGCCTGGTTAAAATTTTAGTAGCTTTGCCAACTTCAAGAAGAAGGCTTCTTCTTTCTTTGCCTTCTTTGATGCTGTAAAGCAGTAGTATAATTGTTACAACAAGCAGAATAGACTCTAATATGAGTAATATAGTTTCTACATTCATAAACAAATCTTACCATTATTTCTTATGTTCTGCTATTATTTCATCTGCCCAGCTTATCGCTGCTGAAACAGTCGGGAATCCAAGAGTACTTGTAAGTAGTATAATTGCGTGATAGATTTCTTCTGGTTTTGCTCCTGCCTGAATTGCTCTCCTTATATGAGAATGTGCAGCTCCTTCGGATCTTATCGCAATCGAAGCTGCAAGTTTGATAAGATGAGCGGTTTTATCAGGTATAGGTCCAGACTCACGTGTAACTTTGCCAAGATTTTCTACTGCCTTAGAGAGTTTTTTAAAACGTTTTTTTATACTCAAGTACTGTTCTGGATATGTAGCCATTCAAACCTCCTTTTAAAATTGTGTATGATAATCTTTTACCTTTCTGGCAAAGTCTCTGCCAAAATCATAACACTTTTCTTCATCTTCTATTGAAGGTCTATAATTGACCTGAACTCCTGGTTCGACAATTTCAAGTTCGGTTTTCTTGAAAACATCGTAAATATCTCTGACAGCACCGCCACCCCATCCATAACTTCCGAATGCACCTATCAGACGATGTCTTGGTCTTAGTCCCTTAAGATATGTCAGAAAATCGGCAACAGTTGGATACATCGAATTATTTAAGGTTGGAGAACCTATAAGACAACCTCTTGATTTCCAGAATTCCTTTATTGCTATGCTGTTTGGAACAGCTCTAAGTTTCATTACTTTTACATCAACTCCTTCGTCCTGGATTCCCTGAGCAATCGGTACCGTCATTAATTCTGTGCTCTGCCACATTGTATCATAAATAATCGCAACCCTGAGTTCTGCTTTCCCGTTAGCCATATCAAGATACATGTTAAGTATTTTAGAGGGGTCTTTTCTCCAGATTATGCCATGGTCAGGAGCAATCATATCGATCTCGAGGCCAAGTTTCTGAATCTCTGCAATTTTATTTTTGATGAGTATTCCAAAAGGCATGAGAATATTTGAATAATAATCAATCACAGCATCTTCGAGTTCTGATACTGAATAGCATGTTATAAATTCATCATCAAAACGTGCAACAGAAGCATAATGCTGTCCGAATCCATCCTGACTTATCAAAAGTTTGTCTTCTTTAATATAAGTCATCATAGAATCAGGCCAGTGAAGCATTGGAGTCTCAAGAAATAATAGATTACGTTTTCCTATGTTAAGTGTATCTCCTGTTTTTACTACATTAATATCCCATTTTGAAATATCAAAGAACCTTGCAAGCCCTTTTTTGCCTTTTTCGGTTATATAAATTTTTGCATCAGGAGACAAAGCCATTATATCGTCAAGGCTTGTTACATGATCGTTTTCGATGTGGTTAATTATGATATTTTTTATTTTTGATGGTTCAACAAGACTCTTGATATTGTCTATCGTTGTTTTAGAAAAAGTATGTTTAACTGTATCAAATAATGTTATCTGTTCATCAAGAACAATGTAATTGTTATAGGTCGTACCATTTGTTGTTACATAACCATGAAAATCCCTGATTGCCCAGTCAATAGCTCCTACCCAGTAGATGTCGGGTTTTATTTTGATCGCTTTCATTGTTTAACCTCCTTTTTATATTGTATTAGGGTTCTCTTTCTCAGTTACCTGTAACTTCCAATCCCTTTTTCATTTCTTTATAATTCTTTCTACTATCAAAGCAGCACTTTATCTCCTTATTCAGCAGCTTTTAAAAGAAGAACCTCATTTCATAAATTATTACAGCGAGGGTCAACTAAGTCAAGTTTATTGTAGAAAAAGTAACTATGTGCAGGACATCCTCCTGTACAATTTATAAAATATTTACAATCAGTATTCTTACACGGATTTGAGTAAGCTTTCTTTCTAAAATAGTTAAGAGAAGGATGTTCTAATATTGACCGCAAATCTTCTGTAAAAATGTTGCCCAACATAAAGTCTTTCATGCCTGCAAAAAGATTACATGGAAAAACAGAACCATCCGGCATAATCGCAATCTTTGAAGATCCTGCATCGCATCTTTTGCCGGATGCTGCATTGTATTTATAGAAACCTGAAGCTGAAACACAACCTATTTTAATTTCATCATTAAATTTTTCTTGAAGTTTTAGATAAAAATCGTAATATTCTGGGAAAGAGATATAATCAATTTTTCCCCTGCCAATTATATCTTCGTGCAAAAGATAATATTCCCTGACTCCTATTCCTATCAGGAAATCTAAGAGAGTAGAAATCTCTTTCATATTTTTTTTCATCAGAACACTTTTTACAATAGGGTTCTTTTCTGATGAAATAGTTAATTTTATGTTCTTAATAATTAAATCATAATTATTCGAACAGGTAAGATTGTTATGAATTTCTTTAAAACCGAGCAAGGAAAAGCCTATTTTCAATGAATTTGAAGAGATTTTTATAATCTTCTCAAGATTGATACTGATGCTTCCATTGGTGCTTATATTTAAAGATAAGCCTGAATCAGAAGCGTATTTAACAAAATCATGCATCCAGTCAAGAAGGAAAGGTTCACCGCCAAGTATATCAATTTCTTTTATGCCATTAATGCAAGCAATGTCAACAATTTTGAGAGCTTTTTCTTTATTAATTTCATGATGATGATTTTTTGAGGAACCCTGATTGAAACAGAAGACACATCTCTGGTTGCATTTTAATGTAGGATAGAATTGTATAAAAAATGGTAGTTTCATTTTTATATTTTTTATTATAATAAATTATAATTAAAAGTAAAATATTTTACAAATTGGTTGACTGGTATCTTTAAAACCTTTAAACTTTTTATTAATAGTACGAAAGATAGAACAAGGAGGGAATGATGAATGCAATAGAAATTGCAATTAAGATGGAAAAAGATGCGATTGATTTCTATCAACAGGCAGCACAAAAAACTCAAAATCCTGTGGGAAAGAAGATGTTTATTTCAATTACAGAAGATGAAAAGAGGCATCTCCAGATGCTATCAAATATTCTAAAAGAAGTTGATATAACAATAAAAGAAGTCAGCCCCATGCAAAATATTAAAACTATTTTTGAGACAATGAAAGATTCAATGATGAATAGAGTCACCGCTACAAATGATGAGCTTGAAGGATTCAGAATTGCTATGGAAATGGAAAAAGAGGGCATAGAATTTTATAATAAAACAAGGACAGAGGCAAAGACAGAAAAAGAGAAGAAATTGTTTGAAAGACTCATTGAAGAAGAAAAACAGCATTTTGCGATTTTCTCAAATACATATAATTTTATGAAAGATACAGGCAATTGGTATATGTGGGAGGAGCATTCAATAGTAGAGGGCTAAATAATTCTTTAAAGGATTGTTTGCCAGAAAGGAGGTTTTTATGGCAAAACCTGTAGTAAATGAAGATTTATGTGAAGGATGCGCAACATGCGAAGAAATCTGTCCGCAGGTTTTCAAGATTGGAGATGATGGGAAAGCTCATGTTATAGGTCCTGATAAATGCAATACATGTGATTGTCAGGAAGCTGCAGATACTTGCCCTGTTCAAGCGATTACAATCGAATAAAATTATTTAACCACAGAGCTTTCTATAATAAAATTGAGGATAATCGAAAGTCTCTGTGGTTATTTTTTTGTAATTAGCAGGAACTTTTGCACTTGCAGGTCAGAGAGACCCTCTTTGACACCTTTCTGATTTTCATAATCAGCACCCCCTTTCTTAGAGGACAAAGGGCTTCATGCCCTTATTTATTAATTATTTTATTATTAATATCTAAAAAAGTCAAATCACCGAATTGCCTCATCAAAAATCTAACTGAAAATGATTC
>DYFC01000035.1 GCA_020725385.1 Nitrospira japonica | reverse complement strand
ATTTTAATGAGGCAACAGAGAAACTTTTCGTTTAGATTTTTATGTGAGGCAACAGGGATTATTCGGTAGCAACTGAATTAAATTATATAAATTCGGTGTTAATAACAAAAAAATTAGGAATATATTGTAAGTCATTATCATGAGGAATAATTTTCATTTAAAAATTACTCCAACTTTATCTCCAACTTTTATTCCAAACTCAACCGAGGCATCTCCGTTTCTAACGAATAGTTCGATATAATTGAAACTGTTTATAAGTGAATATAACCCCTTATCATTTACATCTGAATAAAAATTTTTAAAAGGAGCTTCCATACCTTTTACTAAAACGCTCATTTTTTTGCCGGTATTATTTGCAGAAATCTCAGATAATTTCTGAGCATGTATATTTGTAGTAAGATTCCCGAATCTGTCAACGTATATGATTTCACCTTCTATAATATTTTTTGCCGGAAATGACGGTAAGGGTATTGGTAAATTAACATAGTCTTTTATAGGCTCTCCAAAATTCATTAAATCAACACCCTTCGAAAGCCATGCTGCTACAGGTGCAAAAACATCCCTTCCATGAAATGTTGCGCTTCGCGGGGAGAGAAAATAATGCTCGGAAGTAACATGAATTACATCGATACTCTCTGCGATTGAATATATACGTGAAAATATTCCATTATCAGGTCCCACAAGATAATGCCGGGCAGTTGATACCATGATAGGTCTTCGAGATGAACCAACACCCGGGTCAACTACAACAACATGAATAGTTTTATAAGGAAAATACATAAAGCTTGTTTCTATAGCAAAAGCAGCCTGCATAATATTTCCTGGAGCTATGTCATGTGTTATATCAACTATATGTATCGAAGGATTAATGCCAAATATTACACCTTTCATAATGCCGACAAACGGGTCTTTATATCCAAAGTCAGTTGTCAGAGTTATCACCGGTGCAGTTGCCATTAATACCTCCTATGATATTTTTAATATCATCTATTGACTTTCTTTTCAAATAAGATTCAATACCATCTATAATATCGATAGTTGCACAGGGGTTTACAAAATTACCGGTGCCCACTTGAATTGCAGTAGCTCCGGCTAATAAGAATTCAATCGCATCGTTTGCATTCATTATACCACCGATTCCAATAACAGGTATCTTTACTGTTTTGGCAGCTTCCCACACCATTCTTAAAGCAATTGGTTTTATCGCAGGTCCTGATAGCCCTCCGGTTATATTGGCAAGCCTGGGTTTCCATGTTTCAATATCAACGGCAAGGGCAGGGATTGTATTTATCAAAGATATTGCATCACTTCCTGAATCTTCTGCTATTTTTGCAAATAAAGGGATATTTGATACATTTGGGGAAAGTTTTGTAATTAATGTAATACGTTGCGCAGACTGTCTTACCTTAGAAATTAGTTTTGCAAGCATTTTATCGTTTGTGCCAAATGAGATGCCTCCTTTTTTCACATTTGGACATGATACATTGAGTTCTATTGCTTCTATACCTGAATCTTCAAGAGATTTTGAGAGCTTTACATAATCGGAAATCGAATTGCCAAGTATATTTACGATAAATTTTGTATTTAAGGTTTTAAGAAAAGGTAGTTTTTCTTTTAGAAAGTTTTTAAGCCCAACATTCTGAAGACCGATTGCATTTAGCATCCCGCATGGAGTCTCGCAGATTCTCGGAGGTGGATTACCTTCCATTGGTTTTAAGGATATACCTTTAACTACTATCGCGCCGAGTCTATTTAAGTCTATAAATTCAGAGTATTCCCGTGCATAACCAAAAGTACCTGATGCTGTCATCACAGGATTTTTAAGTTTCAATTTTCCTATATTTACCGATAAATTCAAATTATCCATAGAAAAAAACTACCATACTATTTCTGCAAATGGGAAAACAGTTCCTTCTTTACAAACTCTTTGATAACCTTTTTTTGTCTTTACAGCACACCCAAGACATGCACCGAAACCGCATGCCATATTCTCTTCCAATGAAGCAAATCCTTTGATATTATTCTCGGAAGCTATTTTTGATATAGATTTCAACATTGGCTTTGGTCCACAGGCATAAATTACAACTGAACTAATTATGTCCTGATGTGAGCTAATGAAATCCCGAAGTAATTCATCTACCATCCCCTTTTTACCGTATGAACAATCATTTGTACATATAAAAAATTCACCGCCTGATTTTTCAATCTCATCTATCAATACAAGTTCGTCTCTGGTTTTTGCTCCATAAATAAGATATTTTTTATTTAATTCACAATATAAAGAAAGGATAGAGGCAATCCCGGTTCCACCGGCAATTAGCAAAGGAATTCGATTATCATTATGTACAGGATAGCCATTACCGAAAGGTCCTGTCATATTTATAATCTTCCCTTGAGGAAAGTTTTTCATTAAACCTGTGCCTTTACCTCTTATAGCATAAAGAAATTGTATCCTATTAGCTTTTTTTCTTAAATAGCTGAAAGGTCTTTTAAGCAAAGGGTCAAAAGAAGAATCAGGTTGTATCATGTAGAATTGTCCCGGGGAAGGAACAGTTGTTTCTTCCAATGGCGCTATCTCAAGAAGATATATCTTGGAATTTAATGCAGAATTTGTTATAACCCTTGCCTGAAAATTTTTACTCAAAGGTTATCTCGAGTATCTCATACTCCATTGTCCTGGCAGGAGCTTTGACATTGACTACATCGCCAATTTCTTTATTCAACAATGCTCTGCCGACAGGGGAGCTTATTGAAATTTTTCCACATTTAACATCTGCTTCTTCAGGACCTACAAGTTTAAATATTTTTTTCTCGTCAGTATCCAGATCAAGAACTTTGACCTTAGCTCCAAAAGCTATTTTGTTCTGTGAGATTTTCGCAGGATCAATAACATCAGCCAGAGCTAATTTAGTCTTCAATTCCTGAATGCGGCCTTCTATAAAAGATTGCCTTTCCTTGGCAGCATGATATTCAGCATTCTCTGATAGATCTCCATGAGCTCTTGCCTCTGAAATATCTTTTATATTTTTTGGTCTTTCAACTTTGAGAAGATGTTCAAGTTCTTCTTTGAGTTTGTTGAAACCATCGGGTGTTATAGGTATTCTTTTAAGCAAGTTTATCCCTCCTTCTGGTAAGTAAAATACTTTAACATTTTCAATGTTATTTTTTCAAAAAAGGGATAAAACTTCCTCTACCTTGACTTTTGTAACTTCTCTTGTTTTTCTGTCTTTTATTTCTACAAAACCTTCTTTAAGGTTCTTTTCGCCAATAATTATATGAACCGGTATTCCTATTAAATCAGCATCCTTGAATTTAACACCAGCACGTTCATTTCTGTCATCCATAAGCACATCGATATTTTTCTCTTTTAAACCTTTATATATTTTCTCTGCAACTTCCATTGTTTTTATATCATTTACATTAATAGGCAGAATTTCAACGTCAAAAGGAGCTATACTTTTAGGCCAGATTATACCGTCCTTATCATAATTCTGCTCGATTGCAGCAGCAGCTATTCTTGCAGGTCCTATACCATAGCTTCCCATAACCAGAGGTTTTTCCTGTCCCTTCTCATCAAGATAAAAAGCTTTAAGAGGCATGGAATATTTAGTGCCAAGCTTAAAAATATTCCCTATCTCAATCACTCTCTCAATTTTAATAGGTGA
The DNA here is from genome assembly GCA_020725385.1 of Nitrospira japonica. Lineage (GTDB taxonomy): Bacteria > Nitrospirota > Thermodesulfovibrionia > Thermodesulfovibrionales > SM23-35 > DYFC01. Next base: position 20,805 of record DYFC01000035.1, on the reverse strand, counting down.
ATTACATTCAACACATAATTCTCCTTCTTTAGGAATATGTATATCATGCCATTCTGCTTTAAAATCTTTGTCAGGTCTAATTCCTTTTACATGGTAATGTTGTTTATTGGCACCGCTAACAAATACTCCTTCTTTCAGACATGAGTCAGCAATAATTCTGATTTTCTGATTATGCGGCCCAATAAAACCTGCTTCAACACCAAGAATTTCTTTAACTTCCTGCTTATGAGCAGGCCTGAATTTGCCAATAATTCTATTGAGCTTTTTCTCATGAAGTTCCTGGTCACCCCTTACAAGTGTAAGAATAGGTGTATTATTACTAATAACAAGAATGCTTTTAATAAAATATTCAGGTTTTATTTTTAAGAAATTTGAGACTTCCTGAACAGTTCTTTTCTCAGGAGTATGTATTTCTTCAAATTCCCAGTCCATATTTTCAGGCTTATGGGGAATTGATTTTGCAAGTTCAATATTTGCTGAATATCCGCATGAACTGCATAATATAACTTCATCTTCACCTGCTGAACTTGGAGCCATAAATTCATGTGAAGTTGCTCCACCCATCATTCCGGGATCAGATTGCACCATATAGAATTTTAAGCCGCACCTTGTAAATATTTTTTTATATGCCTCGGCATGTAATTGATAAATTTTTTCGAGTCCCTCTTCATCTTTATCAAAACTATAACTATCTTTCATTATAAATTCACGCGTTCTAAGAACTCCGCTTTTTGGTCTTGCTTCATCTCTCAGTTTTGTTTCTATCTGATACCATACCTGTGGAAGGTCTCTATAGGAACGTATTTCTCTTGCAGCAAGCCATGTCATTATTTCTTCATGTGTCATGCCAAGACACATATCGCGACCTGTTCTGTCTTTTAGCCTGAACATTTCATCTCCTATCTCATACCATCTGCCTGTTTCCTGCCAGACTTCAGCAGGATGCAAAATTGGCAAAGATATTTCCTGGGCTCCTATGGCATTCATTTCTTCTCTTAAAATTTTATATATTCTGTCGAAAACTCTAAGGCTTAAAGGCAGATAAATGTAAATTCCTGCAGCAAGTTGCCTGATGTAACCGGCTCTAAGCATCAGAATATGACTTACTGCCTCAGCATCAGAAGGTACTTCTCTTAAAGTTGGAATCAACATTTTCGAAAAAAACATTTTCCCCTCCATTTTTCTCAATTAATACAAATACTGGAGATATTGTAAAATTTACTATCAGTAATCCATTGCATGTTATCCATATAAAAAACACAAATCAGAGAATGACAATCTAACAGTTTACTTTTTACGTTTTACGGTATTCGAACAATGCCTGCATCATTAGGCTTAATTTGTTATTGTAGCACAGTTGTATTTAGAAAACGTGATAAAATATTGAATGGAAACGCAATATCTTATAAATCTTGCTCAAGAATATCTTAAAGAAGACAAATTGGAAGAAGCATTAAATATCATAAGTCATTTAGAAAAACTTCAACCCAATAATGTTAGTTTATTAATGGCTGTAGGAAATATGTTCCTTGATTATGGGGAATGTGACAAAGCAATTGAGAGATATAAAAAGATTGTGAAACTGTCTCCTTATAATTACGGTTCTTTCTATAATATGGGGGATGCATTTATGGGAAAAGGGGACATCGACTCTGCAATTTCCTGTTATCAGAAAGCCATCTCTATCAATCCAAAATTTGAATGGGCATATAATAATCTTGGAATGGCGTACAAAGAAAAAATGCAGTTTGATGAAGCAATAGATTGTTTTAAAAAAGTTATAGAGATAAATCCAAAATTTGTGATTGCATATAATAATCTTGCAAATGCTCTAAGTTTTAGAGGGGACCATAATGAAGCCCTTGCATATTATAGAAAAGCATTAGAAATTGATCCAAATTTTCCAGATGCGCATTGGAATTTAGGACAAACTCTTCTTTTGCTTGGGGATTTCAAAAACGGATGGGATGGTTATGAGTGGAGATGGAAAATAAAAGATTTCCAAAACAGAAAATTTCCTATGCCTTTATGGGATGGTTCACCTCTTTATAATAGAACATTATTCATTTATGATGAGCAAGGGGTAGGTGATAAAATTATGTTTGCATCTTGTCTTAAAGAAATAGCACATGAAGCAAAATGTTGTATTGTTGAAACTGAAGAAAGACTTGTTCCAATTTTTAAGCGGTCTTTTCCGAATATGAGCATAATCCCTACTTTAAAATTATGTGAACATAATAAAGATATTTTAGAATCAGCTGATTTTAGGATACCGATTGGTAGCTTGCCTAGATTTTTACGAACTGATGTATATAATTTCCCCAAACGAATTGGGTATCTCATACCTGACACACTACAAGTAGATTTGTGGAAGAAAAGGTTTTCTGTCTTAGACGGAAAATTAAAAGTTGGTATTTCATGGAAAGGTGGTAAAGACCTTGATGTTCAGCGTGTACGTTCTACTTTTTTAGAAGATTGGAAAGATATTTTTTCTTTTAAAAATATCAAATTTATTAATTTACAGTATGGCAATACTTCCGAGGAAGTAAATTTTGTGCAAAAAAAATTTGAAATTAAGATATATGATTGGGTTGATGCTGATCCATTGAAAAATCTGGATTTTTTTGCGGCAGAGGTCTTTGCGCTTGATCTTATTATATCTGTAGACAATGCTACAGTACATATGGCAGGAGCTCTTGGAAAAACTGTTTGGACATTATTGCCATTTAAACCTGACTGGCGCTGGATGCTTAATAGAGAAGATAGCCCATGGTATCCCACAATGCGTTTATTTAGGCAAAGTTCCCCAGGTGACTGGGAAGGTGTCTTCAAAAGGGTTTATAATGAACTAATGAAAATTATAAAAACTAATGAATAATTAATGAATAAAAAGTTTAAATGGTATAATTTGTGTGCGAGCATTATATAAATCTCCGGGAGGGTGGTTATGAGATACAGGGCATTATTTTTATTTGTCATTCTATTCTGTTTATATCCTTTATTATTATTTGCATCAAATGAATCCATAGTAGAGCATTTTTCTCCACAAGGACTCATCAAGAATGTCAGGCAGGTTTCTGTACGTTTTTCAGAGCAAATGGTTTCTTTTGGAGACCCTGAACTTCCTGATCCATTCGAAATAAGATGTTCTGAAAAAGGACGAGGAAGATGGCTTGACAGTGAAAACTGGGTGTATGATTTTGATAGAGATTTACCTGCCGGAATATCCTGCGAATTTGTTCTCAAAAAGGGATTAAAAACTTTAGCAGGAAAACAAATTCAGGAGCAAAGAGTTTTTTCATTTAATACTGGAGGGCCATCAATTATTGAAGTCCAACCATATGAAGGTTCTGAATATATAAATGAAGATCAGATATTTATACTTTCACTTGATGCAGAACCAGTAGAAGAATCTGTTTTAAAGAATGCTTTTTTTTCTGTTGAAGGAATTATTGAAAAAATTGGAGTAAGAATAATTAAAGGAAAAGAAAAAGAAGAGATACTTAAAACCAGATATAGAAGACATGATATAAAAATACCGCAGATGTTAATACAGGCAAAACAGATATTTCCTTCTAATGTTAAGATTCAGCTTGTATGGGGAAAAGATATTGAGTCATTAAGCGGTGTAAAAAACGAACACGACCAGGTCTTGCATTTTAAATCACGGGGTCCGTTTACTGCTACATTTAATTGTGAAAGAGAAAATGCAAAATCTGATTGTATTCCTTTGCTACCAATGTATCTGAGTTTTTCATCTCCTGTTCCAAAAAAATTTATTGAGAATATTGTATTAAAAAGCAGTGATAACAAAATTTATAGACCATCCGGAATAGATAATAAGCGGGATGATTATTTTTACAGTGTAACTTTTGAAGGACCATTCCCTGAGAAGACTTCTTTTATGATAGAAATTCAAAAAGATATAGAAGATGATTCAGGCAGAAAACTTTCTAATATTGATAAATTTCCTTTGACTGTAAAAACCGATTTTTATCCACCCCTTGCTAAGTTTTCAGCAAGGTTCGGGATCATAGAGGTGATTGATCCGGTGCTTCCTGTAACAGTAAGAAACATAGAACCCCAATTAAAAACAAAAGTGCTTCATATAAACAATGTTGCAGGACCGATTCAGGAAATTAAGGGAAGTATTAAGAATATACCTTTTGATAAAGAAGAAGAGATTATTGAATGGATGAAAAGACTTGCTTCTTCAAAAAGGGAAAAATCCATTTTCGAAATTGAAAAATCTTCAAAATCTTTTCAACAACTAAAGTCAGATATAAAAAATCTTGAAATACCAAAATTAGAAGGCTCAAAGTCCTTTGAAGTTGTAGGTATTCCACTAAAAGAAACAGGCTTTTATATTGTAGAACTTGAAAGCAAAATACTTGGCATCTCTTTACTTGCCGAGCAAAAACCTCTATATGTTCCTACCGGAGCGCTAGTTACAAATCTTGCTGCACATTTCAAATGGGGAAGGGAATCCTCTTTGGTTTGGGTAACAAAACTTGATGATGCAACTCCTGTTCCTGATGCTGATATACATATAAGAGATTGTAACGGGAAAATTATCTGGAAAGGTAAAACAAATAAAGATGGCATTTCAATGATTAATGAGGAATTGCCTGATTACAACAAACTTCCAACATGTCCTCTTGAGATAAATTATCGTGATGTTGAGCAGACCATTACTTCAATTAATAGCGGATTGTTTGTTTTTGCAAGAAAAGATGACGATTTAACGTTTGTTCATTCTAACTGGGATAATGGAATCGAGCCATGGAGATTTAATCTTCCCGAACCATCTTATCAGGGGCCTGTTATAACGCATACTGTTTTTGATAGAACACTTCTTAGAGCAGGAGAAACTGTTCATATGAAGCATTTAATCAGGAATCATACAACTAAGGGATTTGCATTTCTTGATAGAAAAGAATTGCCAAAATCTATGGTTATCCAGCATATAGGAAGTAATCAGAGGTATGAATTCCCTCTTAATTGGGATGAAAATGGAGTAGCTTTAACAGACTGGAAAATACCTGTACAAGCAAAACTCGGAAACTATGAAGTCATTCTTCTAAAGAAAGCTATCGAGAAGCCTTCATCAAGGACAAATGTTGGAGGATATGAATCAGGAGATGAAGAATATTTTGTTCCTGATGGATGGCAATCAGGAACTTTCAGGGTAGAAGAATTCAGAGTGCCCCTTATGAAAGCCATTCTTCAACCACCTGTTGAGCCACTAATTAATTCATCAGAAGCAAATATTGATATTATGCTTTCATATCTTTCGGGAGGAGGTGCTGGCAATGTACCTGTAAGACTCAGGACAGTTCTTCAGCCTAAACAGATATTTTTTAATGATTATCCCGATTTTTTATTTTCTAATGGAGAAATAAAAGAAGGTATAAAAACAAGAGAAGGTTTTTATGAATCAGAAGAAAGAATCAGTGATTCAAAATATTCGATTAAGACTCAGGATATTTTGCTTGATAAAACAGGAAGTTCAAGGGCAGTAATTAAAGATATTCCAAAAATTATGCAACCACATGATTTGCTTACAGAGCTTGAATTCAGGGACCCCAATGGTGAGATACAGACATCTTCAATAAAAATACCTTTATGGAATTCAAAAGTTCTTGTCGGAATTAAACCTGATTCATGGGCATTGTCAAAAGATTTTTTTAAATTTACTGTTGTAGCACTAAATCTGAGTGGAAAAACTATTCCAAATGCTCGGGTTAAAGTTGAATTATTCCAAAAGCTTCATTATTCGCATAGAAAAAGGCTTATTGGAGGATACTATGCATATGAACATGTAACTGAAATAAAAAGACTCGGAAATATTTGTGAAGGTTTAACAGATTTAAATGGTTTGCTTTTATGTGAAGCTCAATCTTCTGTGTCAGGGAATGTAATTATTCAAGCTCAAACTTTCGATGAATATGGCAATAAGTCAACAACTCATCACGAAATATGGGTTTCGGGAAAAGATGACTGGTGGTTTGATGTATCTGATAATGACAGAATAGACCTCCTTCCTGAAAAAAGAAGATACGAGCCGGGTGAAACAGCGAAATTTCAGGTTAGGATGCCTTTTAGAGAAGCAACAGCTCTTGTTACAGTTGAACGAGAAGGAATAATTGATACTTTTATAAAAAAACTCTCGGGCAAATCTCCAATTGTAGAGGTCCCGATAAAGGGTAGTTATGCTCCGAATGTATTTGTTTCAGCATTGATTGTTAGAGGCAGGGTGTCAGAACCACAGCCAACTGCAATGGCTGATCTTGGCAGGCCTGCTTATAAGCTTGGAATTTCTGAAATAAAAGTTGGCTGGAAATCGCATGAACTGAAAGTATTAGTTGAACCCGAAAGAACTGTTTATAAGATACGGGAAAAAGCAAAAATCCGAATAAAGGTCAATCTTTCAGATGAATCTTTTACAAGAAAATTATCAAAAGAAAAGCTTAAATATGAAGTTGCTGTTGCTGCAATTGATGAAGGTTTGCTTGAGCTAATGCCCAATCAAAGCTGGAAATTGCTTGAATCAATGATGTCATTAAGAGGTTATGAAATACATACATCTACTGCCCAGATGCAGGTTGTTGGAAAAAGACATTACGGACTAAAAGCTTTGCCTCACGGAGGTGGAGGAGGAAGACAAACAATAAGAGAATTATTTGACACTCTTCTTTACTGGAATCCAGAAATTGTTCTTGATAAAAATGGAGAAGCAGAGGTTGAGATACCTTTAAATGATTCTTTAACCGGGTTTAAAATTGCAGTAATTGCATTTGCCGGTGATGACCTTTTTGGTGAAGGCGTGGCAAGTATAAGAACAACACAGGATTTAATGATAAATTCAGGAATTCCTCCTGTAATAAGAGAAGGAGATTCTTTTAAAGCAAACTTCACAGTTAGAAATGCATCTGGCAGGAACATGAAGGTTAAGATAAACGGGAGTCTGAAGTCTGGTATAATGAGTCAAACTCTTCAAGAAATTATTGAGAATCTTTCTGCAGGAGAGTCAAAAGAAATTGGTTGGGATATTACTGTGCAATCAAATATAAACAAAATTGAGTATGAAATAAAAGCAACAGAAATAAAAGACAGTTTATCTGAAAAAATAAATAGCGCTTCTGATACTCTCAAAATTACTCAAAAAGTTATTGAAGCAATACCTTTGCGGGTATTTCAATCAACAATGACAAAGGTTGAAAAAACATATACTCTTGACGTAAAAAAACCTGAAAAAGCCTTAAATAATAAAGGAGGCATTTCCTTATTTTTAAAACCAAGATTATCAAATGGACTTGGCGGAGTTGAGTGGTTTATGAGGCGCTATCCATATACCTGTATGGAACAAAAGATTTCAAAAGCAATAGCATTGAAAGATTCTAAATTATGGGAAAATGTAATTTCTGAACTGCCTGCACATCTTGATGGTGATGGACTTGTAAAATATTTCCCATCCTGTAGTTCTGGAAGTGATGTTCTGACATCCTATATACTTTCAATTTCAAAAGAAGCTGGATTGGATATTCCATCTGATATTAAAAATAGAATGCAACAGGGTCTCATTGGTTTTATTGAAGGACGTGTAATCAGATGGTCTTCATTGCCAACAGCAGATGTTTCAATTAGAAAAATAGCAGCTATAGAAGCATTATCAAGATGGGGATATGCAAAACCTTCTATGCTTTCATCTGTCACAATTGAACCCAATCTATGGCCTACTTCTGCACTAATTGATTGGATTAATATACTTTTAAGAGTTAAAGGAATTCAGGAGCGAGAAAAAAGAATTGAACAAGCTTTGCAGATTCTTAGAACCAGAGTGAATTTTCAGGGAACATCATTTGGTTTTTCAACAGAGAAAAATGATAATTTATGGTGGCTTATGTCATCTCCTGATACAAATGCTGTCAAAACTCTCTTAACATTACTTGAATTTGACTTATGGAAAGATGATATTCCACGATTTACAAAGGGTGCTTTAAACCGTCAGGTCAGAGGTTACTGGGATACAACAATTTCAAATGCATGGGGTGTTCTTGCAATGGAAAAATTCTCGAGAAAATTCGAATCTGATAAAATTACAGGGATTACATCTGCTCAGACTAAAGGAGAATATGATTCTATTAACTGGGAGGAAAACCCGGAAGGCGGTGTCTTAAATTTCAACTGGCTGTCTGAAAAAGATTCCTTGAAAATATCACATGAAGGCTCTGGAAGGCCGTGGGCAACAATTCAGAGTCTTGTAGCTATCCCGCAAGAAAAACCTGTTTTCAATGGTTTTAAAGTTGAAAAAAATATTATACCAATAGAGCAAAGAAATAAAGGTTTATGGATTAAGGGTGATGTGATTAGAATAAAACTTGAAATAGATGCACAAACAGATATGACATGGGTTGTGGTTAATGATCCTATACCAGCAGGTTCTACTATACTAAAAACCGGTTTTGCAAGAGATCCAATAATTCTTACCAGAGACGAAAAACAAAATAACTGGATTTCCCCTGTATTTATAGAACGTTCTTTTGATTCATTCAGGGCGTATTATGAGTTTTTACCTAAAGGAAAATGGACTTTAGAATATACAATAAGACTTAACAACGAAGGAGTATTCAATCTGCCTTCTACCAGAGTAGAAGCGCTTTATGCTCCTGAAATTTTCGGAGAATTGCCTAATGATAATATTAGAATAGAAGTTCGCTAGCGCAATAATTCATATCTTAAAGTCTTGATTATTTTCATCATAAATTATGCCTGAAATTGCTTAAGGGTTTTTCAGACTCCATAACTATATTTTGTAACTTGAGTCTTTTTAAATATCGGGTTGACTTATTCAGTCTATATATTTTACGTTAGTAAGTACTTACATTCATATTATTTTCTAATATTTACTGGGTTTTGCCAATAATAGAAATGGTTCTTAAAAATTAAATAGGAGAAAAATGGCAACTGTTGTTTCAACAAAAGAAAAAATTCTTAAGGCAGCTATTAAACTTTTCTCTCAAAAAGGTTATCTTGGTGCTACAACTAAGGAGATAGCAAAAGAAGCAGGGATTGCCGAGATTACTTTATTTAGATATTTCCCTTCAAAAGAAAATCTTTTTGAGGAAACTTTAAGCGTTTATTCATTTTTGCCTGTACTGAAAGGTTTGCTGCCCCGGTTAACAAACATGCCTTTCGAAAAAGCGTTGAAAATTATAGCCAGTGAATTTTTAAACACTCTTGAATCAAAAAAATACTTAATAAAGATTATGCATTCAGAGGCAAGCAATTACCCTGATAAAGTTCGCAAAATATATCATAGTTTCGTAGATGAAATGATAAAAACTCTTGCTTCTTTTTTTGAGAAACACCAGAAAAAAGGGGTATTAAGAAAATTTAATACAAATTCCGGAGCCATGGCTTTCCTGGGTATGTTTTTTTCTTTTTTTAATGCAAGGGAGCTTCAGATGATGAAAAAATACAAGGAACTTGAAGTCAACAAGATAATCGAAGATTTTATCGATATTTTTATGAGGGGGTCTGTTAAATGAAAAAGCATACATATTTAATATTAATTATGATGATTTTCCCGGTAGTGCTTTTTTATCATATTAAAAATGTTTTTGCTATTGAGGAGTATTCACTAAAAGATTTCTATATTCTGGCACTTAAGCAAGCTGAAAAGATAAAAATCTCTGAAGAAGATTTATTTATAGCTGACAGAGGTAAAGATAAAGCTTTTTCTGCCTTTCTCCCTGTGATAACATTCTTTGGTGAGTATAAAAAATATAGTGAAGAAAAAAAAGTAACCAGTTCTTTCGGCAGTTTCAGTATCCAGCCGCGTAATTCATCTTCCTGGGGTCTCAGAATTGATCAATCCTTTTCACTTGGCGGCAAAGAGATTACCAATTACACAATTTCGAAAAAAAATATAGAAAGTACCGCACAATATCATAATGCTGTTAAAGAAGAATATTTATTTGAAGTTGCATCAGCATATTATGACTATCTACGCTCTTTAAAATATGTGGATATCACAAAGTCTAATGTCGAAAGGTTAAAAAAACATCTTGACGCAGCAAAAGCAAGATTGCGCGTCGGAGAAGTGACAAAAACAGTGGTTTTAAGGGCTGAAGCAGAATTATCAGGTGCGGAATCAGAAAAGATTAAAGCAGAGAATTCTCTAAAAATCGCAAAAGCAATACTTGCAAGACAGGCGGGAATATCTGAAGATTTTTTGGTAAAGGAAGTTATTGAAGAAAGTATTAGTTTAATAAATCTTCCACTTTCAGATTTTCAAAATATAGCGCTCTCTGAAAGGGCTGAATTAATTGCATCCAATATTCGAAAGAAAATCGCAGAAGACGGTGTAAAATATGCTAAAGGTTCTTTTCTGCCAACACTTTCATTTGAAGGAATGTATTTAAACCTGGATGAAAATCCTTCTTCCCCTTTTTTTAATGATGAAAGTATATATGGACTATTACGGCTTAATTTCCCTGTCTTTGAGGGAGGACTAAGAAGGGCTGAGGTAAAAGAGGCAGAAGCTAAGAAAAGGCAGGCAATTTTATCTTATGATGACCTGAAAAAGACAATAGCTATAGAAGTGGAAAATGCATACCTTGATATGCATACTCAATCCAGCATCTTGAAATCTCTTCAAGACCAAACAACATTCGCAAGAGACAATTTTAATGCTGTGACAAAACAATTTGAGTATGGACTAGCAAACAGCATAGATGTTATGGATGCAAATACTTTACTTGTTACTTCTGAAAGGCAATTGTCAGAAGCAAAGTATAATTATCAGTTGTCAGTAGTAAAACTTAAAAGAGTTACAGGTACTTTGTTGAAAGAAATACTTGCGAATATTAAATAAGAAAGAATAATTTATGAGGAGATTCTGAATTATGTGGAAAAAGATTGCTGCTTCATTTTCTGTTATTGTTACTCTATTTTTATTTTCTGGTTGCAATAAAAAAGATAAGAAAGTTCAGGTTGAGAAGATTATAAACATTCATGTTCAAAAAGTAGAAAAAAGACAATTAAAACCATATATAGAATCTATAGGCACCTTGTATCCCGATGAAGAAGTTATTGTGAGCGCTGAAGTCGATGGCATTCTAAAAGATGTTAGGGGAGATGAGGGAGAATTTGTTTATAAAGGACAGACACTTGCAGTTATAGATGATATTGATTATGAACTTGAAATTAAAAGAGCTGAAGCATTATTAAAGCAGGCTGAAGCAACCTTGGTTAATACAAAACAGGAATTTAATAGAAAAGAATCTTTATATAAGGAACAACTTGTAACCCAACAGCAGTTTGATGATGTAACAACAAGACTTTCACTTGCTGAAGCAGATGTTGAAAAAGCAAGAGCAACTTTAATGCTCGCAAGACAGAAGCATCTAAAAACAAAAGTGTTATCTCCATTAACTGGTCTTATAAAAGCAAAGCATATCGAGAAAGGGAATCTTGTTAAGAATGGTTCACCTCTGTTTAAATTGATACGCAATAACCCTCTTAAAATGAATTTTACAATAACAGAAAAAGACCTCTCTAAATTAAAAACAGGCCAGCAGGTTAAATTAAGAGTTGATGCATATCCTGATAAAGAGTTTAATGGAACATTAAGTATAATTTATCCGAGTTTTGAAGAAAGAACCCGTTCACTTCAGGTTGAGGCAAAAATACCAAACAATAATGGCCTATTGAAGCCTGGCTTATTTACGCACGTAATTTTATATACAGGAGCGCCAAAAGACACTCTTGTTATACCTTCAACCTCTCTTTTGTATGAAGGCGAGTCAATAAAAGTTTTTATTGTTGAAGGAGAAATAGCAAAAGAATGTCCTGTCAAGACAGGTCAGAAATATAAGATAGAGATTGCAACAGATAAAAGGGAAAAAGAAACCGTGGAGTACACTGAAATCATTGAAGGATTAAAAGAAGATGAGCTTGTGGTTACAGTAGGGCAACAGGGTTTATACGATGGTGCAAAAGTTAAGATTATCGAACAGTAATACATAATAGTGAATAAATATGTGGCTTGCTGATACATCTATAAAAAGACCTGTTTTTGCAACAATGGTTATTCTCGGACTGGTGATACTTGGTATAGTTAGTTATCCAAGAATCGGTGTTGACCTGTTCCCGAAGGTTGAATTTCCTATCATAAATATCACGACAACCCTGAAAGGTGCAAACCCTGAAATAATGGATATAGATGTTACAGATCAAATAGAGGGTGCGGTAAATACAATCGAAGGTGTTAAAGGGATTATCTCAACAAGCACGGAAGGAGTATCGGTCGTAACAGTTGAATTTGTGCTCGAGAAAGATATTGACATCGCATTACAGGATGTGAGGGAAAAGCTTTCGGTCATCAGAGGAAAACTTCCAAAGGATATTGACGATCCTATCATTGAAAAAGTTGACCCTGATGCAGCGCCTATCATGTGGTTTTCTCTGTCAGGCCAGAAGTCTGTGCGTGAATTATCAACTTATGCTGATGAAGTTTTAAAAGAACAATTTCAGAGGATTAAAGGAGTTGGGTCTATAAGATTAGGAGGGTTGCGCACGAGACAGGTAAGAATATGGCTTGAAAGAGACAGACTGAATGCATACGGGATAACAGCTAATGATGTTATGAATGCGCTTTCAAGGGAAAATATTGAACTTCCAGGCGGTAGAATTGAAACAGATACAAAAGAATACACTGTAAAAATCAAAGGAGAATTTCCCGATGTTCAGAAGATAAATGATTTGATTATATATTATTACAATGGTGCGCCTGTAAGATTGAGGGATATAGGCAGGGCTGAAGACTCAATGGAGGAAATGCGCTCAATCGCAAGATTTAATGGCATTTCTGCTGTAGGTCTTGGCATACAAAAACAATCAGGCACAAACACTGTTGAGACAATTGACAGGATTAAAAAAGAACTTGTCAATATAAGAAATATGCTTCCAGCAGGCATGAAACTGGATATTTCTTTTGACCAGTCTGATTTCATAAAAAGATCAATAAGAGAAGTTCAATATCATATGATATACGGCGGAATTCTTGCTATATTAATTGTCTTTGTTTTTCTCAAAGATTTGCGTACAACCATGATTAGTGCTCTTGCAATACCTACTTCAGTAATCTCGACCTTTACTTTAATGAATATTTTTGATTTTACTTTTAATAATATGACTATGCTTGCACTTTCGCTTTCAATAGGAATATTAATTGATGATGCGATTATTGTTATAGAAAACATTCACAGGCATATTGATAAAGGATTGCCTCCAATTGAAGCAGCATCTGTGGCAACAAAAGAAATAGGACTTGCTGTTATGGCTACAACACTTGCGATAGTCGCAATATTTTTACCTGTTGCATTTATGAAAGGACTTGTTGGAAGATTTTTTGTACAGTTTGCATTGACAGTTGTTTTCTCGGTTATGGTATCTTTGTTTGTTTCATTTACACTTACACCGATGATGGCATCAAGATATTTAAAGCCTCTAACAAATCAACATTTCCCGGAAAACAAAAATAAGAATATTCTTAAAAGATTATCTGAAAAACTTGAGAACTGGTATAAAAAAACAGAGGAAACATATAGAAATCTATTGTCGATTGCTTTGAAGCACAGAGCAATTGTTATTATTACAGCAACACTAATTTTCATATTCAGTCTTTTTCTGACAGCTTTTATAGGCAAAGAATTTGTTCCTCCTGAAGACCAATCAAGGTTTCTTATAAGACTTAAAGCTCCTATTGATTATTCTGTTGATGAAGCAGACAGAATGTTCAAGAAAGCAGAAGATATTGTAATGTCAGAACCTGAAGTCAAGACATGTTTTTATGCACTCGGTCTTACTATGGGACAGGTTAACAGGGGTATTATGTTTGTGTCTTTAAAACCTAAACATGAAAGGAAAAGATCACAGCAGGATATAATGGCTGATGTAAGAAAGAAAATGATGGATATAGTTGGTCTTGAAGGAACTGCCGAGGATATTTCACTTATTGGAGGAGGCCTCAGAAATGTTCCAATACAATATTCTATTCGTGGCAGTGATTTGAAAACTGTTGAAGCATATTCAAAACAAATATTTAATGAATTCAGAAGAATTCCCGGAATTGTTGATGTTGATTCTTCTCTTGAAACAGGAAAACCAGAGATAAGGGTTTACATTGATAGGGATAAGGCTGCTGATCTTGGTGTTGATGTTGCAACAGTTGCTGAAGCAGCAAATTTTCTTATCGGCGGAGAGGTAGATGTTTCAAAGTTCAAAGATGAAACAAAAGGAAGAAGATATGATATACGAGCAAGATTAACACCTGACGATAGATACTCACCCTCTGATATAGGAAGAATTTATGTAAGATCAAAGGATGGAAGACTTGTAGAGATTTCTAATATTGTAACTATAAAAGAAGCAGGGGGTCCGAGTGTCATTAATAGAGTCGATCGTTTAAGAGCTGTAACCCTATTTGCAAATCTTGAAAATAAGACACTTGGCGAGGCTAAAGAACAGCTTGATTCTATAGCTGCAAAAGTATTACCACCCGGTTATTCCGGCACATATAAAGGAGTAGCTGACTTAATGGGAGAATCTTTTTTCTATTTAATGTTTGCTCTTATTCTAGGAGCTATTCTTGCTTATATGATTCTTGCAGCACAATATGAAAGTTTTATACATCCTGTAACTGTTTTACTTTCAATGCCTCTATCATTTATCGGAGCATTTGGTGCATTATTTATAACAGGTAATACTATAAATCTTTTCAGTCTTATTGGATTGATACTACTTATGGGACTTGTTAAGAAGAATGCTATATTACTCGTTGATTATACAAATACCTTGAGAAAAAGAGGTCTTGATAGAAAAGAAGCTATACTTACAGCAGGCCCTGTTAGATTAAGGCCGATTTTAATGACTACTTTTGCGATTGTATTCGGTATGCTACCTATAGCTCTCGGCATAGGCGAAGGTGCCGAGACAAGGGCGCCAATGGCAATATCAACCATTGGTGGATTAATAACGTCATTATTCTTAACCCTTGTTGTTGTTCCTGTTGTATATGGTTTGTTCGATGAATTTCAGGAAAAACTAAAGAAGAAAAAGGAGTGATAACCTAATATGGAAGAAGTAAAACAAAACAATAATGGTAAAAGAAAAAAAATCGCACTTGCTATTTTTGCAATTTTTATCGTTCTTTGTTTAATTACTGTTATTTTTTATTTAAGATATAAGGCAACCCATATTACGACAGATGATGCATATATTGACGGACGCATTCATTCAATAGCTTCAAAAGTTGCAGGCACAGTCAAAGCAGTTTATGTCAGGGAGAACCAACCTGTTAAAAAGGGTGATTTACTCCTTGAAATTGATTCAGTTGATTATGAAGTTAAGGTAAAGGAAGCTTCTTCAGGTGTAAGTGCCGAGAAGTCAAAACTTTCAGAGATTGAAACACGCATAGAAGTCTCAAGAAACCAGATGTCAGAATTAATCGCAGCGCTTGAGGCATCAAAAGCAAATCTTGAATTACAGGAAGCAAATTTTAGACAGGCAGAAAGAGATAAAGAAAGAGCAGAAAAGCTTTTTAAGTCCGATACAATTTCAAGGGACAGATATGAAAAAATGCTAACCGCTTATGAAATTGCTTTTGCACAGGTAAAAGCTGCAAAAGAACAGGTCGTCAAATCCGGGAAATCTGTCGAGACACAGAAAGCTGTTATAAAACAGATTGAATCATTAAGAGAAGCCCAACGTTCTGCTGTTACAGAAAAACTATCAAAATTGAATGCAGCAGAATTAAGTTTCAGTTATACGAAAATATATGCTCCATCAGATGGCTATATAACCAAAAAATCTGTAGAAGTAGGAAATCAGATTCAGGCAGGACAACCTTTAATGGCTGTTGTTTCTCTGGATGATATATGGATTAATGCAAATTATAAAGAAACCCAGCTCGAAAAAATTAGGCCGGGCCAAAAAGTAAAAATTAAAGTTGACTCTTACCCGGGGAAAGTATTTAAGGGAAAAGTTGAAAGCATTATGGCCGGAACAGGAGCGGTATTTTCTTTGTTTCCTCCTGAAAATGCAACCGGTAATTATGTCAAAGTCGTTCAGAGAATTCCTGTAAAGATATTGCTTGATAAAGATACAGACCCCGGACATTTCTTAAGGATAGGAATGTCTGTAGTTCCAACTGTTCTTGTAGAATAGCCTATGAATAAATGGCTTGTAGCTTTTACGGTTATGCTTCCAACTCTAATTGAAATCATTGACACTTCTGTTGTCAATGTTTCATTGGATCATATACGCGGTAGCCTCTCAGCAGGCATAGATGAATCAACTTGGTCAATAACTTCATATCTGGTATCAAATGCAATAATAATTCCAATGACAGGATGGCTAAGCAGGTTGTTTGGTAGAAAAAAATACCTTGTAATGTCCATACTGCTTTTTACAATAAGCTCTTTTCTCTGCGGAGCAGCATGGAGTTTGCAGAGTCTTGTTGTATTCAGGATTCTTCAGGGAATTGGTGGCGGAGCATTACAACCATTGTCTCAATCAATATTACTTGAAACCTTTCCACCAAGACAGCATGGCATTGCAATGGCAGTGTTTGGAATAGGAATTATGTTTGGCCCAATTATAGGACCTTTACTCGGCGGGTGGATAACAGATAACTGGTCATGGCACTGGATATTTTTTATAAATGTTCCAATTGGTATAATTTCAATAATTCTCACCTTACTGGTCATTAAGGATCCTCCTTACATGCAAAAAATGAAGATGAAGATTGATTACTGGGGATTAGCTTTTCTTGCTCTCGGACTTGGTTGTCTTCAGATTGTACTTGATAAGGGTCAGCAGGAAAACTGGTTTTCATCTAATTTTATTTTATGGTTGAGCATAATTTCAGCAACCTCAATCATTGCATTTATTATTGTAGAATTAAACTCAGAACACCCTATTGTTAATCTAAGGGTATTCAAGAAAAAGACCTTTAGTTTCGGAAATATCATAATGTTTATGGGTTTTTTCAACCTGTTTGCAAGCATCGTACTTCTTCCAATTTATCTGCAAACATTAATGGGATATACTTCTTTTCTTGCAGGTTTTGTACTCGGACCCGGTGGAATAGCAACCTTAATAGCATTGCCTGCAGCAGGTGCTCTTGTTAATAAAGTAAATCCAAAATATCTTTTAATTTTTGGAATTGTTGTTAATGCCTACGCAACACATCTGATGTCAAATTTCAATCTTCAGGCTGACTTCTATGCTGTAATCTGGCCAAGAATTGTTTTAGGTATAGGAATGGGATTCTTTTTTATACCATTGACAACTGTTACAATGTCTGTAATTAAAAGAGAAGACATGGCAAATGCAACAGGCATTTATAATTTAATAAGAAATCTCGGCGGTAGTTTTGGAGTTGCATTCGTTACCACAGTGCTTTCAAGACGCGCCCAGTTTCATCAAAATCATCTTGTTGAACATTTAACACCTTTTGATACAACCTATCAGTTATATGCAGAAAAGACTTCACAACTTTTACAATACAAAGGTTTTGAAAATATTGGTTCAGAACACGGCGGTCTGGGAATAATATATAGAGAATTGCTCAGACAGGCCTCAATGCTATCTTTTAACGACGCATTCTATCTTGTGAGTATTCTTGTGATTTCAATATTACCTCTTGTTTTCTTCATGAAACGCGCAAAATATCAACCTTCAACCAGCCCGGGAATGCATTAAATTTAAAGTTCTTTTAATATAGGCAAGTACTATTTAATATTCATTACTCTGTAGAGTTCTTTGCTTAATTTTTTGAGTTCATATGGTTTTGTTATAACACCTGAAAAACCATATATTTGATAATTAGCCATAACAGGGTCATTTGAGTATCCACTTGAAACAATAGCTTTAACAGAAGGATCAAATTCCAATATTTCTTTTATTGCATCTTTACCACCCATACCGCCCGGCACTGTTAAATCCATGATAACGACATCATAAGGCTTTCCTGATAATTTTGCTTCTTTATATTTTTTTATTGCTTCACAACCTCCTGTAGCAAACTCTACGCTATATTCAAGATCAAGAAGCATGTCTCCAATAGCATCCCTCACCATTTCCTCATCATCCATGACGAGTATTCTGCCCTTTCCTGTATGAAGTGTATCATCGTCAGTTTCTTCTTGCATAGTTCTTTCATTAGAGGCAGGTAAGTATATATTAAAAATAGTGCCTTTTCCATATTCTGATTCAACAGTTATAAGCCCCCCGTGATTTTTTATAATTGAATAAGCAATAGCAAGACCAAGACCCGTGCCTTTTTGTTTTGTTGTAAAATATGGATCGAATATTTTATCTAAAAGCTCTTCCGGTATTCCTGTGCCAAAATCCCTGATCGAAATCATTACATACATGCCTACGGGTATATGTATAGATTCATGTTCTTTGATATTAATATTCTTTATATTTATAATTATTTTTCCACCATCAGGCATTGCCTGTTTTGCATTTATAACAAGATTATGAATTACCTGGCTTATTTGACCCCTGTCAGCTTCAACAGGCAATATATCTTTTCCCATATCAAATTCACATTTAATATTGGATCCTCTTAAAGCAAAATCAGCAGAGTCCTTGATTAATTCAAGTATAGAAGTAGTCTTTTTTATTGGAGCTCCACCTTTAGAAAATGTTAGTAGTTGATGTGTAAGGTCTATTGCTCTTATTGATGCTCTCTCAACAGCATCAAGCCGCGGATATATTTTGTCGGATGGATTGCTCCACATCTTAACAAGGGAAATATTGCCAAGTATCGCAGTCAATATATTATTAAAATCATGCGCTATCCCTCCTGCAAGAATGCCGAGAGACTCAAGTTTATGAGCCCTTAATATTTCCTGCCATTCATACAATTTGTTATGCATGCTATTCATGGTTATCATCTGACTAATATATTCGCAAAGCAACATTAAAATCCTTATAGTTTCTGTATCAAAAGTTTCTGGAAATGAATGGCTGAAATTTATTACACCTATTATTTTACCTTCACTAACCAATGGAGCAGAAAGCAAAGAACCTATCTTTATATCCGAATCTATTTCAACAAAGTTTGGCTCATTTTCTATATCAGGTACAAAAATATACTCTCCTGTCTCTGCTACCTTACCTGCTATTCCTTCGCCTATTTTTAATATTTTTTTATTGGTTTTTTCTTGTTGCTCTGGTTCTTTTTTCCCGCAACCAGCTACTATCTCAAGATACTCATTGTTTTTATCTTTGAGCATAATAGAACAATTATCAAAATCAAGCTCATCCGAGAGTATCCGGGTTGTTTTTTTACAGAACATTTCGAGCGTCAAAATTTCCTTATTGAGTTTCCCGATTTTAATGAGCGCTGAAAAACACCTTATTGACTTTTCATAAAATATTTCAGATGTGTTAAGCGTATTGAAACAGAGACAGGAATATTTTTTCTGCCTTTGAATTTCCTGATGTATTTTTTTTACAATCACCGCATCATGCTCTGAAAGATTATCGAGTGAAACCGGCAAATAGCCTTGTTCCGTAAAAGAATTATCTATCCATCGGGAAATAGAATACTTTTCAGTCATACAGAAACACCCTGTTTGAAAAAATATCTCTATCTATCTTTTTTTCGATTTCCTTAATGTCATTAATCGAGAGCTTCAATAATTCAAGTGCATTGTTGTTAATTTTATACTTTTCGGTTCTCTCAAAAGCACTGTAAGAATTTATTGAACTTAAATAATCGGCTATATGCACAATTAAAACAGCTTTATCTTTTGTTAATTCAGGTCTGTGATGAAAATATACAGAATTTTTGACATTATCAGGAAGTTTCCACTGGTTTGCAAGCCAGAAACCAATATCGGAGTGAGTATAACCTAATACTTTTTTTTCGGCATCACATAATAATTTTTCATCTTTAAGTTCATGTATAACAGGATAATATGTATCTGCCATATATGAATTCATAAACAGAAGTCCAATATCGTGCAACATCCCGCAAAGAAAGGTCTCATCCCTGCCATGAAAATCCAAAAAATCAGCAAGCATTTTAGAAATTAGTCCTACAGCTACACTATGTTTAAAAAGCCTGCTATTACTTAACGGAGAGCTGGTATTTCTTTTAATTAATAAGGTAAAAAGAGCGATTCCAATAGCAATATTTTTTATATTATTAAAACCTATTCTGACTATAGCGTTATTTATAGAAGTATTTGGTATTTCGGTACCAAAAAACACAGAATTCGAGACACTAAGTATCCTGGCTGAAATTGAAGGATCATTTTCTATAACACTCTCAAGTTTTTCAATAGAAATTAAATCATCAGATGTGAGATTGATAATTTCCTGAGCAACAACAGGCAGTGTCGGGATTTTTGTAATTTTTTTTATAAATAAATGCGCAACATCATTCATAAATATTTTAGTTCCTATTTATTTTTATTTTCGGATTTTTTAAAAAAATACTTTAATTCAAGACAGTTTATTTTTGTTTCAAATTTCTGGCAAATCGCATATTTAACTTTATTATGGAATAAACATTAATATCGGCATTAATAAAATTTTAAGCAATTTATATGTTATTTAGGTTTGAATGAGACCCGGCTACCTGTTGCCTCACATAAAAATCTAAACGAAAAGTTTCTCTGTTGCCTCATTAAAATTATAAACGAAATTACCTTTCTTTTTTATATTGTTTTTTGATGTAACCAATCCCATAAGTTTATTTTGTAGCTTAGTAATATT
>DYFC01000034.1 GCA_020725385.1 Nitrospira japonica | reverse complement strand
TAACCCAAATAATGCAGACATTGCTCAAAAATTTATTTAACTCGATGATTTTTATATTAAAAGATCTTTATTTGCAATGAATAAAAAAGTTCATGGTAAATCATCTTTAAACGTACACTAAGGTCTCGAAAAATAAATTTTTTCCCGACATCTGCATTATTTTAAATCCATTTTTCGGGTTAACTATAAAAATGCAATTTTAAAATGAAGATATATAAAGATAATTTACAATGTCCCCAATAATTTGATAAAAACAATGTTGGTAGTATAGTCAAAATCAGAAAAAGTGGATTCTCTTTTATTTAAAATATAGCCTGCATCCATTTCAAGCCATTCCTTGAATTTATATTGAAGGGCTATTAGTCCTGTTATATAATTATCCCTAAGTTTTTTGGTTATTCCATTTAACGTTAGTTTACCATCATATATATTTCTTCCATATGAGAAAGAAGCATTGCCGGTTATTTTACCTGTTATTTTTTGAAGATAATCAATCTGAAAATAGTCTGAAGTCATATAATTCATCGTAGAAATATTAGATTCATTGGTTTTTCTTGAAGCTTTCAGTATTATCGATGTTTTACCGGTAATTTTATGGTCAACCTGAGCTTCAAGAATAAACTCGTTATCGTCTTCAACATCTGAAGA
Source organism: Nitrospira japonica (assembly GCA_020725385.1). GTDB lineage: Bacteria > Nitrospirota > Thermodesulfovibrionia > Thermodesulfovibrionales > SM23-35 > DYFC01. Next base: position 151,358 of record DYFC01000034.1, on the reverse strand, counting down.
AGAGAAATTCTTAAATCCATAACCTGCTTTAATACTTCCTTTTGATTTTGCAGTAATATCCCACTGGATACCCAAAAAGTTGTGATGTTCTTTGCTATCAGAAATTATATTATCATCATAACTTATGTCAACAAATTCATATTCATAAAATAAAGATGTCTTTGGTTTAAATTTATAAAAAACATATGCAGACAATGAATTATCAATGCGATCTCTAAAATCATTCCTTGAAGCTGTGTAATTAACAAGATAATTTGCGTAATCTACCCTAAAATTAAGACGATCTGAAGAATTATACATAATATTTAAATTGGCGAGATTCGTTCTGAATTTATCAAGTTTTCCGGATATCCCCGTTCCTCTTAAGTCATGTGAGGCAAGATATTGGTCAATAAATTCAAAAGTTAAACCACCTCTTAAATTATACTGGAAAAAACCTTCAGCTTTATGGTTAACGATATTGCCTGACGAGTCTTTTGAGTAGAGTTCAATATCAGCATTATAAAATAGATAAGTCTGGTAACGTCTGAATGTTTCAGGTTTGTATCTGCTAAGGCTAAATCCACCTGGAGACATTATTGATGTTTCAGCAAGTAGAAGTTTTTCATAAATATGGGGGAGGGTCATCCAGATGCCGGGAGATAAAATTGTAACGAAATCGCTTTCTTTGTCATTCCTTGAATTATAAACATTATCGGTATAATATTCTGTTATAGCAAAGAAAGGGTGTATATAACCGCCTCTTCTCCCAAATAACTCAGAAGCTGCTATCTTCTTTTCTTTTGTTGTTCCTATCGGGGGTTCTTCTTTTTCAGAGAGATTTTTATCTTGAACTGGTAAGGTTTCATTTATAGGTAAAGCAGCCGATGTTTCCGGATTGAGTGTCTTTGTTTCAATAGGTGATAAAGTAGATGTTTCTAATTTCGTCTTTAATTCTGCTTCTGCTTTTTGCATTTCAAGAATATCTTTTCCCTGAATTTCTGATTTTATAATATCTCTTTCTAAAGGCTTTTCTTGCTGTTGGGCTGGTATTTCTTTTGTAAGAGATGGAAATTTATCTTCTGAGATTGAAGGCTTCTTTTCTTCTATAATTTTTTCTGCAAAAACAGAATATAGTACTTTATTTTCATTTGTTACTCTGCTTATAATTTTTGGTTTGAAACCGCTCAGGCGTATCTGATTTGCAAAATAATCAGCTTCTTCTATGGTCTCAAATACATTATATGAAGCAACAATATCTTTGGATGTATTATCGGCAATTTTATATTCAATCTTTTTTATTAAATCTACCGAATCTGAAATATTTGCATTTTCTAATTTAGAACTTGAAACAGATTCCCGGTAATTATTCGATTTACTAATTATTTTTTCACTATTATTTTCTTTTCTTATAAAAACTCTATATATAGTCTTTCCTGATTTATCGATTTCCTTTTTAAGAATCGCTACTTTGCCCTGTTTTTTTAAAGCACTAAGAAAATTCAGAGCGTTCTCTTTGTTCTTAAAACTTGAAACCTGTATTGTTTCTTTATCTTTTCCGAAAGGATTTTTTTTAGTTTTTTTGTTTATTGAAGGCTGGATTAAATTATGTTCATCTGCAATCAACATATTAGGTATAGAAAATAAAATAATAAGGAAACCTATGAAAAATTTAGTATTCATATTCTATGAATTTATTATAATTTTTATTATAAATTTAAAATAAATAATTCACAATATTAAAAAAATTTTTTGTAAAAGTCAAGAAAATTTTTATAGTAATACTATAAGTTTTATGAATAACTCCTTAATATATAATATTTTTAATTAGTTAAATATGCTTCGGATTTATGTTTCGAGTGAAAATGTTTGGAGCTTATTATCTCGTAAATTCATTCAGTATTAAAAATTGATATAGCTTTTTATTAATAAATGCTTTTTAATTTTTATTAAGCTTTATATAGTTGTTTATAAGATTTATTAAAGGCACTTTATTTTTTTTAGCGAGTCTTTTACAGTCATCGTATTCCGGCATTGATCTAATTATATGGTTTTGATTACCTGAAATTTTAACCTTTATCCTGCCGAAAGTTGAATTAATCTCTTTAATTTCCCTTTTAAGAATTTTTCTTTCAGTTTTATAGTATCTTATCCCGATTGTAGTAGTCTCTCTAAATAGTATATCCACAAGTTTATTAAGATTATTTTCGCAGCAAAGAACTGTTATTTTTACACCCGGTCTTCCTTTTTTCATAATAATTTGTGTCAGAAATACATCGATAGCACCTTCTTCAAAAAGCCTTTCAATCACATATTCATAAATCTGGGGATTCATATCATCTATATTGGTTTCAATGACAATTATTGATTCGTTTTTATAAATTTCAGATATTGGTTTATTTCCGATAAAAATCCTTAACACATTAGGCCAGCTTTTAAAATCTCTATTTCCTGCACCCGAACCGATTGTTTCAATCTCCATTTCAGGAATACCACCAAATCCGGAAGATAATTCTTTTATAATTGCAGCACCTGTTGGTGTAGTAAGTTCAAAAGGAATTCCTTTTGAATACACAGGTATTTTCTGTAATATTTCGAGTGCTGCGGGAGAAGGAACTGGAATAATTCCATGTTCTGTTTCGATACTTCCATTGCCAAGATTCAAAGGTGACGAAAATATTCTTTCGATTCCAAGAATATCGAGACATATTAATGTTCCAAAAATATCAATAATACAATCAACCGCACCAAGTTCATGAAGATGAATCTGTTCGATATTTTTCCCGTGTATTTTAGATTCAGCTTTGAATATTCTTCTGAATATTTTAAGACCTGTTTCTTTAATATTATTTTGAAGGGTTGAATTGTTTATTATCTTCTCTATATCAGACCATTTTCTACCGGCATATTTCTCATTCCGGATTTTTTTATTTATAGTGACATCAACTTTGGTAGACGAAAAATTTGAGCGCTGAACTTTTTTTGAAGTTAAGGCATAACCGGAGACGGGTATTTTTTTTAATTCTTTTTTCAGTTGTCTTAAAGAAACACCGGCATCAATAAATGCACCAAGACACATATCACCGCTAATGCCTGAAAAACAATCAAAATATGCTATTTTCAACTAAATCCTCCAACCGCCTGTAATATTTGGTTTAAAGAATTTTTCGTGTCAATATGCTCTTAACCGATGGATAAAGTTCTATATTTGTATGCGGTAGAAAAAGTGCAGATATATATTCATCCATAAACCCCCTTGATACTGATAACTCTATATTGGTCATTCTTTCCGCCACATGTTCTGCTTCTTTTCTGATATTTCCAGAAAGAAGACACATATAAGCTCCTGCCACAGAGGTATTGCCAAGAAATCTAAATTTATCTCGCGGAATATCAGGAAGCATTCCAATAAATATCGCTTTTTCAATATTTAAATAATTTCCAAACCCACCGGCAATAAAAATCTCTTCAATATCATCAAAGGAAAATCCTGTTTCCCTAAGAAGTAAGGAAATCCCTGCAAAAATTGCTGCCTTTGCTCTAATAATATTTTCTATATCAACTTCTGTAAGAACAATTTCCCTTTTTTCGTCTTTGTATAAAATAAATTCATGACCTTCAAAACCTACTTTTATCCTTTCATTAAATTTACTTTTAATAATTTTCCCTTTTTGATCAATTACACCATTAATAAACATTTCTGTAATTGCATCTATCATTCCCGAGCCGCATATTCCAATAGGTTTTTTATCTCCAACAACTCCAAGAACAACCTCAAGTGTTTCAGGGATTATTTTCACAGATTCTATAGCTCCTTCTGTCGCCCGCATTCCGTGTCTTATCCCGCTTCCTTCAAAACACGGTCCCGCAGAACAGGCTGCTGTTACAAGCCACTCTTCATTTCCAAGTACTATTTCACCATTGGTGCCAATATCCATAAAAAGGGAAATCCTCCTACTTTTATTCATTTTCGATGCAATCACACCGGACACAATATCTCCACCAATATAACTTGCAACACATGGAAGTGTATAAACAGGAGCGTATTTATTTATTGATAAATTAATTGTTCCAGCATCCCATACAGGGAATGAATTTAAAACAGGAATATAAGGTTCTTCCCTGATAAATCTTGGATTAATTCCCCAGAAAAGATGTGACATGGTTGTATTACCTGCAATCACTGCAGAGTGTATTTCGTCGGATGAAATATTATATTTTTCGAGAAGTGGTTGTAACAGATTATTAACATCGTCTATTACAGTTTCCCTCATTTCATCAAGCATTCCGCCTTCTGTTGCCTGAATGATTCTTGTGATTACATCATCTCCAAATCTTATCTGTGAATTATAAGTCGAACCCGTGTCAATCACTTTTCCATTCAACAAATCTACAAGGTATAAGACTATTGTGGTTGTGCCAATATCAACAGCAATCCCGTAACTTTTATCAATTTCCTGAGATTTTATAAATAAGGCTTTTTTGCCGGCATCGGTATTAACGTATGCAAGTTTGATTTTCCATCCAGAATTTCTTAAAACTTCGGGCAAAGAACTAACAAAGTCATGAGAGAATTCCATTGAACTTATACCTTTCTCTTCGAGACGTCTCTTTAGTCTTTCCAGATCACTTATATTATTATCAAGTGTTGGCTCGGGCATATCAATATCAAGCCAATTTATTAAAGGTGTTATATTTTTTTCAATAGAGGTAAAAAGTTCAAAAAGGTCTTTAGTTCTCGATATCTCAATAACATCACCCACAACAAGCCTTGAAGCTTTAGGTATATCAATTGTAACATCCTCCACGGCAATTGTCTTACAGGCAAGCACGAAACCCTGTTCTATTTCTTCAGAAGTAAGCTTTGCTGTTGATTCTGTTCTGTATTTTCCTTCAAGGATTCTTATTTTGCACTTTCCGCAAATGCCTTTTCCACCACAAGAAGCAACAAGATAAACACCGTTTCTCTTCAGGGCACTCTGAATTGTCTCACCTTTATTTAAATCAAAAATATTTCCTGTAGTAAGTTTAATCTGCATTTCCTGTGTTTTATTCTATCAGAAATCAATAAATTGAGAAAACATTATCCCTTTTAAGTTGAAAAAATAAATCATTTATGTTAGTTTAAAGTATAAAGAAAATAAATCTTACTAAAGCTTACATATAATAATGCCAGGTTGCTTTAATTAATACAAAAATAAAGCATTTAATTGTTCTGATAACATTTTTATTTCTTTACAGAAGGAAAACAGCATAAAGTATCAATCTATTTAAATGGAGGCAAAAATGAAAAGTAAACTTGGCATATTTTTTATAATAGCAACCACTCTATTCTTTATTTTCACATATTCTAATATAAGCTTTGCTGCAAATTCATTAAATTTTAATGAAACTTTTCAACAAAAAGGAGATTGTGTTATTCTATGGGGCATCCCGTTTTGTGATGGTGGTGCTATAAATGGTAAATTTACTGTTACAAGTAAAATTTCTTTAAGCGGAATTGATATTACTAAATTTGACCGCGAAACAAAATTTATTTTTGAAATAGGTGGTCTATCTTTTGAAACAAAATTAGGAAGTGACTGGAAATATTCTCCTGGGAAGACTTCATTTAATATATCCTATGTTGACAGACTTGAAGAATCCTATAACCCTGTTAAATACATTACTATAAATCTTAAATGGAATAGTAAACTTTTAACAGTAAAAGTGACCGGAATAACTCCTGATTTTATCTCTCCAATTGCCGCAGATGCTTATATAGGTGGTGTTTCAGGAAAATTTACCGATAGTACAATCGGTTATTTCACACTTGGAGACGAATTGTACGCGGGTTTTAATATAAATTATACTGCCACTGTTTCAACCAAAACTGTCAAATCAAAAAATGGTAAGGAAACAGTGATTTCTAAAGTTACAATTAAAGGTACCGGCAGCGAGACATCACAGGATTATAGAAATATTTTTGAGGAAAAACGGGCTTTAAAGAGAAAGTTTATATCAAGCATTTATGAATAAACACCTTATTCCAGAAGAAGAATTAAAAAAACTGTTAAATCAAGTTGATATTTCTGACTCTGTAAAAACTTTAATAAAAGAAGCCGATGAATTTTTCCGTGATAATAAGTTAATATCGGCACAAGAAAAACTCTCAAATGCACTCGATTTCATTCCCGATAATCTTCATTTGCTAAATGCTTACGGAAATTTACTTCTGTATATCGGCAAACCTGAATATGCTGCTTTTGAATTTGTCAAAATTGCTGTCTTCGATAAAAATTTTGCACTTGCTCATTTAAACGCCGAGGCACTCTTACTTGTTGCCGAAAATTATCTTAAGGTTGATGATCCGGTTACAGCATCTTTACTTTATAAACGGGTTCTTGAAATTGAACCCTATAATGAAAAGGCGAAACAGCAACTTGAGATTATTCAAACATAGACATCTTTTCTTAACATTTCTAACATCACCTCATAATAAATCAATCTTCCACTATATTGTGATAGTTTATTTTGTTTCAAAAATTGAGCCATAGTTAAATTTAATGTTTATCTAATAAATAAATATTGGGTCAAATAAAATTTTGAGCAATATATGCATTAATCGGTTAAAATAAAATACAATAATTATTAAATTGCCGGAGGTTTTACAAGACAATTTTATACGGAAATCTTACTGGTCTTAAATCCAGTCAAATAAATTATCTTGAAAGATTATACAGAAGAAAAGTTATAAGTGAAGTAATAACACCCGAACTTGCACGTTCTCTTACAGAAATTTCTTTTGAAATAAACCGTCAGATTGGAATTCTTATAAATAGAGCCGGAATAATAACCCATATAATAATTGGAGATTCAAAGGGAATCTTTATTCCTTCTCTTGAAGATTACCCTCTCGGCAAAAAAGCATTAAGGGGTTTGAGACTTATTCATACTCATCTTAAACAAGAGAATCTCACCCAGGACGACCTTACAGACCTTGCACTTCTCAGACTTGATATGATAGCTGCAATTGGCGTAAAAGATGGGTTACCCGGAAATTTGTTTATTGCTCACCTTTTACCCGGAACTGGAAAAACAATAGATATTAACTCCTATAAAGATTTTTACATGCTTGACTTAAACTTTAGCGAATTTATTGGTTCGCTTGAAGAAGAAATGGAAAGAAGCAGGGTTTTCAATCCTGATGAAAAAAGAGAACGGGCTATTCTTGTAAGTGTATCTACAAAATCAAAATACGAACAGGAGGATTCCATAGAAGAACTTAAGGAACTTGCTGAATCAAGTGATATACTTGTTCTTGATACAATCTTACAGAGACCGAAGAATATAAATCCAAAATTTCTAATGGGTGAAGGCAAATTGAAAGAATTGATTATTAATGCGTTAAATAAGGGAGCAACTCTACTTGTGTTTGATCAGGAATTAAGCCCTTCACAGATTAAAGAGATAAGTGATCTTACAGAGATTAAAGTTATAGATCGTTCTCAATTAATACTGGATATATTCGCAAGAAGGGCTCATAGTAGAGATGGCAAGGTTCAGGTTGAACTTGCACAGTTGAAATACAGGCTCCCAAGACTTACAGGTAAAGGCACAGCTATGTCCCGCCTTATGGGTGGAATTGGTGGAAGAGGTCCGGGTGAAATGAAACTCGAAGTTGATAGAAGAAGGGTCAGAGATAGAATAACTTTACTTGAAAAAAAACTTAAAGAACTCGCTGAAGCAAGAAAGCAAAGAAAACATAGGCGTATCGAAACAGGTATTCCAATAGTATCTATTGTTGGATATACAAATGCAGGCAAATCAACTTTACTTAATTCATTAACTAAAAGCTTTGTTTTTACAGAAGACAAGCTTTTTGCAACCCTGGATACTTCAAGTAGAAGACTAAAGTTTCCAAAGGATAGAGATATTATAATTACTGATACTGTTGGATTTATCAGAGATCTACCAGAAGACCTTATGGCTGCTTTTAAATCAACTCTTGAGGAGCTTGAGGATGCGGATATGCTGTTACATATTGTTGATATTTCTAATCCAAGATTTGAACAGCATATTGAATCGGTTGAAAATATACTCGGACAACTCGGTCTTGGTGAAAAACCAAAAATTCTTGTTTTCAACAAAATTGATAAAGTCTCTGAAGATGAAGTAAGAAATCTTAAGATGCGTTATAATGCTATTTCAATTTCAGCATTAAATCCTTCAACATTCAAGGAATTGCTTGAAGCAATAGAAGTAAATATCTGGGGTTTAAAACAACAAAAATTACAGGATGATTTAACTTTAAAATATTAAATTTTGTATTCGCAGGAGAAATTTAAATGGAATTTTCACCTAAATGGATAGCTTGGGAAATCACAAGAAGATGTAATCTAAACTGCATACATTGCAGATCTTCTTCAGCTCTCGAAGTTCAGTCACATCCTGATTTTTCTACAGAAGAAGCTTTCAGAATCATTGATGATATTTCATCCTATGCAAAACCTGTAATAGTATTATCTGGTGGTGAACCTTTATTGAGAAAAGATGTTTTTGATATAGCTAAATATGGGGCTGAAAAAGGTCTGAGAATGTGTATTGCGACAAACGGGACATTGGTAAATGATGAAATATGCACCAAAATAAAGGAAGCAGGTATAAAGATGGTTTCTCTAAGTCTTGATGGTTCAAATGAGACTATACATGATAATTTCAGAAATCAAAAGGGTGCATTCGCAGGAACAATAAATGCAGCAAAACTTTTTAAAAAATACGGGATTGAATTCTTGATAAATTCTTCATTTACTAAAAGGAATCAGGAAGAAATTCCAAAAGTCTATCGTCTCGCAAAGGAACTCGGAGCAACTGCATGGTATATGTTTATGATAGTTCCAACCGGCAGGGGTGAAGAAATTATGAATGAATTGATTTCAAAAGAAGACTATGAAGAAATACTTGACTGGCATTACAAAATGGAAAAAGAAGAAAAAGATTTGCTGGTAAGACCCACATGCGCACCTCATTATTACAGAATTGTCCTCCAGAAATCAAAACAAGAAGGTGATAAATTCGAAAGAAGAACTCTTAAGTTTTCAACAGGAGGTTCTAAAGGATGTATTGCAGGACAGCTTATTGCTTTAATAGATGTTGATGGAAATGTTCTGCCATGCAGTTACTTTCCAAAGCCTGCTGGAAATATAAGAAAACAAACATTTAAAGACATCTGGGAAAATTCAGAGCTTTTCAAAGAATTAAGGGACTTCAAGAAATATAAAGGCAAATGCGGTTCATGCGAATATATACATGTATGCGGTGGATGCAGAGCAAGGGCTTATGCTGTATCAGGAGATTATCTTAACGAAGAACCTTTCTGCCAGTATATACCCCGTAAGCTTGCTGTTAGAAACTAAAATAGAGGGAGGGAGTTGAAATGAATGATACTTTCTTAAAAGTTTGTTATGGTGAAAAAACCGACTATACACCTGTGTGGCTTATGCGTCAGGCAGGAAGATATATGCCACAGTATCAGGCTATCAGATCCAATATAGATTTTCTTACGCTATGCAAAAACCCGAAATTTGCAGCGGAAGTTACTCTTCAACCTGTTGATATACTAGGTGTTGACGCAGCAATACTTTTTTCCGATATTCTTATAGTTGTCGAACCTATGGGTATGCGTCTTGAATTTTCAGAAAAAGAAGGCCCTGTGCTTAGCGAACCTGTAAGAAATAAATCTGCGGTAGATAAATTGATAGTGCCTGAAATTGAGCAGGATTTGCCCTTTGTACTTGAGACAATAAAAATACTCAGAAAAGAACTTGAAAATAAAGTGCCATTAATTGGATTTTCAGGTTCTCCATTTACTCTCGCAACATATATGATTGAAGGTGGAACATCAAAAAATTTTGTAAATACAAAAAAGATGATGTTTCAGAATTCATCCGCATTCCTTTACCTTATGGACAAACTAACCGATACTGTTATTGCTTATCTTCAGGCTCAAATCAAAACAGGCGCACAGGCTGTTCAAATATTTGATACATGGGCAGGAATTTTAACGCCTCAGGATTTCCGCATTTATGTTTTGCCTTATGTGAAGAAAATAATAAAGGAATTAAAGAAAACAGATGCCCCGGTAATTTATTTTGTAAATGAATGTGCTGGTATTCTTGGCGAAATAAAAAAATGCGGCGCTGATATTATTGGAATTGACTGGAGGATAGACTTATCCGATGCTATTAAAAAGCTTGGGAAGAAAATAATTATACAGGGCAATCTTGATCCATGCGCATTATTTTTACCTAAAGAAAAGCTTGAAGACAGAGTTAAAGATATATTATGGAAAGGAGAATCTGCAAGAGGACATATTTTTAATTTAGGACACGGAATACTTCCTCAAACACCTGTTGAGAATGTTATCGCTCTCGTTGAGGCTGTGCATACTTTCAGCAGATGAAGAAAAATATTACAGCAGTTCTGCTCCTCAATCTTGGGGGACCTGATTCAATTCAGGCAGTTCGTCCATTTTTATACAATCTTTTCTCTGACAGACAGATTATCCGCCTCGGACCTTCTTTTTTACAAAAACCAATTGCAGGTATTATTTCATTCTTCAGGTCAAGGAAAACAGAAAAGTATTATAAACTCATTGGAGGCAAATCACCCATTCTAGAGATTACACAAGCTCAGGCAAGTGCTCTTGAAAATGCTCTAAATAAAACAGGAGACAGTATTTTCAAGGTTTTTGTTGGTATGCGTTACTGGCATCCATTTATTGATGATACTGTCAAAGAAATATATCGGGTTGGAATCAGAAAAATCATTGCACTTAGTCTTTATCCTCAATATTCAATTACAACTTCAGGTTCTTCATTCACAAAACTTGATGAAGCTTCAAAGCAATTTGATCTTCAGATTATTAAAATAGAATCATGGTATAATCATCCTCTGTATATTGATGCATTGGTTGATGTTATAAGGAAAGGCCTCGATTCTTTCTCCGGAAATGGAAGCTCTTATTCTCTTTCTGAGATTAATGTTCTTTTTAGCGCTCACAGTCTTCCAAAAAAAATAATTGATGCCGGTGACCCGTATGAAAAACAAACAATTGCTACAATAAATGAAATTACTAAAAGAATTAATATACACTGGCATCTTGGTTATCAATCCAAGAGTGGCCCTGTTGAATGGCTCGAGCCATCAACAGAAGATAAGCTTAAAGAGCTTTCTCAAAAGGGAATAAAAAATGTTCTAATGGTACCAATAAGCTTTGTTTCCGATCATGTTGAAACACTTTATGAGATTGACATACTTTATAAATCTCTTGCTGAAGAACTTGGTATAAATATGAAAAGAGCTGATTCTTTAAACACCCATCCATTATTCATAGAAGCTTTAAAAGACATTATCTTGAAAAAATCTAAAAGCATCATCCATTAGCCTATAGTCCGGATAACATACTTAAAGTTGTAAATCTTTCAAAATGCACGGGAGCTAAAATAATTTCAGCATAGTATTTTTTATTTTCGAAGGTTATTACTTTTACTTGATTTTATACATGATAATGTGTTATTAATTACATGCTTTTGTGCTTTTGGTAGTGCATGTTTATTTATAATGAATTAACTTCAGTATATCTTAACTCAATAACTTTTTGGAGATTTTATATAGGTGGGATTTTCAGTCTTTAAAGGAGGTATTCACCCTGCTGATAAAAAAGAACTTTCAGCAGATAAAAAAATAACTGAAATAGCTCAGCCTCAAAAAGTTGTAATTCCATTGAGCCAGCATATTGGAGCACCCTGTAAACCTGTTGTCACAATAAATCAGGAAATTAAAAAAGGCGAATTAATTGGTGAACCAACAGGATTTGTTTCTGCTCCTGTGCATTCTTCTGTCTCGGGGAAAGTCATATTAATTATCGAAGTTCCAAATGTAATGGGAAGAATGGTTACTTCTGTGGTTATTGAAAATGATTTTAAAGATGAATGGACATTATTAAAAGATAATCCTGATTATATGAAACTTAGTCCTGATGAAATGAAAGAGAAGATTAAAAATGCAGGAATAGTTGGAATGGGCGGCGCTACATTTCCTGCTATAGTTAAACTTTCTCCGCCAAAAGAAAAACCTATTGATACTGTCATTATTAATGGCGCTGAATGTGAACCATATCTTACTAGTGATTATAGACTAATGCTTGAGCGTCCATCAGAAATTATCGAAGGTTTAAAAATAATAATGAAAGTATTGGGTGTAAGCAATGGGTTTATTGGCGTTGAAGACAATAAGCCTTTAGCTATTGAGTCTTTAAAAAAAGTTGTCTCTGATTCAGATAGTATAAAAATCTGCTCTTTGCATACACGGTATCCACAGGGTGCTGAAAAAATGTTAATTAAAGCAATTACAGGAAGAGAAGTGCCTCCAAGAGCACTTCCCATGGATGTTAAAGTTGTTGTGCACAATGCCGGTACCGCCAATGCTATATATGAAGCAGTCCGGTTCGGTAAACCTTTAATTGATAGAGTAGTTACTGTATCCGGTGAAGGCATCAGAGAACCAAAAAATCTTTTAGTAAAAATTGGGACACCCGTATCCCATCTTATTGAAGAATGTGGCGGTCTAAAAGAAAGTGCTGTAAAAATTATTTCAGGCGGACCGATGATGGGATTTGCTATAGCTTTACTCGATATGCCTGTAACAAAAGGCACTTCAGGCATTACTGTTCTTACCGAAAATGAAATTGTGCATACAGAAAAATTTGGGCCATGTATTAGATGCGGAAGATGCATTGAGGCATGCCCTATGGGATTAATGCCATCTATGTTGAGTGTTTACAGTGAAAGGGGCTTTTTTGAAGGAGCAAAGGAATATAATCTTTTCGATTGTTTTGAATGTGGATGCTGCACATATGTATGTCCTTCAAAAAGGCCGATTGTACATTTAATTAGACTTGCAAAAACACAGGTTAAACCATAAGCATGAACAAAGAAAAAACATTTATAATTTCTGTCAGCCCTCATATAAGAAGTGAAGAATCAACACCCCGCATAATGTGGAGTGTGTCTGTATCCTTACTGCCTGCTATAATTATGGGAGCATATTATTTTGGTCCACATGCTATATTTGTACTTTCATTGTGTATTGTTTCATCGGTTGTTTTTGAGTTTCTTTATCAGAAGACACTGAAAAAAGATATAACCATAAATGATGGCAGCGCTTTTCTTACAGGTCTTTTGTTAGGGATGAACCTTCCTGCATCCGTACCTTTCTATATACCTATTGCAGGTTCATTTTTTGCGATTATAATTACAAAGCAACTCTTTGGCGGACTTGGTTATAATATTTTCAATCCAGCATTGATTGGCAGGGCTTTTCTCCTTGTATCTTTTCCAAAACTCATGACTGTATGGACAGAACCTTCTGCATCTTTTATCAAGTTTGACGCTCTTACAACCGCCACCCCTCTCGGGATACTGAAAGAAGAAGGTTATTCAAAACTAATTGAGATATTTGGTGACAAAGCAAACCTATATACACATCTAATGCTCGGAAATCGTGCAGGATGTATAGGTGAAACTTCAGGATTGGCACTTTTACTTGGAGCAGCTTTTCTTTTTTATCGTAAATATATAACATGGCACATTCCCATTTCATTTATCGGCACATCTGCTTTAATAGCATGGATATTCGGAGGAAATAGCGGATTATTTTCAGGAGATCCATTGCTTCATGTTCTTAGCGGAGGCATGATACTTGGAGCCTTCTTCATGGCAACTGATTACGTGACAAGTCCTTCAATGAAGAGTGGTCAAATATTGTTTGGCACAGGTTGTGGTTTTCTAACAATGCTTATACGCTTAAAAGGTGGTTATCCTGAAGGGGTAATGTTCGCGATACTCATAATGAATTGTTTTTCACCATTGATTGATAGGGGGTTTAAAAGTAAGATTTTCGGAGCAGTAAAGAAAAAATGAATGCCAAAGATATTATTAAAATTACTCTAAATCTCGTTGTTATTTATCTTATAGGAGGCTCTATTCTTGCATTTGTTTATGCAAAGACATCTCCGATAATGTATAGAAACTCAATAATAGAAAAAGAGCAAGCTCTAAAAAAACTTATGCCAGAGGCTGATAAGATTGATAAACTTGGCGACTGGAAAATACATGATAAACATGCTGAATATTATGTGGCGATGAAAGAAAATAAAGTTATTGGCTATTTGATTCAATCTTTTGGCAAAGGTTATTCGAGTTATATTAATACTCTGATTTCAGTGGATAATGATTTTAAAGTTAAAAAGATCAGCATTCTTGGTCATGCTGAAACACCAGGTCTCGGGGACGAAATAGAAAAAGATTATTTTATCAATCAATTTAAAGAAAAATATTTAGAGCATCTAAAAGTATTGAAAACTGATACAAAAGAATATGTGCAGGCTATCTCTGGAGCGACAATATCAAGCAGAGCAGTCACAGAAGATGCTGTTAAAAATGCTGTTTCTTTTTTAATTAATACAATACAGAAAAAAGAGAAATCAGATGTTACAGAAAAAAATTAATTATTACGAAGTCATTAAAAATGGAATTTTCAAGGAAAACACTATCTTCAAGCTTGCCTTGAGTTTATGCCCTTCTATAGCTGTTACGAATAATCTAAGAAACGGTGTTTTAATGGGCTCGGCGGTTCTTTTTGTACAGGTAATGGTTAATATTACAATTTCCATCATGAGACATTTTATACATCCAAGAATAAGGCTTCCGATATTCATGCTTGTAATATCCGGCTGGGTTACAGTAACAGATATGTCAATGGCAGCTTTTGCACCGGATGCATATAAACAGATGGGGCTTTATATTCAATTAATAGTCGCATTTGCTTCCATTCTCGCACGTGCTGAAATGTTTGCGAGTAAAAATCGTTTTATTCCTTCTATGTTTGATGGAATAGGAATGGGACTCGGTTTTTTATTTGCTCTTAGCCTTATAAGCTTCTTCAGAGAATTGCTTGGCAAAGGTTCTCTTTGGGGATATGAGATTATAAATGCAAAACCATTGCTAATCTTCATACTACCTGCAGGAGGGTTCATTGCTGTTGGAATTTTAATGGGAATGTTTAACTGGATTTATGGAAAATATGAAAAGAAAAGTAGTTAAGGATATACAGGAGAAAAAATGAGTTCTGAGTTTACAAAAGTTTTTGAGCTAATTATTTCTGCTTCTTTGATAAATAACTTTGTTTTTACAAGATTTCTTGGATTATGTATATTTTTCGGCGTTTCAAGAAGAATGGAAACTGCTGTTGGAATGAGCATCACATTTACATCTGTTATGATGATTAGTTCAGGACTTAGCTGGCTTATATTTAATTATGTCCTTGTACCATGGGATATTACTTTCTTAAAGATTATTATATTCATTGGAATTGTTGCGGGTTTTGTTCAGGCTTCAGACACAATTATGAGAAAAATATCACCTGTCCTTTATCATAAACTTGGTATTTACTTGGCTCTTATATCAACCAATTGTATAATTCTTGCAGTGCCTCTGATTAATGCCGGAGAACATTATAGTTTTATTGAAAGCATTTCTTTTGCATTTGGTTCGGGAATAGGGTTTGCTCTTGCATTAATAATTATGGCAAGCATAAGAGAAAGACTCGAACTTGCCGATGTGCCAAAACCTTTTAGAGGAACACCTATAGCTTTTATAGTAACAGGACTTATAGCCCTGGCTTTTGCCGGTTTTTCAGGATTAATAAAGATATAGGGAGTGTTAATGACAGAATTAATTGACTTCATAAATCTAATTATATCAGGGCTAAATTTTATTATCCCTCATGTCGGAGTTGGTGGTGGAGTAGAAGCAAAAGAATACGTTGAAATCGTCCCGTTAATTAAATATACACTTATATTTCTTGCAGGAATCAGTATAATTTTTGGACTCGGTCTTGCCTTTGCAGCTAAAAAGTTTTCTGTTGAGGTTGACCCCCGTGTACAGGCAGTTCTTGACGTTCTTGCCCATGCCCATTGAGGCGCTTGCGGGTTCGCAGGTTGCGAACAATATGCCGAAGCTGTAGTAAAAAAAGCTGAGATACCACCTAATCTATGTACTCCGGGTGGAGCTTCAACTGCAGAAGCAGTAGCAGCAATCACAGGGAAAAAAGTTACTTTAAAAGAGCCTGAATTTGCGCGTATTATGTGTAAAGGTGGATGGAGTGTATCATCTAAGAGATTTAAATATGAAGGCGTTCAGGATTGTAGAGCAGCGATGTTAACAGCAGGAGGAGATAAATCCTGTATTTACGGATGTCTTGGATATGGAACATGTTCAAAAGTATGTCCTTTTGGCGCAATAACAATGACAGAAGATCATCTACCTTTTGTCGATATAATTAAATGCACTGGGTGCAGGAAATGTGAAGCTGCGTGTCCAAGAAAAGTAATAAAAGTTCTACCTTCTTCAAAACAGGTACTCGTGTCCTGCAACTCGAAAGATAAAGGTGTTGAGACAAAAAAGAATTGTCAAACAGGATGCATAGCTTGCGGCATATGTGTGAGAGTATGTCCATTTGAAGCTCCAATTATAGAAAATAATCTCTCAAGAATAATTCCTGAAAAATGTAAAGTATGTGGTATATGCGTAACAAAATGTCCTACCGGTGCGATCTCCGACTATATACCTGAAAGACCAAAAGCATTTATAAATGACCGTTGCATTGGCTGTGGAATTTGTGCTAAAGTATGTCCCGTCAATGCTCCATTTGGAGAACTCAAGAAACTTCATAAAATAGACGGTAATAAGTGTATAGGTTGCGGTATATGCACAGCAAAATGTCCTGTGCATGCTATAGAAGGTACTTTTAATACGAAGTTTGTTTTAGCTGAAGCAGCAAAGAAGAAAAGCAAGAAAGTAGCCTGATAATATATTCCCTTCATTGAAGGGTCTAAATTAATATTAAGGAGGATGGGATTATGAAGTTTTCAAGATTTTCAGGATTTATTCTTTCGTTGTTTGTAATTATGGCATTCTCCAGCCTTGTATTCGCTGGGGGCGCAGGAGATGAGGCTTTGCAGAAATTACTTGATGGAAACAAAAGGTATGTTGAAGGCAAATTTGCAAGTAAAGATCTCAGCGATTCAAGAAGAAATGAAATCTTAAAGGGCGGTCAGCATCCTTTTGCAACAATCATAAGTTGTTCTGATTCAAGGGTTCCACCTGAACATATTTTTGATCAGGGATTGGGTGATATTTTCATAGTTAGAGTTGCGGGTAATGTTGTTGACCCGATTGCTCTTGGTAGTATTGAATACGGCGTTGAACATGTTCATACCCCTCTTCTTATGATTCTTGGACATTCAGATTGCGGAGCTGTGAAAGCTACATTGGGTGCAAAAGGTGAACCTGAAGGGAATATAGGTGCTATTGTTAAAAAGATACAGCCTGCTGCAAAGAAAGCAAAGAAAAAAGGCGGGTCTAACGAAGAGGTTCTTGAGACAGCAATAAAAGAAAATATAATGAATGTTTATGCAGATGTAATGAAAAGCCCTATAGTCAAAGAACTTGTACATGAAGGAAAATTAAAAGTAGTAGTAGCCGAATATAATCTTGCAAATGGAAAAGTAGAGATGCTCGAACTACCAAAAACAAAGCATGAAATGAAAAAATCAGAACATAAAACAGAGAAAAAGGTAGAGAAAAAAGAAGAGAAGAAGACCGAAAAAGCTCATTAATATTTTTAAAAATAACGTTCAAGAGGGGGTTCAATATATTATTGAACCCCCTCTATTTTAAAAACAAAATTATGCAGATGTTCCTGAATTGCTTTTTAAGTTTCACGTCACGAAAGAAGTCTATAAATCTTTCTGACCAAGAATATTGAATAAGGTCTTCATACTCTGATATTATTTAATAACATGAATGAAACCCTGATAAGATTTCTTAAATCCAATCCAATTATAGAAAAATACCATTTAAATGATAACGAAATCTTTGAATTAGCATCTTATCTCAGAAAACACTGTCTTTCAGAACACATAAAAGAAGTTGTAAGAATGGTTGAAGATGTGATAAGTATTGACCCTGAACTTGAATGGAAAGACATATTAGGAGAAGCCGCAAAAAGAATTACCGAATTTCTTCATGCAGAAGCTGCATCTATAAGAATTTTTGATCCTAAGACTCAAAATCTTGTTGCTTTCGGTTCATATAATTTCAAAGAAGTAAGCAGATTGAAAAGTATTCCGGTTGAAAAAACAGTAGCAGGAACAGTTATAAAAAGCGGACAAAGTTACCTCGTTCCTGATATCATGAGTGAACCGGCTTATACTAACAAAGATATAGTTAAAGTTTACGGATTTAACTCTTTGATGGCTATTCCTCTGAATATCCCCGGATTCTTAAAAAATGAACCTGACATTCCAGGCGCGATCCAGATCTATTACAAAGAAAAAAACCGGGAATTCGATCCCCTTGAAGTCTCAAATGCTGAATTACTGGCAAGAAGAATAAGTTATGTTTTAGCGAAAAAGAGAATTATCGACCTGCAGAAACTAAACCAGCAGAAAGAAAAAATAACCGAAAAAATATTCGTAAAACTCAGTCATAGGGAAGGGATAAAGCTTAAAGATGTTTTTATGACCATGATACCCGAACTTGTTGATATATTGCTCATTCAAAGCTGTTCTTTATTTTCAATAATGCCCGATAGACAACATGTAAAAATAGAACTCGAGTACCCTATTGGCCAGCAAAGTCATGACATCGGGTGTCTCTATGCAATAAATGACCACCCTTATTTTGATGCAATAATTAATTACAACGGTATTAGTGCTGATAATGAATATGAGCGCATAGAATCTTCTTATATTCTAATCAAAGACCCCTTGAAAAGTTATTTATCCAATGATGAACTGAAAAAGTATGCATTGAAAAATAATGTTAATTCAGTTTTGCTTATTCCTCTGAAAGCCAATGATGATATAAACTATTTTCTCATCTTTTATGCTATTGATAGAAGACAGGAGTTCACCGAAAATGAGATTGAACTTTTGACTTTCTTCGGGAAAGAGATAATGAAAGCCCTCAGGATGGAAAAACTCGACGACGTTCTTCATGATTTCAAAAATCCTGCAATCGCAATAGGAGGTTTTGCAAAAAGAGCACTTAAATTGCTTCAAAACAATGATTTGAGTTCCAGCAAAAATAAAATAAATGAATATCTTGAAATAATTTCACAGGAAGCTTTAAGAATGCAGGAACTTGTTGTATATCCCGGTATTGAAGGTAGAGAAAGGGTGATCGATCTTACCGAAGTTCTGAAGAGCCGTTTCAGAATAAATGAAGAATCTATAAGAGAACAAAAAAGGTCAAATATAAAACTTTTCCAAGATGAGTTACAATCAGGTCTTTTTATATATTGCTCACCTTTCGGACTCGAACGGGTTGTAGATAATCTATTAGACAATGCTACAAAAGCTATACCAGAAACCGGAGGAGAGTTATCTATAAAAAGCTACAGGTGTGAAAACACTGCCTGTTTCGAAGTAAAAAATACCGGCAAAATAGATAATGAAACTATGGAACAGATCAAAAAAGGAGATGTAAAAGGAAGAGGACTTAATATAATATATCGTTTCATTCAGGGCATACATGGTAGTCTCGATGTATTTACTGATATAGATTCTACAATTTTCAAGATAAAAATTCCATTATATAAAGGTTAAATTAACAACATAAAGTTACAATTGAAAAAAGCTTTTGTTATCAGTAAAAGAATTGTTTATAATGGCAGATTTCTAAATTTTGTGGTCTCGGAATATTCTGATTCTCAGGGAGTTGTCAGAGAATGGGAATCTTTCGAGCGGGTCAATTGTAAGGGCATAGTAGTAATCGTTCCTTTCACAGATAATAATGAAGTTTTACTGACAAAACAATTCAGACCCCCTGTAAATAACTATGTCATTGAATTTCCCGCAGGTCTTCATGATAAATCAGGATCATTAAAAGACGCTGCACTAAGAGAACTCTTAGAGGAAACAGGATATATTGCAAAAGAACTTATTTACCTTGCAGAAGGGCCTTTTTCCTCGGGAGCATCAGGTGAGATACTTACCGTGTATCTGGCAAAGGGATTAATTTTCAAAGGAATTACCGGAAGGGATGAAACAGAGGATATAGAAGTAATTCCTGTGCCTTCTGAAAAAATTTATGAGACACTCGAAGAATTAAGAATTGATGGTTATCTGATCGATCTTAAAATCTACGGCCTTTATGAACTCGCAAAAAGGCATATGGAATCATTATAGTCTCACTTTTAACCGGAACCATGTCTCAATCTATAAAGCAAAATCAAACGCCAGAAAAATATGAGGCTGAAGTCGCAATATAATCATCTATCTAAATAATTTTTAGAAATATCTCTACTATTTGGAGTAAAATAAAAAATTATGAAACCATATGATGCTTTTATTTACTTATACGAGAAAAAACTCCCCTTAATCCTTTCTTTTCCTTTTGAAGAAGAAAAGGGATATTTTATCACCGGCAGGGGGCTTTGTTATATTGAAAAAATTTACAGGAATGATAAGATAATCCTGAATAGATTCACACCTTATCGTTCGATAGTATGTATTCAAAAAGAACAATATTTTTTTGCTAATTTTGAAGTTCTTGGGAAATCGTACACCTGTGTTTTTGATAATTTAACCGTTGAAAACAATAAAGTCACAGCAACAATACCGGGAACAATGAATCCATATCTCCGTAGATTCTTAAGAGTTGAACCTGCTGCTAAATTGCCTGTTACTTTATATTTGTTTTCTCCAGAATATGGAACAATTTCAATAAATGTAAAAGATATTTCAGAACGCGGAATTGGATTTCTTTCACAACTTGTACTTAATACAAACCAGCAAATTGTTTGTGGAATAAAACTTCCTGTTCAGGGAGAGACTTTTGTTATATCTTCTGCCTCGATAGTTTATAAACTTGATTCTTTACTAAAATCCGAGCAATCGCAAAAGACTACTTCAGGCAATCGCATTTTTCTATCGGCAAAATATAAAAATATGATTGCCTATGGACTTGAACTATTCCCCCATACAGAAGATGAGAATAAAATCAGAATTTATATAATGCAGAGGGACTTAGAAATAAGAAGACTTTTACAGGAATTATAAAAAAATTATTTTGGTTTAACTTTTACAAATTTTCTTTTACCGGCTTTAAACAAATATTCTCCTTTTACAAGTTTACCTTCGGTATCGGTATATTTGCTCTCGTTTATCATTACCCCGCCCTGTTTTAGCAACCTTATTGCTTCGCTTGTGCTCGGGGTAAGTCCGGCCAATTTCATAATCTTTGGTACCCACATACTCTCTTCATCCCACATAATATAAACTTCAGGTATATCATCCGGCAAACCTTTTTTTCTGAATATTTGTTCAAATTCCTCTTTTGCTTTTAATGCTTCTTCTTTTCCCCAATAACGCTCTACAATTTCTAAAGCGAGCTCTTCTTTTGCTTTTTTAGGATGAATAGTTCCGTTCTTAATACCTTCTTTTAAAGCTTTAAATTCATCAATTGATATTCTGCTAAGCAATTCATAATATCTGATCATCAACTCATCATTAATTGACATGAGTTTTCCATACATATCTTTTGGTGGTTCATCAATGCCTATATAATTACCAAGGCTCTTTGACATCTTATTTACGCCATCAAGACCTTCAAGTAAAGGCATCAAAACAACTGTCTGCTCTTCGAGTCCCATTTTCCTTTGCATGGTTCTTCCCATAAGAATATTGAACTTCTGGTCAGTTCCACCAAGCTCAAAATCTGCCTTCAGATATACTGAATCATAAGCTTGAAATAGTGGATAGTAGAATTCAAGGATGCTTATATCCTGGTGGTTTTCAAATCTTTTCTTAAAGTCTTCGCGCTCAAGCATTCTTGCGACTGTTTGCATAGAACCGAGTCTGACAAAATCCATAATATCCATCTTAGAAAACCACTCACTATTGAACATTACCTTAGTCTTATCAGGATCGAGAATTTTAAAAACCTGTCTTTTATACGTTTCAGCATTTCTTAAGACATCTTCTCTTGTTAAAGGTTTTCTTGTCTCGGATCTGCCGGTAGGATCACCTATCATCCCTGTAAAATCGCCGATAAGGAAGATAACTTCATGTCCCATATCCTGAAACTGACGCATTTTCTCGAGTAAAACCGTGTGACCGAGATGAATATCAGGAGCTGTTGGATCAAACCCTGTTTTAATACGTAAAGGTCTGTTCTCATTATACGAATTCTTAAGCTTCTTGAGAAGCTCATCTTCAACAATAACTTCTACAGCGCCTCTTTTTATTATTTCAACCTGTTTTTCCGGTTCAAGCATAGTGTATATCTTAATATTTTATTTTAGTTTCAGTCAATAAATAGGGTATTTACTGTAGTAATATTTGCAGGAAAGGCAGCAATAAATGTATATCTGTATAAACATCATTTGTTCTGTTTTGTTTTATTGTGTACTATCGGTTCTATGTGAACTACAATATCAATCACATTCGAAAACTCATCTTTTATCTTCTTTTCAACCTTATCCGCAATATTATGGGATTTTTCTGTGCTCATATCTCCATCTACAAGCACATGAAGATCAAGATAAGTATAACTCGATGAACCCCTTGTTCTTATATCATGACATCCCTTGACACCTTCTATCTTATTCACTACAGATTCAATAGCTGTTGTATTGATACAAATCTTATCTACAAGAATATCCGAAGCTTCTTTCAATATTTTAAACCCTATCCTTGCGATGAAAAATGAAAGGACTATCCCTACTAAAGTATCGGCAAAACCATATCCCATTTTTGTAAATATAAGGCTTATAATTACCGACAATGAAACAAAAACATCGCTTTTTGTGTGGTTTGCGTCTGCAATCAGAAATTCACTCCCGAGTTGTTTACCTTTTTTTGACTCATACTTCATGACAATTATATTTATTAAAAGAGTAAATATCATAACTGCAAAACTTATATCGGTAACAATAGCTTTATGTGAATCAAAAAATGAACTATATACCTTTTTCAAGACCTGAAAGCATGTTAGGAATATCATTACACCTATAATAATTGTGAATAATGTTTCATATTTTCTATGGCCGTAAGGATGTTCTTTATCAGGAGGATTTGAAGATATCCAGATGCCTACAAGACCAACAATGTTTGATACCCCGTCAAATAAAGAATGATAACCATCCGAAAGCATTGCAATAGAACCCGAGACATAACCGTAGATTATTTTTGCAAAAGCTACTATTGAATTAAGTATAAGGGTATATAACAGGACATTTCTGACCTGTGAAGAATAATTTTTTATGTTAGAATGACTTTCCATTTCGATACAAATTCAGTAAATTTTTTTTCTAAAATAGATTTTCTCATATTCCTGAAGAAATTTAAATAGAAGTAAAGATTATGTATTGTATTAAGCCTCATCGAAAGTATTTCCCTTGAAAGGAATAGATGTCTGAGATAACCTCTTGAATAATTTCTACAGGTGTAGCATTCACATTCCG
This sequence comes from Nitrospira japonica, assembly GCA_020725385.1. Taxonomy (GTDB): domain Bacteria; phylum Nitrospirota; class Thermodesulfovibrionia; order Thermodesulfovibrionales; family SM23-35; genus DYFC01. The sequence goes on along the minus strand of DYFC01000034.1, from coordinate 127,808 downwards.
GATCAAGAGGACCCGGATCTGCTTTAAATTCTTCACGTTTTATGCTAATTCTTCCTTGAGTTGTAAATAAAGTTCCATTCCGTGCATTTCTTGTGGGCATTACACAATCAAACATATCAAAACCTGCTTCAACAGCAACAAGCACATCGGAAAGATCTCCTATTCCCATTAAATATCTTGGTTTATTTTCAGGCATTAATGGTGCAATAAATTGTATGATTCTATACATGTCTTCTTTTGGTTCACCAACACTGAGGCCACCTGCCGCATAACCATCAAAACCAATATTTACAAGTTCTTCGGTACACTTTGTTCTTAGATCTTCATATAAACTCCCCTGAATAATTCCAAATAAGGCTTGCCCTTCCTTTTTCAAATTATTGCAATGTTCAGCCCATTTTATCGTTCTCAACATCGAGTCTTTTGCATACTCATAAGTTGAAGGATAAGGTGTGCAGTCATCAAGAACCATTGCTATATCAGAACCGAGGGAAGACTGTATTTCCATTGCTTCTACAGGACCGAGAAAATGGAGTGAACCATCAAGATGTGATCTGAAATAAACTCCATTATCTTCTATTTTTCTTAGTGCCGATAAACTATAAACCTGAAAACCTCCGCTGTCAGTCAATACCGGTCTATCCCAGTTCATGAACTTGTGTAATCCGCCAAGAGTCTCAATAATTTTATGTCCTGGTCTTAAATAAAGGTGATAAGTATTTCCGAGTATAATCTCTGCGCCTATATCCTTTAGTTCGTCAGGAGACATTGCTTTTACCGTTCCAATTGTCCCGACAGGCATAAAAGCAGGTGTATGCACAATCCCGCGATTAGTCTCAATAAACCCCGCACGTGCATTATTATCTTTTTTAACAATCTCAAAACGCATCTTTTAATTATGCCAGAAATAAATGACCGGATACTACCATTTTTCCTGATTCTTACTTCTTACCCCAGATTTCTCTTGAAATGCACTCACAGGTAAAGCAGTATTATCCAACATTCTTCTTTTTATACTCTTTTTTATTAATTTTAAACCAATAAACAAACATATCTTTCTCCATTTTTTTATAATTCTTAAATTGCTTTTGTATTATCTCCCAATATCTGCCATTATGCCTTTTCTCAATGAGATGGGCTGCTTCATGATAAACAACATACTTTATTAAATGAGCAGGCAAGTATCTCATCAATGTATTAATAGTTAAACTTTTTCTGGAGCTTAAACTTGCCCATTTGGTTTTCATTCTCCTGAAGTATATGACATGAAACTTTACGTTAAAATCACGTTCTGCATTTTTAGAATTCATATATATTAATTCTTTAAATCTATCATCGTCTCTCTTGATTAACTGTATGCCATCTGAATGATTCAAACATTCCTCAATTAATTTCTTTTTATTCTCTATCCACCTTTTATGTTTCTGCAAAATGACTTCAGGTCTGCTATTTAATGGAAGTACAAGCAACAGTTTCCCTGTGATAAATTCAATTCGTGGGTATTTTATATTTCTATAAGATACTTTGTATGGTATATCACGCAGTTCCATAATTTTTAACACTTTCTACTAACTTATCATGCAAATCGTTCATTTCATCAAAAGTGAGATTATATTTTGCTTTTATCCCTCTGACAAATTTTCTTATTTCACGCTCTGCTTCTTTTTTTACTGTTGTTTGATTGATCCATCCAGAAAACATATATTGTTTTAATTGCTTTGAAAGTTTCTTCACTTCATTAATAAGTTCAACTTTACCATCTAACTTTTTCTCAAGTTCAAGGAGCATTGCATATTCAGCATCTGAAAATTCTAAAGATTTTTGTCGTTCAGAGAGTGTTGCAATATCCTTAAATATATTTGTACCTTCTAAGTAAATCTTCTTATAATCTTTTGTCTTTTCCTTCCATAACTCAAGTAGTCTTTCCACTTTTTCCACCAATGATTCATAGATGGGATTGCGATGTCTCTCCACAAGCACTAATCTATTAAGAGCAAAGAGAATATTTGCTGCCTTTTCTTGTTTATTTTTAACTTTGTCTTCTAACTTCTCGAGATAATCGCTGTCAAATGAAATTATAGGGAGGTCTTTATCCAATGTATCTATCTCGGTAGCCTTATGAATAAATCTTATGGTTTTATCGTAATATTTCTGGATGATGTCTCCATAAACAGGTTTTTGAACAACTACTTTTATGTAATAAGTGTAAATAGAAGATAGCCATTTATAATCCTCAAAATACTCAAGTTTAATCTCATCAGGTCCGAGCAATTCAAAAGTCTTTCTTAGATTTTTATATTTCTCGACAAAATCTTTCTCTTTTTCTTCATCGGAAGTGAGTATCTCTATAGCTTTGAGTAACGTTCCTCTTTCGTAATTCCTGGGCACATCTTTCAATATCTCAAGAATCTCCTGAATTAAGAGGATAAATTCTTCTCTTATGTCGTCGTAACTAAAAAGCGCTCCTTTTATATCATTCTCGCTATACATCTCAAGGGCTTTCTTGAATTCTTTCAACACACCAACATAATCAATCACAACCCCAGCATTTTTTAAATCACTATATGGTCTATTTGTTCTCGCTACTGCCTGTAAAAGTCTGTGTTCCTTAAGAGGCTTGTCAAGGTACATAACCTGAAGTATCGGAGCATCAAAACCTGTAAGCAACATATCAGTGACAATCAATATTTTGGGGAATTCCTCTTCTTTATATTTTTCAATTGTTTCTTTTCTTATATCTTCTATATCTTTCCCATACTGTGCCTTTGCTTCAGCCACTGCTTCCTTCAGTAAAGGTTCTTCCTCTCTGCCGAGAGTAATAATTGTATGCACGTATTCCTCAGGTAAATGTTTATATAATTCCTTTCTGTAAAGCTCGCAAGCTTTTCTGCTTCCTGCTACAACCATAGCCTTAAATTTGCCATCAATGTTTTCTTTAAAATGTGCTGCTATATCCTCAGCGATTACTTTTATTCTTTGCGGATTTTCAAGGAATATCTTTATTGCATTAAGTCTTTTTTTGACTTTGTCTTGAATATCATCTCGTATATCCTCAGGGATTTCTTCGAGTTCCGCTTCTAAAAAGGCTTCCAACATATCCTTTTTAAGATGAGCTTCCTTTTCAAGTCGTGGCTGATAAACTATTTTGACAGTAAACTTGTCTTTAATCGAGTCAGTAATAAAATATCTATCAAGATAAAGTTCATCGGGAGGATAACTGAATTCCATATAGGTATCTCTTCCCGTTTTTGATATAGGCGTGCCAGTAAAAGCGAAGAAAAAGGCGTTCTTAAGCATGGCTTTCATTTGCGCTGCAAGAGTTCCATATTGTGTCCTATGTCCCTCATCCACAAAAGCAATTACATTTTTTCTGTTCATTATGGTTTCTTTGAGTTCTGAAACCTGTTCAATCTCTTTTTGCAACTCTCTCAGTTCTTCCTGTCTGAATTTATGAATTAAGATTATAAATATACCCCTCTTGCCCCTATAGTCATCATATTTAAGAATCTCCTTAAGTTCCCAGACTGAGCCGATAATTTCTGGTTCAACAATATCCAACGAGTAGAATTCTTTGTAAAGCTGTTCCTCTATTTCAACTCTATCAACAATAAAAAAGACCGTTGGATTTTCAAGCAGATTTGAGTAATAAAGTTTATTTGCGGCAAATATCATAGTGAGGGTTTTACCGCTTCCCTGCCAGTGCCAGATAAGCCCTTTATTTTTAGGTCTAAGAGTCATAGGGTCTAAAGAGTCTAGAGTGCCGTATCCTTGCTCCTTTGACTCTATTGACCCTATTGACCTTGTCGCCTCTAAAAACTCTTTGACTCTGTTAACTATTTTATTTGCTGCTCTATATTGCATATAACGTGTTACAACTTTCGTTGCTTCCCCGCGCTCTATCCTGAAGAACAGAAAATTTTCTATAATATCGAGGAGTGAGTCTTGTGAGAGCATCTCGATAATTGAATCCATAGAATCTTTATTATCAACCTTCCATTCATTTATCTTGACTTCCTCTTGCCAGGGAACAACAGGGAAGAACTTGGCAACACTTTCAGCTGCAACTCCAATTTGAATATACTTATAGAGTTCAGGAACAATCTTTTCATAATCTTTGATCTGTTTATATGCGTTATACCAGTTTTCAGAAATGCTCGCAGGGTTTTTACATTCAATGTTTACAAGAGGAATACCATTAATATAGAGGACTAAGTCTGTTCTTATCCTTTCCCTGCCGTCATAATTGACCTGCCTTGTTACAATAAACTCGTTGTTACTAATGTCGTTAAAATCAAAAAGGCGGATATAATTAACAACCCTCTCTTTTTCAAATTTTACAGGGATACCGAATTTGTAGAAACTTAAAATCTTTTTTGAACCTTCAATGCCTGAACCCGTGAGCATAAGTTCATTCAACGCCCTGTTAATTTCTTCATCACCGAGTTGTAAACTGGAGACAATAGAATGTATACTGAAAGTGGCTTTACTTTCCCTGTCTGTTGTTTGCCGTGTGCCTTTTGCTGTATTGATTCTTCTAATTGCCCTCGAAAGATTTGGAACAAGCAGAGGCTCCTTATAACTGTCCCGCTCAAGATTGTCTGCAGGAACAAACTTCCAGCCTTTTTCAATCAAACGTTGAAGGATATAATCCTCGATAAGGGTTTTTTCACTAAAGTTTGACATATCTCTTATGTAGCAGATAGTAAACAGTAAACGGTAAACTGTAAACTGTAAACTGATTTATTCCTCCATCTACTTTTTGCTGCGTGTTTTTACTGCCTCCCAGTATGCTGTCTACTGTATGCTGTTTACTGTATACTTTTAACCAGTCCATAAAGCATTTTTCCAATTATTTCCATTAATTCATGAAAATCCTTTTTATTGTCATAATATCCAAGATCTTTTGATAAAATTAAATAGTATCTCAACTCCTCAAGAGAACCCTGCGCTATGTTATAGAAATTTGATTTATCTTTGAGACCTCTTTTCTTAAATCCCTCAGCAATATTTGCTGGGATAGAAACAGCAGACCGCCGCATCTGCGACACTAATCCAAATTTTTCTTCTGAAGGAAATTCTTTTGTAATCTTATAAATTTTCAACACCAATTCATGAGACTTCTTCCATACCTCTAAATCTTCGAACCTATTTGCTTTTCCCTGTCTGCCTGTTGATGTTTGCATATTTGTTTTCTCCTGGTTACCGACTACTGTATGCTGTTTTGACTCTCTTCCTTCCCGTAAGCAAATCATTCATCAAACCTTTTTTTATTCTTTCGAATCTTTTTTTCCTCTCTCTTAACAACTCTATTTTCCTATCAACCGTACTTAAGATTTCAGCGATTTTTTTCTGTTCGGGAAGAGGAGGAAGGGGGATCTTTAATTTCCCCAACTCCTCTCTCAAAATACCTTTTATAGTACTTCCTTGAGCTAAGGATTTTAATTTTCTTTCCTGTGTGCTAATGTTCCAATATAAAAAATCGCTCATCGCTTTCGTTTTATCAATAATCACGCCTGTTAAATCTTGACTTATAGCAATATCAACTTTATTTACAGCAACTTTGCCTATACCAACCCTTGTCGCAATGAGTAAATTATCCTTTGGAACTAAATTGGCAGCACTGTTTCTTAACCCCTCTTTCGTAATATATCGTTGTCCCGTTGTTACGTTTCTATCATTTATATGAGCGCTTGTCATCCATGCAATATCACCATCCCAATAACTTTGATTAGAGGTAGACGGCGTACCTCCACCTAAAAAATCTAAGGCGATATCGCCGATCTTCACTACTTCCCACTCCTTCGGTATCCTTCCGATTTCGGTTTCCTTGTATTCAGTAGACTGTAGACAGTAGACTGTAGACTGGGGGGTATCAGTTTTTTCCCTTTCTACCGTATGCTGTATGCTGTCTACTATTTGCTGTCTACTATATGCCATATGCTGTCTGCTATCTACTACTCTTCGTCTACCTGTTAATAATTCCTGCATCAACCCCTTTTTCAATCTTTCAGTTTTCGTTATGGCTTCATCTACCTTCTGTATTGCTTCATCAACCGTCGAAAGAATCTCAGCAATTTTTTTCTGTTCAGGGAGAGGAGGAAGGGGGAGGTGAAGAGCATTTAAAACATTTCCATCAACATGAGGTATTCCCGTTCCTTTTGTTTGTCCCTTTAAACAGTTTTCTTTTATTTTTAATAAATAAAATAAGAAGTTAGGAATATATTTATTTTCTCTCAATTCAAATTTAACCATAGTTGAAGAGAGAACCCCTCTTTTTCCTAAAAAGATTTCTCCAGCATTTGAACCATCCCATAACAAAATTAAATCCTCATCATTGACAGAAACTACATCACCTGAAATAGGCACATAAGTTGTTGTTTTATTTTTTCGCAAATATTCCGTTGATAGATAAGGTAAACAATTTTCTTTGTACTCTTCTAATATTTTTGCTGGCTTTTTGCCTTTAATATATGTGATAACATCACCAAGCCTTACCACTTCCCACTCTTTTGGTATTCTTCCAATCTCTGTTTGTTTGAATTCTTGCAGTTTCATATTTTTATTTATTTTGTTTATAAAACCCCATAATGTTTAATATTTATCGGATTATTTTCATCCTCATCCCATTTTAATGGATTAGTTATGATGTATTTTCGGATACGGTTTAATTCATCTTCATTGCGGATGATATGTTCATAGTAATTCCGTTGCCAGACAGGAAAACCAGGCGTGTTGCGTAATATGTTTATTTGTTTTGTTGATGCGGATTTAAATAAACGAATAATTGTAGGTAATGAATTGGGTACAGGTTTGCCAAAATGTTCTTTCGTAGGGGCACGTTGCAACGTGCCCCTACCATAATCGGTTATTTCCAAAATCCCATGAACATGATTAGGCATTACAATAAATTCATCTAATTCCACAAGTTGGCGAATGTCTCCTGTCTGTAACCATTCTTTCTTCACAATCTGTCCATATTTATTTAAACGCATTTCACCATCCACAACATCTCCAAACATACATTCTCTGTTCCATGAACATATGGTCACAAAATATGCTCCTGTATGTGAATAATCATAATTTTTTAATCGTATCGAACAGCGATGGTATATCGCTGGGTTATATATATTTTATTCATGCAACATATGGGCACGTTGAAACGTGCCCATACTTTTTATTTCGGGCGACTCGACTATCGCACATGTAATAAGCACAGGTACGAGATTCTTCGTCTGCCTTTGGCGGACTCTGAATGACATCCACTAAATGTGTACCTTCTATAATCATTACTAAGGAGGTTATAAGTAAATAAACACTCTTCGGCGTTCCCACCCTCTTATCATTCCCCGAATCAATCGGGAAATCCAGCTTTCACAAAGGAAGTATATAATCGACAACCTAAATGACAACTTAAATGACAACCATCTTCAAACCAGCTCATAGTAAGCGCCTCGGCCTTTTCCAATGAGTTGTACAACCCCCTGTTTCGACAATTTGGTCATCTCTTTTAGTGCAGCTTGCCTTGTTATTTTGAACATCTCTGCAACATCACTAATACTGACTTTATTGTTCTGAATCATCTTCTCCACAATTCTCATCTGTCTTTCAGTCAAGGCAATCTGACCCTTTTTGGTTTTTCGTAATCTTTCGCTGCTAAGTCGTATAACTCTCTCCTTTACAGTAGCAATGCTCAGTTTAACACCTGTAACAAAGTATTCAAGCCAGGAAGTTATGTCGAGGGTTTTCTGATCAATGCTCTGGAGAGCCCGATAATACGATGGTCTGTCTGAATCGTAGTAGTCATCGAGACAGAAGAATTGTTTGGTATCAAAGCCCCGCAGATAAAGTATCAAAGTGGCAAGAACACGGGCAGTTCTGCCATTGCCATCTACAAAAGGATGGATTCTCACAAATTCATAGTGAGCTATACCAGCCTCAATAACAGGATCGAGAGCCTGTGCTTCAGGAGAATTCAACCACTCAATCAATGCCTTCATCAATTTCGGGACATCTTCATTCAAAGGTGGCCTGAAAATAATCTCTCCAGTCAATCTGTTCCCGACTATTACGTAACGATTACGATAGACACCGCAATCAGAAGGATCCTCAAGGGTATCTTGTGTTATCATTTTATGAGCCTTTAAAACATCTTTTTCAGTAATTTTTTTGCCGTCAGTCAACTTGTCAATGGATTCAAGAACCCTAAGATAATTTAAGACCTCTTGTTTATCTTTCCGGGTTGCCATTACCTCGCGTCCGTGCGCCAGTTCACTAACCTGTTCAAGTGAAAGTCTGTTTCCTTCAATCGCTGTAGATGAGTGAGCACTCCTGATTATCGCTTCTCTCCTAAGAGAGACTTCCCATTTTGGAATGAAGGGAGAATTTAAAATGACTTCTCTGGCAACAGCGATTTGGGTAAGATCATTAACGATTTTATCTGTATAGTGAAAATTGGGCTTAAACATTATCAGCCTTCCTTTAATTCAAGGAGATAGTCTTCAATTTTTTTCTCGATCTCCTTTAGCTCTTTTTCGATCTTATGCGCTTCCTCCCACTCTTTCTCTATATCTATCTCTTCAGTTTCTTCCTCAGGAAAAACATAAAGGGTAACATTCAGATTATAGTCATTTTCTTTTATCTTCTCGTGCGCTACAACCATAGAGAAACCGTCAATATTAGTGAATTCTCTGTATGCTTTCACAATTTTATTGATATGCTCATCACCTAAGCGATTTAGCTTTCTGACCTCTGGATGTTGTTCATATTCTTTACTTGCATTTATAAATAAAATCGTTCCTTTTCTTTCTTTTTGTTTGTTTTTGTTAAGAATGATAATTGCTCCTGGTGCACCCGTGTTATAAAAAAGCTTTTCAGGTAGAAGGATAACAGTGTCTATAAGATCATCTTTGACGATTCCTGTTCTTATTGCCTTTTCCTTTCCGCTTCTGAAAAGACAGCCATTGTCAATAACAACACCAACCCTTCCATTTCTATTGTTTGCAGATGACAGCATATGCTCTATCCATGCCCAGTCTGCTGATTGATTTGGCGGGAACCCGTATTTATTAAACCTCTCCCTCCAGAACTCTGCTTTTTTCAAAGTCTCCTCTGCATATCCATCCTGATTCCATGGTGGATTAGCAATAACAACATCAAAGGTCTTGATTCCTTCCCCCTCCTTAAATTTCGGATAAAGCAAGGTGTCGCCAAGCGCGATCTGAGCATTTCTTATGTCATGGATAAAAAGATTCATTTCCGACAACGCAAGGGTCTTATGATTGGCTTCCTGACCAAAAAGAAAAAGCTTATCAGCCTCGCTTTTCCCTTTTTCATCCTTTACATATTTATATGAAGCTATTAACATGCCTGATGATCCGAGTGCAGGGTCATAAACGCTTTCACCTGGTCGGGGGCTAAGTATTTCAACAATGAGTTTTATAACTTCTCTGGGTGTATAAACTTCTCCTTCTTTAGCTTTCTGTGGAGCAAAGTAGCGTAAAATCCATTCATATGCATCACCAAGAATATCAGGAGAGACGTGATGTAGCGGCTTGGCACTGAATAATTCAACGAGCTGTCTTAGTATTTCAACATTTTCCCTGTTTGTAGTGAACTGTACAAAATCAACATTTTCAAAAACATCTTTTAACTCAGGATTTCTTTCTGCCAGAATCTTCATAGCCTTTGAAAAATTTTCTGGTAATCGAGCAGGGTCTTTTCTTATATTTTCCCAAAGAAGATCTTGTGAAATATCGAAGTCATGATAGATTGAATTTTTTGCTTCTTCCTTTGCTTCTTCTTCGTTCAGACCATCTTCAATAGCTTCCTTATAAGCATTTTCAAACTCATTTTCCCATTTATCACTGATCCTTTTATAAAATAGAAGAAAAAGGATAAATGCATAATCAACACGTGTTCTAATAAGATCGGCTGCTTTCTTTAATAGACCTTCAAGGTCACTTCTGGTTAGCTTGCTATTATTTATAGAAAGTATCTGAGTAATGATTTCTTCACTGCTTTTTAATGTGTATATTCTTTTTCTTGCATCTTCTGGATCAAAATCTACCTTTAGCCATCCCCCTTTTCTTAACTCAGAAAGAATCACATTTACCTGTTCTTCGCTATCTTTCATTTTCTTTCTGAGGACATCTGCTGCATCTTCAAAGCGAAAAGGAGAATCTTTATATGAATTCCATAGCTCCTTATACCTTTTTTCAACCCACTTAGGTACCATTTTATATCTTTATTGCTTATTATATAAGTTAAATAATTAACACTTATATAATAAGCAATTGACTTCAAGGTGTCAACACAAAAAAAATGACTAATTTAAACACTAAAAGTCTTTAGAAAATGATCCAATAAAATGTTTACTTCAATATCCTTCTTCTCATTAGTCTGAAAGGATATGGGGCAAGAATTATTACCACTACTGTAATCCATAAAATATCCCACAAACAGTATTTAATATCTCCTGAAGCGAATCCACGACATATATTCACAAGATGATATAATGGCGTAAAGAAAGCAATTTTCTGAACAATTGCAGGAAGATTATCAAGAGGGAAAAATATTCCGGAAAAAAGAAACATCGGTGTCATAAACAACGTATAAAAATAATTGAAAGAATCTATGCCGGGAACAATAGCTACAAAAATAATTGATATTTCTGCAAAAATTATTCCTGTAATGAAAAGAAATGGTACAACTAAAATTATTAAAGCTGATTTTACAAGCCCGAACAAAGAAATTACGATTATGATTGTCGTTCCATAAATAATGCTTTTAGTTGCTCCCCAGATAAGCTCGCCGGCTATAAGGTCATAAACATTCACAGGGGTTGCAAGAATAGCATCGAATGTTTTCTGGTATGTCATTCTTACATAAGTGCCATAAGTGCACTCGTATATTGCTGCAAACATTGAAGATGATGCAATTATACCCGGGGCTATGAATTGTATATACGGCACACCATTTATTTCATGTACAAACGCACCGAGTCCTAAACCCATTGCTGTTAAATAAAGAACAGGTTCTACAAAATTCAGAGCAAAGCTTGATTTATAAAGCTTTGTATAAACAGTAAAATTTCTTTGCCATACTCTAAATGCACGTCTTAATTTCATATTGCTCTCTCGATAAGTTGCTTCCCTGTAAGTTTCAGATAAACATCCTCAAGATGTCCTCCGTGTGTTTCCATAAGTTTTGCCGGAGTATCAATGGTTATTATTTTCCCTGAATCCATAATCGCAACTCTATCGCATAATCTTTCTGCCTCTTCCATATAATGAGTAGTAAGAATAAGTGTTGTATTTCTTGATTTTAGATAATTCAGTTTTTCCCACACATTTCTACGGCTATGCGGATCCAGCCCTGTTGTCGGTTCATCAAGAATCAACAGTTCCGGATTATTGATAAGTGAACGGGCTAATACAAGTCTTCTTTTCATTCCTCCGGAAAGATCCGTAATTTTCGTATTTGGCCTATCTTTCAAATCAACAAAATCAAGAAGTTCCATTGCGATAGGAAAAGATTTTTTCTTTGGCATATCAAAATATCTTGCATAAACAATAAGATTTTCCAGAACCGAAAGATCAGGATCAAGATTATCTTCCTGTGGCATCACACCTGTTCGGGCTTTTATTAAGCTTGAAGATTCTTTAACATCCAGACCGAAAACCCTAACTTCACCTGAATCCGGAGGTAGAAAACAATAAATGATTTTCATAACTGTGGTCTTCCCTGCGCCATTTGGACCTAAAAAACCGAAACACTCACCTTTGAATATATTAAAATCAACTGAATCAACAGCAACAAGGGTTCCATATCTTTTCGTCAATGCTTTTGCAGTAATTATTTGCATAGAATTAGTCTGTCATTATGAAAGAAATATTTCAACCAATAAAAAGCTTATACGCTGGCAAGTCTGCAAAAAAGCGTAGAGCATAGAGCGAAGAGCAAAAAGTTAAATGAGCAAAATGCAAACAATTTCATAATATGATATGATTGATTCAGAAAGTCAATAAGGAGGTGTTAAAATGTTTAGACGTAATTTTTCAACAATTTTCGTTGCTTTATTTTGTTTATCTCTTTTTCTTTCGGTTCTTTCTTCATTCTGTTATGCAAAAACTAAAGAAGAGATAAATGCAAGTGTCAATGCTGCCATGACTCGTTTCAATAAACAGGTTAAAGGTGGAACTAATTATCTTAAAGGTGCAAAAGGTGTCCTTGTCATGCCTGATATTACTAAAGCCGGTTTCATAATTGGTGGAAAGTACGGACAGGGTGCATTATTGATTGAAGGAAAACCTGTTGACTATTATAGTATTGCTGAAGGTTCAATTGGATGGCAGATTGGAGCAGTTAAGTATGATATGATTATTCTTTTTATGACTGATGAAGTGCTAAATAAATTCAGAAAAAGTGAAGGATGGGAAGCTGGAGTTGACGCTGAAGTCACACTTATTGATGTCGGAACTGAAGCTTCTGTAGAAACACTTCGTAGCCAGCATCCTGTTGCCGGATTTGTTTTTGATCAGAAGGGTATAATGGGAGGAGTTTCGATAAAAGGTGCTAAATTTAGCAGAATAACACCTGATTAATAAGTAAATTTAACATTTGTTATATTTAAACTAAGGGAACAGATTAAACAAATATGTCAAAAATATAATATGCCCTTTGTTGTCTTTTTGGTTCTCAATCTGTTTTATCAATACATCTATAGTCAAACTAAAAAAATTATCTATTCTTGATGAAGAAGTTTTTCTCTCCGAAATGATCCTGCCATAGCTGAAAGTTATAAATAATTTTTTAGCAATATCCGGATTATTCGGGTTAAAATAAATTGCGATGATTAAGAAAACTATATGGTTTTCCATATCCATAATTGCTGCCGTTTCCCTTTCAATAGCCACCGGCATATTTCATCCTGCAGAAAAAATAAACGCACTCTGGCTTGTTACGGCAACAGCATGTTTTTATGTCATAACTTACAGATTTTATGCAGCATTTATTACTTCTAAAGTCCTTATAATTGATGAAAAAAGAATAACTCCTGCCAGGAAACTTTTTGATGGTATTGATTATCATCCAACAAATCGCTGGATTCTATTCGGTCATCATTTTGCAGCGATTGCAGGTGCAGGTCCTTTAATCGGGCCCATGCTTGCTGCCCAATTCGGGTATCTTCCCGGTTTTCTATGGATACTTATTGGTGCTGCCTTTGGTGGAGCTGTCCATGACATGGTTATTTTATTTGCTTCTGTAAGAAAAAATGGTAAATCTCTCGCCCAGATTGCAAAAGAAGAGATCGGACCTGTTGGCGGGCTTGCAGCAGCTATCGCAATACTTTTTATAATTATAGTTGCTCTTGCAGGACTTGGTCTTGCTGTCGTTAACGCTCTGTTTGAAAGTCCATGGGGTGCATTTACAATTTTTCTTACAATTCCAATAGCACTTCTGATGGGTGTTTACATGCATAGTCTTAGACCCGGCAAAGTATTTGAAATGAGCGCTATCGGTGTTTTTCTACTTTTGATTGCTGTGTTCACAGGTCATTATATACCGGGCTCATTCCTTGAACCTGTATTTAATCTATCAAGAAACTCGCTTGTTTTAAGTATCGCTATCTATGGATTCATTGCTTCTGTATTGCCTGTCTGGCTTCTTCTTGCTCCAAGAGATTACCTTTCAACATATATGAAAATAGGCACAATAGCATTACTTGCGCTTGGCGTTATTTTTATCGCTCCATATATTCAGATGCCTGCTGTTACGAAATTTACAAAAGGTGGAGGACCTATAATACCGGGGACACTGTTCCCTTTTATGTTTATTACAATAGCCTGCGGAGCCATTTCTGGATTTCACTCCCTTATTTCATCGGGTACTACTCCAAAGATGCTTATGAATGAAAAAGATATTCCGGTGATCGGTTTTGGAGCAATGCTCACAGAGGGATTTGTCGCTGTAATGGCTCTCATTGCAGCAACTATACTTATTCCGGGAGATTATTTTGCGATTAATTCAAAACTGTCTTTTGATGCTATAGCAGCTCTCGGCTTTCCTGTTGAAAAAGTAAATGAATTCTCACAGATGGTTGGAACAAACGTTGTTGGAAGACCCGGAGGCGCTGTGTCTCTTGCAGTTGGCATGGCTTCAATATTATCAGGATTACCGGGCATGTATTCACTTATGCCTTACTGGTATAACTTTGCTTTAATGTTTGAAGCTTTATTTATTTTGACTACAGTAGATGCAGGAACAAGAGTAGCAAGATTTCTTTTACAGGAACTCGGAGGTATAATCTACAAACCTTTAGCCCGAACAGGCTGGCTTCCGGGAAATATAATAACAAGCCTTATGGTTGTCTCTGCATGGTCTTTTCTAATTTATTCCGGAAGCGTATCTACCATCTGGCCTATGTTCGGGGTAGCCAATCAATTGCTTGCTGCGATAGCATTTGGAGTTGGAACGGTTTTTATAATCAAATCAGGAAAAGCAAGATATTCATGGATAACTTTTCTTCCAATGCTTTTTATGTTCACAACAACTCTTACAGCTTCGTGGAAATTAATTTGGATATTTATTGAAAAAGCTTCACATACATTATCACATACTGAAAAATTAACTTTCAAAATAGATGCGTTTCTCGTAATATTAATGGCAGGGCTCGCGCTAATTGTGCTGTTTGACCTTACATTCAAAATATATTGCTTTCTATACAAAAAACAAGTATCAAAAGACCGATAAAATACCAATATTAAAAAACAAAAAATATTTTTTATGTTAAATTTATATACATGCTTTAATTAAGCAGATATGGCAAAATATAGCAACGGGGGAAGAATGAAGACTTTATTAGTTACAGGTGGAGCCGGATTTATAGGAAGTAACTTCATAGAACATATTTACAATAAATATTCCAATTACAAAATTATTGTCCTTGATTACCTTACCTATGCTGGAGACATTGAAAACATAAGCAGGGAAATCAGAGAATCGGAAAGATTTGAGTTCTGGTACGGTGATGTCAATAATTTAGACCTCGTCAGCGACCTTGTTAAAAAGTCCGATATAATTGTTCATTTTGCAGCAGAAACTCATGTTGCACGCTCTCTTTACTCCCATAGAGAATTCTTCATAACAGATGTACTTGGCACACAATCGGTCGTAAATGCTGTTGTGAAATATGCCGAAAAAATAGAGCGGTTTATTCATATATCCACTTCCGAAGTTTATGGCACTGCTATTTATGAACCCATGGATGAAGATCATCCACTAAATCCTACCAGCCCTTACGCTGCTGCAAAAGCCGGAGCCGACAGACTTGTGTCTTCTTATATAATTGCCTATGATATACCTGCTGTTATCTTAAGACCTTTCAATAATTATGGCCCGAAACAACATCTTGAAAAAGTAGTACCACGCTTTATCACAAGTTGCATACTCGGCGAAAAACTTACTATTCATGGTGATGGTTCTGCAGAAAGAGACTGGGTACATGCTTCAGATACTTCTAATGCCATTGACCTTGTGCTTCATGCACCTATAGAAAAGGTTAAAGGTGAAGTTTTCAATATCGGCACAGGCGAATCATTAAGTATTCTTCAAATTGCCAGAAAAGTTATTAAAATATTTAATCTCGATGAAACCCGTTTTGACTATATTCCTGATAGATTCGGACAGGTCCAAAAACATATTGCAACTTATAAAAAAGCAAATGATATATTTGGATTTACACCTTTGACCAAATTTGAAGATGGACTCAAAAATACAATCCAATGGTATATTGAAAATAAACATATCTGGGAAAAACATCTGCCTTTAAGAAAAGTGCCTGTAAAATCAAAAGATGGCACTGTTATCTGGTACTAATTTCTGTAATTTTTTCCTTGACAGATAATTAAAAAAGATGGTATAAGTGTATGCTGGCTTTAATACTATTCATCATAAAAGAATTAGTTAGCTAAAATATAATTTACAGGCAAACAATATTGTATAAATTTTTAAAAAGGGGGTTGTAAAATGAACCTGATTCATGGTTTCAGGAAAAGATTTGATGTTTTCCTGCCATTATTCGTCCTCATAATCACTGTACTATTTATAGCAGGAATTCATTCTGAAAGCCTTGCTGCAGCACAATTATCAAACGATGACTGTGTGAAATGTCACAAAGCTGTACAGGAGATAGTTGATGCAAAGGGTAATAAACACAAAACTGCTGTCTCCTGCCTCGACTGCCATAAGGGGCATCCTCCAATGGTCAGTAAAGACAAAATAATCCCTGTCTGCAGTGCATGTCATGCAGGCAAAAAACATTATGAAATTGGTAACTGTAAAACATGTCACTCAAATCCCCATGCACCTGTTGATATGAAACTTGCTGCAAATCTTACAGCACCGTGTCTTTCCTGTCATGAAAAACAGGGTGAAGAAATGAAAACACATCAGACCAAGCATTCAAAATTTTTCTGCACAACATGCCATAAAGCTCATAAGCAGATTCCACCTTGTATGCAATGTCACCGTCCCCATTCCTCTGATATGACAGAAAAAGATTGTCAGGTCTGTCATCCAGCCCATCAACCTTTGACTATTACTTATGGTGCCGATATGCCTTCAAAAACCTGTGCATCCTGTCATAAGAATATTTACGATACTTTAACCGGTACTGACACAAAACATGCAAAACTTGCCTGTGTTTATTGCCATAAAGACAAACATAGGAATGTGCCGGCTTGTGAAAATTGTCATGGTTCACCCCATCCTGCAGGAATGGTTGCAAAATTCCCGAAATGTAATATGTGCCATACAAGTGCACACAGTTTAGGAAAGGAGGCTTCAAAATAATGAAACAAAAAAAGATAGTTTTACTAACCGGCTGTACCTTGCTTTTATTGCTTGTAATAATTGCATGTGCAGCAGCTCCGGTAGCTCCACCACCTGCCCAGCAATCACCACAGCAAGTTGCCGCAGCAACACAGGTACCTGCTCAACAGCCTGTGGTTGAACCACCAAAACCTGCGCCCAAACCAAAAGACATTTATGAAATGGAAATTTCACCCTTAACACCTGCTGACTGTGCCCGTTGTCACCCTGGAGTATTTAATGAAATTAAGGCCGAGGGCGGAAAACACAAATTTGATTGCCAGAAATGCCATACCAAATTCCATCAATATAATCCGATAAAACAGAACTGGAATGAGATCATGCCCCAGTGTAAAACATGTCATGGTTTGATTCATGGAGAAAAATTTGCAGCATGTGCCACATGTCATTCCAATCCTCATGCTCCAAAAACACAGATGACCATGAGTGCTGAAATGTCCAAAGTTTGTGGCGATTGCCATACAAAAGTCGGACAGGAAATAAAAACAAATGTCAGTAAGCACACAAATGTTGCATGCTCTTCTTGCCATCATGACAAACATGGATATATCCCGTCATGTATGGAATGCCATAAGCCACACACTTCGACTTTGACCGTAAAAGAATGTCTTGCCTGTCATCCTGCACATTCGCCATTAAAGATAAGTTATCCAATATCAACAGCCAATGATATTTGTGGTTCCTGCCACGGCGTTGTTTATGGAAAATTAAAAGCAAACGCAAGCAAACATTCTACATTAACCTGTGCAAGCTGCCATACAAAACACAGATTTATACCTAAATGTGAAGATTGTCATAGTAAACCACATGGAGAAGCTTTACTTAAGAAGTTCCCGAATTGTGCCGATTGCCATGTTGGCGCACATGATCTTCCTTCAAAATCAATAAGCAAATAATTTGTTTACTTATACAAAAGCCCCGGTGAATTTTTCCGGGGCTTTTTTTATGATAATATTACTCCCTAAAAATTCTATTTTAAAAAGATTATGAAAACTTTATGAAATTACTGAATTAACAACAAATTTTATTGACAAAGACAATATCTAAAGTTAAAATAAATTGTTAAAAAATAAAATTTAATTTAATTAAAATATCATCTAAATAAGGAAAAAAATAAACCTGATGAAAAAATTTATTTCTATTCTTACTTTTCATGTTTTATTTTTATTTTTTTCACTTATAAATACTTCATTTTCACAAGAAGCAAATCCCTGCCTTATGTGCCATGCAAATTTAAAGGAAGCAAAATACATTCATAATCCCATAACAATGGGCTGCGAAGCATGTCATAAGTCAATGCCCGGTAAGAATCATCCCGAGAAAGGAAGCATAATCCTTGTTCAAACTATGCCGGGGCTTTGCTATAACTGCCATGATGAAACAAAACTTAAAGGTAAAACTATTCATCCACCGGTTTCAAAGGGAATGTGCACAGGATGCCATAATCCACATAGTTCAAACAATGAAAAACTCCTGAAACTTACAAATAGAGAATTATGTTTCAGTTGCCATGATAAAAACAAGTTCGAAAAAAAATATACTCATAAGGTAATAAATGTAATAGGTTGCAGCACATGCCATAACCCCCATGCAAGCAATAACCCTTCTTTGCTTCCAAATCCAATAAATGACCTATGTACAACGTGTCATAAAGCTCAATCATCGGGAATTCATATTGTTGCTTTGCCCGGCGGGAAAATTCATCCGATAAAAGATGTAAAAGACATAAGCACCTTAAAAATAATTAAAGTACCCGATCCTGTCAATCCAAAAAGACAAATTGAAATGCCTGACCCGAAGGTACCGGGAAAAGATTTAAGCTGTGTTAGCTGTCATAACCCTCATAGTTCAGACTATTCCAAGTTATTTCCAGTACAAAGGATATGCCTTAAATGCCACAAATACTAAAGTGTAAAAATCCTTTCAAAAATAATAGGTTTTTCCCGGAAATAATAATCATTCTACTACTATTAAATATAATCTTTACAGGATGTGCAACAACTTCGACAGAAATTTCTGACCAGGATTTTTCTGAATATGTATGGCCTTCTCCACCAGAACAACCACGAATTAAATGGGTAAGACAATGGTTTCATAAATATGATTTTGGAAGACCGAGTAAGGTTCTCAATATACTTGTTGGCGAAGAAAGAGGCATTCGACTGAGAAGACCGAATGGTGTTGTTGCCGATAATGCAGGTAATGTATATGTCGCTGACTCCGAGCACGGTGTTATCTTCGTTTTTGATCAGGAACAGGGCAGACTTCGCTTTCTTGGTGAAGGAGTTGTCTCAGCTCCAATCGGACTCGCCATTAATAATAAAAAAGGAATTATTTTTGTATCCGATTCAAGAATAGACAAAGTTTTCGGGATTGATAAAAATTCAGGAAGAGTCCTGATCGATATTGGAAGCATAGGGATGCTTAAGAATCCTTCAGGGTTAGCTTATGATGAAATTAATAACAAACTATATGTTTCAGACACAAAAAATCATGTAGTAAGAGTATTCGACGATACAGGAAAATCCATTGCAACTATCGGGAAAAAAGGTAATGATAACGGGGAATTCAATTTTCCAAGTTACCTTGCGGTTGATAAAAAAGGTTATTTATATGTAGTCGATTCATTTAATTTCAGAGTTCAGATTTTCGATTCAGAAGGAAGATTTATTAGAAAATTTGGCAGACTTGGTGATACATCAGGAAATTTCTCAAGACCTGCCGGAATCGGGATTGACTCTGACGGACATATCTATGTTGTTGATACAGCTTTTAACAATTTCCAGATATTCAATGACACGGGAAAACTTCTATTATGGGTAGGACAGGGCGGAACCAAGCCTGGGGAATTTTCTCTCCCATCGGGAATGTTCATTGATAATAAAGACATTATTTATATATCGGATACTTTTAATAGACGTGTTCAGGTTTTTCAATATCTTAAAGAAAAAAAATAAAAAGCATTTATTTATAAATTATGACAACTTTAAATAATGATTTCTATGCATGACAATAATAGAACTCAAAAAGCCAGTCTATTTTTCCATTTTATTGATTTGCATCACTTTATGGCATCTAATATCAAATTTTTTATTAAGTAGATTCTTTCGTTTCATTCTTCTCTCTTTTTCTCTATGTTTTATATTTGTCTTGACCTCATCTGAATTTTCATTAGCTATGTCATCAATGTCATCCATGTCATCCATGTCATCCATGTCGTCCATGTCATCAATGTCATCCATGTCATCCATGTCCAAATCAATGTCAAAATCCATGTCTAAATCCGGTGGTGAAAGCGCTTCAACTGCAGGGGCTCTTTCATATACCCAATTATACGGTAGCCCGGTTAAGGCAAGATACTCTTTACGTTTTAGCGGACTGATCGAGCTTAACTATAAAGATTATAATACCGAAACTAAATATATGGGGAATAAATTCAAATCTTCTTCACAAACATTCGAGCAAAAATTCAGACTAAGAGCAAATGGTTTCATTTACCACCCAAAACTACTTAACTATTTTGCCGAAATCACATTTAACAACAGTAAAACTAAATATAAAGCAGCCGATGATTCGACCTGGAATGCAAGGGATATTTCATACACATTATCAACTACATTTCTGCCAACAAGGCCTGTCTCGCTTGATGTTTTTGCTACACGTTCATACAACAAAATGGATGGTGTTACAGTCTTTGACGGGGATTCTGTATCAAATTTTTACGGCGCCAGATTCTATTCAACCTTAAAAAAATTTCCTAATATTCGCATAGAATATTCACACTGGGACTATTCAACCGATAGGATGACCGGTAAGAGAGCCTATGATGAATTTCTGGGAGGTTTCGACATTATAAAAGAAAAAGTTGAATATAAATTCAGTATTGATAAACTGGACACCACCTTAAGCGGCAACTGGAATGCAATCAAAACAAAATATTTTCTCGTTTATTCATTATCCAAATATTCATATCCCAATAGAGATTTCAGTTCAACCAGAATAACCTTAAATACAAAAACCCAGTTTAATAAAGGCAATTCTCTATGGACTGCATTTCAATATTATAAAATCGATACATCCAGACTTATTAGTTTTTCTGCTGATTATAAACCCCAGCCATTAAAAAATATCTACCATGATTATAATTTTGAATTTACATCTTCAAAATCCGGTGAGCAAACTTCGGACAGATATACCCTTGCGGGCATCTGGCGTTATAGAATTTCCAACAGAATATTTGCGAGAGCTAATATGCGCATTCAATATGGAACAGTTAATGATGATGATCGTTACGCATATAAACTTGACACTACCTTCAACTACGGCAAACCTTACAAAATATATGACTTTAATGCGTTGTATAACTTTATTCTTTCTCAGGAAAAAAATAGCAATGATTTAAGTTTCATGGAAAATAGTCTGGATTTAAACCTGTCAACAAGAAAATATAAATGGGGCAAGATATTTGCCGGCTATAGATTCAGTTACAGGACTTTTAAATATTCTTTCAATTCCCCTTATGAAACCGAATCCGACTTAGGAGATAATTCTTCCACAGTTGAACATAAAGCCCGGTTAGGCTCCCATGTAAGAGGCCCCTGGAAAGCTTCATGGTCTGTTGAATTAGAAGCCCGTTTTATGGATTCCTCGGGCAATAAATTAAATTCCTTTGAATCTGTATGGCTGGGTGAAAGCCAGAATGCAAAGAAAATAAGACACTATACTGCATCATGCCATTTTAGATATCCAATCTTAAAAAGAGGCTCAATAATATTAAGCGGAAGTTACACAACAGGTCAGACCAATTCACAGGATATAAGAAAATACAATTATGAAGGAAGGTTTAATTATACTTTCTTCAGAGGACTTAATTTTACAGCATGGTGGAGAGAGGAATTCAGGAGCAAAGGATGGTGGAATACCGGCATTCTTACAACAAATAGAGAATTCTATACAGATACAAGAACAAGAGATTATGAATTTGATTTGTATTACACATGGAGACAGATGTTTTTCTCACTTGAGTTGACTTCAACAAAACTGGATGAAGGATATGCTATAAGTGAAACAAGACGTTTTAATCTTAAAGCATCAAGAACTTTTTAATATTATGAAAGAAAATATATTTAAAGGCAAAGTTAACCTTTCAATAATATTAATCTTTTTTTTAATAATTTCCTGTAGTAATTCAAAAAATATTATATATAATAACATTGATTCCCGAGAATCAACATTGGTATGGCCACCCTACCCCCAGATTCCTAAAATTAAATTCCTAACATGTATCTATACCCCATCGGATTTTGGCATAAACAAATCATGGGTAGAACAGACAATTGAAATCTTCTTCGGCAAAGAACAATTCTATGGCACTATGATTAGACCGCATGGGATATATGCATTTAATAGAAATTTGTATATTACAGATCCCGGAGCGCACATAGTTCATGTTTATGATTCAAATGGCAAATATTTTCTTATTAAAGATGCTGGTCAAGCAGAATTACAATCACCTATAGGCATTGCTGTTGATGAAGATGGAAAAATTTATGTGACAGATTCATCACTTAAAAAAGTTTTTGTTTTTGATAGAAATGGCAAATTTAAGTATGAAATAGGCTCATCTAATCTATTTTTGAGACCATCGGGCATTGCTTTAACCAGTGATAGAATTTATGTAATTGATACTCACTCCCACCGTGTGTTAGTATTTAATAAAAAAGGTGAATTCTTATTCAGTTTTGGTAATCAGGGAAACCAAAAAGGTGAATTCAATTATCCTACGAATATTTTTATAGATAAACAGGAAATTTTATATATCACAGACTCTTTAAATTTCAGGATACAGATTTTTGATAAAGATGGTAACTTTCTTTCAATGTTTGGAAAAGCAGGCGATGGCTCCGGAGACCTTTCCAGACCGAAAGGAGTTGCTGTAGATTCTGAAGGACATATATATGTTTCAGATTCGAATTTTGATAATGTCCAGATATTTGATAAGGAAGGCAGACTCCTGCTGGTGTTCGGGAAAACAGGAACCGGAAACGGAGAGATGATATTACCTGCCGGTATTTTCATTGATAATGATGATTTTATCTATGTGGCTGATTCATATAATCATAGAATTCAGGTTTTTAAATATCTCAAAAATAAGGAATAATAAAATATGTCAAGTATAAGCAAAATAATAAAATTCATGGTATCTGTTATTTTAATCAGTGTAACATTTTTATCTGCACTGGTTCAGGCAAAAGATCCACCCCAGACCAGCATAGTTTATACAAAACACAATCTTTCAGGTTCATTGAGCAGATGGCCTTCTCCAAGCAATACTGTAAAAGCAGTTTATGAGCCGGAGATATGTATTTTTTGCCATACACCACATAATGCAAATCCTGTTCAGCCTCTCTGGAATCATGAACTATCTGCTGTACAAACATATAAAGTTTATTGGAGTAACACATTGCAATCATATACCGAAGCTGAAAGTCAGGCATGGAAAATTGACGGATTTTCAAAACTCTGTCTCAGTTGTCATGATGGAACAGTAGCCGTTGGTTCGGTAAATAGCAGATGGGAAGAAATATTAATGAATATTAGCAACTGCATTGATGCCTCTGGAAAACTTATTCCCGGTTCAGGTTGCAGCGGTTATATCGGCACTGATCTTTCCGGTGGCCATCCGATTTCAATTGTTTACGATAATTCACTTGTATCAAAAAGAAATAATAGCAATATTACGAATAGCTGCTGGCTAAATCCACCGCCATCCAATAGAACCTCTCCTGTTAAATTGTATCCTACTGAAAATCAGGGTGGAGGCATGGGGGTTCAATGTACTTCCTGCCATAATCCTCATACCAATAGGTCGTTGGAAGAAAACAACGGGGTAAAATGGCCCCCATTCTGGCAGGGAACTTCATATAACGATGTTTGTTTTGTCTGTCACTATAATGATTGCGGGGAATCATACAAGATATGGCCGTATTAAAAAAAATAATATTTATAGTTTTTTTCTTTTTTACAATAGGGTCTATATTTATTCTCAGTTTGTTTTCAAGGTGCTATTCTAAAAATATCGATATAACCCATTTTGATAAAACAAAAGTGCCAAAAGGGTGTGCAAGCTGCCATGTAGGTCATGGAAGACCTGGCACAGCTATGCTTCCGGATACAAAAAATAATTTTTGCTTTATCTGTCACGGTGACGAAAGCTCAACAGAAAAAGCAAAAAATAACGGGATAGTTTCCAGGAGCTTCACATCAAAAAACCTGAAAAAAGAATTTGAAAAACCTTACAGACATCCGGTTGAAAAAACCGGGATACATACTAATGATGAAATATTGCCGGAGATAGATTCATCAAAGCCAAGACACGTTGAGTGCGGAGATTGTCATCACCATCATTTTGTCTCAAAAGACAATCCTTTCATTGGTATAAAAGGGACTTCTGCTCAGAGGTCAAAAGTGGGCATAACCAATGAATATGAATTGTGTTTCAACTGCCATTCATATAGTGCAAACTTGCCTTCATACCAGACTAATAAAGCAGAACTTTTCAATATTTCAAACCCTTCCTATCATCCTGTTATAGGTCCGGGTAAGAACAGTTTTGTGCCAAGTCTTATCATTCCTCTTTCTTATTCTACCCAGATAAAATGTACCAATTGTCATGGAAATGATGATCCTTTGGGCCCGAAAGGCCCTCATGGTTCAAGATATAAAAATTTACTTTCTAAAAACTTTTCTTCAGATGATAGACCCGAGAGCATTCAACAATATGAACTATGTTATAGTTGTCACAGAAGAGATAGCATTTTAAATAATGAAAGCTTTACCTATCATAACCAGCATATATCGAACATCGGTGTTTCCTGTAGAAATTGTCACAACCCTCACGGAAGCAAGCGGTTTCAGCACCTGATAGATTTTGAAAACTCTTTGAATATAAGACCCTCATCCAGTGGTAAACTTTTATATATATCTTTTGGCCCCGGTGCAGGACAATGTTATCTTAACTGCCATGATAAAGACCATAACCCGGAGACATATCCAAAATCAATACCAAGTCCTTCCGAACAAAAAACTAACAAAGTAAAAACAAAAAAATAGAAGTTATCTGTGAATAATTTGTTTCATTTCTCTAACAGCCCGTTCAAGCCCTACAAAAACTGCTCTTGATATAATGCTATGGCCTATATAAAGCCCCCTTAAACCTTCAATCAAAGCAATTCTTTGAACATTAAAGTAATTTAATCCGTGACCTGCATTAACTAAAAGCCTGCATTCTAATGCATAATTAACCGCATTTTTCACTCTTGCGAACTCTTTTTCCTGACTTTTTCCCTTTGTATTTGCATATGTCCCGGTATGAATCTCAACCATATCGGAACCAATTTTCCCAGATAATTCTATATCCCCTTTATCCGGATTTATAAAAAGGCTAACAGGTATATCTTTTCTATGAAGTCTTTTGATTGCTTCCATTACATTTTTTTTATGTTTTTTTACATCCAATCCGCCTTCGGTTGTAAGTTCCATTCTTTTTTCCGGCACAATGGTTACAAGATCAGGTTTTATTTTTTCTGCGATTAAGAGCATTTCTTCTGTAACAGCCATTTCGAGATTTAATTCAACAGGAACAATTCTTTTCAATATTTCAAGATCCCTGTCCTGAATATGTCTTCGATCTTCCCTAAGATGAACTGTAATGCCATCAGCACCACCCAATATAGCAAGCGGGGCAGCCAAAATTGGGTCAGGCTCAATTCCACGACGTGCCTGTCTTAATGTAGCAATATGATCAATATTAACACCTAATATCATATTATACCTCTAACATATTCTTGGTAATTGGTCACCGGAAAGCATCTCGATCATTCTTGTTCCACCAATAGATGTTTTAAGAAGTACCATACCTGCAGGATTTTTTGTAACTTCACCAATTATACACGATTCGCGCGCAACAGATATTTTCCTCATTTTTTTTACGAGTGAATCGGCTACATCCGCAGATACTATTGCAATTAAAATGCCTTCATTAGCCACATAAAGCGGATCGAGTCCGAGAAGTTCACACGCTCCTCTGACACCAGAAGGCACGGGTATTGATTCTTCAAAAATAGTAATGCAACATTTTGAATCATTCGCTATTTCTTTGAGAGTGGTTGCAAGTCCTCCGCGGGTAGGGTCACGCATTGCGTGTATTTTCTTTGTGTGTTTCAACATTTCCTTAACAAGTACATTCAAAGGAGCCGTATCACTCAATACAGGAGGATTAAACCTTAAACCATTTCTTTCTGCAATAATCGAGATACCATGATTACCGATTGGACCGCTTAGGATTACTCTATCCCCGGGCTTTACTTTTAATGGTGAAATGTCCGTATTTTCCCCGACAATTCCAACGCCTGATGTGTTAATAAAGATACCATCTGCTTTTCCTTTATTTACAACTTTAGTATCACCTGCAACTATTTTTATACCTGCTTTTTTTGCTGCTTCCGACATAGAGGTTAAAATTTTCTTTAAATCTTCGAGTGGAAACCCTTCTTCAAGTATAAATCCCGACGTAATATAAAGAGGTGTTGCACCTACCATTGAAAGATCATTTACTGTCCCGTAAACAGCAAGCTCACCAATATTGCCACCCGGGAAAAAAATAGGGGAAACCACATAAGAATCGGTTGTAACAGCAATCTTACCTTTATTTAACCCTTTAAGAACCGCCGAATCATTCAAAGACTTGAGCTTAAACTCAGGAACAAAATGTTCTCTAATCAATTGATACATAAGCTTTCCACCGCTTCCATGTCCTAATAATATTCTTTCCATTTAACTCACCCCTCTGCTTTTTAAACAGTCCGTATAGACTGAATTATTTTAACCCAAACAATGTAAACATTGCTTAAAAAAATTCGTTCATCATAAATGTATTGTAGTTTATGGTGGTATCCATATGTTCGCTAAAAAAAGCGGCAATTCTGCTACACAAACCGGCCCTGTTTTAATATTAAAGCCCGTAAGTTTATTAATTTCGCTTTCTATACCATGTGCAAGTCCGGGAATTACAATATTTTTTCCAGTAGATATATTCAGTAACCCTGTTTTTCTTAATGCATCCAATACCCTCTCAGCATTGAAAGTATTGTAAATCATGGACATATCTATTGTATTCCCATCGGTATCAACAAACAGAACATAAAATGGACATGAAGTTGTCCCGAGAACCGTTAGCACAACCTGTTCTGTAAACTCATTATTTCCTGTAATAAGAATAATTGATTTTTCATCAGGATTATTGAGCTCTATAAGTCCAGTATATGCCGGTCTTGGAAAAGTTATTAAAGGCACTTCAGGCCAGATCGTTTCAATCTTTTTTATTGCTTCTAAAGCATTCAACCTATTTCCATCAATAAATTTACATAGTTGAATATCAACCTTTCCATCCTTTAGTGCAACAAAAAAGTCATTACATGAAGAGAAACCACATTCACAGCATTCAGATTCATTTAAATATTTCTTGAAATCTATACTATTGATATATAAATCTGCCGAAGACATTTTATCGTTTTTTCAAAAATTTATTCAGGATGTCAATCTCTTCCATCGCCCTTCTGGAATAATAACCCGAAGGTTCAAGTTTCAGATATTCTTCAAGATGCTTTTTTTCATTTAAAAAATCACCATGTTTTTTATAAATCATAGCCAGCCCGAAGTGAGCATTCGCAAATTTCGGATCTATATCTATTGCTTTTTTCTGGTATATAAAAGCGTTTATCATATCACCTCTATCATAATAAATATAACCTATGTTGCTGTAAGATTTTGCGTCCAGTGGATTCAATTCAATAGCTTT
The DNA here is from genome assembly GCA_020725385.1 of Nitrospira japonica. Lineage (GTDB taxonomy): Bacteria > Nitrospirota > Thermodesulfovibrionia > Thermodesulfovibrionales > SM23-35 > DYFC01. The sequence goes on along the minus strand of DYFC01000034.1, from coordinate 100,060 downwards.
ATTAAACTCAGCCAGGGCTTCATCAAATTTTCCATTTAAATATGCATTTACTCCACTCTGAAAATGTTCCATCGCAGTACTCCTGATAGAAAGTTCGTCATAGTACTTTTTTAATTTATCGTATTCATGACTCATCCCTTCCTTACGGTAAATATCTAAAATTAAAGGGTAGACAGGAAGATAATCACGATCTTTATCTAAAGCTTTTCTTAGGTATTTTAATGAATTCTTCACATCATTCAATTTTAGATATAATCTGCCAATTTCATAAAATACACCGGCCTCTTTTTTATAACCTATTATCTTCTCGTTATATTCGATAGCTTTTTTAAAATCTCCAAGTCTTTCATAGGCAAAAGCAACCCCGCTATATGACTGCAAAAGATATTCTGAAGAATTAGTTTTTTCCAACTCTGAAAAAATATCCAGAGCTTTGTTATATTCTCCAATCTCATTATATGAATATCCGAGAAACATCTTTCCGATTTGAGAATTGGTACTATCTATATTTCTTTTTAATTCCTCGATTGTTTTTATTCTATTTTCTTTGTCCTCCAAAATACTTTTAAGATTGCTCAGTCCATTGGCAGGCTTAACAAAATTATATATATCTCTATTAGCAATTTCCCTATACTTACCATCTTTCTTTAAATAAACCAGAGCCTTATCATCCCAATATACTAAAGCCCACCCAGGATGCAATAAAGCTAAATCAATATTTTCAACATTTGTACTAACTTCCGGGTACCCGGTAAGCACAACATCAAATCCATATTTATTCTCCAATGCATCTAAAAGATAAGGCCTTCCCATAGCGAGATTTAATTTTTCATGAAGACCTGCTGGCAGATACCCCCGGGGGTCAACAAATACAATTCTTTTAGGGAAATCCCGCCAGATAATATATCCGCCCCACTCAAAAATATTAAAAACTCTTCCATAAATATTATTTTTATCAAGATATTTAAGAGCTCCTTCAGGGACATACTTATATTCAACGCCAAATCCGAATTTTTTTCTATTACCGTCAAACGGGGTACCTTTGAATATTGCTAAAAATGTAAATCCTATTACCCACAATAATGTAAAGGCCAACATAATTTTCTTATCATTGAATCTTTCCCATTTCCTTCCTCTGATGAAAGCTGAAATATTTTTAATCACAATAGGAGCAGCAATAACAGCGTAAAGAAGTAAAAATCGTTTTGCTGTAAATGAAAGATATGCAAATGGAATAATCATCAAGAAATTTATGATTGATATTTTTTTACTGTTTAAAACAAAGCTTGCAATTACAATCCCGGTTCCAATATAAAGCCACTTTTTAATGTACCATTCAGGACTTTGAAGTTCGAGAATTTCCTGTTTAAACCATGGTTCGGAAAGATACTGGGTTGCAAAAAAATACTGACTTATAAAATAAGGGCTTATTAAAGAAGAAAGAAATGACAAAACAAAAATAATCAGAATAGTCTTAATTTGATCATTAGATGGACTAATTTCGACTTTAATACCTTTTTTATCAAGATATTGATTAGCTAATCCTCCAATAATGAAAACTAAAAATGGAACCACCATTATATTTATGCTTGAATGACAATTTGCCCATAACATATGGATAAAAGGAAGCCAATAGATATATTTCTTTTTGTCGTATAGATAAGCATTCAAACTGAAAATACTGAAGGATAGAAATATCAACATAAATGTTTCGGGTCTTTCCGCAAAACGGTGACGGGTGATAATCACAATTAACATCATAATGAGAAGGGATACAATCAGATTCTTATATGGCCTTAAAGAATCTTTTAAAATTATGTAAAAAGCTAAGGTTATTGTAGTAGCCTTGAGAAGAATAATACCCGGAATATCTAAAAATAAATATGAAAGATAATATATAACTCCAAAAAGCCATGAGCTATAAGAAAAAGGCATACCAAAACTTGGATATACAAATTGTTCTGTGGCTGGTAACCCTTTATTTTCCCAGATCAGCCTTCCAAAACTAAGATGCATCCAGCTATCTGTGTCTTCTATCTTAATAATGGAGAGCAAAAAAACAGAAAAAAGGAATATTAATTGAAGAAAAAAAGATTTATTTAACTTATCTGGCAAAAATATTGCCTCCTCATTTTTTTTTGAAGATAAAAAGATTATTCAAGCCGAGCTGAAACTTTTGCCACTTTTGTAATGTAAAACCATATTTAGAAAATATTTCAATAGTCTCAGATACTTCATAATTATCATGTTCTTCAATAGAAATGCCATCAATTAGCTTTAGCGTAGATAAAATTTTTAATATATTGTCAACAAATTTGTCGGGTATGGTTAGTATTGCTATTCCACCTTTTTTTAAGAGCCGATATGCTTCAGAAACTGCAATTGTTCTGCTTTTTCTTAAATGTTCAAAAACAGCAATCATTGTAATTACATCAAATGATGAGTCTGCAAAGGGCAATTTGTTATTTACTTGTTCTTTTATAAATTCAAGTTTATCATCTTTGAATGGACTAATCAGCGGGTCAATACAATATCCTTTTTTGATTTTATTCTTTACTTTTAGTAAAAACGAACCGTCATATCCGCCTATATCAAGTATTTCAGAACCAGATGGAATAAATGAAATAACCATTGAATATCTCCAATTCTGTAAAATATAATCAAGCTTTTTCATAAATGAAAATATGCAATATTAAAAATGTTACTTTTTTGTTCTTAAAAAAAGTAATGATAGCATAAAGCCATTGAACATTCCTTGAATTGAAATAGCTATGAGCGTAAGCGATGGTACAAGCTGTCTCATTGTTACCTGATAATTCAATTCAGAAAAATTTACCCTATACCACTCCCATAATGTATATAAAAACCCTGTTAATCCAAAAATGAAAAGAATTAAACAGAACACGAGAACTTTTTCCAATGAAAATTTCTTTATTAAATTTCTATATTTTTCATCTTCAGGAAGAATACCGGTAATGTGTGAATATAAATTTGCAAAAATTCCTGTGAACATTACCTGTGTACCAACAATAGTTAAAATAGCCATAGCAGTAAGAGTATGAACATCAAAATTAACATTTCCGATTTTAAATACACCGGGCATTAATAAAATTTCACCGGTTATACCAACTGCTATCATGACAATCCCGGGAATTGTAAAAAGCCATTTAGGTGAATGAAGAAGCATAAACCTTATATGACGCCAGCCATCCCTCCATCGTCTGAGATGAGGAGGTCTGCTTCTGCCATCTTTATATAATGTAATAGGAACTTCCGTCATTTTTAGACCCGCAAGTTTAGACTTAATAATCATCTCGGATGCCCATTCCATGCCGGTTGTAACAAGATTCAGTTCAAGAAGCTTATCCCTTCTAAACGCTCTCATTCCACAATTGTAATCACTAAGAGCAACTTTAAAAAATATTTTTCCAATTTTAGTTATTACAGGCGTACCGAGATACCTGTTGAGAAACGGCATCGCATTTTTCATTATTTTACCTTTTAGTCGTGTTCCGATACAGATATCATAACCTTCCCTAAGTTTTTGAATCATAGGAAACGCTTCATCAAAATGATAGCTGTCATCAGCGTCTCCCATTAAGATAAATTTACCTTCAGCTCTTTCAATTCCAAATTGTAAAGCAGCCCCGTACCCTCTAATAGGGCATTCAACTACCCTGGCACCAAGTTTATTTGATATTGCCTGGCTACCATCGGTTGAACCATTATCTGAAATAAGTATTTCACCATCAATTCCATGATCATCAAGAAGTTTCCTTGCTCTTTTAATGCATTGACCGATTGTCTCTGCTTCATTTAGACATGGAAGAAGAATTGTCAGTTCTTTCATAATGGAATTAAGTTAAAAACTATTTTTAGTTAATTTTTTTGAACACCTTTGTTTTTATTTTAACTAAATTTGTGATTATATTTTAGAAATAAAGCAATATTAACGTTTGTTTTTTAAACAATAAAATTTCTCGATAAATCAGCAAGTTGTTTAGGCTTTCGAGATTGCTAAGTGATAGCTTAGTAATTTGTTAATTATATTATTATGTTTGTTTCTCTAATTTAATTCTTAACATTAAAATCTTACCGTTCCTGAATATTTATAATATGCTGCGCAGCTACCTTCTGTACTGACCATGCAAGCTCCGACAGGATGTTCCGGTGTACATGCTTTTCCGAATAATTTACATTCTGTAGGTATTTTAACACCTCTGAGAACATGACCGCATTGACAGCCTTTGGGTTCTGCTGATTCGGCAACATCTATCTTGAGTATAGTATTAATATCAAAATGTTTCTTGCTTCTTCTTAATTTCAGTCCGCTGCCCGGTATAACACCAATACCTCTCCAGTTTGCATCACATGGTTCAAAATATTCATTAATCAATTCCAAAGCTTTACGATTTCCTTCGGGTTTAACCACACTTGTATATTGTATTTCAATCTCAGCCCTGCCTTCTGCTATCTGTGTAAGAAGCATCATTATTGATGTAAGAATATCTTCAGCATCGAATCCTGTTATAACAGATGGGATTTTGTATTCGGTAGCAATAAATTCATAAGGCTTGCTTCCTATTATTGTGCTAACATGCCCAGGCAGTATAAAACCATCAAGTTTTAAATCAGGTGAATTTACCAGAGCTTTTAATGCAGGCGGAACAACTTTATGAGCAGAATATATAAAAAAATTTTTGACACCAAGATGCTCGGCCTGATAAAGGGTTCCCGCGATAGAAGGAGATGTTGTCTCGAAACCAGTTGCAAAAAATACAACTTTCTTTTCTTTATTCTTTATGGCAATATTAAGAGCATCCATAGGAGAATATACAATGTTTATATTTGCGCCTTCTGCCTGCGCATGAAATAAAGATTGTTTTTTACTCCCCGGAACTCGCATCATATCTCCGAATGTTGTAAGTATATATCCATCTTTTTTTGCTATTGCTATTGCTATATCAACATCTTTGATTGGGGTAACACATACAGGACAACCGGGTCCACTTAATAAAACAATTTCTTTTGGTATTACACCTCTTATGCCATGCCTGAAAATAGCAACAGTATGAGTACCACAAACTTCCATAAGTTTTACAGGTTTGTTAATGGTTTTCATTAAACTGTGAATTTTTTTTATTATCCTTTGCATTTACAACTCCCTCCTCTGATTAATCTATTTCAAATTAGTTCTTCTTTTTATTCAATTCCTATTTTAATTCTTTCCCGTATAATATAAGCCTGGCCAAGCGATATACCTGCATCATTTGTTGGCACCTTATCATGTATATGAATGTTTAAATTTTTTATAGATAGTCCTTCAATTGTTTTATAAAGCAAATACATGTTCTGAAATACCCCGCCGCATAAGGCTACATCCTTTATTGAATATTTTTCAGAAAGTTTTAAAACAATCTCAACTATAACCTTAACAACAGTATTATGAAACTTAGCAGATATAATACCTTTATCTGTCTTTTTATTCAAATCATTAACAATATTTAAAAATGTTGGGGAAAAATCAATTTCATAGCAATTGTTAAATATTAAATTCACCGGATAATTACCTTTAATATTATTGCTGACCGCTGCTTCAAGAGCAATTGCTGCTTCACCTTCAAAAGTATTTTTATCACATATTCCTATCAATGCTGATACTGCATCAAATAACCTGCCGGCTCCAGATGATAAAGGAGAAAACTGTGTATTGTTAATAATAGACAGGATACTATTAATATTATCTATCCCGTATTTATTTGTGAATCCTATAGATTGCAGGGTGGATAAAGTTTTATTCTTAAAACAAGAATGGATATAACTTAGTGCTATTCTCCATGGTTCTTTTACAGCTTTTTCTCCTCCGGGTAGTGGTATATACTTTAAATGCCCTGCCCTCTCGAAGCCTTTTATATCAGCGATAAGAAATTCCCCACCCCATAGATTGCCGTCTGTTCCATATCCTGTTCCATCAAATGAAACTCCGATTATTTTGTCTTTAATACCTTTTTCAGCCATTATAGAAGCAACATGGGCATAATGATGTTGAATAGGTGTCTTTTTTATATTTTTTTGCCTCAATGCCCATTGTGTTGACAGGTACATTGGATGCAGGTCATACGCAAGAGCCACAGGCTTAACTCTATATACAGATTTAAGATTATTCAGGCTTTCCTCAAAAAATTGTAGTGTCTCATAATTCTCCATATCACCTATATGCTGGGATGGTATAGCAAAGCTGCCCTTTGTTAAGGTAAAAATATTTTTCATGTCAGCACCGCAGCCAAGTACCTCAGGCCCTTCTTCATGAAGTTGAACAGGATCAGGTACAAAACCACGCGAACGTCTTATAAAATAAATTATAGATTCCATACCGTTGCGTTCTTTTAATTTTTTCAACGGTTTTTTATCTATAATTCGTATCACAGAATCGTCAACTCTCATAAAAATATCCCTGTTGTGGACAAGAAATGCATCAGCTATTCCAGATAATTTCTTTCTAGCCTCTTTGTTATCAGTGACAATTGGTTCTTCTGAAATGTTTCCGCTTGTCATAACTAAGGCTTCAAAATTTGGACTCGGTTTTCCTTTGCAACTTTCTTTTTCAAGAGGATAATAGAATAAAAGATAATGTAAGGGAGTATAAGGAAGCATGAAACCAATAGAAGGATTGTCAGGAGCTATTGCCTCCGGCAAATTATTCTTCTTCTTTCTTAATAAAACAATTGGTCTTTTATTTGATTTCAGGATTTTTTCTTCATCTTCAGATACATAGCAATATTTTTCTATTGTTTCAATATCAGGGGACATCAAAGCAAATGGTTTATTATTTTTTCTCTTCTCTCTTCTTAGTCTTTCAACAGCATCTTTATTTAAAGCATCACAGGCAATGTGAAAACCTCCGAGACCTTTGACAGCTACTATTTCTCCTTTTTTTAAAATTTCAATGGCTTGTTTTATTGGATTTTGTCTTTTATCCTTTAATTTTTCCCCTTTATAAAAAAGTTCAACCTGTGGTCCACATACGGGACATGCGTTTGGTTGTGCATGGAAACGCCTGTTACGGGGATCATCATATTCTCTAAAACAATCCTTGCACATTTTAAAGACAGCCATGGTAGTATTAGGTCTATCGTAAGGAACACATTTTGTGATTGTGTATCTCGGACCGCAATTTGTGCAGTTAATGAAAGGATATAAATAACGCCTATCATTCCTATCAAGCATTTCATTAAAGCAGTCATTACAAATTGAGACATCTGGAGAAATTAAAGTAAAACTACCTTCATCTTTGCTTTCTTGAATTCTAAAATCTTTATAACCATGATATGGCAGTTCAATAATTTCTACACTCAGGATTTGAGATAAAGGAGGGGCTTCATTTTTTAATTTATGAATAAAAGAATCAATTTTATCTCCTTCTATTTCAATTGTTACGCCTTTTGAAGAATTTATCACATAACCTTTAAGTCCCAGTAATTCTGCAAGATTATACACAAATGGTCTGAAACCTACTCCCTGCACTATGCCTTTAACAAAAATCCTTACCCGTTTTTTATCCATATTTAATGATAACTTAATCTTACCCAAAAAATGCAGATAAAAAAGCTAAAATGCCAGATAGCGAAGAGCAAAGAGTTGTTCAAACGACTTAAACAATTTAACGGTTTACACATTTTATATGGTTTACACGGGTTGAAACTTTTTTATTTAAGGCAATAAAAAGGGTTCAGTTTGAAAAATCTGAACCCTTTAAAAAGTATATTCTTAGCTCCAGACTCTAAGGTTTATTATTAACAATTGAATACAACCATTTAACCCATTCAGAGACACCTTCTCCTGTTTTGCATGAAACCTCAAAAATCTTCAACCCGGGATTAAGAGATAATGCATCTTTCTTTATCTTTTGAATATCTGCATTTGTATAAGGCAAAAGATCTATTTTATTTAAAATTAAAGCAGAAGATGTTTGAAACATCAAAGGATATTTCAATGGTTTATCATGACCTTCTGCAATGCTTAATAGCATTACTTTAATATCTTCACCAACATTGAATTCAGCAGGGCAAACGAGATTTCCGACATTTTCGATAAAAAGCAAATCAATATCTTTTAAAGGAAGCTCATTCATTACAACCCTGATCATGTTTGCATCAAGATGACAGGCACCTCCTGTATTTATCTGCACAACAGGTATATTTAGACTTTCAATCCTGCGGGCATCATCATCACCGGCTATGTCACCTTCTATTACGCCGATCTTTATTTTTCCATTTACTTCTTTAATTGTACTTTCAAGCACAGAAGTTTTACCAGCACCGGGACCGCTCATGAGATTTATTACGAAGACCCCGAGTTCATCAAATATTTTCTGGTTTTCAGCAGCCAGTCTGTCATTTGCCTCGAGAATATTTGTAACAACCTTAACTTTCATAACTTAAGAAACCTCCAGCTCATATACATTTAGTTCACGACCCGTATCGATACGTAATGATATGTTTCCACAATTTGGGCATTGTATTATATAAGGATCATCAACAGAAAAATTTTCTTTACAACTATTACAAACACCGCTTACAGGAACTTCTTCAATTATAAGAGTGGCATTTTCAGCTTCTGTGCCAATTTTCATTGTCTCAAAAGCAAAAATTAAAGAATCAGGCAATACTCCTGCAGCTTTACCAATTCTAACTTTTATTGAATCAACTTTTGTGTAATTATTATTCTTACATGTATTAAGTGCAATATCAAGAATCCCTTGAGCTATTCCAACTTCATGCATTTTCTTCTCGGGACAATCTCTCTTTTTCTCTTTCGTAAGCTTCTTTACCCGCTTCTATTGCTGATGTAATAATTGATTTCTTTTCATCAAAGAATTCCTTACCTTTATCAATGCTGCCTGTAATTTTTTCTTTAACATCACCAACATAATCCATGGCTTTTCCTTTAACATCTTCTGTCATTTGCATTATTTTTTGTCTTGTTTCCCTGCCTGATTGAGGTGCGAGAAGTAATGCAACTCCAGCGCCTACTACACCTCCAAGCAAAAAGGACAGTATTATACTTCCTGCGCCATATCCACCTTCTTCTCTCATTTTCTGCCTCCTATCCTCGAAAAAATATTACTAATTAAAAAACCCAATCCTGTTTTTAACCCTGCTTTCAATCCTGAAGCCCTTATCGTAGCCAGCGAAGCAGCGGTACCAATAAAACTGCTCGCACGACTTATATTAGTTCCTATATCTTTAACTGATTTAGATAGCACTTTTACATCAGAAGTAACTTCATTAACATCATCGGATATATTTCGCAGACTTTTAAGTGTCAACTGTAATTCATCAAGAACAGGATTGAGATTTTCTTCAATTGATTTTAGAACAACATTAACAGAATTTATCGTCTTTTTTAATTCAATTATAAGTGAAATTATATAACCTGCTGTAACTGCAACAGCTATTGCAATTATACCAAGCCATATCTGGTTCCATCCAATCATCTTGCTTTATATTATAACAAATTATTTAATTAGTTAAAATCAATAATTATTAAACTTAAAAATGGCTTATTAATTGGCTTATTCAGGTTAATCATTACTTACTATCACAATTGTTGGATTTTTACTTCTCTCTATCACAACTGAACTCACACTTCCAAGTACAAGATCTTTCACTGCGGAACGACCTTTTCTACCTATTACTATCAAAGAATAACTACCTTTATCAGCCTCCTTGAGTATTTCTTCAGCGGGAATCCCAACTTTAATTAATGGCTGTATAACATTTTCGGATATTCCGGTATTCAGAATAATTTTCTTAGCCTCTTCGAATATTTTGTTTGCCTCCTCCATCGGTTCCATTCCTCCCTGAAGACGCTCCATAATTACAGCAAGATTAATTACTCTTAATAGCGTTATTTTTTTGACAGAACCTATCCTGGATGCAAGACAGACAGCATGTTCGACACCTTTCAAAGAATATTGAGAGCCATCAATTGGAATCAGAATATCAGGTAAAGGACATTCACTATCTTCTAATATTCTCTGGCCAACAATATAAATACTCTGATTCTTAACAGAATGTATAACCTTATTCGTTACACTCCCAAGAAAGAACCCTTTAATTTCCGAGAGCCCTCTCTTGGCCATAATAATTGTTGAACAGTGTTTTTTATCTGCTATCTCTACAATTTTCTTTGCAGCATCCCCCTCAGCGACAACTTTCTCAATTTCAACTCTGGCACCAATGTCCTTAAAAATTTTCTCTGCTTGCTCCAATGCTGGTTTGATATTCTTATCAATATGTTCATCTTTTATTTTCTTGAATGTGTCAGTTTCTCCAACTACATCAGCCATAAGATCAATATAAGAAAGATGCTGACTTATGAACCCTCCTGTTATAACCCTTAATAATGTTATATGCAAAAGATCATTTTTCAAGGCTGAGGTAAGATATCCTGCAAAACGAACAGCTCTTATAGAATTTTCACTTCCATCAATTGGCAGAAGAATTCTTGGAACCGGACACATTCTTTCCATAAATGTTTTCTCCTTTATTTTTTTATGATTATTGTATCTAATTTTACCCAAATAATACAGATATTGCTCTAATTATTTAGCTTATTAGCTCTTACCCTCTATCAAGAGGGGTGAGGGGTGTGTTTTTGCTCTTAGCTTTTTTCTTAAGAATTTGATAGCTTGTTAGCTTTTTAAACTGCATTTTTTGGTTAAAGAAAACAAAAAAGGGCCTCTTATGATGAGGCCCTTTAATAAAGTAGAGGGGCTGAAATCAGGCTGTTTTTACAACATAGACCGAGCAAGGCGCATTTGTAGCAACCTTGGATGCAACACTACCCATTAGAAATCTTGTAGCAGTTCCACCAAGTCCACGATTTCCAATTATAATAAGGTCTATCTTTTCCTTTTCAGCTGTATTTAAAATTTCATCTGCTGCAGAAATAGCTGATAATAGTATTGTTTTGGCAGTTATACCTTCAGCGCTCAAAATATTTTTTGCTTTATCAAGCACATCTTCACCATTGCGTCTCATTGTTTCATTTATGCTCTCAATTTCTTTTGCTGATATTTCAAGGTCAAGTCCTGAAATAAAAGGAGTAACTGTCATCAGAGTTATATCAGCTTTTTTTGTCTTAGCATAATCAAGAGCAATTTTAACGCCTTCCATTGAATATTTTGAACCGTCTACAGGAACGAGTATCTTCATTTTATCCTCCTTTAGACTTCTTTCTTTTCTTTAGCTTTTTTCATGCTTAACCCAAGACCTTCGAATATGTAAAATATCGCAAAGCCCCACCACATTGTATAAATAACGTAAAAAACGAGAAGAAATGTCATCAGCCCTGCTTTTTCTTTAACCTGCACTGCCTGTACTCCGTAGAAATTATATGCAGCTTCTACTGTTTTTTTGGTAACATCCGATACAATTTTAGATTCCTCTATTTTTCCTTCTTTCTTGAAAAGTTTGTCGATTTTGGGAAGAACATTGTTCCACTGTCTGAAAATCTGTTTAACATCGTCAGTTCCCATTGCTGCTGCATATTTTGCTTTCAGTTTATCTCCTTCATTCTTAAACATTACATCTGCATCCTCTAAAGCGGCTTTCAATACCATGCCGAGGTCTCCCTCGATTTTTAATTCAGCGCCATTAACTTCAACTTTTGCTCCGGGATTAACAATAAAAAGTTGCGATGCTCTTTGAGCTCTTTTTTCGGCATCACCGGGTTTATCTTCTGGTTTATCAACTTTAAACGTAGCTGTAAACATTCTACCCATGAACTTTTCATTACTTTTTGCAACTTTCGGTATAAAATAAGATGAACCCTTTGCAAGCTGGTTGAACATCTCATCAGCCCATTGTAAACCATTCTGGGGCTGCCCGTCTGAAGTCTTTGGGAAAATAGGTGAAAACATCAGAAAAAGTATTACAAAAAAAGACAGGGCCATTATTATTCCAAGACCCATATGTTTCTTTGCCGAACCTGCCATCTTAGCCCTCCTCTCTTAATTTGCCAATGTTCACAAAAAATTTACTTAAAACCCAGAACCCGAAGAAACCTACAACAATCCAGAAAACTATATTACCTGCAAATTCAATGTTGTTAATAAGAGACTTATTCATATTTATATACTCGAGTTCCGTTAATTTCTTAGGCAATGTAGAAGCTCTATTTACAAAACCGGCTATAATTGACATTGCATAGAATCCCCTGATGTGGATTCCTTTAACAACTTTTGTTGTAAGTGCTCCAACCTGAATTCCTATCAATGAACTAATTAACATTCCCATTGCGAGTGTATAGAAAACATAACCGTAAATCGCATACTGAGCTATTGATGCAAGTCCTGCTGTAAATATTATTTGTAAAATATCTGTTCCAACTGTTGTTGCTGTTGAAACACCAAAAATATAAACAAACATAGGAAATGTTACAAAACCACCACCAACTCCCATAATTGCTGCAAGCATTCCAACAATAACACCGCCTATTGCTACAAACAGCCATGATATTCTTCTTCCGCCAAAGTCTTCGTCAAAAGTTATCATAGGCGGGATGTTTATTTTTTGAAGACTGATTGCAAGATTTGTCATGCCCGAAGGACCACCATGAGCGTCATGTCCATGCCCTCCTCCACCACCTCCTGATGATTTTCTCGTTGATTTAATAAAATCTGCAAGGGCATAGAATCCAAGAAATCCCAGAAGAGTTGCATAAACAGTACTGATGAAAGCCTCGCTTAAGAGCGGATCTTTATTATAAAGACCTTTATTTATTGCACCGCCTATAAATGTGCCACCACCTGAACCAATTAAAAAAGCTATCGCAAGTTTTACAGAAACATTTCCGAGTTTTTTATGAACAGTCGTTCCCATGATTGCTTTTGCAAATATATGGAAAACATCTGTTCCAACAGCAAGAATACCTTTAACACCAGCTGCCATTAAAGCAGGGGTAATAATAAAACCACCACCTGCACCGATACATCCTGTAATCAGACCTGCTGCAAGACCAACTGCAATCGAGACAGCAAAGATTAGGTTTGAATAATGGGCAGGCGCATATGCTGTCTTGCCACCAATAATATCAGCTGCATTAATCCATGAAATAGCAAGAATAGGCAGGAGAAGTATGAAGATAATAAGAAGTTTTTTCCGGTTTCTAATGATATTCATGGATACTTCATAATCCCATTTAGCATGAGCTATTGAAGCAGCCATGAAAAAATCATAAGTCTTTCTTAAAAAACCCATTTGTCACCCTCCTTCATTTGATTAATCAATAAGATAAACTTATAAATATAAGAAATATTCACCCCCTTCCTGCTTATAAAAATAACTTTAAAAAAGCTACATAATATGCTCTTTAAAAAAATATAACAAAACATTATTAATTAATGTCTTTATAACAATTCAAATATAAAGCAATATATATGGGAAAGGTATTGAAAGTCAAGAAATAAATTTGCTATTGCTATTTTATTTATTAATATATATTTATTTATAATTATATGAATTTATGATATTTTCTTAAATTGTAAGAATTAAAGCGTCAAAACCGGCTTCCCCGATCCCGCCACAAAAACAGCGGGCAGGCAAGTCGGGCAATGACGTTAGAATTGTTCATTATATCCGTATTTTTATATGGATAACGGATTTGCAAAAGTTGCATTATTTTAAATGCATTTTTATGTTAACGAATCACAAAGGTTTGATAATGAATTAGTAGTCAAGCATATGAAGTTATTGTTAAAATATAAAAATTCTAAAAAATAAATTATTATTTGGTTTAGATAAATATGATGGGACAACAGATGCTTATTAATTCATCAGTTTTCTGGAGTATAGATTTGCATGATTTCTGCCTTAATTTAATTAAATATTCTCTGTCTGTCTATAATTCGGCTGATATACAGAAAGACTTATATTTAAAATGCCCGAGAACAAAGAACAAAAAAATAATCGTCTAAAAATAGGATTGTTGTTTCTATTTGTCCTTATTTTTTTTGGATTGACTATCCTTTTTCATAGCCAGTTTATATCTGATACTATAAAAAATATTATAGTCCCTGAGCTTGAGCTCGCAACAGGCCAAAAATTAGAAGCAAAAAAATTTTCTATAAATATTCTACCACTATATATTGTTGCAAAAGATTTAATTATAAAAGAACCGACAGGTAATACTATTCTTTCAGCTAAGGAAGTCAAAGCTTATGCATCTCTTTCAGAAATATTTAACAAAAGAATAATTCTAAGAAGGCTTGTTATTGAAGGACCGGTCATTGGTGTGTCTAAAAATAAATTAGAAGAGATAATAAAACGTGTAAAAGCTTATCTTGAAAAAGAAAGAGAAGAAGCATTTAAGGTAAAAATTAAAGTTGTCGAAGTTTTCAAAGGTGATTTATTCCTTAGCGATGAAATGCTTAATGCAAGAGCTGAAATAAAAGGCTTGAGCGGTGAATTTATTATTGGTGATATACAGAAACTTGATGCAAAAACAAAAGAACTTAAGTTGCTGAAGGAAGGCTGGCCTGAAATATCATGTAGTACATCTTCAGCTATGGATTTCAAAAAAGATCGGATAGAAATAAAGAAACTTCAAATAGATGCATATGGTTCAAAAATAAGGAGTTCCGGTTATTATTCTGAAGGCAAAGGAGCTTTTTCAACAGAAATTTCTTTAATAGTCAGATCAATTAAAAAACTTCTCAAACTTGAAACAAGCGGTGAAGGTAGTGTATCTGTTAAAGGGAATATCAATTTAATTGGAAATGAACATGGCAGGATGTTAACCGAAAAAAATTCCTCACAAACCAAAATTAATCTTGATAATGTCGTGCTTGATTTGAAATTAAGCGGGGGATTCTATTTGCAGACGCTCATGGAAATATTGAGAGTTAAGGAAAAAGTTGAGGGGTTCACGAATTTTGAAGGACAGATAACAGGAAGGCTTAATGACATATTAGCCAGAGGAAAAGCAAACATGAAAAATGGAAATCTATTCGGTGTCGATATAAATACTCTTGCAACTGAAATTACTTATAAAAATGGTTTAATGGAGTTCAAAAATGGTAATGCTCATCTTTATAATGGTTCTGCATTGGCAGAAGCATCGATACATTTACCGGTAGTCGATCATTTCACGCTAAATATTAAATTTCAGGATGCTGATAGTAAGCCTCTTTTGAATCTTATTGGATGGGATCCGGGAATACCACCGGGTAAAGCAGACGGAGAATTATTTTCAGAAGGAAGGTACTTTAACCCTATCGGCAATTTTATTTATAGATCACATATTCAGGGACAAAGAACCTGGGTTAAGGACTCCAGCAAACCGGTAGATGATGTTCTTTACAGAATAAAATCCATTAAGGGCGCTTTTTCTTTAAACCATGATGTGCTATCTCTTTCTAATCTTTTGATTAATACAAACCTGACAAATGCCGAACTTAACGGGGTTCTTGATATTAAAGCAAAAACTATTAATTTAAGAGCGAAATTACACTCAGAAGATTCTTCTGATCTTGCACTGCCTTATTATAAAGAAATTAAAGGCATAGGTGATTTTTCAGGAGATATTAAGGGTACTTTTGATGACCCAAAAATCTCGGGAAAAGTTGTTATGACAAAAAGTGTTATTGAAGAATATCCTGTCTTAAGTATAGAAGCCTTTATTAATTATCAAAAAAACCTGCTCGAAGTGTATGAGGGTGTTTTTAAATCAGAAAACGAGCAACACTCTATTAAAGGGAAAATATTATTTCCAGAAGCACAAAAACTCTTTGACCTTTCAAAACCTATTTATGATATTAGTGCAACTATTAAGAATGCGGACTTCGGAAAAGCAGTAAAGATTTTTTACAGGGACTTCGATGGCACCGGTAAAATGAATGCTGATATAAAATTAACCGGCAAAGGGGAATCTCCCCAGGTTAAAGGAAAAGGAACTGTTGAAAAAGCTACTGTATTCAAATTACCATTTGATTCAGGAGCTTCAAAATTTGAATATTCCAATCATACATTTTTCTTGACAGATGCAATAATCCGAAAAGGCGATTCTTTAATAAAAGCAGGGGCTTCTTTCTCTTCAGGAGATAAATTCACATATAATGCATCATCAGAAAAATTTTATTTAAAGGATGCCACATACGGAAAAGCGCCGGAGAATGCTGTTTTTTCATTTGAATCAAAAGGACACGGTACTTTTGATAATCCTGATATATTTTTTCTTGCAAAAGCAACAGGAGGAACTTTCAGGGGTAAAAATATAATAAATGGTACATTAACAGCATCTATTAAAAACAGGGATATATCTATAAACGGTTCTCTATTCAATGAAAGTCTTAAAATAAAAGGAAACGGATATTTTGATGAAAAACTGCCATGGAATGCAGAAATAACAATCCAGCAGGGAAGGTATGATTTTATTGCAAGTACTTTCTTCAAGGAAATTCCCGAAGATCTACAGCTAAATCTTGAAGGGATTATTGACCTTAAAGGTGATAGAAATAATCTTTCCGCTACCGCAAATATTGAACATTTTAATCTTTCACTCTATGGTCAAACTTTTACTAATGATACACCGTTACATTGTTCTTTAAATAATAAAAAATTTTCAATAAAGATGGCGACCATAAAAAGCGGTGCATCTTCTTTTAAACTTTCCGGTGGTTTTGAAATAGGAAAAGAATATGATTTAATGTTTGAAGGAAGATCAAATCTTGCTCCATTGAAGGGGCTTTCGAGAAAAATCGGTTATCTTAAAGGTGACTCCGAGTTTAAACTATCAATAAGCGGGAGGTGGGATGATCCGGAGATCAATGGAAATATGATATTAAAAGATACTTCATTCGGACTTAAGGATTTTCCTTCGTATATAAGTTCAATTAACGGTCGTCTCAATATAGATGAAGATAGAATTGTTCTTGAAAGCTTATCCGGGAAAATCGGTGGAGGAGATGTTTCTCTTTCAGGAGTTGTTTATCTTAAGGGTCTATCAATTAAAAGATATTATATTCAGGCAAGCGTTGATAATGTTACAACCACTTATTCAAAAGATTTTAGTGTGACATTTGATGGTAAATTGCTTTGTAGAGGAACATCTGACTCAATGAACATTACCGGGGATGTGAAGATAAAGAAAGGACGTTATAAAGAAATGGTGGAGTGGAGAAGCTGGCTCCTTGCAGTAAAGCCAAAAGAGACTATCAGACCCGAAGTCTCTATTTTTGAAAAAGCACAGTTGAATATAAGAATTTCCGGAGATGAAAATATTTTGATTGATAATAATATTGCAAGAACACCGGTGAAAATCAGAGGAGATATGATACTCAAAGGTTCAATTTCAAGTCCTGTTATTTTTGGAAGAGTCGAATCAAATGAGGGATATGTATATTTTCGAAATAATGAGTTCAAAATTATATTTGCAAGTGTTGATTTTGCCGATCCAAATAGAATAAAACCCATTATCAATCTTACCGCTGAAACTCTGGTAAAAGGCTATAATATAAGACTTGCCCTTGAAGGGCAAATGGATCATTTTAACCTTGCTCTATCTTCTGACCCGCGACTCGATGAAGTTGATATTCTTGCTTTATTAACAGTAGGGCAGGTTGGTAAACAGCTAAAAGGTCTTGAAGGTGGAATCGGTGCCGGAGAAGCAACATCATTTATAACCGGCAAAGTGCAGGACGTTATCGAAGAAAGATTGCGCTCTATTACAGGACTTGACCGATTTCAGGTTGAACCATATGTTTCAACAAAAACCGGAACTATCGGACCTCAGTTTACAGTATCAAAAAGATTAATCGGAGACAGGTTGTTTGTTACATATACTAATTCAATTGGAGCATCGGAAGAACAAATAATAAAAATTGAATACTTAGTCGGAAAAAATATATCCCTGATAGGTCTTAGAGATGAAAGAGGAAGTATCGGTGGTGATATCAAATTCAGATTTGAGTTTAAATAAATAGTTATGAAAAGATTTGCTATTGATAGGATCCGGTTTATCTTTCTTTTTTGCTTGGTTATTATTTCCTCATTTGCAATATGTGCACATGCCTCGATAGTTTCTGAAGTGGAAATTAAAGGGCTTTCTTCGATTCAAAAGGATGAATTGCTATATCTTCTTGGTATTCAAGCGGGTGAAAATATAGATCCTGATATTGTCCGTAGAGGCATAAAAAGAGCTTTTTTAAAAGGAATATTCGATGATATTTCGGTTAGTGCTGAAGACGGTGAAAGGGTAAAAGTATTTGTTTCGGTAAAGGAAAAGGATTCTGTCAGGAAAATTTCAATATCCGGACAGCATGATATTTCATCAAGAAAAATAAGAGAAATTTTTCAGATAAAAGAAGGGCAATATCTTTCCTGTGAGCCTTTTGACAGAGCAGTTGATGAACTAAAAAAAGAGCTATCTTATCTTGGATTCCCTAACCCGGATATTAGTATCCGCACCGTTAGACTTAAGTCTCCCTATAAGGTTGATATTAAACTTAAAGTTAATACCGGTGTTCCTGAAATAATAAAAAGAATAGATATTAATGGTCCTGAAGAAGTAAAGTCAATTATGAAACTAACTACCGGAAGTATATTTAACCGGTCAACCCTAAAAAAAGATTTAGAACGAATAAGATCATATTATAAGAAAAGAGATTATTTTAAGCCTGTGATAAGTGAGCCACAGTTTAAAGATGGTATTCTCTCTTTTTCAGTAAGTCCCGGGAAACAACTTAAAATAAATATAAGCGGTAATAGTTCAATATCGGATAGGAGGCTTTTAAGGGAACTTCCTTTTTTAGAAGCAGAAGATTTCAATGACGATATTTTGCAGGAATCTTTAAGTAGATTGCTTCATATATATCATACCGAAGGTTATGAATTCGCCCAGATTGCGCCTATTGTTTCAGAAAAAAATAATATTATCGATGTAACTTTTTTTATATTTGAAGGTCCGGAGATAAACGTAGGAAAAATACTTTTTAATGGTAACACGATTAAACAAGAAAAGCTTAAAGAAATTATGTCCCTCAAAGAAGGTAAAAGCTATAATTCCGAGATGCTTGATTCAGATACAGATGCGATTAAGGACTTTTATAATGCACTCGGCTATCTTAATGCTAATGTTGAGGAAGTTCAGGCTGTATATGATAGCGATAATAAAAAAATGGATATATATGTAACATTAAATGAAGGTAAAAAAACCGTAATAAATGAAATTCAAATATCTGGCACAACTTCTGTCCCGGAAATCGAATTAAGGAATCTAATAAATATAAGAATCGGAGATGCTTATAATGAAGTTGATATTTCGAACGCACGGTACAAAATTATAGAGTTATTTACATCGAAAGGTTTCCCTGATGTAAAAGTTGAGGTTAAACGCGAGATAAAAAATGGAAGCGCTTCCTTAGCATTCAATATATATGAGGGCAATTTAGTTCTTTTCGGAAAGACAATTGTAACCGGCAATCAAAAAACAAAATATGATGTAGTAAGAAGAGAATTGCAACAGAAAGAGAATGCTCCATTTGACGCCAGTCTTCTATCTAAAGAGAGACAGAAGCTTTACAAACTTGGTTTATTCTCGGATATATATATGGAACCACTTGATACATTTAATGGTCAAAAGGATGTACTCATTAAACTCAGGGAGGGAAATGCCGGAGCAGTAGAGATTAGTCTCGGATATGCCGAATATGAACTGTATAGAGGAACAATCGATTTATCTTACAGAAATCTTATGGGAATGAACAGAGAAGCCTCTTTGCGCCTGGAATTGAGTTCTCTTGAAAAACGGTATATCATGCAATTTTATGAGCCATGGTTCATGCAAAAGGAGTTGCCATTTAGACTTTTTATTCTTGGCGAAGATAAAAGAGAGATTAATATAGATACAAGAGAAACCCGTTATAAACTTATAAGACATACTGTTGCAGCGGGTTTCGAGAGAAAAATAGGGAATGTATTACGGGGAGAACTGTATTACGATTTTTCACTTGTGAATACATTCGATGTAAAGCCAGATGTTGTCCTTAGTAAGGAAGATACAGGCACCCTAATAATCAGCGGACTTAGATTGGGACTTATTTATGATACAAGAGATAACCAGTTTTATCCGAAGAAGGGTATTTTCGCAGGTGCTACGTTGAAGTTCACCGCACCTGTTTTTTTATCCGAAACAAATTTTGCAAAATTAATGCTTTACGGAAATATTTACCATGAAATAGCAAAGGGGGTGGTTTTAGCTGCTTCATTACGCGGCGGTGTAGCGCAGGGTTTTTTTAACACGAATGAACTCCCCATTGTTGAGCGTTTCTTTCTCGGCGGAAGAACAACTGTAAGGGGATATGACCAGGATACTCTCGGTCCTAAAGGAAGTGATGGTAACCCCATTGGTGGGAATACATTTCTTATGGAGAATGTCGAGCTAAGGACTTCAGTCAGTAAAAATTTTGGTATCGTTGCATTTCTTGATGGTGGAAACGTCTGGATAAAGACCGGAGATATAAATATATCCGATGTTAAATTCACTGCCGGACTGGGGTTAAGGTATAATACACCTGTTGGACCTGTAAGAATTGATTATGGCAGAAAACTGCAAAAAGAAGCAGGTGAAAGTGCCGGTGAAATACATTTTAGTATCGGCCATGCTTTTTAATTCCATTTAAATTTAAATTATTATGCTAAAAATTATGAAAGAAGAAATTATACTCATTTTAATTTTAATATTATCTTTCAACTCAATTGTTTTTGGCGGAATAAATGATAGAATCGTTGCGTATGTGGATACACAGGCAATTACTTTGAGTGAACTTGAAAATAAATTCTCGGAAACGAAAAAAATTTTGCCTGATATAAAAATAGAGGAAGTTCTAAATACTATGATAAACAGGGTTCTTTTGCTTGGCGAAGCAAAAAAAATCAGACTTGAAGCGCCGACAGAAGAAGAAATTCTAAATGATTATATAGATCTTAAAATAAAAGCTCTTATTAGAATAAAAGAAGAAGATATACACAACTTTTACAGAGCCAATCCCGAAAAGTTTGAAGGAAAACAGGTAGAAGATGTCTGGGATGAGATTGAAACCTATCTTATTGAAAGACAACTTAATGAGCATCTTAAATTACATATTAATGAACTAAAACAAAGAACGTGTATAAAAATTCAACTTTAAAAATAAATAGGCCTTTTAATTAAAATACTTTTCAGAATGGAATGAAAACCTTTAATGTTTTTAAACATTATGCGCTTGGTTACCAGGCTGTTAAGATTGGTTTTTCGTGGCCCGGGTTTTTGTTTTCAGTTATCTGGCTTGTAATAAAAAAGTTATGGGTACACGCTTTTATCGTTGTGTGCAGTATTATTTTATTGACTTCAATCGAGATATATTATAATAATGCCGAAACTTCCATAATGGTTATTATTCTTGAGTTAGGAATTTACATTATAGTAGGAGTAAATGGTAATAATTGGCATATGAATAATCTTAGGGAGCATGGCTTTGAGCTTTTAGCAACTGTGCAGGCAGACAATCCTTCATCTGCAATACAAAAAGTTGTCAATACTTGATCTAAAGAGGATTCACAACTAAAGTCAAATAATGAAAAAAATAGCTATAACAATGGGAGATTCAGGAGGTATAGGTCCTGAAATCATTCTTAAGGCACTTACTTTGCCGGATGTTAGAAAAATATGTATGCCCATTGTAATAGGGGATATAAATGTAATTGAATCAGCAAAAAAATTATTGAGACTTTCAACAAAATTAAAAGTCATAAAATCAATAAACGAGGTTAAACCAGCAGAAGATATTATTCATATAATTCACCAATCCAATTCTGTAAAAGATAAAATTTTGAGTAAACCTACTCTTGAAAGTGGAAGAGCATGTATTTTATTTATTAAAAAGGCTGTTGAACTTGCTTTAAATAAAGAAGTTGATGCTATAGTTACCGCTCCTATATCAAAAGAATCACTCAAAATGGCTGGTAGCAAATGGCATGGTCATACAGAAATGCTTGCAAATCTCTCGGGGACTAAAGATTATGCAATGATGCTTGCGGGTGGGCTTTTAAGAGTTATCCTTGTAACAATTCACGTTGCATTAAGAAATGTACCTGATTTAATTACGAGGAAGAAAATATTAAAAACAATCAATCTTGCAAAGAAAGCATGTGATATGTTCTCTATAAAAAATCCGAAAATAGCAGTTGCAGGTCTTAATCCACATGCAGGAGAATCAGGAATATTCGGGGATGAAGAAATTAAAAAAATAATTCCTGCAATTAAAGATGCCCGTAAAGAGGGGATTGAGGTTAAAGGACCTTATCCACCGGATACAATATTCCATAAAGCATATAAACGTGAAGTTGATATAGTTGTTTGTATGTACCATGATCAGGGTTTGATTCCATTAAAAATGATTGCTTTCGATAAAGGTGTAAATATTACAGTAGGTCTCCCTTTTGTAAGAACATCACCTGATCATGGAACAGCCTATGATATAGCATGGAAAGGCATAGCTAATCCATCAAGTATGATAGAAGCTATAAAGCTCGGGGTAAAACTAAAAAATTAAAGTTTGTTAATTCTTAAAAACTTCTTTAAGAGCATTTTTTAAATTTGGATATTCAAAAGTGAATCCATATTTTTGTAGTTTTGAAGGAACAACTCGTTGACTGAACAATAGAACATCTGATGTTTCCTGAAGAAACAACTTCAGTAAAAAAACTGGGAAAGGAATTATTAAAGCTTTTTTAAAACTAACAAGAGATTTAATAAAATCCTTAAACCTTACAGGTTCCGGAGAAGAAGCATTTACAGGCCCGGAGAAACTATCATTAACTGTAACTTCTTCGTAAATTCTTAGAAGGTCATGCATATGAATCCACGGAAACCAATGGTTGCCATCTCCAAAAACAAAAGTAAAACCGAATCGCATGGACTTCATCATTTGATGCATTATCCCACCATTTTTTAAAAGCACAGGAGCTGTTCTTACCTGAACCGAGCGAATCCCGTATTTTTCAGATTCCAAAGCTTCTTTTTCCCAGGAAATACAAACCTCAGCAAGAAAACCTCTACCATGAGGAGATTCTTCAGTAAGCTCATCATCACCATTATTGCCATAGAAACCTACAGCAGATGCAGATACAAATGTCTTTGGTTTTTCGGGAAGCTTACTTATAAAATCAACAAGATTCTTATTTACAGTTACCCTGCTTTCCCAGATCAGCTTCTTAGCTTCTTGATTCCAGAATGTAAAAATATCTTTTCCGCTAAGATTGATTACAGCATCTATATTATTAAACCATTCTTCTTGAAACAAGTCAGGTTTCAATAAATCAATTTGAAAAGATTTTAGATTTGGTAATGAATAGCGTGTCTTATTTCTATCAAGTATTGTTACACTATGTCCTTTTCTCAGAAGATGCTGTACAAGATTTGAGCCAATAAAACCATTTCCACCACATACAATAATATTCACAGTTATTATTTTAAATAAATAATAAAGAGATTGCTATTATTATTTAACCCCTGAATGAGAATTCATATTGACTTCATATTTCATGTTTATATATTATTAAATGAAGTAAAGGGGAGTAGCTGAGCAGTGGCTATCACCAATACGTCTATTTAATCAGACTGGTACCACTGGTTAGATAAATCTAATAAGCAAGACCTTTATCACGATAAGAATTGTATTTCGTGGTGAAGGTCTTTTTTTATGGTAATATTAGGAGGTAAAAATGAAGTGTCCAGTATGCAATGTATCATTAATGATTTCAGAAAGGCATGGAATCGAAATTGACTACTGTCCTCAATGTAGAGGAGTTTGGCTTGACAGAGGTGAGCTTGACAAGATTATTGATAGGTCTGCTTCCTATCAAGATAGCGAAAATCGCGAAAGAAATGAACACAAGAGAGAATATGAGGGGTATTCAAAACACCATAGATATGAAAATGAATATAAACACAAGCATAAAAAACACAAGATAAAGTCATTCCTTGAAGAAATCTTCGATTAGCGACTTATAGAATAACGTTTTCAGAGGAGAGGCTATGGAATGGATAACAGATTCACAGATATGGGTGAGTCTAATAACTCTTACTACATTAGAAATAATTCTAGGAATAGATAATATTGTAGTGATTTCTCTTTTAACAAGCAAACTACCTTATGTAGAACAACCAAAAGCACGCAAAATTGGCATTGGTTTAGCTCTAATTACAAGATTACTATTTCTTCTGAGTATCGCATGGCTGGCGAACTTAACAATACCTTTATTTTCATTATTTAATATCAGTTTTTCCGTACGAGATCTAATATTGATAGCTGGAGGTCTTTTCCTTCTTTATAAGGGAACTCATGAAATACATGGCATATTTGAAAAAGAACATAAAGAGATAATTACAAAAGTAAAAGCTACTTTTGCAGCAGTTGTAACACAAATAATTTTGTTTGATATTGTATTCTCGATTGATTCTGTGATTACAGCAATAGGTATGGCACAGAAGATTGGAGTCATGATAGCAGCTATAGTTATTGCAATGATACTTATGCTAATAGCTTCAGAAGCTATAAGCAATTTTATCAATCGTCATCCTTCATTGAAAATGCTTGCATTAAGTTTTTTACTTATGGTAGGAGTTACTTTAATAGCTGAGGGCTTGGAATTTCATATACCAAAGGCCTATATTTATTTTGCGATGGGATTTTCTGGATTTGTTGAAACCTTGAATATCCTATCAGGAATAAGAAAACAAAAAGGTCGAGAGGCTATAGATAGTTCAGAATGAATTTGTTTATAAAAAATAGAAGCAGAAAAGAATCACTTAAAGCAATTATTATATTATTTGCTATTGTTTTATTCTTCGCTTCATGTAAGGAAGCCCCCTTAACAGAGCGAAAACAATTGATTATTATCCCTGAATCAAGCGAAATAAAAATAGGAGAAGATGCTTTAAGAAAAATCAAAAAAGAATTAAAACTGAGCCAAAACCAGTATCTTATTAACCAAGTAAAAAAGGTAGGAACTCGTATTGCAGAAGCTTCTGGCCGTTCAGACTATAAATGGGAATTTATAGTAATAGAAGATGATAACATAGTAAATGCCTTTTGTCTCCCGGGTGGGAAAATAGGAATTTATACAGGAATTCTACCCTATACTAAAGATGAAAAGGGGTTGGCTGCAGTGATTGGGCATGAGGTAGGGCATGCAATAGCACGTCATGGTGCAGAGCGGTTGAGCATAGCATTAATTGCAAAGATGGGACAGATTGCATTGAACTTTATTTTGGATGTTGATAATCCTATTGTTCTTGAGGCATTAAACCAAGCTTATGGATTGGGGACAGAAATAGGTATAGTTCTACCATTTAGCAGAAAACAGGAACTGGAAGCCGACCGTATTGGGATTGATTTGATGAGTAAAGCAGAATATAATCCGATTGGAGCTTTAGAATTCTGAAACAGGATGAAACAAAGAAGGCAGGAAAAACAACCATTAGTTTATCTTTCAACTCATCCGATAGACGATGAAAGAATCACAGAAATTAGAAAGCTACTAAAACCAAGAAATTAATAGATTTAAGCAATTTCAACTAAATTCTTTCTTAAAACCAGAATTATTGTAATAGCATTTCTTATATTAACAAATAAATAATTTATTCATTTATTATATAAGAATGTCTTTGAATAAAAAACATATAATTAGCTGGACATTATTCGATTTTGCGAATTCAAGTTATTCAGCAGTAATCGCAGCAGTAATCTTCCCTGTTTATTATACAAATTTCATTGTTGGCAATGAAGGCGGTCTGGGTGATTTATGGTGGGGGAGAGCTATCTCTTTAAGTATGGCTATAGTTGCATTCAGTTCTCCATTTCTTGGTGGAATTGCCGATTATGGTGGATTAAGAAAAAGGTTCCTTTTTATTTATACAGCAATCTGTATATCTTCTGTTGCATGTTTTTCATTACTTGATAAAGGTATGGCTTTAATTGGTTTTACGCTTATTGTTATTGCAAACGTAGGAATGGAAGGAGGTCTTGTTTTTTATAATTCATTTCTACCGCAGATTGCTCCAAAGGAATTTTTGGGAAGAGTATCAGCATGGGGGTTTATGGTAGGATATGCCGGTTCTATTGCTGCGTTGCTTATAGCTCTTTACTTCATAAAAACAGGAAATTTCACGATAGTATGGATTACAGTTGCAGCTTTCTTTGGAATTTTCTCTATGCCAGCATTTTTATTTCTTCCGGGAAATAGCAAACAAGATTCCCTATTTGATTCTGGAATTAAAGGATTCAAATATACATACAAAACTTTTATAGAGGTTTTTCAAAACAAAAATTCATTGAAATTTCTCACTTCTTATTTTATTTACGAAGACGGTGTAAATACTGTAATTGTCTTTTCAAGTATCTTTGCTTCTGTAACATTGGGATTTAATACCCAGGAGCTTGTTTTTCTATACTTAATTGTCCAGGCAACTGCACTTGCAGGCTCTTTCATAATGGCAAGACCGATAGATTTCTGGGGGCCTAAAAAAGTTGTAATGCTCTCTCTTTTAATGTGGACAGTCGTTGCAATCGTAGCATATTTTATAAAAACTAAAACAATGTTCTGGTTTCTCGCTTCATTCGCAGGTCTTGGACTCGGTACTGTACAGGCTGCATCAAGAGCATTTTTTGCTCAATTTATACCGGAAGGGAAAGAAGCAGAATATTTCGGAGTATATTCACTCGCCGGGAAATCTTCTGCTATTATCGGCCCCATAGTTTTCGGTTATATATCAAGTACTTTCGGAAGCCAGAGACCTGCTATTCTTTCTGTAGCGATGTTTTTTCTTTCCGGAATAATTATACTTTATAATGTAAAAGGAGGTTATCCTAATATAAAACAAAATCACGGCTCTAATTAATTAATACTGGAGTCACAACAGGCAATAGAATCTATGGCAAAAAAATCACTTGGACAACATTTTCTTTATAATCCTCAAATTCTTGGCAGAATAGTTGAGGTTGCGAGGCTTGAGCCTGATGATCTTGTAGTAGAAATAGGTCCGGGTCATGGTACACTAACTAAAATAATAGCGGAAAAAGTCGAAAAAGTAATAGCAATTGAGCTGGATGAAGAACTTTATAAAAAGATACAGAAAGAATTATCTATATATAAAAATATAGAAGTGGTATGTGGAGATGCACTTGAATATCCTTTCAACAAACTGCCTGCTTTTAAAGTAGTAGCAAATATTCCATATTATATAACTACTCCAATAATATTCCGTTTACTTGAAATTAAATCTGAAAAAGGAGATTTTTTACGTAATTTAAAATCAATTACAATGAGCATTCAAAAAGAAGTCGCCGAAAGAATTGTTGCTAAACCTGGTAGTAAAGATTATGGCATACTGACAATAATGGTTCAGTATTATGCAAAGCCATCTTTTGAATTTATTATTCCAAAAGAAGCTTTCAGGCCGATACCTAAGGTTGATTCTGCGGTAGTACATATGCAAATTTTAGAGAAACCTCCGGTGACTATCTCGAATGAAAAAAAATTTTTTAATATAATCAGGACTGCCTTTTCACAAAGAAGGAAAATGCTTTCGAATTCATTGAAACCCCTGCATGAGAACCCGGGGCAATGGCTATTGAGTGCAGGAATAGAACCTAATAGAAGACCCGAGACATTAACAATCGAAGAATTTGCGCGTCTATCGGATTTATTAAAATATTAAAAAGCTCTGCAACATTTTGCTGGAATTAATAAAATCAAACTATTATAATTTAGGTAATACCAAAAATATTTTGAAAATAGTTTCTACGGTTGGCACATTTTACCTGTATTGATTTAAGATTTTATTGTGAAACATAGCAAATTCTTTGTTTAAGCTTAGCAATTTAGTAATTACTAAGAAGGAGGTATTAATGGACGAAGATTATAAGAAAATAGCGCTTGCATTTTTAATTGGAGGTGCAGTAGGAGCCGGAATTGCGTTACTTTACGCACCGCAGTCGGGTAAAGATACAAGAAAAGATATTGCACGAACAGCGCGTAAAATCAAGAGAGAAACTGTAAATATCGTTGAAGATGCAATTGATACCATTAATGATTTTGCAGATGATGTAAAAGAAAAAATCTCCGATCTTATTGACAGTGGCAAGGATATTTCGGATAATGCAAAAAAAGAACTCTTAAAAAATCTTGAACACGGACAGAGGACAATAGAAAAACAAAAGAAAAGAATAGCCGAAGCACTCGGGTTATAAAAATCACGAATTATTATCTGTTTTTATTTTTACCGAGAGAGGTGCCCTGAAGAGGGTTCGGGTATTGTTTCTTTTTGCTTTATGTTTTCACATAGGCATTTGCGAAATGCAAAAGATGCTATAAAGCTTTTATTCTTGATGGTCAAAAAATATAGAATTGTCTCGATTATAAAGACCATGAACGGTTTAAAGATAGAAGAACTGCAAAATAATGCATTATACTGCCTGCGAGAACGAATACATGCCATATAGCATGATTAAAAGGGATGCGCCTCCAGAGATAAAACACTATTCCGGAGGTATAAATTATCCCTCCTGCTACTATAAGAATAAAAGCATTAAGAGGAAGAGAAAATAGTAAGGGTTTAATTGCAGTTATTGCAATCCAACCCATTACTATATAAATGAGCATTCTTATTATTTTCCATTTTCTTAATGGAGATAATTGCATAATTATTCCGGCAAATGCAAGCCCCCACACTATACTGAATAATGTCCATCCCCATATGCCACGAAGATTAACAAGTGTAAAGGGTGTATATGAGCCTGCAATTAAAATATAAATTGATGTATGGTCTAATTGTCTTAAGATTTTTTTTGTTTTAGGACGTTGAATGCTATGATAGAGGGTTGAAGTAGTATAGAGTAAAATCAGTGATACTCCATAAATTGTACAGCTTATAATATGACGGAAGGTTCCGTGCATTATAGCAAAGTACAAAAGAATTATCATACCTGCAAGAGCAAACAAAATACCAATGCCATGTGTAATCCCGTGGACTATTTCTTCACTGGTTTTATATAGTTTTTCTTCTGATCTCGAACTCATTTTAATAATGAAATAATTCTTTGCTACTTTAATATTTACAATTGTTAACCAGAATAACCGGACCAATTGCTCAAAGCTAAGAATAGAGAAGACGGATTATAAGTAAGTATAGCACAAATTTCAGAATATCCGGCTGTTGCTTCGAATTATAGTAAATTTTATTTCATCAAAAATTTTTATAAATCAATTTATTTTGAGCAATTTGATTGACAAATTATTTTAAAATTATGGTAAAATTTCAGAATTGAAAAATTAACACTGCCTCTTTGATTTCTGAAACTGTATTCAGGAACCTTCAAAAACAGATTTCAGGTTGGGGCAGAGGCGATATTACACTGTGGATTGACTCCCACATAGTCTCTGTCCCTTTTCTTTTTATTATTTAATGAAGCATTTCCCTTATTGCCTTAAGCCGTTTTGGATGCCTGAGCTTTTTAATTGCTTTCTCTTCAATCTGTCTCACACGTTCTCTTGTAATAGATAAATGCTTGCCTATTTCTTCGAGTGTATAATCCCTGTCACAGCCTATTCCATACCTCATTTTGATAACTTTTTCTTCTTTAGGTGTAAGTGTATGAAGTATTTTCAGCAGATATTCCCTCATTTTTTTCTGTTCTGTACTTTCATAAGGTGACAAGCTTCTTGTGTCAGGGATATATTCGCCGAGAGAAGTTTTGTCATCTCCAATTGGTTCGTTCATTGAAACAGTATCCTGCAATGCATTATATACATTTTCAACTTTTTCAAAAGATACACCTGTTTTATCGGCAATTTCAGCAATCCCGGGTTTTCTTCCGAGCATATTAGTTATCTCTTTCTCCGATTGATTCATTTTGTTATACATCTCGATCACATGAACAGGCAATCTAACAGTTCTTGTTTGCTCGATTAAAGCTCTTAAAATTGCCTGCCTAATCCACCAGACCGCATAAGTACTGAATTTGAAGCCTCTTCTATAATCAAACCTTTCAACAGCTTTCATGAGCCCTATATTTCCTTCCTGTATTAAATCTAGCAGAGGTAGCCCCCTTCCTATATATTGTTTTGCTATATTAACAACAAGCCTTAAATTGTGTATTACAAATTCATTTTTTGCATCATCGATAAATTTCTGAACTTCTAATATTTTTTCATATTTCTTTTTAAACTCTTTTGAATTAACACCTGTTTCAGCAATTATATCCTTAATTTTATTTTTTCCAAGAAGAGATTTTAAAACCTCCATACACCTCTTTAAAATTTCCTGGTCATTGTTGTTATTTGTAATATTATTGTTATGCCCACCGTTCTCCCGATTCTCCTTCTTAATTCTTTTATATACCGGAAACTGTGAAATGCTTTTTATTAAAATCCTGTTACCTTCTTTGATTTTTCTTGCAATTTCGATAGTCTCGTTTTTTGTAAAAATATTGATATTTCCCATTGAATGGAGATAAGTCCGGACAAGATTGTCATTTTCAATATCATCAAATAAATCGTCTCCATTATTTTCCTTATTTTTCAAATCCGATTCAATTTCATCTTCTAATCTAATTCCTGCATCTTGTATCTGATATACAAATGATTCAAAATCTTTATTTACCATAAATTCAGGCGGTATTACTTCATCTATGTCATTGAAGGTCAAACTTCCTTTATCTAACCCCAGTTGTATAATATCCTCAAATAAATTGTTTTCTTCCATAAACATCACCTGCTACTTAAAACTAATTTGTACTTCAATCTGAAAATATAGCAGCAAATTAAATGCCATATTCTTACAATGTAATTTTTACTTATTTTTCCTATAGTTATATAAAAATGCGGACTTAATATATTTTTGAAATATCTAAAAATTCTCAATTTGATAAATAAGAATGAGAATTTGAGAATTTTAATAACAGATTTTCACTTTAGACATTTAAGGATATTTTTTGTTATTGTATCTACATCATTATGCTTACATCTTCATTTCAGGCAAGACTCGATGCTGTTAAAAGAGCAATCAAAAAAATAGGGGTAGATTCATTACTCATATTTAATATTATTAACATAAGGTATCTTACAGGTTTTACAGGCTCATCGGGTTTTTTATTTATAACGCATAAACATAATGTATTTGTAACCGATTTTAGATACAAAGAACAGGCACATAAAGAAATAAATGGTTGGGACATAATTATTGAAGCAGGGAATCGTATTCAAATTATAGATAAACTAATTAAAAAAACTTTTTCAAAAATAACAGGATTTGAATCGAGTATATCATATAATTTCTATCGAAAGCTGACAAAATCAAAGACCACCCTAAGAGATGTTGATGGTGTTGTTGAACAGATACGTCTGATAAAACAAGAAGAAGAAATCGAAAAAATAAAACTGGCTATAAAAAGAGCTGAAAATGCTTTTCTTGAAACAAAACCTTTAATAAAAGAAGGTCAAACTGAATTAAAACTATCAAATCTACTTGAAGAGAGGTTAAAAAAACAGGGATGTCGCTGTTTACCATTTGATATTATTGTAGCATCAGGTCCTAATTCCGCAATGCCTCATGCAAAACCCACGGATAGAAGATTTCAGAAAGGTGATATGATAATTATTGATTGGGGCGGAGAGGCGGATGGTTATTTTTCGGATATGACCCGTACTTTTCTATTAAATGGTGGTAAGGACTACAGAAAAAAAACCGCTATTTATAATATTGTTTTAAGGGCTAATCAAAAATCTATTTCATCTGTTAAACCCGGAATCAAATCCAAAAAAATTGACTCAATTGCAAGAGAATATATAAAGGCAAAAGGTTTCGGCAATTATTTTGGACATGGAACAGGACACGGGGTAGGACTTGAGGTGCACGAAGCTCCGAGAATCACATGGAATCAGAACACAATTCTTAAACATAATATGATATTTACCATAGAACCGGGGATATACATACCTGAACTCGGAGGTGTAAGGATTGAGGATATGGTTATTGTAAAAGAAGCAGGCTGCGAAGTTCTTACTCAATTGCCCAAAAAACTTGAAATCATTTAACCCCAAAAAATTTTCTAAATTAAGCAAAAAATTCCGAAATTACTATCCCTTTTCCCTCAATATTTCATGCAGCATATTTGCTACTGTACGGAAATCTATCTTGCCGCTTCCCATTTTAGGAAGTTCTTCTATAACAACAAATTGTTTGGGCAGGGCTATATTAGGAAGATGTGCTGACATTTGTTTGAGGATTTTTCTTTCATCAATCTTTTTGGTTACAGCAGCAACAATCTTTACACCTTTCAATGCATCAGGCACTTCAACTACACAACATGCAATATCTTCTGGTAAAAGTTTTTGCAATACATCTTCAACTTTTACGAGCGATACCATCTCCCCGCCTATCTTAACAAATCTTTTTAATCTTCCGGAATGCCATAAAAAACCATCCTTGTCAATATAACCCATATCGCCGGTGTCATACCATCCGTGTCTAATACGCATAGAAGTCTCTTCAAAATCATCAAGATAACCCTTCATTACAAGATCACCTTTAACAAGAATTCGTCCAACTTCGCCGGGTTTGCATTCATTTCCTGTTTCATAATTTTCGATCCGAACTTTAACATTGGGCAATACCCTGCCAACACTTCCAGGTTTATTATACTCGGGTGTATTTACTGAAATAACAGGTGATGTTTCGGTAGTACCATAACCTTCATAAAGTGTAATGCCGTGCTTTTCCTTGAATTCTTTTCTAAGTACATCAGGACACTTATCAGCACCACTTACAATAAGGCGAATGCTGCTGAAATCCCCGGATTCTGATTTGCGAAGATACCCCCACAAGAAGCTCGGGGTGCCAACCATTACAGTTGGTCTCTCTTCTCTAAGGATGGTGCAGATCATTTTATAATCCAGAGGATTTGCATATGATACAATGGTCATTCCAAAATAAAGCGGTGTCCAGAGATTTACAGTCAGGCCGAATACATGGAAATATGGAAGATTTGCAAGCATAATATCATTTTCAAACATTTTCATAACCTGACTGAAATCTCTTATATTGGATGATATATTTTTGTGCGTCAGTTGTACAGCTTTTGGATCTTTCTCGCTTCCACTCGTAAAAAGTATCACAATATTGTCATCCTCATTACCGCTATAAACGAGCCTTTGGATTACAGCAACGGGTAATTTAGATATGAAAGCAGCTTTCAGCTTATCGCCTGCCGTAACACTTTCCATGATATCTTCGATAAATACCATGCCATCAATTACAGGGCAATTAATTTTTTCGAGCAAAGCTTTGGATGTAATAATTGTCTTGAAACTGCATTTATTTTGTGCGTATAAAGCATTTGTTGCAGCGCCTGTTGAATAATTAATCATTACAGGTATCTTTCCGCTCATCAAAGTCCCGAGTATCGAAAGAGCACAACCTGCTGATGTTGGAATCATAATGCCAATAAATCCTTCATGATATTTTTTTATCTTGTCGGAAAGAATTAATGAGGCAATCAAAGCCTTTGAATAGGTAATGCGTTTATCAGAGGTGCGGTCAATAAAAGCAAATTTATCACCGCACCTTTTCGCTATTTTTATGAAATGCTGGTGAAGAAGCATTAAAACCTTAATGTCAACTGGGCGCTAAGTATATCAATAGCTGCATCAAATGTGCCCTTCAACGCACCTTTAAGCTGATCTTCACCTGTTGCTGATTTGTTTATTTCAGGGTCATTCACAAAAAGATGTGCATAACCGAAATCAACCGCAAACATGTCTGTAAATTTATAACCGAATCCCAAAGCTATCCATATTCTGTCTCCATCAGGAATTCTTGGAGTACGATATTTTGAGCTTGCGACTGCCGATGTATCATACGCAGTTCCAGCCCTGAATTTCCACTTATCATCCGGAGTATATGTTACGCCCAATGAATAACGGTAATTGTCCTGCCATTTTTCAGTTGTAACAGCGTCTTTCTGTGCAGGATTATCGAATTCTACAACAAGCTTGTCAAATACACTCCAGTTAGTCCATGTGAAATCAGCCATAACAGCCCATTTAGGATTATACTGATGGTATAAACTTATTGACAGACTATCGGGTAAAGTAATATCTGCTTCAACATCTCCATCCTTAAATGCAGACTTTAATAGTGCCGGAACTTTTGAAAAATCAGCTTCACCCTTTAGAGTATGTTCTACTCTTGAACGATATGCTATACCTGCTCTTGTATTTTTATTGAATTCATAAAGGATACCTGCATTAAAACCAAAGGCCCAGCTATCTCCTTCGAGTTCAACAAAACCATCATTTTTTTGAGGAAGTAAGCCAGGAATTTTAAGCATATATCCAACAGTTCCAAAATCTATTGCATTGGAAAGAAGGGCTTTTAAATACATTGCGCTAAAACCCGCTCCAATACTAAGATTATCATTTACTTTATAAGCTACCGATGGATTAATATTTACAGTAAGAACATCTGATTCAACCGCATGATAGCGACCGACCCAATTTTTATCGTATTCTGTTGCAAGTCCAAATGGAGCGTTTATTCCAATACCGACAGCAAATTTATCGGTAACTTTTCTGCTGTAATAAAGATTGGGTACAAGTTTCGTTACACCACCATCTCCTCCATTTCCACCGCTTAAAGGCGCTCCTGTTACGTGTTTTGAGCCTTCATTATTAAATTCAACGGAAGGCATAATTACATGGGTACCGGCTACAATTTGATTACCGCTGAGTCTTGTCATTCCAGCAGGATTATAAAATATTGTTGATGAATCTTCAGCAATTGCTGAACCTCCTGAATATGCATTTCCAAGACCGCTCATGCTTTGCTCAATAAGTGCGAATCCAGCTCCGAAAGCAGAACCCCAAGAAAAGAATAAAATGGTAAATACTGCAAGAAAAATACTGCTAAACATTACTACAGACCCCTTTTTCATCCAATTCCCTCCTTTAATAAAAAATATATGCTACGTAGAGTTACATATCTTAAAAATTAATGTCAAGTAAATTTTTTTATTTTTTCTTTTTATGTTAGCAAATGAATAACTAGTTAACTCCGTTAAGATAGTGGAAAAATTTGCAGAAAATGCTAAAATAATACTCATCTTATCAGGAGGTATTAGATTTGATTTCAACAAGTGATTTTAAAAGGGGTTTAAAAGTTGAATTTAAAGGTGAACCTTGCGAAATAGTAGATTTTCAGCATGTCAAGATGGGCAGGGGTGGTGCTATTGTAAGAACAAAACTCAGGAATTTGAAAACAGGTGCGATTATCGAGGAAACCTTTAGATCAGGGGAAAAACTCGAAAAGCCAGGTCTTGAAGAAAAATCAATGCAATATCTTTACAACCAGGCAGACCAGTATTTCTTTATGGATACCGAAACATATGAACAAATTCCATTAACAGTGGAGCAACTTGGAGATGCAAAAAACTTTCTTAAAGAAAACATGACAGTCAAAATACTATATCATAAAGAAATACCAATAAGTGTTGACATCCCGACTTTTGTTGAACTAACTGTAATAAAAACAGACCCTGCAGGCTTTAAAGGTGATACAGCTTCAGGCGGAGGCAAACCAGCAACACTTGAGACAGGCGCTGTAGTAAAAGTTCCTTTTCATATAAATGAAGGAGACGTAATTAAAATAGACACTCGAACTTCAGAGTATATAGAAAGGGTAAAATAATGGAACTTGAGGATTTAAAAGCTTTAATTGAACTTCTCAAGGATACAGACATTACAGAACTTCAGGTTGAAAAAGAAGGTACCAGAGTAAAAATTAAAAGAGAAAAAATCTTGACATCTATAGAAATGCCTTTACAAAAACCTTCTGTTATTCATACTAAAACTACAGACATCCCGGAAGAAGAAGAAACCCAAAGGCTTATTACAATTACTTCTCCAATTGTAGGCACTTTCTATAGAGCACCCTCGCCCGATGCAAATCCTTTTGTAGAAATTGGCTCAAAGGTATCAAAAGGTCAGGTTCTATGTATTGTTGAAGCAATGAAACTCATGAATGAAATTGAGAGCGAAACAGATGGAATAATCGTAAAAATTCTTGTGGAAAATGGACAGCCAGTCGAATATGGTGAACCTTTGTTCTTAATAGAACCTTTATAGATATTCGACAAACTTGATTAATCTCTTTTTATAAAAATCCAGTAATGTTAAGAGTATGAAAATTTTTAAGAAAGTTTTGATCGCAAATAGAGGTGAAATAGCAGTACGCATAATACGAGCCTGTCGTGAAATGGGAATAAAAACTGTTGCTGTTTATTCTGATATCGATAGGGAGTCATTACATGTGCGTCTTGCAGATGAATCTGTCTGCATTGGTCCTGCTCAGGCAAGCCAGAGTTATCTTAACATTCCTGCAATTTTGAGTGCTGCTGAAATTACTGACGCCGACGCAATACATCCTGGATACGGGTTCCTCGCAGAGAATTATCATTTTGCAGAAGCCTGCCAGACATCCGGAATTATTTTTATAGGTCCTTCACCTGAAAATATACGTCTCGGTGGAGACAAGGCCAAGGCAAGACAGACAATGAAAAGAAAAGGTGTTCCTATAGTATCAGGTAGCGATGGCCCTATTCCTGATGAAGAAACTGCCATGAAGGTCGCAAAAAAGATCGGGTTTCCTATTGTCTTGAAAGCATCAGCAGGTGGTGGCGGACATGGAATGAAAATCATAAAAGAAGAAAAGGCTCTTGAGCAGGCTTTCTTTATAGCTCAAAGGGAGGCTCTCACAGCTTTTGGTAACAGCGAAGTATATATAGAAGAATATATACCTGAATTACGACATATTGAAGTCCAGATTATGGCTGACAATAAAGGGAATATAATTCATCTTCATGAAAGAGACTGTACCATACAAAGAAGGCATCAAAAACTTATTGAAGAATCTCCTTCACCATTTATAACAACTGAAAAATTCAGAAAAAGAATTGGAGAGCTTGGGGTAAAAGCTGCAAAAGCTTTAAAGTATCGTAACTTAGGTACAATTGAGTTCATTGTTGACAATAAAGGAAATATTTATTTTATTGAAGTCAATACTCGTGTACAGGTCGAACACCCCGTTACAGAGGCTGTTACCGGAATTGACATTATTAAAGAACAGATAAAACTCGCAGCCGGACTTCCTCTCGGATATAAACAGAATCAAATTAAACTTTCAGGTCATTCTATCGAATGCAGAATTAATGCTGAAGACCCGGAACGTTTTATTCCTTCACCCGGCAAAATTACATTCTTGTCTTTACCGGGTGGACCGGGTGTAAGGGTAGACACAGCAATCTATCAGGGATATGTTATCCCCTCACAATATGATTCTTTGATCGCAAAACTTATTGTCTATGGCAAAGACAGAAATGAGGCTATAGCAAGAATGAAAAGAGCGCTTGATGAATTCATCATAGAAGGGGTCAAGACTACAATTCCTTTCCATAAAAAAGTAATGAGCCATCCTGATTTTATTAGCGGTAATTTCAATACAGGTTTTATCGAAAAGAATAACAATAACACTAAAGAAGGTTAATACAATGTATCTGGCTGGCATCTGTTTCATTACCGATCAGAATATTTGCAATCTGTCTTTTATAGAGATGACACGTATTGTTCTCGATTGCGGCATTAAATGGATTCAATACAGGGACAAAAAAAACACAAGAAGAGCAATTTACGAAAATGCTGTTGACTTGAGACAAATAACTTCTGAATATGATGCGACTTTAATTATAAATGATCACACAGATATTGCACTTGCTTCTGATGCTGAAGGAGTTCATCTTGGACAGGATGACTTACCTTTAAAAGAGGCTCGAAAAATCACTGGACAAAAATTTACTATTGGTATATCAACACACTCAATTGAAGAGGCGCTTGAAGCTCAGGATACAGGAGCTGATTATTTAGGATTTGGTCCAATTTTTCACACAAACACAAAAGATGCGGGTGAACCAAAAGGAATAGGAGCTTTAAAGGAAGTAAAAAAAATAGTGAATATTCCTGTAATTGCCATTGGCGGGATTAACACGGAAAATCTGGCATCAGTTCTTGATGCCGGTGCAGATGGTATTGCTGTCTCTTCAGGAATATTGAAAGGTGATATAAAAACTAATATTAAATATTTTCTTGACTCAATAGGGAGGGTTAGATCATGAAAAAATTTTTTATTTTAATTTTTTTTGCATTCTTCATATCCACCGGATGTCAATCGAAGCAACAAGATACTATTAAAATTGGAATTGCAGGACCGATGACAGGTGATCAGGCAAAAATGGGAATGGATTTTAAAAACGGAGCTACACTTGCGGTTGAAGAATGGAATCAAAAAGGCGGGGTATTGGGCAAAAAGATTGAACTTATAGTAGGAGATGATCAGCATGACCCTAAACAAGCTGTTTCAATAGCAAATAAGATGATAAATGATGGTGTGGTCGGAGTTGTCGGACATTTTAATTCAAGTTGTTCTATCCCTGCATCCGATGTTTACAATAGAAGTGGAATCCCTATGATTACACCGGGTTCTACAAATCCACAACTCACGGACAAAGGATATAAAAATGTTTTCAGGGTATGCGGTAGAGATGACCAGCAGGGTAAAGTAGGAGCTGTTTTTGTCACCGAACAGCTTAAATTAAAGAATGTAGCAATTTTACACGATAAAACTACATATGGACAGGGACTGGCTGACGAATTCAAAAAACACATTGGTGATAAAGCTAAGGTCGTATATTATGGTGGAATAGTTCAAGGTGATAAAGATTTCAAAATGGTATTAACCACTGTAAAATCAAAGAAACCTGAAATTGTTTTTTTTGGAGGAATATATCCTGAAGCAGGTCTTCTTGTGAAACAATCAAGAGAACTGGGTTTGAATGTGCCGTTTCTAAGCGGTGATGGAACAATTGACCCGAAATTCATAGAAATTGCAGGCGCATCTGCTGCCGAAGGTACTTATCTTACTTTTAGTCCTGATCCAAAAAATATTCCGTCTGCAAAAGATTTCATAAAAAATTACCAATCAAAATTTGGCGAAATAGGACCATATTCAATTTATGCCTATGATGCAGCAAATATTTTATTAACAGCAATAAATGCTGCAAATTCAACAGATGGAGCAGCAATTTCCGAAAAACTACATTCAATGGAATTTAATGTTGCTCTCGGAAAAATAAAATTTGACTCAAAAGGAGATGTAACTGTTTCTCCGTACGTTGTATGGATTACTAAAAACGGAAAATTTGAGGAATTCTGGAAACCGTAATTAAAAAATGGATATTTTAAAAGCTGTTAAAGAAAGAAGAAGCATAAGGGATTTTCAAAAAAAGGAAATCCCCGATTTTTTGCTTGACAAACTTGCAGAAGCTTTAATCTGGGCTCCAAGT
The DNA here is from genome assembly GCA_020725385.1 of Nitrospira japonica. Taxonomy (GTDB): domain Bacteria; phylum Nitrospirota; class Thermodesulfovibrionia; order Thermodesulfovibrionales; family SM23-35; genus DYFC01. The sequence goes on along the minus strand of DYFC01000034.1, from coordinate 60,567 downwards.
GCTGGAAATTTACAGGCGAGAAAATTCTATTTTGTTATGAATGGTGATATAAAGAAAAAAATTGCTATTGCTGCTTTAAACCAGAATTTTATCGCAGAAGCACCACTGGTAATCATTGGATGTACAGACAGCCGTATATCATATAAATACAGGGAAAGGGGTGTATATCTTTATTCAATTCAGGATGTTGCATTAAGCATAATGGGCATGATGCTTGTTGCTCATGAAAACAGTCTTGGCACATGCTGGGTTGGTGCTTTCAATGAAAATGATGTACATAAGATATTGAAGATGCCGGATTATTTAAGACCCGTTGCAATTGTACCTGTTGGTTATCCATCAAAAATTCCAAGCCCTCCTCCGAGGGTCTCTAAAAAAGATGCAGTGGAGGTTATAAAATGAAAATAGCTGTTAATACTGGCGGGGGGGATGCACCCGGACTTAATGCCGTAATAAGAGGCATTGTTCTTGCAGCTCACCAGAAAGGCTGGGAAGTTTATGGCATTAAATATGGATATAGAGGACTGATTGACACAAAGCAGATTGTTCGTCTTACACCGGAATCAGTTTGGGATATTACAGATATTGGAGGAACAATTCTTGGCACAGCAATCAAAGGCGACCCGTTTAAATATGCAGTAAACCAGCCTGATGGAAGTGTTGTTGAAACAGACATTTCGGATATTATTGTCTCAAATTTCAAGGCGCTCGGGTTTGACGCATTAATCGCTATCGGAGGTGACGGAAGCCTCAGAATTGCAAATAAATTTCTAAAAAAAGGAATGCCAATTATTGGTGTTCCTAAAACAATTGATAATGATATTAGCTGTACTGACGCAACTTTTGGTTTTGATACTGCTGTTAACATTGCTACTGAAGCAATTGATCGTCTTCACACTACAGCACGATCTCACGACAGAGTTATGGTTGTTGAAGTAATGGGTCGTTATGTTGGCTGGATAGCCCTTCATTCAGGAATCTCGGGTTCTGCGGATGTTATTCTAATTCCTGAAATACCTTTTGATATTGATAAAGTTTGCAACAAAATCAGACAGCTTGCTTTGATGGGAAGAGATTATGCAATTGTCGTTGTTGCTGAAGGAGCCAAACCTGTTGGAGGAGAAATTACAATTGCTGAAGGCAAACAGCCAGGAGGTTCTGAAGTAAGATTAGGTGGTATAGGAAGAAAAGTAAGAGAAGAAATCGGGAAAAAAACCGGCAAAGAAACAAGGGATATAGTTCTCGGTCATTTACAAAGAGGAGGCGCGCCTACGACTTTCGATAGATTACTTTCTTTAAGATTTGGCACAGCTGCTGTTCGTCTTGTTGAAGCAGGTAAATTTGGTATGATGGCTGCTGTACGTTCTACCGAAATAATCGCAGTTCCTATTGAAGAAGCAATTGGACAGATGAAATCAGTGCCTCTGGACTCTGATATAGTTCTTACAGCAAGATCAATGGGTATTAGTTTTGGAGATTAATAAAATTTAGGGGGATATAAAATGAATATCCTATTTATTTTAAGTACCGATGATGCAGAAAAAATCTATAATGCTATGAGATTAGCAAATATAGCTGTAGAAAAGGGTGATGAAGTAAATGTTTTTATGCTCGGGAAAGCAGTTTTATTTGAGCAAATTAATGATGAAAAATTCAATGTAAAAGAACAAATAGATAAATTTAAAGGCAACATGTTTGTCTGAGGAGTTTGTATGAAAGCTCACGGACTTGTGAGCTCAAAAATGTGTCCAATAGGCTATATGAATGACCTTTATGAATCAGTAAAAGAAGCAGATAAAATTATTACTTTTTGACATGCAGATTATTTTCCTGGAATTTATTTTATTCCATTTCTCTAATTGTTTTTTCCATATCATCGGGTAAAGGACTTGAAAATTCAAGATATTCATTGGTTGCGGGATGAATAAAACCAAGCATCTCTGCATGAAGCATCTGTCTCGGGAAAACTATCTTCTTGCCTGTCTTCAGTTGAATCTCACATTTTTTCCCATAAACCCTATCTCCAAGTACAGGATGGCCTATAGATGCAAAATGTACCCTTATCTGGTGTGTTCTTCCGGTTCCGAGTTTTGCTTCTATTATTGTAGCAAACGGTAATTTTTTGATAACCCTCCATCGTGTTAATGCTTCTTTACCTTTTTTAACATGGGTGGACATTTTTTTTCGATCAGACTCTGAACGGCCTATCTTCCTGATTATTTCTCCACTGTCTTCATTCATTATCCCATAAACCAAAGCTATATACTTTCTGTTAATTGTTCTTTTGCGAAATTGTTCAATTAGATTGTAATAGGAAATATCGTTCAAAGCGATTACCATAACGCCTGAAGTATCCTTATCAAGTCTATGTACTACACCCGGTCTCAATGGAGCACCTGGCGCTACAATTGTGCCGCAATGATACGTAATTGCATTCATCAATGTTCCATCCTCATGCCCTGCTGCTGGATAGACAACAATACCTGCTGGCTTGTTTACTACAATGACATATTCATCTTTAAAAAGAATTTCGATTGGTATATTCTGAGGAATAAGTCCTTCGTCTTTCTTCTCTTTTAAATTAATCAGAATAACATCACCCTGTCGTATCCTGTATTTATTCTCAATAATTTTTCCACTAACAAACACATCGCCTCTATCGATAGCTTTTTGTATCTGTGAACGGGTAATGCCTGTCTTTAAAGAGAGAAAGACATCTATCCTTTGCCCGGCTTCAGAGGATGTTACAATAAATTCTTGATTCATAGGTTAATAAGATTTTTCGTATCAGGTATTAGAATAATCATCTTCATTGTTTAATATCCTGAGCATTCTTTCACACACTCTACATTCACTTGTTTCCTCTGTCCCATCCTCCCATTTAATATACATTATGCTCGAATTCCAGCAAACAGGACAAAGAATATAATATGCTTCACCAAAACCTTTTTCATCACTATATCTTAAAGTAGATTCTATAAAAAAATACTTCATACGAATATATTATCCTAATTGATACATTAATGAATTATAACTTATTTATTATCATATTAAATATTTCTTTTAGAGAAGAACATTTTTCTACTGATACGATATTAAAAAAATTTGTTGAAATAATGCAGTTATTGTGGGAAAATTATAAAAAGGCAAAAAATGATATATCTTAGATTCAAAATATCTTTAATCTTATCATTTGTTCTTTTATATTCAACTTCCTGCACTTCGAACCTTAAGAAATCAGAAGTCCCACTTCAAACTGTTCCCTATGTTGACTTAACAAAATATACAGGCACATGGTATGAGATTGCCCGTTTCCCTCATCGTTTCCAGGAAGGATGTATAAATACTTCTGCCACCTATACAATTCGCGGAGATGGTAAAATTGACGTGTTGAACAAATGTCAAATAGGTTCTCCAGATGGAAAATTCAAAACAGCTCATGGTGTTGCGCGAATTGTTGATAACAAAACTAATTCAAAGTTAAAGGTAACATTTTTCTGGCCTTTCTCGGGTCATTATTGGATTATTGATCTCGGTAAAGATTATGAATATGCTGTAGTCGGTCACCCTGATAGAAAATATCTCTGGATATTAAGCCGCAGGCCTTCAATGGATGAAGAACTCTATATGAATATAATTGAAAAATTAAAACAACAAAATTATGACACAGGCAGATTGATTAAAACTTTACACACTAATAACTAAATCAGGAGGTTAAAAATGCAGGATATTGTCTCAAAAGCAATAGTTCATGGGGTATATATAATAACTACAAGAACAAAAGAAAAAATAAATGGAATGACAGCAGCATGGGTATCACAGGTATCCTTGAAGCCAACAATGCTTATGGTTGCAATTGCTCCGGCAAGATTTACACACGGTCTTATTAAAGAATCAGGCTATTTTGCCGTTAATACTCTTTCAAAAAATCAAATAGAGATTGCAAAGCTATTTGGCTTTAAAAGTGGAAGAAAGCATGATAAATTTCAGAATATTCCTTATTTTGATGCTTCAAATGGCTCACCGGTTTTAATGGATGCAGTTGCATACTTTGAATGCAAACTGATCGATGATTTCAAAGCCGGAGACCATTCAATCTTTACCGGCACAGTAACAGATGCAAAAATACTAAAAAAAGATGCCGAACCTTTAATATTCAAATGGGATGATTATTTTTAAATAAAAATGGGGTTAAAAAATCAAAGATGTTGATAAAAATTTATTTTCTCCTCTATTTGTGTACATAGCCCCTGTAGCATATTTAATTCCCATTCTGTTAATCCTGCCCTTCCAATGAAATGTTTGAGGTTTTTCATTATCTTTTTTTCAATCTGTCTGTCACCTCTGGGAATATAATCGAGAAGTTTTAACAGATATTCAATTCTTTCATATAGAGTATTAAGCCTTTCATGTTTAACAAATTCAGGCGTTTCCACTTTATACGTTTTTTGGGCAAGTTCATATGCTACAAGCATAACAGTTTGTGATAGATTCAGTGATGCTGCTTCGGGTGATGATGGAATCGTTATCATAAAACCACATGATTCAACTTCTCTATTTAAAAGACCGTTTTTCTCCCTTCCAAACAGTATTGCTATTTTATTCTTTTTCGCAGCAACAACGATTCTTTTTACACTATCTTTAAGAGGTAGGATTATTCCTCTCCTTTTTCCAATTCTTCTTGTAGTTCCGATAATTAAACTTTTACCATTAATTGCCTCTTCAAATGTTTGATAAACTTTAGCTCTTTTTACCATGTCATAAGCCTGGCATGACATCCACTTTGCTTCTTTAGTATGAAAAGGCACAGGATTTACAAGTTCAAGTTTGCTGAATCCCATATTTTTCATAGCTCTTGCAGCAGCGCCTATATTTCCGGGTTCCCGGGGTTCAATAAGAATAAAATGTATATTGTCCTTCCAAAAATTCATGATTAAATATTTTACCCTGAAATAAGGATATAAACATAATAATTTTTCATATTTTTCTGGATTCCCCGATCGAGTCGGGGAATGACCTTTGATTACTTGTCATTCTCGGACTTGACCCGAGAATCCAGAGACTATTCAAACTGGATTCTCAATCCCACCACAAAATCGGTGGGCAGGCAAGTCGTAGAATGACAGTTTGTCTATTTATTCAGCAACTTTTTTGGAGAAGAACCATAAATTTTTGAGCAATGTCTGCATTATTTGTATGGAGATACTGAAGATATTACAAAAAATTATTTTATACTTTGACACAAATAAATTAGTATAATAAATTTTATTCTAATAAATTAGAGGTGTTTTTATGAAAAAGTTTTATCTTGATAGGGACAATGTAGCTCTTGTAATTATTGATATTCAGGAAAGACTTGCTGCTGTTATGAAAGAAAAAGACAAAGTCATAAATAATTGTTTGCATCTTATTGAATTATCCCGTTTATTAAACATACCCATAATATTAACCGAACAATATCCGAAGGGTCTCGGTCCAACTGTTGAAGAAATTAAAAATGCCCTGCCTGAATATAAACCTATTGAGAAGCTAACTTTTAGTTGTTGCGATGAACCTTCTTTTCTTGACGAAATCAAAAAGATAAATAAAAAGACGCTAATTCTTTCCGGCATGGAAACACATGTATGTCTTCTTCAAACATGCATCGGGCTTATATCCGAAGGATATAATGTTCATATTGTTAAAGATGCAATCTGCTCAAGGTCGAAAGATAACTGGAAAACAGGTATTGAATTTATGAGAGATGCCGGAGCTGTAATCACTTGCACCGAAACAGTGCTTTTCCAGTTGCTAAAAATCGCAGGAACGCAAGAATTTAAAACAATAGCTGCAAGAATCAAATGACCTGATGAAGAACATGATTGTTATGTTACAGGTGCTTTTTCTTCCTTATTCCATTCCGCAAGGCAATCCTGTATAAATTTGATTATTTTCTCATGTTCTTCTGCACCCCTACCCTGAACTCTCATAGGTTCACCGAATCTAAACCATACCTTTTTATTAGTATTTATTTTCCCGAAATCTTTTATAATTTTGCCAATACCCCATGCATCTGTTTTTAAAGCTAATGGAATTACAGGCACATTAGCTCTTAATGCAAGCTTTACCCCGAGAGAATTGAATTCCACGGGTTTGAATTCAACCGAGCGTGTGCTTTGTGGAAAAATTATGATCGATATACCATTCTTGATTTTTTTTACTCCTTCTTCCATCACTGTTCTGAAATCCTCACGCGGATTAACTCTTCCAACTGCAATCGGGTCACGTGACCGCATTACATGTTTAAAAACAGGCACATGAAGAAGCTCTTTTTTTACTACAAATGTAACTGGCTTAATGGGCTGTATAATGCATGGTAACACAAATGTTTCAAGAACACTCATATGATTCCCTATAAAAACACAAGGCCCGTCAAAACTCGAAATATTTTTCAGGCCGCTTATATTAACAATAATTCCAACATTTTCAAGTATTTTAAGAATCCAGTAACTTGCTTTTACCCAGTCTTCATTACTGTAATGACTAAAAGCTGCTTTAATACCATTAGTTAAGATACATGATAATATTTGTGGATAAAATGATAATTTGCCGGACAGAAATAATTTTGAAAGAAATGAACGTTTCCTTTTTGGATCAGTTATATAACAGTCATTATTTGATAAACAAAAAATGTCATCATGGATTTTCATATCGGAAAGAATTTACTCTTGTTATTTTTATTTTGTGGAAAATCTCAGAAGTTCTAAAAACTCTTCAATGCAGCACGGGCAAATTCCACAAGCATTGTCGGGAAAACACCTATGATCAATACTGCTGCTGTTGTAACTGCAAGGGCTAATCCATTTGTAAAGGATGTAGTTAAAGGTAGTTCAGTTTTTGGATCCCTCATATACATATACATTACAACTCGTAAATAAAAGTATGCTGAAATAGCGCTAAATATGACAGCTATAATAACAAGCCATGTATATCCTGCATTAATTGCAGCCATGAAAATATATAATTTACCAATAAAACCTGCTGTTGGTGGGATTCCGGTCAATGAAAACATAAAAATCAGCATTAAAGCCGCTGCCATAGGATGTGTTTTTGAAAGCCCTTCATAGTCGCTTAAATCTTCACCTTTTATGCCTTCGCTTCTAAGCATTATGATAACTGCAAATGCTCCGATATTCATGAAAGCATAGATAAAGAGATAATTCATCATGCTTGATATACCCTCTGAGTTGGCTGTAATTATACCAAGCAATGCATATCCAGCATGGGCTATAGAAGAATATGCGAGCATTCTCTTTATGTTCGTCTGTGATAATGCTACAATGTTACCAACTGCCATTGTAAGAATTGATATCGGGATCAAGATAGTTGCCCAGTCTGCTTTTACAGCTGCAAAAGCTATCATAAAAACTCTTCCAATAACAGCAAAACCAGCTGCTTTTGGGCCAACTGACATGAATGCTGTTATTGAAGTTGGAGCTCCTTCATATACATCGGGAGCCCACATATGAAATGGAGCCGCAGCAATCTTAAATCCAAACGCAACAGTAAGCATTCCAATCGCAAGAAGAAGCGATAAATTTCCGCTTAATCCTCTTTCTGTTATGAATGTTGCTATTGCCTTTATATCCGTTGTACCTGTAAGTCCATATACAATAGAAATACCATAGAGCAAGAATCCTGATGAAAAAGCTCCCAGAAGAAAATATTTAAGTGCAGATTCAGTCGATTTAAGATTATGTCTTATAAATCCGGCTAATACATAAGTGCTTAATGCCATTAATTCAAGACCTAAGTAAAGCGTTATCAGGTCAGAAGCTGAGGCCATTATCATCATACCAACTGTCGAAAAAAGTATTAAACTATAATATTCACCATAATTAACTCTTTCTACAGCAATATATTTAATTGAAATCAATATCGTTAATATGACATTTATAAAGAATATGATTTTAAAGAATGTGCTATATCCGTCAGCTATATACATTCCCCCGAATGTAGAGCCTGATGTATTTAGAAGACTTAGTGATACTATTGCTGTGCCTGCAATGCTAATTACAGCTACAGCTTCTTTCTTTTTCACAATCAAATCAAGTAAAAGCACAATTAATGCAAATGCAGTCATCAGTATTTCAGGCATTACAGGATTAAGATCAGGAAGGGGGAAATTCATCTGATTACCTCCATAATATTTTTAGCTATCTGTGCTTCCTGGGCAATCCCGCCACTATTAACTCTCTCTAAAAGATGTTGCACAGAAGTATGCATAAAGCTAAGGAATGAATTAGGATAAACACCTATCCAGAATACGAGTATTAACATGGGCAATAATGCTATAGTTTCCCTTACATTCATATCAACCAGTCCATGAAGCTTGGGATTTACTTCCATAAAAAATACTCTTTGATATAGCCAGAGCATATAACCTGCACCTATGATTATTCCAGTGCAAGCAAGGACTCCAGCCCATTTATTTGCAGCGAATCCACCCAAAAGGATCAGGAATTCACCTATAAAACCATTTGTTGCAGGAAGCCCAATTGCTGCTAAGGTAAACACCATAAAAAATGATGAATATATTGGCATCTCGGTAGCAAGACCACCATAATCAGCAATTAATCTTGTATGTGTTCTTTCATAAACAATACCTACAGATAAAAAGAGAGCTCCTGTTACTACACCATGATTGAGCATTTGTAGTATTCCGCCTTCAACTCCCTGTGTATTTAGTGCAAAAATACCGAGTGTTACAAATCCCATGTGACTTACCGAACTGTATGCAATAAGTCTTTTCAGGTCTGTCTGGCCTAAACATATGATAGCTCCATAAATAATTGCAATAACTGATAACGTTAACATAACAGGTGTCATTGCTTTTGATGCTTCGGGAAGCAGGGGCAATGAAAATCTCAGGAAACCATAAGCACCCATTTTAATAAGGACAGCAGCAAGAATAACCGAACCTGCTGTTGGAGCTTCGGTATGTGCATCGGGCAACCATGTATGCACTGGCCACATTGGCACCTTAACAGCAAAAGCTGCAAAAAATGCCCAGAAAAGCCATATTTGCATTGTATAAGGATAATTCTTTGTCATCATTGTAAGAATATCAAATGTTTTACCTGAATAAAGATAAAGAACGATTATTCCAACAAGCATCAGGACACTTCCTACTAATGTATAAAGGAAGAACTTAATTGCAGCATATATACGATTTGGTCCGCCCCAGACACCGATGATCAGGAACATAGGTATAAGCATCGCTTCCCAGAAAAGATAAAAAAGGAAAAAATCCAGGGAGCAGAAGACACCGATCATAAAAGATGTTGTTAATAAAATAGCTATATAAAACTCTTTAATTTTATTAGTAACTGCTGTCCATGATATTAATACACAAAGAATAGCGCATAGTGTCGAAAGAAGAACAAATAGAACGCTTATGCCATCAACTCCGAGAAAATAATAAATATTCCAGTTGGGAATCCATGAAAATCTCTCTACAAATTGCATCTTATGGGTGGTCTTGTCAAAATGAGTAAATAAAGGAATTGAAGCTATAAAAGTTAAAATGCTCGTTCCCAATGCTATCCATTTTGTCAGGGTCTCCCATGATCTTCTGTTAATGAGAATTAGAAGCGCGCCCAAAACTGGTAGAAATATAACGGTGCTAAGTATGGGGTAATTCAGATTATTCATTATTACCTGTTCCATTGTTCTCCTCTAAGAGTTTTATCCTTTTTAACTCAATAAAATTACCAGTGCAACTATAAAAACTGCACCTGCTGCCATAAATATTGCATAATGATGCGCTATTCCTGTTTGAAGCCTTCTAAGTTTCTGGCTGAATATTCCTATTAAGTTAGGCACACCATTAACTATACCTTCAATTATCTTGGCATCTGTAAATCCTACAAGCACTTTATTTGCAAGTTTAAGAGTCGGCTGCACAATAGTAAGATTATAAAATTCATCCACATAATATTTGTTATATAAAATTTTATATAACAATGAGAATTGTTTTGAAATTCTCTCGGGTAAATCGGTTTTTCTTAAATACATAAATGCTGCAAGTCCCAGGCCAATTAGTGCAATTGTGGTTGATAATATCATTACACCCCATTCTTCAGCATGAGTGCCATGAAATTCCGGGTGGCCTACAACAGGCTGTAAGAAATGAGCAAAATGATTTCCTCCCCCGAGTAAAGGCGGAATGCCAACCCAGCCGGCAGCTATTGCTCCAACAGCAAGAAACATCAAGGGCACTGTCATAATATAAGGTGATTCATGGGGACCATGTCCATGTCCTCCGTGTGAATCATGTCCGGAACCATGAGATGAATCATGTCCGTGCGGGTCGTGTCCTGAACCGTGAGAATCATGACCGGCACCATGTGAACTATGCCCCGAACCATGTGAACTGCTATGTGCATGAGTCGCTGCTTCTTCTGCCTCGAGTCCACCACGATATTCTCCGAAGAAAGTCCTGAATATTAATCTAAATGTATAGAAAGGTGTAAAGAATGCTCCGGCAAGTGCGAGTATCCATACAAATTTACCTACGCTTGAATGGGAAGCATATGCAGACCATATAATCTCATCCTTGCTGAAGAATCCGGAAAGACCGGGAAATCCGCCGGCACTTAACCCAGCAATAACGAAAACCGCGTATGTAATAGGCATATATTTTTTCAATCCACCCATAAACTGAATATTATTTGTATGAACTGCATGAATTACACTACCTGCTGCAAGAAATAGAAGTGCTTTGAAAAATGCATGGGTGTAAAGATGGAATATTCCTGCTGCATAAGCTCCAACTCCACAGGCAAGAAACATATAACCTAAGTGACTACATGTAGAAAAAGCTATAATTCTTTTTATATCATTTTGCGTTATAGCGATTGTTGCTGCAAAGAACATTGTCAACGCCCCGATAATTGCGACTGTATTCATTGCAATTTCAGAAAGGTTGAAAATAGGATTGCATCTTGCAACGAGAAATACACCCGCTGTAACCATTGTGGCAGCATGGATTAATGCGCTGACAGGTGTGGGACCTTCCATTGCATCTGGAAGCCAGACATGTAATGGAATCTGGGCTGATTTTCCAACCGCACCGCAAAAAAGTAATAGTGCAATCAATGTTGGAAGGTCAACATTTAAACCAAGAAAATTGACTGTTTTACCGGCAATACTGCTAACATTCGCAAAAACATCAGCATAGTGTAAAGTTCCAAATGTTAAAAAGACCATAAAAACACCGATTCCAAAACCAAAGTCGCCGAATCTATTGACTATGAAGGCTTTCTTTCCAGCATCTGCAGCAGATTTTTTATTGAAATAATATCCAATCAAGAAATAAGAGCAAAGTCCTACACCTTCCCATCCGAAATAAAGCTGGAGGAAGTTATTGCCCATTACAAGCATAAGCATACAGAATGTGAAAAGATTCAGATATGAGAAAAATCTGTAATAACCTGTGTCACCATGCATATAACCTATTGCATAAATATGAATCAAAGTTGCACAGGTTGTAACAACAATGAGCATAACTGCAGTTAAAGGATCAATTAAAAATCCCACCCCTACCTTAAATGTGCCTGAAAGTATCCATGTATAAAGATCGGCATCGATTATCTTGCCTCCAAGAACATCCTGTAATGTAGCGAGCGAACATAGCCATGAACCAAAAACAGAAGAAACAGCAAACCAGTGAGCTTTATATCTGGTTACTTCTTTGCCAAGTAGAATATTAATTATAAAACCGGTTAGCGGAAGAAAAGGTATTAAAACATGATACCATTGTAATTCCATATTTGCCATATTCTTATTCCTCTATACTCATTTGTTAATCAACCCTGCATCTCTTTGATTTCATCAACATGCGCAGTTGCCCTGTTCCTGAACATCGCAATCACAATCGCAAGTCCAATCGCCGCCTCGGCTGCTGCAACCGCTATCACAAAAAACGCAAGTATCTGGCCCCTTAAATCCTGAATATAATGACTGAGAGCGATTAAATTAATATTTACTCCGTTTAACATTAATTCTATAGACATTAACATAATAATAATGTTTCTTCTTGAAAGAAAACCAAACACACCGATTGAAAATACAGCAAGACTCAATAACATGTACCAGCTTAATGGAACCGCCATCTTAACTCTTAAGCCTCCTTTTCGCAAGGACTATTGCTCCAATCATTGCAACTAAAAGAATCAAAGAAGCAATTTCAAAAGGATAAATAAACTCTGTATATAACAATTTACCGAGTGCTTTTACATGTGTCTCCTGCTTGATTAAATCTATTGAATATTTGCCGGGAGGCGCAGCTATAAAAGAACTCAGTGCCATAGAAACAGCTACAAAAAGTCCTAAAGCGAAAGTAAAACCTGTCGGGCCAAATGTGGTGTATTTACCTATTGATAACTCTTCTCGTAAGTTCATTAAAAGAACAACAAATAAGAATAAAACAAGGATACCTCCTGCATATACAATGACCTGTATTGCAGCCATAAATTCAGCGTTAAGGAACAAATATACTCCTGCTATATGGAAAAACAAAAGAAGCATCCATAAAACACTGTGAACAGGATTCCTTCTTGTTACTACAAGCAATGAAAGAACTACAATTGCAAAAGCAAAATATATAAAAAAGCCTATGGATACCATTATCTTTTACCTCCATACATTGCCTGTCCGGGAGGTGTACCGAAATCCTCTGACATAGGCCTCCAGAATTTTTTGTAATATTCTTCGCCTTTTGTACCGGGCATATATTTATCCCAGTTTGATAATAATTTTTCCTTTGTCATCATTAAATCCTGTTTGTTGTAAGAAGAATATTCATAATTCTCAGTTAGAGAGATAGCTCCATACGGGCAAGCTTCAACACAAAATCCACAATATATACATCTTAGAAGCTCTATTTGATATTTTGTAACCTGACCTTTTTCTCTCGTTATGCTTATACATTGCGAAGGGCATATTGTAGCGCATAATCCGCAACCAACACATTTTGCTTTCCCGCCACGTTTTGAAAGAGCATGTTGCCCTCTAAAACCAGGCGCAATCTTTCTTCTTTCATCGGGATATTGTATTGTAACTGCCTTAGAAAACATCCTTCTTAATGTTAAAGCCATACCTTTCAATATTTCTATAAAGGTAATTGTTTTAATGAAATGTTTGAATGTCACGCTACAATACCTCTTTCAAAATAATTTTCACAAGACCTGTTAATAATATATTTCCTATCGCAACCGGAATTAAAATCTTCCAGCCTATAGCCATAAACTGGTCGTATCTGTATCTTGGTACTGTTGCTCTTATCCAGTAATAGAAGAAGAAAAATGCATAAACTTTCAACACAAACCATACAACTCCCGGCACATAACTAAGGAACGGGAAAATTTTCAAAACATACCATGGCAATGTCCATCCACCGAGGAAACATATTGTGCATAATGACGCCATAAGAATCATTGCTATATATTCGCCAAGAAAGAATAGAGCAAATCTGAAACTACTATATTCTGTAAAATAACCTGCTACTAATTCGCTTTCGGCTTCGGGCAAATCAAACGGTGTTCTGTTTGTTTCTGCAACTGCAGCAATTACAAATACTATAAATCCTATAAACTGGGGGATAGCGTACATGCCAAATATTGATTCACCTTGTGCCCTGATTATATCCGAGAGATTTAAAGAACCCGCCATCATCATAACACCAACAAGGCTGAGACCCATCGCAATTTCATAACTTATAACCTGTGCAGATGATCTAAGTCCTCCCATGAATGCATATTTTGAATTTGATGCCCATCCTGATATAAATATTCCATAAACACCAACTCCAGCCATCGCAAAGATGAAAAGCAATCCAACATTAATATCAGCAATTACAAAATTTGCATCAAATGGAATTACGGACAAATTAACCATTGCAGCAGCCATAAAAATAATAGGAGCAATATAAAAGACTACTTTATCAGCCTGAGCAGGGATTATGTCTTCTTTAAAGAAAAGTTTTATACCATCAGCAAAAGGCTGAAGAAGACCGTGAGGTCCAACCCTCATTGGTCCAAGTCTTACCTGCATATGACCTATTACTTTACGTTCGAAATATGTTGCATATGCTACATGAAGTAAGCCAACCGCAAGAACTATTACTATTTTAAGAAGAATAATAGCTACATCAATGCCAAATTTAATTAAAGCATCAACAGTTGTAGGACTTATTACATTTGCCATATTCATATTCTACCTGTCACACTCTCCAAGAACGATATCAATCGTTCCAATATTAGCTATAACATCCGCAACCAAATGCCCTTTACAGAGTCTTTCAAGACATCCTGCATGAATAAAGGATGGCGACCTAACACGCATTCTATATGGTTTATGCGTACCATCACTGACAAAATAGAATCCAAGCTCTCCTTTCGGGACTTCTGTTGCTACATATACTTCACCTTCAGGAACCTTGGGTCCTTTCTTTATGAAATCAAAATGAGCAACGAGTGCTTCTTGAGCCTGTTTTAGTTCATCCGAAACAGGCTGCGCTGCAAGCTCTACAAGTTTCTCCTCTGTCTGTCCTTTTCCTCCCGGAACTATTTTTAAAGCCTTGAACTTACATGTAACAAAACAGGTGGCACATTGCAGACATAAAGCCTGATCAATTTTATGCGGTTTCTTTTTCTCACCTGTTATTGCTTTTGCAGGACATGCTCTTAAACACATTCCACATCCTTTACATGCTTTTTCATCTATGAAATATGCAATTTCATTTACAGGATGTGTGATTATTAACATTTTGTCTTTTGGAGGAAGTACAAACTTTGGAGCATCAGCCATTACAGGACCGGCAGGAAGTTTCTCGAGACATTGTATGATTATTTTTACAGACTGCCTCATTTCAAGCATTCTGCAACGGTATCTATCATATGTATCGCCTGCGGTACCTATAGGAATTTCAAATTCAACCTGATCATAGGCATCATAAGGCATAAATTTTCTAATATCATACGGAATTCCAGAACCTCTTAATGTAGGTCCTGTCATTCCCCAGTTAATGGCTTCTTCAGCAGAGATAACACCAATACCTACAGTCCTTTGAAGCCAGATTCTATTCTGATCAATTAATGTTTCATATTCAAGTATTCTTGAAGGAAATTCTGCAAGGAATTTTACGAGATGATCTATAAATTCTTTGGATATATCGTTTCTTACTCCACCAACTCTTGGATATGTAACGGTAAGTCTTGCACCGCATATCATCTCAAATAATTCAAGTATCCATTCTCTTTCCCTGAAACAATAAAGAAAGACTGTCATTGCGCCGATGTCAAGAGCGTGTGTTGCAAGCCATAAGAGATGATTTGAAATTCTTGACAACTCTCCAACAATTGTTCTTATGAATTTTGCTCTTGGCGGAGGTTCTATTCCATAAAGTTTTTCAACAGCTACGCAATAACCTATATTATTGGACATTGCTGAGACATAGTCCATCCTGTCTGTTAAAGGCAATGCCTGAAAATAACTCAGACTTTCACCGAGCTTTTCTATACCACGATGCAGATAACCAACGTATGGAGTAAGTCTGACAATAGTTTCACCATCAAGGTCCAATACAACTCTTAATACCCCATGGGTAGCCGGATGCTGTGGCCCCATATTAACATTCAGTTCTCTCGTCTCAAAAATCTTTTCAGGCTCCTGCATCTTAATCATGCCACTCAAACTCCTTCAGTTCTTGAGATCTTTTAATAACTTGAATAAATCCAGGCCAGTCTTTATCTCCTTCATATCCTTTTAAAGGATAATCTTTTCTCAATGGATAACCTTCCCAGTCCTCTGGCATTAAAATTCTTCTTAAATCGGGATGACCTGTAAATTGAATTCCGAACATATCAAAACATTCACGTTCATGCCAATTTGCTCCTGCCCATATCGGCACAACCGAAGCAATTTTCACGTCATTTTCCGGAACCTGTACTTTTATTCTTAGTATATGACGGTATTTTGTTGATAAAAGATTATAAACGACTTCAAATCTTACTTCTTTTTTATTAGACCAGTCAACAGCAGTTAGATCTCTAAGATGGTCAAAACTAAGAGTTGGTTCATCATGGAGATATTTAAGGATTGAAAAACTCTGATTTTTCTTTATAATAACAGCAACCTGATCCCTGAAATTGGTAACATCAATTACCTGCTCGGGAAATTTTTCTTTTATCATTTCAGCTATTTTTTCCTGCTCTATTCCGGCAGGATACAAACCTGCTACAACTTCGGTTACCGCCATGGACTCCACCTCGCCTGTTCTTTTCTTATTTTTTCCTGAAGCAACATTACACCTTCAAGAAATGTCTCGGGTCTTGGAGGGCAACCAGGGATAAAAACATCAACCGGCAGGAAAGTATCGCAACCCTGTACTGTGCTGTATGTTTTGAAAATCCCTCCGGTGCATGCACAACTTCCAACAGAGATAACATATCTCGGCTCAGGCATTTGATCATAAACTCTTCTTACAATTGGAGCCATTTTCTTAGTAACTGTGCCTGCGATTATAATGCAATCTGCCTGTCGGGGTGAAGCTCTAAAAATAACACCGAACCTGTCAAAATCATAATGTGATGCGCCCACGGCCATCATCTCAATAGCACATCAAGCAAGTCCGAATGTCATAGGCCATATAGATGAAAGCCTGCCCCAGTTAATAATTTTGTCAAAAGTCGTAATAATAGCATTTGGAGGCAGTATCTTAACATCCTGCTGCACTTGAATCAGGCCTAAACTCGATGTATCCAGCATCTACAATAACCCCCTGTTAGGTATTTTAATCCCAGACAAAAGCTTCTTTTTTCCAGGCATAGATGTATCCGACTAAAAGTATCAGAATAAAGATAACCATTTCAATAAATGCAAATATGCCGATCTTATCAAATACAATTGCCCATGGATAAATAAAAATTGCTTCAACATCAAAAACCACAAAAAGCATTGCTATTATATAAAAACGAATTGCAAATCTTGTGCGAGGTTCTCCTTTGGGATCAATACCTGATTCATAAGGCAGTAATTTTTCAAGGTAAGGCTTTTTAGGTCTGAATACTACTCCTATTAACAGTGCGCCAAAACCAAACGCCTCTGCAACGAGTATAAAAATCAAAACCGGTAAATATTCTGTTGGCAAATACGTTCCAGGCATAAGCGAGTATGTTATACTTGAAAGTGCTCGGTCTTGTCAAGTAAAAAATTGATTAATGTAAAATAATTTTTTTAATAGCTTGATAAGCTTATTATTTTCAATTATAAAATCATCATAAATAGAGGTTATTTTTAATTTGTATAAAAAATTATTCCAAAAAATTTATTGAGAGTTTATACTATGAAAGCATTAGCTATAGAAACCCATTCTTGAATTTTGAGTTTTGAGTTTTGAATCTTGAATTTTGAGTTTTAGATCTTAAGTTCATCCCGGCACCGCCGTATTAGAAAGGAGTTTTTAATGTTCAAAATCCTCGAAAAACAGATCTTGTCTGATGCTGTAGTTCTATTTGTAATTGATGCAAAAGAAATAGCACAAAAAGCAAAGGCAGGCAATTTTTTTGTGCTTCGCATTCATGAAAAAGGAGAAAGAATTCCCCTTACAATAGCAGACTTTGACAGAGAAAAAGGAACTATTACAACTGTTTTCCAAAAAATCGGTAAAACTACCCATGAGCTTTCTACATTAAACGAAGGTGACTATATTACAGATGTTATAGGTCCTCTCGGAATTCCTTCGCATATTGAAAATTTTGGCAAAGTTATTTGTGTTGGAGGCGGTGTTGGAATCGCACCTGTTTATCCTATTGCACGTGCATTAAAAGAAGCAGGCAATACTGTAATATCTATAATTGGAGCAAGAATGAAAGAACTCATTTTCTGGGAAGACAAAATGAGAAGTGTATCGGATGAATTGATAGTTGTAACCGATGATGGTTCTTACGGAAGAAAAGCTGTTGTTACCGTGCCTGTTGATGAAATTTTGCATGAAGATAAAAGTGTAAAACTCGTTTATGCAATTGGACCTGCGATAATGATGAAATTTGTATGCATTACTACTCAAAAACATAATGTTAAAACTATTGTCAGTCTGAATTCCATAATGGTTGATGCAACAGGAATGTGTGGAGCATGCAGGGTTGAAGTCGGCGGTGAAACAAAATTTGCATGTGTTGATGGACCTGAATTCGATGGACATAAGGTTGATTTCAATCTCTTAATGTCAAGGCAAAGAATGTATATTGATGAAGAAAAAATTGCCATGGAACACTATAAAGCAGGGGTGAAATAATGGAAGAAAAGAAACAAAAAAGCAGAATCAGGATGAGAGAACAGGACCCTATAATAAGAGCAAGAAATTTTGATGAAGTGCCTTTTGGTTATTCTCCTAAAGAAGCTGTTGAAGAAGCTTCCCGTTGTTTAAATTGTGCAAAACCTACATGCAGGGAAGGATGCCCTGTATCGATTGATATACCTGCATTTATTAAATTAATTAAACAAGGAAAATTTATAGAAGCAGCATGGAAAATAAAAGAAGAAAATGCAATGCCTGCTGTATGTGGAAGAGTTTGTCCTCAAGAAATACAGTGCGAATCAAGATGTATTCTTGGAAAAAAAGGAGAGCCAGTTGCAATTGGTAATCTTGAAAGATTTGTCGCTGATTTTGAACGTGAAAGCGGTGAAATACAAATACCGGAAAAACCTAAATCAACAGGAAGAAAAGTTGCTGTAATCGGCTCCGGACCCGGAGGACTTTCATGCGCAGCAGATCTTATAAAAGAAGGACATCGGGTTACATTGTTTGAAGCACTCCACAAACCCGGGGGAGTCCTTATTTACGGGATACCGGAATTCAGATTGCCAAAGGTTATAGTTGAAAAAGAAGTTGAATATATAAAAAAGCTCGGAGTTGAGATAAGACTTAATTCGGTAATAGGGAAACTTTTTACTATAGATGACCTCATGAATAAACAGGGTTATGATGCATGTTATATTGGGGCAGGCGCGGGACTGCCTGTTTTTCTTGGAATTCCGGGTGAAAACTTAAATGGAATTTATTCTGCGAATGAATTTCTTACAAGAGCAAATCTTATGAAAGCTTATCTTTTTCCCGAATATGATACACCTATTAAAAAAGGAAAAAATGTAGCTGTATTTGGAGGCGGCAATGTTGCAATGGATGCTGCAAGAGTTGCTTTAAGGCTTGGCTCGGAAAAAGTATATCTCATTTACCGTCGCTCTGAAGAAGAAATGCCTGCAAGGAAAGCAGAAATACATCACGCAAAAGAAGAAGGAATTGAATTCATGTTTCTCACTGCTCCATTAAAATTCATTGATGATGGCAAAGGAAATGTTTGTGCTGTTGAATGTATAAAAATGGAACTTGGCGAGCCTGATGCTTCTGGAAGGAGGAAACCTGTACCAATAAAAGGAAGCGAGTTTAAGCTTGATATAGATGTTGCAATACCTGCTATAGGAACAAGGTCGAATACATTGCTAACCAGCACAATACCAGATCTTGCTCTTAACAAGAAAAATTATATAATCGCTGACCATGAAACAGGAATGACTTCAAAACCCGGCATATTTGCAGGAGGTGATATTGTTACAGGCGCTGCAACAGTAATTCTTGCGATGGGTGCAGGCAGAAAAGCAGCTAAAGGCATTAATGACTACCTAAAATGGAAATTCTGGGACACGAGAAAATTAATAACTTAAAATTATTTTTATAGTCGTGAAATGAAAAAAAAATTTTTCATTTTAAATAAATTTCTTATCTTATTTATACTTTTAGTAGTTTCTGATGTTTATGCCTTGCCTTCTTTTCAGGAGGTAAAAAACTCTTATGTTACATCCGATGCACTTCTTTTTGACAGAAATGGGAAAATCATTCATGAATTGCGGTTTAATCCCGATATAAGAAAACTTGAATGGATTTCTTTAAAAGACATCTCTCCAGCTCTGATAGAAGCTGTTATTTATTCAGAAGACAAAAGGTTCTACAGCCATTACGGTGTTGACTGGCTTTCTGTTATTTCTACCTTAATCAAAAATATTACTGGTAAAACAAAAAGAGGGGCAAGCACTATTACAATGCAACTTGTTTCTCTTCTTAATGAAGAATTAAAACCGGCGCAGAATGGCAGATCAGTTTTACAGAAATGGAGACAGATGAAAGAAGCACTTGAAATTGAGAAAATCTGGTCAAAAGATGAAATACTTGAAGCCTATCTAAATCTTGTTACATATAGAGGAGAGTTGCAGGGAATTGCCGCTGCATCAAGATGTCTTTTTAATAAAGAACCATCGGGTTTGAATAGCGTTGAATCAATTATTCTTGCTGTACTTATTCGTTCACCAAATGCGGAAATAGATAAAATTATTAATAGAGCTAATTTATTAAATCAATCCCTTACGCCTGTCGTTGAACCAGAAAAAATTGAAGAAAAGATAAAAGAAACATTCAATAGAAAATATTATGTAAGACAAAAAGAAAATCTTGCTCCGCATGTAGCACATATTCTCTTAAACAGGAATGACAATAATATTAATCCTACCTATTTTGGAACAGAGTCCATTTCTACCACTCTGGATTATGATATTCAGCGTTTTGTTTCCGAAACTTTAGAAGAACATATTTCTTCTCTTAAATCAAGGAATGTGAATGATGGAGCAGCTATTGTTGTTGAAAATAAATCTGGCGATATACTGGCTTATGTTGGAAGCATCGGGAAAGGCTCGGTTGCTCCATATGTTGACGGTGTAAGAGCAAAAAGACAGGCAGGTTCAACCCTGAAACCGTTTCTATACGCACTAAGCATAGATAAACATTTGCTGACTGCCGCATCAATTATCCCGGATAGTCCTGTTGATATTTCAACAGAATATGGGATATATAAACCACAAAATTATGAAAATGATTTTAAAGGTCTGGTTACTTTAAGAACTGCTCTTGCCTCATCATTAAACGTTCCTGCTGTAAGAACATTATCGCTGATTGGAATAGAAAATTTTGTCCTGAAACTTAAAGAATCGGGGTTTAAAAATCTGAGAAATGCAGATTATTACGGCCATTCTTTAGCTCTTGGCTCGGCTGATGTTACATTATATGAACTTGTTAATGCTTACCGAATGCTCGCAAATGGAGGCATATATAGTAATTTAAGGTTGCAAAATAAAGATGTTTTACATACTAAATTTCGGGTATTCTCACCAGAGGCTGCTTTTATAATATCTGATATACTTTCTGACAGAGAGGCAAGAGTTTATACATTTAGTTTAGAAAACCCTTTGAATACAAAATTCCGGAGTTCGGTAAAAACAGGCACAAGCAAAGATATGAGAGACAACTGGTGCATTGGTTATACAAATAAATATACAGTAGGCGTATGGGTTGGTAATTTTTCAGGTGAGGCAATGTGGAATGTAACAGGAATAACAGGAGCTGCTCCTATTTGGCTTTCTATAATGAATTATCTCTATAAGGATAATATTGATGAAGAAATTAAACCTCCTGATGGCATAGTAAAGAAGCCTGTATTCATCGATTCAACCAATCTTTTAGAAATAGAGGAATGGTTTATTAAAGGCACAGAACCGTCATTTAAAGAAAGTTCAAGACACATAATTTCTTTAAATGAAAAACACTTTATCCCGCAAATTGTTTATCCTCCTGATGGCACTATAATAACTCTTGATCCTGACATTCCAGATGAAATACAGAAAATCATTATTGAAGCAAATCCATTAAGCGATGAAATATCATGGGTATTTGATGGACATAACACAAATATGAATACAAAAATGCCGCTGATAATAAAACCTGTTTCAGGAAAACACACAGTTCAATTAATTGATAAACATGAAAACATTCTTGACTCGGTTAAATTCGAAGTCAAAGGAAATCGTAAGACGCACTAAAAAAATCAAGTATCCAGATTCAAGTATTACTTGCCCACGTTAACTCTTTAGCTGTTTGCGTGTTCATGCCTTACGCTTTACAGTTCTTTGGTCTCTGCTCTTCCTATACCCTATTACATGTTTATTTGTATTTTTGTTCAAACAGCTTATTTGTAAGATAAGTTGTTTTTTTATGGTAGAATATGAAATTAATGAGGAGTTATCAATATGCCTGAAATAGAAGAAAAAGTTAACGAGCTCGAGAATATTCCTAGAAGGTTTATAATCCATATTGATATAGCTATAACCGGGCTCGGTCATAATGACCAATTAATTTATAGATTTGCTTATATACAATAACTTAGGGGGAAAGATGATTGCTTTACTTATTATTTCTGGTGTAGTTTTACTTGTTTTGTTTTATGGTGTAGCAATATATAACAAATTGATAAAACTCCGTAATACTGTTAAATCTTCATGGTCTGATATAGATGTTCAATTAAAAAAGAGATATGATCTTGTTCCGAACCTTGTAGAAACAGTTAAAGGATATGCTTCTCATGAAAAAACAACTTTTGAGAATGTAACAAAAGCAAGAAACATGGCAATGAATGCTTCATCTCCAGCAGATAAGGCAAAAGCTGAAAATATGCTTACATCTACTTTAAAAAGTCTTTTTGCTCTCGCTGAGGCCTATCCTGATTTGAAAGCTAATACAAATTTTTTACAATTGCAGTCCCAGCTCAAAGAACTTGAAGACAATATTGAATATGCAAGAAGATATTATAATGCTGTTGTAAGGGATTTCAATATAACTATAGAGTCATTTCCTTCGAATATAATTGCTGGCACATTTAATTTCAAGCAGGAAGAATTCTTTGAACTTGAGTCTCCTGAGGTCGAAAGAAAGCCTGTAAAGGTTAGCTTTTCATAATGCTACAGTCAAAATAATGAAAAGCAAATACAATAATTATTTTCATGAATTTTATTTTTTATTAAAAATTTTTGCCTTATTGATAATTTTTTTATCAATTAATATTATTACCCCTGCACTTGCCCAGGATTTTACAATAAATAAATTTCATTCTGATATTTTAATTAAAGAGGATTCCTCAATTACTGTTACCGAAAATATTACTGTAGAATTTCATAGACAAAAACATGGTATATATAGAGAAATACCTTACAGATATTCGGATGATAGAGGAGGAACAATAATTACACCGGTGGATATATTATCCGTTACCGATAGAAACGGAAACAAATGGAAATACAATGTTAGTAGAAAAGGAAATGTAATAAATATCCGTATAGGCGATCCCCAAAAATATATTGATGGTTTGCAAACGTATATAATTTCTTACAATGTTGAAAACGCTATCTTATTTTTTGAAGATCATGATGAGCTTTATTGGAATGTCACAGGCAATTATTGGTGGGCTCCAATAAAAGAAGCTTCAGCCAATATTAATCTTTCTACAACAAAACAGAGCCATAACTTGTGGGCAGCTTGCTATACTGGCGCTACAGGATCAAAAGAAACTGCCTGTCGTTTCGAGACATCAAACAACAGTGGAAATTTTCTAACAGTCAGAAATCTCGGAGTACGTGAAGGATTCACAGTAGCTTTTGGCTGGGATAAAGGGCTTGTCGTTCAGCCATCAAGATTAAAAAGATTAATCTGGTTTTTGAATCTAAGGCAGAACTGGGTATTTATAGTTCCTTTAATATCATTAATTATCATGTTTAACCTATGGAGAAAAAAAGGTAGAGATCCTGAAGTGAGAGAATCAATTACAGTTATGTATGAGCCACCAAAGTTTAATAACAATTATATAACACCTGGAGAAGCAGGCACATTGATTGATGAAAAACTTGATCCAAGAGACATAACTTCAACAATTGTGGGTCTTGCAGTAAAAGGATATATTCAGATTGAAGAAATAAAAAAAGAAGGTATTTTGTTTGATTCAACAGATTATTATTTAAAAAGAATAAAAGAGCCAGATGATAATTTAAGTATATTTGAAAAGATGCTTTTGAATAAAATATTCACTACGGATTTGCCTGTATCCGGAAGAATGGTTTCTGAAATGAAGAATGAATTTTATAAAAATCTTAATCTTCTAAAAAAGACTTTATATGAAGAACTTGTCTCAAAGAAATATTTTCTTGTAAGCCCCGAAAAGGTTAGACAAACCTATATTATTATAGGCATAATAATTTTAATTATTTGTAGTTTTATTCTCCCTGTTGCATCAAATTCTCCGGCAGGTCTGATAGCTGGATTGTTGACAGGTATCCCTGTTATCTTATTTGCCAAAGCAATGCCTGTGAAAACAAAAATAGGTACTAAGGCTTATATGGAAATTCTTGGTTTCAGGGAATTTTTAAACCGTGCGGAGAAAGATAGACTTTTAAGAATGGGTGATAAGGATCTTTTTTCAAAATTTCTGCCTTATGCTATTGCACTTGATGTTGTTGATAACTGGGCAAAAGCTTTTGAGGGAATATTTCAGGAGATGCCTAACTGGTATGTTTCTCACACAGGCATCGGAACATTCCACCCCCATAGTTTTTCGCGCTCAATAAGTTCGGCAACTTCAAGCATGGCTTCGGCAATGTTTTCCGCACCAAGAGGAAGCGGGGTTAGTTCCGGCAGAGGGTTTGGTGGCGGCTCATCCGGTGGAGGTTTTGGCGGAGGCGGTGGAGGTAGCTGGTAAAATATGAGAAAGAAAATTTTGATTTCAGGTTTAATTATAACCGCTATTATATTGTTAATATTTATCTTGCTGCCCTATCTGAAACCAAAAGAAAATCTTCTTAAAGTAAGTGGAAGGGTTGAAGCCGATGAAATAGAATTATCTTCAAGAATTTCCGGAAGACTTGCAAAAGTTCTAATAAATGACGGCTCTAATGTAAAAAAAGGTGATTTAATAGCCTTCCTTGAAGATGATGAAATTCAATCGAAACGAAGGGAAATATTAAACAAAATCGCTGAAATAACAGAAAGCATCAAAGCAGCAGAATTAAATCTTGAATTCACAAGAAACAACATATCACATTCTATTGAAGAAGCAAAAAGAGTGCTCGAAGCATCAGAAGCAAGACTAAAACAATCAAATACAAAACTTGAGAATGCAAGGAAAGAACTTATGAGATATTCAGCGCTTCTTGAGAAAGATGTAATATCAAAAGAGAGATTTGATTCTGTAAAACTTGCATTTGATCTTTCATCCGAAGAGAATAAAGTTGCATTGAGCGATGTTGAGAAAGCAAAAGTTGCATTGAAAAAAGCGGAAGATTCAAGAATTTTAATAAACGCAAAGGAACAGGAAATCCTCTCAATGAAAAAATCTCTCGGGCAATTAAAAGAATTATTACAGCAGGCTGATATAAATCTTGGCTATACAAAAATTACAGCACCCGTTGATGGAATAATTCTGAGAAAAATTGCAGAGTCCGGGGAGGTTATTTCAAGTGGAAGCGTAATCGGAACAATGATTAATCCTGAAAGCATACATATAAGAACTTTTGTGCCTGAAAAATACATTGGCAATCTTAATAATAATATTGAAGCAGAAATATTTACCGATGCATATCCGGATAAACCAATCAAAGGCTATGTTTGTTATATTTCTGATAAGGCTGAATTCACACCAAAAGAAGTACAGTCATACGAAGAAAGAGTTAAGCAGGTATTTGCTGTTAAAGTTTGCGTCAAATCTTCAAAAATTGATGAGACTGACAAAGGGATTTCGACTTTGAAAAAAGGTATGCCTGTTGATGTAAGATTTAATATCAAAACAAAATAAAATTTCCAGCATCTTCATAATTAATATGAATAATCCTCTAATATCGCTTAAGAATGTCTCAAAAAAGTATAGAAAAACTCTGGCTCTAAAAAATATTGACATTGATATAGCATCCTCTGAAATTACAGGCATAATCGGGCCTGATGGCGCAGGTAAAAGCACTTTGATGAAAATATGTGCAGGAGTCTTATCATTTGAAGGTCAGGCAAAATTCAAAAACATAGATATAAAAAAACAACCTGAAGCAATAAAAAAATGGTTGAGTTTTATGCCACAGGGGCTTGGATTAAATTTATACATGGATTTGTCTGTAGAAGAAAATATTGATTTTTTTGCAGCAATAAAAGATGTTCCAATTAACAAGCGAAATGAACTTAAAGAAAAATTATTATTTGCGACAGGACTAATTCCATTTAGAACACGGCATGCACGAAATCTTTCTGGCGGCATGAAACAAAAACTTGGAATATGTTGCTCCCTTATATCCAATCCAGAAGTTGTTTTACTCGATGAACCATCAACAGGTGTTGATCCTTTATCAAGAAGACAATTATGGGAGATTCTTAATAATTTCATTACAGAAACAGGAACAACTCTAATACTTGCCACTTCTTATATGGATGAAGCTGAGAGATGTTATTCAGTAAGATTTCTTCACGATGGTGAAATATTATTTTCAGGCGATCCTGAAATGCTTGTATCCGGATATAATGACCTTGAAAATGCTTTTTTTAATTTGCTTCTGAAAGACAAGGATATTCCTTACTATGAAGTTCCTTTTGAAAAAAGTAAAATTGGTCTCAATGATATTGCTATAGATATACAGGGTGTTAGCAAGTTTTTTGGTTCTTTTAAAGCACTCGACAATATAAGCTTAACAATAAACACAGGTGAGATTTTTGGTTTTCTTGGCCCAAATGGTGCAGGGAAAACAACATTGCTTAAGTGCATATTATCAATCTTAAAATCCGATTCAGGCACAATTAAAGTTCTTGGAATAGATTCACGGGAAAAAGAAATAAAACACAGGATAGGATATATGTCACAGATATTTTCCCTTTATGGAGATTTGACTGTTGATGAAAATCTTGAACTATATGCGAGTCTTTACAGCATTGATAAAGCAAATTTTAAAATTAGAAAAGATTGGGTTGTAAATGTTGCAGGGCTTAAAGGAAAAGGTGATACGATAGTATCAAGACTCCCGCTGGGAATCAAGCAGAGGCTTGCGCTCGGATGTTCTGCTTTACATTTGCCAGATGTGCTTATCCTTGATGAGCCCACATCAGGTGTTGATCCTGTCGCAAGAAAATCTTTCTGGCAATTGATAAGAGCTTTATCCCAGAAACTCGGTATGACTGTTCTTGTTACAACACATAATCTTGTTGAAGCAGACTTCTGTGACAGAATAGCTATTATGAATGAAGGAAAAGTTATTGCAATTGACACTCCTGAAAATTTAAGACAACAATTTTCAGAATCTTCCGGGGAAGTATTTGAAATTTATCCCGATATAGAACTGGATAAAACGATTTTCATTTCAAAAAATATATCAATTGCCCCATTTGGGAGAAGATTTCATTTGTGGAGTAAAGACCTTACAGAAAATCAAATTCAAGACATACTTTCATCTTCAAATATCAGCAACAGATACATAAAAAGGATAAAACCATTAATGGAAGATGTTTTTATTTATTTCATTGAAAAGCAATGAGCGAAGAGCATAGAGCAAAGAGCATAGAGCAAAGAGTATATAACATAGAGCGAAGAGCACGGTATGATATTTTTAAAAGAAAGTCTAAAGAGAATATTTGCAGTTACAACCAAAGAAATTAAGGAAATAGTCAGGGTCAGGCTTTTTCTTATGCTTGCATTTATTGTGCCTTTCATAATGTTTAATGTATTTAGTTTTGGAATTAGTCTCGATAACGAAAATATGCCTTTTGCGTATATTGACCATGATAAAAGTCAGTTGAGTGCTAATCTTGTAGAGAAATTCAAAAACAGATATTTTGATTTGAAGTACGAATTAACAGAACTTAAACATGCAGAAATGCTTTTATCCTCGGGTAAACTTAGAGCTGTTATGATTATCCCTTCTGATTTCTCCAAAAATATTTATAGGGGGAATAATGCACAGGTTCAATTTTTAATCGACGGAGGCTATCCTTTCAGAGCAATTACTATAAGAGGATATTGTGAATCTATTCTTACTGCTTTTAATACAGAAATGGCAATGAAAAAATATAAAGGAAAACTTCAAACAATTTCTCCTCTAAAAGTCGAAACCCGTTATTTCTACAACGAATCCTTAAAAAGTAGCTATGCTTTGGTACCAAGCATGATTGCTGTTATATTACTTATGAATCCCGCTGTATTAACAGCCCTTGCAATATCCAGAGAAAAGGAAACTGGAACAATTTATAACATTTACTCAACACCAATAAAAAAGTGGGAATTTCTTACAGGAAAGATAATACCTTACCTAATCATTTCAGCGATAAATTTTAATATATTGATAATTACCGTAAGCCTTCTTTTTAAGATACCAATGAAAGGTAATTTTATTGATCTGGTGCCCGGTGCAATTGTATATGTGCTTATTAATGTTTCAATAGGGCTGCTTGTTTCTTCGGTAACAAGGACTATGGTTGCAGCACAGATTGTTACTGTTATTGTAACAGTAATACCTGCATTTCTTTATTCAGGACTATTAGTGCCTGTTGCGAATCTTGAGGGTGAAGCAAAAATAATAGCCCGTCTTTATCCAACGATGCACTTTATGAGAATAATTCATGGTGTTTATTTGAAGAACCTTAACATGATTGATTTGCTTCCTCATATACTTCTTATGATTCTTTATTTTGTAATTTTATTCACAATAGGGGTTATGGTCTTTAGAAAGAGAGAAGGTTAAAACATATGCTCCAATTAATAAGAAAAGAACTTTTACACATCTTGCGTGATAAAGGCTTAATGATATTTATAATATATGCTTTTACTTTTGATATTTATCTTGCTGCCGAAGGATTTAACCTTATACCTGAAATGGTTTCTATAAGTGTTTATGATGAAGACAAATCATTTAAAAGTAGAGAACTTATTGAGCATATAAATCCACCTGCTTTTAAGAATCCGGTTTTTATAGATGGCTATAAGGATATTGACAAACTTTTGAATGAATCAAAAACAGTTATCGCACTCGCAATACCTTATGGTTTTGAGAAAGATTTATATAGATTAAATGCTTCTCTGCAGGTACTTGTTGATGGCACGCAGAGTTCGACAGCTTATCTTAGCTCAGCATATCTAAATATAATCATCCAGAAATATACATTGGATTTTTTAAAAGAAAGGCTTAAAGCAAGCAATATTACCGGCCTAAATTTTATCGAAGCAAGAAGCAGAATATTGTTCAACCCAAATGCAAATGATAAATTGTTCGAAGGAATAAATGAATTTTTCATGATAATTACACTTATAGGTATGATATTACCCGCTGCTATTCTGATACGTGAGAAAGAATATGGAACAATCGAACAGATAATGATTTCTCCTTTAAATATAAAGAAACTTCTTTTAATGAAAATAACCGCATCAACAATATTCCTTCTATTTTTAATTGCTTTCAGCTATGAAATAATCCTTTCTTTATGGCTCGGGTTCGACTTAAAAGGCACTCTTTTAGAGTTTCTTTTTATAAGCTTAATTTACAGTCTTGCCACTTCAGGCCTTGCGTTTATAATAGCTTCAATCGCAAAAAGACTAAGTCAGATAGGGCTCCTTACTATGGCAGTATTTGCTCCTATGATTTTGCTATCAGGCGGATGGGTACCACCGGAGTCTTTACCTGTCTGGCTAAGAAAAATGACAGTAATTTCTCCGCTAAAGCACTATATGGACTCGGGCATAAGCCTGCTTATCAGAGGAGCATCCCCCGAACAATTGACCCTTAATATGTTAAAGCTGCTGATTCTTGGAATAATATTTATAATAACAGGATATTTTCTGTATGAAAGAAGGGTGATAAAAGGATAGATTTTTAGTGTTATCCTTTAAAATCCTCTTAAATAATCATTAAGACTAATGATTCTCACAGTTTGATACTTTTTTTGTACAAGCATGGCCTTGTCACCAGTAACTATAACATCAGCACCTCCTGTAATAGCGCATTCAAGGATTCGGTTATCTGATTCATCGTCAAAAACCTTTAGTTTTTGCGTAGGATTAACCATCACACTTATCTCTCCAATATTCACCGCAACCCTACTTAAAGCCTCGGCTTCTTTACTAAATTTCCTAGCGAGTACCGTAAGAATTTCATCAATAATATAACGAGAAACAATAAGGGTATCCCCACCATTTATAACCCTCATGATAGCTTCTTCTGCTTTGCTGCCGGGGAAAATTAATGCAGATATAAAAATATTGGTATCGAAAACGACTTTCATTTATTAAGATATTTTTTTAGATCTTTTTCTGTAAGTATCCCTTTTTCTTTTGCCTTCCTGCTCCAATATCCTTGCATTTCACGAAATTCTCTCTTTAGTCTATCCTGTCTTGCAATTCTAAGGGCATCCTGTATTACAGAACTTAAAGTCTTACCTTCTTCCCTTGCAATAGTCTCAGCTTCATTCGCAAGGTCAGGAGGAAGTGAAATAGTTTTTTTCACAGCTATTCCCATAGTTTTTCTCCTTTCTACTGGTATGAATAAATACTACCATTGAGAAAGTTTTCATGTCAAACCGAAAAAAGTAATTTTTATGTATATTGAAATAAAAAAATAGCTCTTACGGGACTTAGCGAATCAAAAGTAAAGTTAATAACTTGCGCTTAAACACCGAATTTGAAGGTGTTTTGAATACCAATCCTTATCATCATAATTGCAATAGCGGCAAGGAGCAATGCCATTACTTTTGCAATTCCGGTTATCCCGCCTCTGCCGATTATATTAGTAAGCCTCTCTGCATTAATAAGTGTTATCCATACAATAAAAAGATTCAAGACCAATGAAATAACTGTAGGCATAATCCCATAATGATCTACGAGTAGAAGTATATTTGTAAGGACCGCAGGTCCGATAATTAAAGGCACTCCTATTGGAACTACACCTACTTTTATATCAGGTTTTATCCTTTCTTCGCCGCTATGCACAAGGTCCCTAACCGCAAAAATAAGAAGCACTATTCCACCGGCAATCTTAAAGTCATCGGATGTAATTCCCAGTGTTCTGAAGATAAATTCACCGAGACCTATGAATAAGAAGCTTACAATTATGGCAGTTAATATCGAGTCCCTCACGACTATTTTGCGCTTTGCTTTTGACATTTCCTTTGTTAATGAAATAAAAACAGGAAGTAGCATAAAGATATTGGTTGCTACAAATAAAGGTATAAAAGTGTTGGGCAATATTTTTATAATGTCTTCCATTAGTTTAATTATACATTATAAACAAACCGGTTTATATCAGTACATTAATAATTATTTTGTTGTAGAATATTTAAAATAATAATTTTAAGGGGACTAAAAATGAGATTAATTATCATGGTTTTAATAAGCTTCATCATAGCATCATATTCCTGGGCTACAGAAATTAAATCAATAAGGTCTGCTGAAACTGTTTCCGGAACCATTGAATCCGCATCCTCAACAGAGGAGTGGTTATTTTATGGTGAGACTAATCAAAGGGTTCTTGTATCCGCTATAAAGACATCGGGCTCTATGTCAGGAGTTTATTTAAAACTCTATGATAAAGATTCGATTCTTGAAACTCAGAATAATGGTAATGCTGGCATTGACCATCAATTGAAAAAAACCGGATTATATAAAATCGCTGTTGAAGCTAATCCTCACGGCAATACCGGTAATTATACCCTTACATTCCAGAAAATTCCGGGACCGGTTACTTCTCCTGAAGATATGGATGGTGGAACAATTTTCCCTGGCACAAAAACGATTGGATATATCCATGAAAAATCGGATATAGATGCTTATCAATTCTATGGACTTGCTGGAGATATTGTTTCCATTTATGCAATGAAAAAATCAGGCAACATGAGTGGCGGTATTTATCTTAGGCTTTATCCTGATAGCGGAGAGCAAGCAGAATCACAAAATCTTGGAGCATATGGAATAAACTATCAGCTCAAAAAAACAGGTCTTTATACAATAATTGCAGAAGCATATAATCATAGCGGCACAGGAAAATATGAACTTGTATTTACGAAAAATCCTGCAACTTTCCGTCCCGGCATATATTTTCCGGAACCCGAAGAAGGCGCACTTGTTAATGCTGAAGAAGGGGCTTTCTCATGGTATCCTCTGACAGGCGTCACAGGATATGACCTTTACTTTGGTAAAAACGTAACCGAACCTTTGAAAAAAATCGGAAACAATTTGTCTTATCCTGAAATGGACTTCCCTGAACTTGAAAGTGGAAGTATCTATTACTGGCAGGTCATAGCTCATTCTTCTTCAGGAGATATTAAAGGACCATATTTCTGGTTTGAATTTAAAAAAGATACCACTCCACCTGTTGACGGAACATTAACCGCAACTCCTGGAAGCAATCAGGTATCTTTGAGCTGGAGCGGATTTTCAGATACAGAAAGCGGTATAAACAGGTATAAACTTGTTTACAGTACCGGAACATTTCCTGCAAACTGTTCAGAAGGAACTCAATTATACTCGGGTATTAATAAATCATACGTTCATAAAGGTCTAACAAATGATACAACATATTATTATCGTGTTTGCGCCATAGATAATAAAGGAAATATTTCATCAGGAGTAACAGCATCTGCAACTCCTTCTTCATCCGTTGGTCCTGATCTTACAGGCTCGTGGAAATTTCTGACTATAAAATGTATTGAGACACGCAAGGGAATTAAATGCAAAATATCAGGCAAACTGAATGTAAGAAATTCAGGGCAACAGGATGCTCCTTCATCTTCTGTGAAATTCTTTCTGTCTGAAAACAATCTATATGAAACTGAAGATATGCCTTTAAAGAAAATTTCAACAGGTAAAATAAAGGCGGGCAAAAGCAAAGACATTACAATTCAATATAATTTTAGTTATGGAACATCTTTGTCAGGAAAATATATTATTGCTGTAATTGACTTTGAGAATGTTTTGGTAGAAGCAGATGAAAACAATAATACTATAATATTTGGACCGTTGCCATAAAATTAAATTCTCATCGTGAAAGTGAGTGGGTAAAAAATGATGGAAACAGACTCCAAACTGGATCATAATAAGGATAAAAGAACATGCTATAAGGTGAAAATATCCAAAGAGTTAATCTTCTGTTTGTCATTATCCGGCTTGACCGGATAATCCAGTATAAAGAAAATGTGAATCTTTCTCAACGTCGCATGTGTAACAAGTAAAACTGACAAGAAAATTTCTGGATTCCCCGATCAAGTCGGGGAATGACATAATTTATTATCGGTATTACCTACTCGATTACGCGAAGACCCAAATAAAAAGGGAGAGACGCGATGTCTCTCCCTTTTAGTAAAATTCTTATTCTGCTATTATCACTATTTCAGCTCTTCTATTTCCGGCTCTTCCTTCATCCGTAGTATTTGGAGCAATAGGTCTCGATTCACCCAATCCAACAGTTATTATACCCGACTCATTGATGCCGCCCTCTTTTATTAAGTACTGTCTAACCGCTTCCGCTCTTTTTTCGGACAGAGCCTGATTGTAATTGTCGGTTCCGATAGCGTCGGTATGTCCATCAATATAAATCTTTGCACCGGGTTTTTGTTTTACAAAATTGATAACCTTTTGTAATTCAGGCCTTTCAGACGGTCTAATATCATATTTATTAAAATCAAAATTCACATGTGTTGTAAATCTATCTATTACTTTTGGTATAGGTAGAGGTGGCGGTATAACCGAAACAGTTGTCGTACAGATTTCGGTTCCACCCGGGCCTATCACGCTTGCAATGTAAGGTGTGGTACTTTTTGGAGAAACTGTTCTGGAACAACCAGATGGGTCAGCTTCTGTTCCATCAAGAATTGCTGTTGTTACTTTGCCTGATGTTTTAAGGGTTATTGTTGATGAAGCTCCCTGTTCAATTTCTTTTGGCGATGCTGTCAGTTCGCATTTCGGCGGCGGTGGCAGTGTTACAGAAACTGTAGTTGTGCTTACAGCTGTGCCACCCGGTCCTGTTGCATGGGCAAGATATGAGGAACTCGTCGAAGGAGTAACTACTTTTGTTCCGCCTTCAGGCGCAACTTCGGTTCCATCAAGGATAGCACTTGTAACCTTGCCCGATGTTTTTAATGTCAGGGTCGAAGACTGTCCTTTTTCTATCTCATTAGGAGATGCGGTTAGCTCGGCTTTTGGTGGTGCAGGAGGAATTACAGAGACTGTTGTTGACGCAATAGATGAACCACCGGGACCCGAACATTTTGCAAGATAAGGCATAGTATTCTTCGGCGCTACAGTCTTTGTTCCACCTGTAACAGGGACTTCCGAGCCATCAAGGATTGCAGATGTAACCTGTCCTGTTGTTTTAAGAGTTAATGTCGTGGATTGACCTTCTTCGATTTCTGCAGGTGAAGCTGTTAGGTCACACCCTGGAGGTGGTGGAGGAACAACAGCAACAGTTGCGCTTCCAATAGATAAGCCACCCGGGCCGCTACATTGAGCTATATATGTCGTACTGTCTAAAGGTGTAACGGTCTTTGTGCCTCCGTTAGGTGAAACTATTGTATTATCGATTATTGCAGATTTGATCTTGCCTGAAGTTTTAAGAGTGAGTGTCGCTGACTGACCGCGTTCTATCTCTGAAGGAGAAACTGTCAATTCACAATTCGGTGCAGGAGGGATATTGACAATTACAGAAGCACTGCAGGTGCCGGAACCACCCGGGCCAAGAACGTGTGCAAGATAAGGCATCGAATTCCTGGGTGTTACTACTTTTGTTCCGCCTGTAACAGTTACAGGTGTTCCATCAATTAAAGCTGATTTCACTTTTCCGGAGGTCTTCAAAGTTAGCGTAGATGATTGCTCTATTTCTATCTCTTTTGGAGATGCTGTAAGTTCACATGTTGGCGGTGGCGGACAGAGATGCTTTGCTTTTATAAGAGCATCCCTCGCCATTTCTCTTGCTTCCTTTGTTCTGCAAGCCCAGTAAGTCTCATAGGCTTTTTCCATTAATGTTTTTGCTTCATTGAATTCCTCAGGACATTGCTTGTCCTTGCCTGAAAGCACAGCATCCTCCACTGCACGTTCAGCCTGCGGAAGTTCCTTATGGTAGAATAAATAATCTTTCTTCGGAGCATATTCGAATCCAGCACATCCGGACAAAAGCAGAAATGAAACTACCACAAGAACAACGGTTAATTTTTTTGATAAATCCGAAATCATAAAATCCTCCTTTCTTGAAAAAATAATATTGTCTTTATTAATAATTTGAAATGGAAAATTAGAAAATATTTTATCTGATGTAAGAATTATAGTAATTTATTAGCCGGCTGTCAAATTAAATTTGGGTTAATTATTACTATGGATAAATTCCAGGCCGGATTTCCAGAAATTTCTATCTGTGTTTTCACACCAACGCACTATTGCCTTTTTGTAAAAAGTTGGCAGGATCGTCCTGAAAATTATTTCCTGACCCTTAACAAGGGCACAGGAAGTATAAAGACACATTCCGGAACTACTGATATTTGATATTATTCCTGTTGAATAATTTTCATCCAATATCGGTGCAATAGTATATTTTATTGCATAGTTAAAGGGATAACGCAGATGCTTTCTCTGTTCGATAAACCTCTTTTCCAAATAGGTCGTCTCCTCATACTTAAACATCTCCCGCCCCTTTCCTTTTTAATATCAAATCTAAATCTATTTGTCAAGACCAAATCTCAATCGGGTTAAGGTTCTGCGGATATAGGATGTTATGCAATAATCTTATTATTTGAGGTAAAATAATAAAATTTTTAACAAGTGAGGAGAGTGCTATGAAAAAATTTTTAATAATATTTTTTATTTCATTTCTAATAGTGACTGGCTGTAAGAAAAAAGAAGATACAAAAACCTATTCTCAAGTTCCTTCAACCTCTCCGGTCCTGGAAAATAAGATTTTTCAACTTAAAGAATCAATAAGACAGAATCCCAAAGATGTAAATGCACAAATTGAACTTGGAAATATTTATATGGATACACATCGTTTTGCCGATGCTATTGATGCCTATAGCAGAGCCCTTGAAATAGACCCCAATAATGTTGATGTAAGGGTTGATATGGGAACATGTTACAGAAGCATCGGAAAACCGGATAAAGCTGCTGAAGAATATAGAAAAGCCATTTCAATCAATCCCAATCATGCAAATGCCCATAGAAATCTTGGAGTAGTTCTGGCTTTTGATCTCAAACAAAAATCCGAAGCAGTAAAAGAATTCGAGCAATATCTTGCAATTTCACCTAATGCGCCGGATGCTTCAAAGGTAAGGGATTTGATAGCAAAACTTAAAAAATAGACTTAAAACCATTTTTGTTATTCGAAATTTTTTCTGTCATTCCCGCGAAAGCGGGAATCCAGTTTCAAGGTTTCTGGATACCACAATCAAGCACGCCCTTTGACTTGCTTGTCCGCCATTTGTTTGGTGGAACCAGAGGACCCGAGAACAACAAAATTTTAAAGGCTTTTACAACCCCCTTCATCCCCCTTTTCTAAGGGGGAATATAATAAGGTAACCCCCTTTTTTTTAAGGGGGAATATAATAAGGTAACCCCCTTTTTTTTAAGGGGGAATTTATAATGGCATTCCCTTTTCATGCACCCTATTCCCCCTTTGTTATTCCCTACACCTATTCCCTCTTTGTTAACCACTACCCTATTCCCCCTTTGTCAAGGGGGTTAGGGGGTTGTGCTTTTCCCCCTTTGTTAAGGGGGTTAGGGGGTTGTGCCTTTCCCCCTTTGTCAAGGGGGCTAGGGGGTTGTCACACCCTTCTCTTCTGGTCGAGCCAGAGAATGACAAACTAATAAGTAAATTACGTTACTTGGCTGAGGTTGTAACTTCTGCCTCATTTGACGGATCAGAATCTCCCGAGTCATTATACGCTTTTACCTGATACCAGTACTTTGTTCCTGTGGCAAGTTTCTTATCAGTATATGAAGTTACATTTTTGCCAACTGTTTTTATATGTATATAAGAACCTGTTCCATTGTGCCTGTATATTTTAAAGCCTTTTTCAGAACCCGAACCATCAAACCACGTTAGTTTTACTTTTGATTTAGACAGTGCAGTTGCTCTAAGCCCTGATGGCGCAATCAAACCGGTTGAAATAGAGCGTTCATTATCAGGATGTCCCGGTGTTTCGCCGATCTGATTTTTAAGTCTAATGCGATATGTATATTTAACACCTTCAGATATTCCATAAGTGTCTGTATATGAATTTACATTTGCGCCTAATGTCGCAAGTGTAACATATGTTCCGCCTTCTGTCTTACGTTCAACAAGCGTATATTGCTCGGCATGCGCAACATCAGTCCATTTAAGCTCAACATATGAACCTTTTATTTTCAATTTAAGATCAAAAGGCTCCCATAAGGCAGACATTGAGCTGAATGCATTTATTCTTCCTCTTGAAAAAACCCAGCCATCCAACGATGGAAGTACATCTACATAACTCATAATCATATTCTTTATTTGACTATAGTCAAAATTAACGTAGTATGAATATAAAAGCCCTGCAAGACCGCTAACATGAGGCGCTGCCATTGAAGTTCCTGCAAAATGCTCAAGATAACCATAACCATAATAATCAGCCCACCATGTTGGCACGGTGCTTATGATATAAACACCCGGAGCTCCAACATCAACAGAGCTATAACCAAAATTGCTAAATTGAACCCTAAGGTCATCCTGATCTGTTGCAGCCACTGAAATTATATTTGCATATGAATAGCTTGCCGGATAGAAAGGATTTATATCATTATTATTTGACTCGTTCCCCGCTGCTGCAACAAAAAGAACGCCGTGTGAATACGCATAATTCATTGCATCTTCCAGAACAGGACTTGTCCCGTAGCCGCCAAGACTCGCATTTATAACTTTTGCTCCATTGTCAACAGCATATTTAATACCTTCTGCTATATCTGAATCATCACCTTCACCATATTGATTTAAGACCCTTACAGGCATTATTCGGGCTCTCCACATCACCCCTGTCACGCCTACACCATTGTTTCCGATTGCTCCAATAATTCCTGCCACATGTGTTCCATGACCGTAATAATCCATAGGGTCATTATTTCCGGTCGTTGGATAAAGACACCCCGAATCACCCCATTCCTCGCATGTTACAAAATTCCATCCTGTGCAGTCATCAATAAAACCATTGCCATCATCATCAACACCTGCTGTACCATTACATTCTGCATTATTTCTCCATAAATTAGAAGCAAGGTCAGGATGGGTATAATCAATACCGGTGTCGATAACAGCTACTACTATTCCATAATTTCCGGTTGAAACACGCCATGCATATGTTGCATCAATATCAGCACCTTTTGTTCCATATGCATATTTCCCGGTATTCCTTAAAGCCCATTGGTCCCTGAAGAACTGATCATCGGGCATGAGTTTGCTGATTCCAGAAGCTTTTCTGATGAAAATAGGAGATGCATACTCAACATCTGGATTTGACATATATTGAATAATTGCATCTTTTATAGATAAACCAGAGGGAAGCTTTACACGTTCAACATTTTCAAGTATAGCTGACTTTTTAATTAGTTTTGCGCCTAATGACTGATGAATTGCCTGAGACGTTTGTTTCGAAGCGCCTGATTTGAATTTAACAAGGAGTTCACCCTGAACATATTTGCCTTTGTTTAATTCTCCAAGAATTGAATCCACAGTTATTTTAGGTTTGGTTATGGTTACATTTTCTGAAGAATTGCCTGCAAAGGCTTGAATGCCTGATAATACGATGAATAGGCATATAAAAACGCAGAAATATTTTTTCATGGCTCCACTCCTTTATAAGTAAAGTAAATTCATATGTTGCTATTTCACCTTAACAAAGGGGGAATTCATAATGGCATACCCTTTGTCAACACCTATTCCCCCTTTGTTAACCACTACCCTATTCCCCCTTTGTTAAGGGGGTCAGGGGGTTGTGCCTTTCCCCCTTTGTTAAGGGGGTCAGGGGGTTGTGCCTTTCCCCCTTTGTTAAGGGGGTCAGGGGGTTGTTTACTCCCTTTTCCTTTCTTTCAATCCAACCTTCAATACCTATTAATACATTTCTTATATCTTTTTTAACATCAGTATCGTTAAACCTTAATATTTTTAATCCCAATGATTTGAGATACTTTTCTCTTTCTTCATCATAGTCGTATCTACCGTCATGACTTACCCCGTCAATCTCTATAACTAATTTGAGTTTGCTACAAAAAAAATCTACTATATAATTTCCAATAGGTTTTTGTCTTGTAAATAAATAGCCTCTCAATTTTCTGCCTTTTAAGTAGTTCCATAATAATGCTTCTGAAAGAACCCCTTTTTTTCTTAGTTCTCTTGAAAGAGATTTTAGTTTTGGGTTGTAATAAAGCTTCATAAACAACCCCCTTCATCCCCCTTTTCTAAGGGGGAATATAATAAGGTAACCTCCTTTTTTTTAAGGGGGAATTTATAAGGTAACCCCTTCTCCACAACCTATTCCCCCTTTGTTAACCACTACCCTTTTCCCCCTTTGTCAAGGGGGTTAGGGGGTTGTGCCTTTCCCCCTTTGTTAAGGGGGTCAGGGGGTTGTGCCTTTCCCCCTTTGTTATTCCCTACACCTATTCCCCCTTTGTCAAGGGGGTTAGGGGGTTGTGCCTTTCTTCCCTCTGGATACCACAATCAAGCATGCCCTCTGGCTTGACCAGAGAATTGTGGTATGACAGAAAATTCTGGATTCCCGGGTCAAGCCCGGGAATGACAAGTCATTTAAACGTCATTCCATTTTTTATGGATGTCACATCCAATTCGTCATTCCTCAACTTGATTGAGGAATCCACACCTATATTTTGTCATTCCCGCGAAAGCGGGAATCCAGTTCCGTGCCTTCTGGATTCTCTGGTCAAGCCAGAGAATGACAAAACAAATGTTTTATACAAAGGGCGGGCTTCCCCGCCCTTATTCATTAAGGGATTGTCAAGTTAATTGTTTGTACATGTGAAAGACTACCACTTGTTCCAACAACATTGAAATTATATACACCAGAAGAGGCAGCTAAACCAATAGTAATCGTTAGACTACTATCAGAAGAACCAGCAGGAGGAGGTGCAATAATTGCAGGACTAAAACTACAACTAACACCAGTAGGTAATCCATCACAACTCAAATTAACATTGTTTATAAATCCATTTAAAGAAGTCACAGTACAAGTACTAACATCACTACTTCCAATAGCAATACTAAGTGCATTAGGAACACACGTTAGTGTAAAATCTTGAGCAGAAGGTGTCACTGTTATATTTGAAGTAACTGTTTTTCCATCACTATCAACAACAGTTATTACTGCATTACCAGCACCCGCAGCATCAGCAGTAAAAGAATTACCAGATATTGTCCATGGTCCTGTGCCACCTCCGCCATCTAAAACAATAACTGATGTATTGCTTGAATATACAGTATAAGGAGCCACCCCACCTATAATGTTAAAGCCAATATTATTAGTACCCGATGTAACTGCAAGTGTGCTCGGGTTAATAGCCATTGACGAAGACAATGGAGTCACAGTAATTGTTGCTGTCTTACTTGCACCAAGTGAATCAACAACTGTTAAAGTAGCTGCTGTTGTAGCGGCAACTGGCTGTGGGTCAACTGTAAATGAACTTGTTCCTGTAGTTTTAATTTTAGCTATTGCTGTATTTGACGAGAAAACTGTATAAGAACCGCTACCGCCTGAAATTATAAATGTAACATCATCTTTATCAGTATCAGAAGGATCATCTGGACCTAACCCTGTTACAGAAATACTTGCTGGATTAATTGTTAAAGCAGACGCAGCACCACCAGAAATAATAGTTAACGTTGCGCTCTTTGTAGCACCTACAGAATCGAATACATTCAATGTTACATTTCCTGCA
The DNA here is from genome assembly GCA_020725385.1 of Nitrospira japonica. Classification (GTDB taxonomy): domain Bacteria; phylum Nitrospirota; class Thermodesulfovibrionia; order Thermodesulfovibrionales; family SM23-35; genus DYFC01. The sequence goes on along the minus strand of DYFC01000034.1, from coordinate 19,705 downwards.
ACAGCATTTGTAGGTACAGTAACAGTGAATGAGCCTGCTGATGCAAGATTCCAGATACCTGTATCACCTGCATCAGAACAGTCTGCATCTGTTGAATTACAGGCACTCGATGGATCTGTAGAGGTTATAACATATGGCGCAGTCCCGCCTGAAACAGAGAAGCTTGCAGTATTTGGAGCTACAACACTCTGACTTGCAGGGATTATTAACAATCCCGGAGGCGCTACTGCTGATATTGTCAAAGTTCCTGTTGTTGTTGCGCCATTTGCATCCCTAACAGTATATATAATCGTTTTAGCAGTTGTATTTGCAGGAACTGTAACAGTGAAGGCACTTCCGCTTGATGTAACCTGCGCAGGGTTAGGAGCAAAGACAGGGTCTGCAATGTTTGCAAATATATCATATGGCGGAACTCCGCCATAGATTGTAAAGGTTACAATTCCACCTGCTGTGCCATCAATTGTTACTGTTCCGGGTTGAACTGTTAATGCAGCAACATTGATTGTAAGTGTTGCGGTTTTTGTCTTGCCTACTGCATCCATAACTGTAAATGTAACAGATTGTGAAGGTGTGTTTGGCGGTACAGTTGCTGTAAATATATAGTTTCCGCTTCCATCAGGAGTTGATATATTCCATGTGCCAGAATCCTCTGCATCGGAGCAATCAGTATCCTCGCTATTACACGCGACAAAGCGATTTGATGAGGTTACAGTATATGGTCTTACTCCTCCTGATATTACATATGAAACTGTTCCGCCTGATGCCCCGCTTATTACCTGCGCATCAGGCACAACAACAAGATCGGATGAAATTGTAATATCAACAAAATTGCTTAAGCCATCAACTGTTGCTGTTACACGGCAGGTTCCTGATGAAGGTGGTGCTGATGGCGCAACAAATTCTGCTTTTGCAAGCCCTGTTGATGTGAGAGCAAATGGCTCTACCGAACCACAGTCAGCTACAAAACCAACAGCTGTTCCATCAGGCGCAGGACCTCCTGTGTTTAATTTTACTGCCGCTGATATAGTTGATTTAGCATTAGGAGCAACTATATCCGGACTTGCTGTAACTGTGATTGAATTCAAGGTTATTGGCAAAAGATATAATGAATAAACTCCGCCTGCATCAGCGTATCCGTCACCGTTTGTGTCTGCCACTGCTGTAATGTTTAAGACAGTTATCAGATTTCTCAATACAGGGTCAACCTGCACCAAAACATAAGCCTGTCCGTTCGAATCGGTTGTAGCTGTAGTGCCATTGGGGAAAGTTACATAGCATGTAGTTGTTCCATCACTACATGTTGTTGATGAACCTTCTTTATATGGATAGTCTGATCCGAACTTAACGGTAGCTCCATATACACGCTGTCCGAATTTATTGAAAACAGTTGCTCTCATTAAGACCTGATTGTCTGAAGCATTCCCGCCTTCAAACAATGTGTAATCAGAGGGCTCGTTATAAGTTCCATCGCTGTCAGCATCTGCATCAAGATACATGAAAGGCTGTGATGCGAGAGTTGAACTGAAATATACTGTCTTTTTATCCCTTACGATTCCCACACCCTTTGCAACCTCAGCCATTATTGTCGCAAAACCTGTTATGGTTGACTTTACTTTTATTGTGGCAAGACCGCTATTGTTTGTTTTTACAACTGTTTTATTTCCTACAGGAACATCATTTTCATTTATAAGAGTTCCAATAGGGGACAGATTAGTAAAAGTGACTGGATAATTTCTAACAGGACCGCCGTTTCCGTTCAATATCTTTGCCCTTATGATTATTGCAGAATTTGTCAGAGCGATATAATGTGATGGTAAAACCTGAACAATCTCGGGAACTCCGGGTTTCTCGCCAGCCGGTGAACTTGACCCGCCCGAGCCTCCTCCTCCACAATTAAATAAAAATATTGAAAGAAGTAAAATTGCAATTATTGTTTTTTTATTCATCGCTCCTCCTAATCACAAATTAAGAAATCTGCAAGCCACATATCATATTCAACATCGAAATAACCATACTTTCCTACTCTATTCATATATTTGCAGTGATATTTTGCTACATAATGTGTTGGGTATTCTGCGGGCACATGGATACCATCATTTATATCCGTCCAGAATTTATTTTTACGTGTAATATCGATTAATGATACATTGCATATGTTGGAAGGCGAATCATAAATTGGACAATTTGGATATATCTTCCATGATTCTATTACAGGGGCTGAAGGGTCTTCACGGGCTTTTAAATATGTTATGGTGCATTCTTCAACGCTTGCAGGAAAAGGGTCAAATGTGCTGCTCGGATTAAGAACTGTTGCGTCTATTGTTATCGTTGCATCTTCTCTTGTCAAAAGGGCTTCGGATTTTGTAGGATTATCCGGAGGACAGGCTAAAGGAGCAGAAAAAACATCAAAATCCGGTCCTTTTTCGCTTGTTATCGAGACAGCGCTTATCTGTATGCCTGTGCTTTCGCTTCCTGAAGAACCGGGAGAGCCAGAACCACCTCCGCCGCAGCCTGTTAGAATAAGGCTTATAAAAGTATAGAAAAGAAAAACTTCCAATAGACTCCTTTTCATTTTACCCCCTTTTATTTATAAATTATTAGTCATTATTTTTAAAATACTATAATTCTCGGGTCAAGACCGAGAATGACAAAAATTTAAAGCCTTTTACAACCCCCTTCATCCCCCTTTTCTAAGGGGGAATATAATAAGGTAAACCCCTTTTATAAGGGGGAATTTATAAGGCAATCCCTTTGTCCACACCTTATTCCCCCTTTGTTAAGGGGGTCAGGGGGTTGTTTATTACCTTTCTCATCCATTCAAGCCCGAGAATGACAAACTAAAAAATGTTATTTATATTTATCTTCTCCTAATTTTATTCAAGCAGTTGCCATCGCCTGTTCATTCTGTATTATTATTCTTGGTTCAGGATTTTTAGGTGGAACAGGCAATCCTTTTTCTTTCAATAAATTCACATGCTCTATCATTCCCCATTTTGCCCTATATATACAATCCTCAATAGAATGCCCTATCCCTGAGAAACCTTCAAGTTCAGGAGAATAAAAACCAAAAAAATCCGGATCTTCCGTCGCTTCTATTATTAGAGAATATTCTAATTCTAACATCTATTTTTTCCATCCATAGTTATAATTTAATACCTGCTGCTTTAAGTATAGCATGACACGTCCCTTTCGGTACTTCCTTTGAGCCATGATAATCAACTCTGATCAAGTTTTTCCATCCGGGTTTTCCGTAATACCTTATTGCGCCTTTTTCTTTTATAATTCTAAAACCATTTTCTTCGAGTAATCTTATAAGTTCATTGAATTTCAAGATTACCTCTAAATTCCACAATTTATCGTGGATGTCACATCTTCCTTACGTCATTCCCCGATTTACCTGCCCGCCGTTTTCATGGCGGGATTGAAGAATCCAGTTTTTAAGCTTTATCACTGGATACCACGATCACGTCATGGTATGACAGTCAAGAATAATGTCATTCCCCGATTTAATCGGGGAATCCAGTCCCGTGCTTTCTGGATTCTCTGGTCAAGCCCGGGAATGACAAAATTTTTAAATATTTTATTGCTTATCTAAAATTCTCGGAGTTATGAAAATCAATAATTCACTGGTATTTGATGAAACCTTATTAGATTTAAAAAGCCATCCGAGTATCGGAATTTTCATTAACCCCGGCACACCTGATTCAGAATCATTTGTTGTAACTTTATACATTCCACCAATAACAATTGTTTCGCCATCTTTTATAATTACATTTGTATTAGCTTCTTTTTTATCGGTACCGGGCACTCCTTCAACAGATGGAACTGTTGGGTCAAGTTCTTCTTTTTTAATCTCTACACTCATGCTAATAGATCTATCAGGTGTTATATGAGGAGTTACATTAAGCTCAAGAGTTACATCTTTAAATTCTGTTGATACCGTGCCTTCGGTTGTAAGTTTTCTAACAGGAATGCTTTTGCCCTGAAGTATTTTTGCTTTGCCGTTGTCTATCGTTAATACCTTAGGATTTGATATAACCTTGAGATGTCCCATTGTCTCAATTGCAGAGAGCTGTAAATCAAGACCTATTGAACGCGCCGGGTCTATTATCCCAAATGTAAACCCCGAACCTGACAACGGACCAACTCCTTTTGCCGGGAAATCAACAAGATAGTTTCCACCCGTAAAAGGTCCTGTTGAAAGCAAAGGTACCCCGCTTAATCCGCCGATAGATGCAAGTGTATTTGTTGTCTTGAGATTAACGCCCCACTGGATTCCAAGTTCTCGTTCGCTGTTTGTATTAACTTCGACAATCCTTGCCTCTATTAAAACCTGCGGTGTTGGTTTGTCGAGTGTTTTTAGAAGATTTTCGACTTCCGGGAAAACAGTAGCAACATCTTTTACAACCATTGTGCTTGTTCTTTTGTCAACATTGATACTGCCTCTTGGTGTCAATACTTTCTTAATAGCACTTTCAACTATTCCGACATCTGCGTAGCTTACAGGATAAATTCTCTGTTCCAATGGCTCGGCTTTTACCTGAGCTTCCTGAAGTTTGACTTTCTCCTCTTTCTCTCTTGTAAATACAGTATTCGGAGCTATTCTTATTACATTTCCTTCAACAGATTTATCAAGGCTGAAGGTTTTTAGTATCGTATCGAGAGCCTGATTCCATGGCACATCACGGAACTTCATTGTGGCTTTGCCTTTAACTTCCGGATGCAGAAACAAATTGCAATTACTGATGTCTGCAAAAAGCCTGAGAATAGGGACTATGTCCTGATCCTGAAAATCAAAGTTTACATTTTCTTTTCCTTCAAGATATGATTGACATTTACTTCCTGCAAGAGCTTCGGGCACTTTTACAGGCGCTGAAACAGGTTCTGCGCTCTCTGTTTCGGCAAGTATGTTTCTTGTCATCTGGGCAGTTGGTATTTCTTCACCGCGTCCCCGGAGACTGATTATTATAGAATCGCTTATCGATGCAACATCGAAGTTTGTATCTTCCTGTAAATCAAGAACAAGCCTTACTTTGTCATCATATCTTCCTGAACGAATCCCTTTTACAGGCGACATTACTTCCGAAGGAATAGCTGCATTTAACTTAACATTCGGAATATCTATAACAATTCTGTTTTCAAGCGGAAAAACATTCGGGACCATCGAGCCATTACCTTTAATCTTTACTCTTACAACCCTGCCGTATTGATCAAAAGAAATATTATTTATTTCTGTTGCATCCGGCAAAGGCACAGATGGAACAGAAGGCATATCCGGAACTTTCTCTACAACAGGAACAGGTTTCTTTTGCTCCTGAATAAGTTCTGTGACTTTGACATCGCTTAATGGTTCTGCCTTTACAGCCGGCGTTTCTTCTTTTATTTTCACAGTGAGAACATTATTTTTATATTCCTGCTCATAAGAATAAGGGCTTTGCATAAGCATCTCTATTCTTGTGAGAGGTGAAGGTGTGGTGATCTGTGAAGGGCTTACTTCGGTAATCCCGCTTTTTCTTGCTACAATCTTTTTCGTAAATGTTCCGGCAGATACATCGGGAAGGTCGATTATTAGTTTGTAAGGATCACCGGGCTTATATATTGTATAAATAAAAGGTTTGCTGGCAGTAATTATCATTGCATGATCCTGAATATCTATAGACGTTATAACCGCTGGCTCAACAGGTTTTAAAGTCTCTCCTGATTTGTTTCCAGATGAAGCACAACCCAGGAAATTAAACAAAGCTCCGAGCATGAACATGACCGAAATCATTTTGAGGATATAAAATTGTTTAAACTTGAAAAGAGAGAAACTCTGTCTTATTAAATGTCTTCTCTTATCTATAAAAATCTTCTTCATTCTTCATCCCCCTTATGGAGTTTCAAAATTGCATCTCTTGGTTTTATTTCACCCCTGTAATCTTTTACATATTCCCTTATGATTACAGAATCTTTTGTTATTTTTTCTACTTTGCCTCCCTGAAGACCGAGTGTCATACCTTCGGTAATCGTATAATTTTTCTTATCAGGAAGACGTATCAAGGCGTAATATTTTTCCTTGCTCGATGCTATTGCAAGAAGTTTTATTTCATCTATGTCATAACTTTCAAAAGGACTTGCTCCTCTTTTCTTTACAGGTTTTTGTTTTGTTATTTCCACAAGAGAAAGGAATGGATCCCTTTTACCTTTTGCATCATAAACAACTTCCTGTTGTTCTTCCTTTTTAACCTCTTCAGCAGGCTTCTGAACCTCAACTGCAGGAGGTTTTACTTTTTCAGCAGCAGGTTTTTTTACCGGCTGTTCTTTCTTACAGCCTGCAATAAAAGCAATTAAAAAACAAAGTGCGATAGCAAAACCTATTTTATTTTTTCTTTTCACCTTTTTTTGCTTCTCCTGCTTTGGATATTTCCTGTTCCGGAACAGACGAGAAAGTCGTTGCTGTAAAAGCTATCTTTACTACAGCAAAGCCTTTGTCGGGTTTTGGGTCAGAAAGCTTGAAATCAGCCACATTAACTATCCTGTTTAATTTTGTTAGACTACTAAAGAAATATCCGAGACTGTGATAGCTTCCGGAAAGCTCAACTTTTACAGGTATTTCATAAACAATACCGCTCGGGTGATTTCTTCTTGCTTCCGGCTTCCACAAATTGACTTTTAATCCCGAACGTATGCATAAATCAGAGACCTGCTTTAAAAGGGTGCTGACTTCTTTTTCTTCGGGCAATTGCTGCTTAAGTTCCTCGAGTCTTTTCATGAGTTTTTCATTTTCGAATTTCAATGCAGGAAGTTTGGATGCTTTGGCCTGATTCTTTGCTATCTCATTTTCCTGCGACGCTATTTTTGTTTCAAGTTCCTGTATCTCTTTATGTTTTGGAAGGATAATTAAAAATACGACGAGAATAATGATTATTACAGCAGGGAGAAAAGAAAGAATAACCTTTAAATATGTTGGAATGTTTTTAAGATTTATGTTCAATTTTAATGCCATATTATACCTTTATCTTGCATGATAATTTGAAAGTATAAACCGATATTTTTTCTTTCTCCGCGCTCTTTGATTCTTCGAGATATACATCTGTCAGTAATTGTGAAGCTTTGAGATTGTCAACAAAAGCAACAATCTCTGAATTTGTATAACCAAAACCGTTTATGCTTATATTCTGGTTGTTGACAGACATGCCTTGCAGCCATACACCTTTCGGCAGAAGTGAACTTATTTCAGTCAATACTTTTACAGGAACGCTCCTGTTCTTGCTGAGTTGCTCTATCACTTCGTTTCTTTCCTTGAACATCTTATTCTTCTTTTCGAAATCATCGACAGCTTTTATCTGTTCTTTGAGTTGTGCAATCTTTCTTTCATTTTCTTTGAATTGAATTCTTTTCTGTGAAAGTTTAGAGCTAAAGAAAAATGCGAGATAAGCCATAATAATACAAACAATTACGGTCGATAGAACGGAGATTATTATAAACTTCGGCAAAGGCTTTGCTTTTTTCTTTCTCTTTACCGGAAGCAGGTTAACTTTTATCATCTGTCTCCTGGCCTCCTGATTGCAAGTCCGGCAGCCACCGCATAAATAGGAGCGATCTCTTCTATATATGCAGTATCGAATTTTTTAGGTATTTTTATGTTTTTAAAAGGCTGTATTACTTTTGTTTCAACACCTGTTTTCTCTGCAAGCAATTTAGGAAAGTCTTTGACAATAGCGCAACCACCGCTAAGAATAATCTCGTTTACATCTTCATGAAAATATTCAAGAGAGCGATTTACTTCTCCGATTATTTCTTCGGATGCCAATTCCATAACCGAAAATGCATCCTGTGGCGGCACGTTTTCAACCGCTTCTCCACGTTTAAGTCTTTCGGCAACTTCATAGGTTAAATTAAATTCCCTTTGGAGCACTTCGGTATGCAAATTGCTGCCAACCGCACTGTCACGTGTAAAAATTGAAATGCCACCTTTAAGGATATTCATATTTATTGTACTGGCGCCAATATTTATGAGCGCAATATTTTTGTTGGGTTCGATCTCATAATTTATTTCATATATATTCTCGAGCGCAAATGAATTCACATCAACAATCTGGCAATTAAAACCGGCTTCTTTAACGACCGATAGATATTCGTTAATAATATCTTTCTTAACCGCAACAAGCATAACATCCATTTGACCGGGTTCTTCTTTTGGCCCTAATATCTGAAAATCAAGATTAACATCTTCAATATCGAAAGGTATGTATTGCTCGGCCTCGAATTTAATTGATTCATATAATTCTTCTTCTGACATATCAGGCAAAGAAACTCTTTTGATTATGACAGTTGAATGTCCTGCCATGCTTATGACAACATCTTTGCCTTTGATTTTTGCTTTAGATGCGAGTTCTCTGAGGGCCTCAACAAGACGGATAGAGTCAATAATAGAGCCATCTACAATCAATTCAGGAGGTAATTGTAACATATCAAGTAGCTCAAGCTCATAGCCTGCTTTTGTATCTTTAAGCTGAACCACCTTAAGATACGCAGAGCCAATATCTAATCCGATAATGCTCTTTGCACCAAATAACATAGCTTAATAATTACAAAAAAAAATATTCTTGTCAAGTATTTTTTTTATTTAATACAAGGACATCCACCAAAAACCTTAATAAATTAGTTTAACAATCTCTCAATTTTGACAAGATTATTCTCTAATTTGCCTATTCCAAGAAGATTATTTTCAGGAGTTTTTAACCTGATATAATGAGTCTTAAAAGTCATTTTTTTGTCTGTTATTTCATAAGGAAAACCATTTCTGAGCTTTTTGAAATCTTCTGGATTTAGAATTATTTCTTCAAGGTGGGAAATAGCCGAATCAATTGAATAAATTGCGTTAATTAACTTATTTTCAGGCTCACCAAAAGAAAAAGCATCCTGTATATTAAAACTTCCAATACGCGTCCTGATTAATGAAATCACATGCGCGGCAGTGCCAAGAGATATACCAATATCATCGCATAATGTTCTAATATATGTTCCTTTTGAACAGACAACTTTAAATTCAAAAAAAGGTGGATTAAAAGCTAATGCTTGTATTTCCATAATATTTATTGTTCTTTCAGGAACATCAATATTTATCCCTTTTCTTGCAAGTTTGTATAATCTTTGACCTTTTACTTTTATGGCAGAATACAAAGGTGGTTTTTGTTTTATAGCACCGGTAAATTTTTTCAATGTATCAAAAATCATTCTTTCGGTAAGAAAATCAAATGGTCTTTTTTCAATGACCTTACCGGTTGAATCATAAGAATCGGTTCTTTCCCCGAATTTCATTTTTACAACATATTCTTTTTCAATATCAGAAAGAAATCTTGTTACTTTTGTTGCTTCATCAAGACACACAAGAAGAATACCCGACGCAATAGGGTCGAGAGTTCCGGAATGGCCGGCTTTTCTTGCATTAAAAAGCTTTTTTATTTTTGTAACAGCCTGTTGTGAGGACATATTAACAGGTTTGTTAAGGTTAATAATTATATTTTGCATTTTTATATTGTAAAATAGGTTAATAGTTATCGGTTAAATAGTCAAAGGAACTCTCGAAATAATAAGATTCCTCACATTCGTTCGGAATGACATAGAAAAGGTTTAGAAGTAACTGAAAAACATTTTACACGTTACATTTCACGTATTTATGCCTGCCGCCTTGTCAATCTTTTAACTCTGCCAACCATGTAAACTATTTAAACCGTGTAACCTAAGCTGGCGCGCCCAGGAGGATTTGAACCCCCGACCTGCGGATTCGTAGTCCGTCGCTCTATCCAGCTGAGCTATGGGCGCAAGATAAAATTATCCTTTTTTTACGCCTTCCTTGAGAATAATTCCGTATTTTGGGTGCACAAAAGCATGCATAGTTGGCACTTTTGAGAAAAGCCATGCCCATTGTTTGCCGGTTTTAGGGTCAGGGAAAATCTGTTTATTGTTTTCGTAAATACGCACACTAAGAGCAGGATTATTCGGCTGATTTGAACTCGATGTAATAGTTGTTCCTTCAAATTTTATCTCAGGTAGAAAATCACCAACATGTATTTTTAAATTTGTATTAGGAATAGTAAAATCACTATTAAGCTTAACTGTATATTCCTGTTTTGTTTTAGCGGTCTTATCTTCAATAATCAATTTTGCTCCACTCCATTGCCCTTTTACCGAAGGCGGAACAACAACCTGAGTTTTTACTTTTCCCATCATGCCCGGCTGGCCTGCTGGAGGCATTTGAGCTGGCGGCATTTGGGCCGGAGGCATCTGGGCTGGAGGCATTTGAGAAGGAGGCATCTGGGCTGGAGGCATCTGAGAAGGCGGCATTTGAGAAGGAGGCATCTGACCTTGAGGCATATTTCCACCCGGCATCATCGGAACCTGTGTTTGAGGTAATGGTGGCTGTTCTTCCTTTTTTTTGCACGCAGAGATTGAAAATATTAATAATAAGCCTATCACAATAATAAAAGCTTTCTTCATTTTATTCCTCCTGTAAGTTGAATTCATTTAGTATTATTAAAGTTTTCTGTAATTCCTCAACTCGCCTATCCGCCGTTTTTCTGGCGGAGAGGCAGGGATTCGAACCCTGGGTGAGGTTTTACCCCCACAACCGCTTAGCAGGCGGCTGCCTTCGACCGGCTCGGCCACCTCTCCGCTCAAGAATATTATACTAACAATTGAAAGTCTTATTTGTAAACCCTAAGTTATCCCGTATTTTTTGAGTCTGTGGCGGAATGAACGGAAGGAAAGATTCAAAAGTTTCGCAGCTTCTGTCTTAACTCCATTTGCTTTTTCCAGAGCCTTAAGTATATATTTTTTTTCAATATCCTCAATTATTAAATCAAGATTTACACCTTTATCTTCAAATACAGGCACCCCTTCTATTTTTGAAATATAACCGGTTACTTCCGCAGGAAGATCCCTAACAGTTATCTCATTTTCTTCGGTAAGTAGCGCAATCCGTTCTATAGTATTTTCAAGCTCTCTTACATTTCCCTTCCACTCGTAATCCAGCAATAATTTCATTGCATCCGGAGAAATTTTCTTTTGAGAACAGGATAGTTTTCTTAAGAAGTGATCAATTAAAAGCGGAATGTCCTCTTTTCTTTCCCTCAAAGGAGGTATTTTTACCGGGAAAACATTAAGTCTATAATAAAGATCTTCCCTGAATTTCCCTGCTTTTACTTCTTCTTTTAAATCTTTATTCGTGGCTGAAATTATTCTTACATCAACTTTGATGTCCGTAGTACCGCCAAGACGCCTGAAAGTACCATTTTCAAGTACCCTTAATAATTTGACCTGAAGATTCAAAGGCATCTCCCCGATTTCATCAAGGAATATGCTTCCATTGTCAGCCAGTTCGAAAAGCCCCTGTTTGTTCTGCATTGCACCGGTGAAAGCACCCTTCATAAACCCAAAGATTTCCGATTCAAGGAGTCCTTCCGGGAAAGCAGCGCAGTTGACAGCCACAAAGTTTTTACCTTTTCTCGGACTTAAATTATGCACCGCATTTGCAACGAGTTCTTTCCCGGAACCGCTTTCACCAAGAATTAATACATTTGAATTGCTCTGTGCTATTTTTGGAAGTAACCTGAACAATTCCTGCATTCCCGGACTTTGACCGATAATATTTTCGAGCGCATACTCGGTCTCAAGTTTTTCACGTAAGACCTTTATTTGTTCGCTTAGTCTTTTTTTCTCGATAGCCTTATTGACAATAATTCTTATTTCATCGATATTGAAAGGTTTGTTGATATAATCGTATGCGCCAAGTTTCATGGCTTCAATAGCAGATTCATTTGTGCCAAATGCTGTTACCATTATTACAAGAGTATCCGGTGATATTTCCTTAATGACTTTAAGTAGTCCGAATCCATCAAGTCCGGGCATTTTAATGTCAGAAATAACAAGGTCAAAAATGTCTTTTTCAATATATTCTTTTCCATCCAGTCCATCGGATGCAGTTATGACATCATAGTCCTCCCCTTCAAGAAGCATCTTCAATACTTCCCTCATGCTTCTTTCATCTTCAACTATAAGAATTCTACCTTTGCTTCTCTTCATTTCTTTTTGGCAATGTAATTCTGAATTTTGTGCCTGACCCGGGCACGGTCTTTAAATCTATAGTACCTCTGTGTTCTTCTATAATTCTATACGATATAGCAAGTCCGAGTCCTGTTCCCTGTTCCTTGGTCGTAAAGAATGGATAAAATATTTTTTTCAGGTTTTTTTCTTCGATACCGGTTCCGGTATCCTCAAAATCTACTTCAATTGTATCATTTTTATCGGATATGGCAATAGTTAATTCTCCACCATCGGGCATTGCCTCGATAGCGTTAAGTCCGAGATTCAAAAATACCTGCTGGAGCTTCCCGGAATCGGCAATTATTTCAATATCATTACTGTACTGCTTCTTTATGGATATTTTATTTTCTGAAGCAGCATTTTTTAGTAGTTCTATTGTTGTATCGAGCAGAGCACATATATTTACAGCATTCCAAACTAAAGGAGCAGGCCGTGAATAAGTCAGAAAATCTGTTACAATCCTGTTCAGCCTATCCATCTCTTTAAGAGCGATTTCCATTAATTTCTCTTTGTGGCTTTCCTGGAATACACCTTCTTTTAACATTTGAATTGAACCTTTAAGTGATGCAAGAGGGTTTCGTATTTCATGTGCAATACTCGAAGAAAGCTCGCCTATGGCTGCCAGTTGCTCTTTGCGCTGAATATCTGCTTCGAGTTGTTTGATTTTTGTAAGGTCCTGAAATACTACTATAAAACCTTTCTGGTCTCCTGCCAATCCTCTAAAAGGAGAAATAGTAAGACCGATTATTTTTTTTTGGTTCTCTGTTTCAATAACCTCATCTCTTCTTCCTTCCTGAAAAGGAAAATTGAAAGAAGGCAATACATCATCTATTCTTTTGCCTATTATGCTTTTTCTGTTTATACCCGTGATTCTTTCTGCAGCTTTATTAAAAATGAGGGTTCTACCTTTTATATCGGTCGTAAATAAACCGCTTGGAAGACTTTCTATGATTTCCTGATTGAAAAATTCAAGGTCTTTAATATCAAAATCTTTTTCTTCGAGTTTCTTCTCTGTCCTTTCAAGGCGCGATGAGAGATAACCGCTGAGATAGGCTGTTATATAGAAAAAACTTACATGAATGAATATCTTATAAAGATATTCTATTACTTCAACCGGATATTCGGTCTTAATAGGTATCAATCCATAGAACTGAAAATTCAAGAGAGAACCATAAAAAATACTGCTTTGGGTCGCTATTATAAATCCAGCTTTTTTACCAAGAACTATGCTTGCAGCAAGAATAGAAATTATTAAAGTAAATGAATACCAGCTTTCTATGCCTCCCGTAAAATAAACAAGAATTATTTCAAAAATTATATCGATAACTAATTGTGCATAGGCAAAATATCTGAGATTCTTTATTTTTCCATAAAAGACAGAATAGATTATGGTTGCAGCATAGACACTTATAATAAGATAAAGAAATTGATTATGATAAGGAAATTTTCTAAAACCCCAAAAAAAGAAGGTTATAACAAAAAAAAGGGTTACAAAAATAACCCTGAAGGCTATCAGCGCCTTTATTTTTTTCTTCAAACCTTCAGGTTCTTCTGAAAACATCAAATATTATTTTATAAGTGTAATTAATTTGAATATAGGCAGATACATAGCAACAACTATAAAACCTACGGACCCTCCAAGAAATACCATAAGCAATGGTTCCATCATGGCAGTAAGATTCGAGACAGCGACATCGACTTCATCGTCATAGAAATCGGCAATTTTCGAGAGCATTGCATCCAGTGCACCAGTTGATTCACCAACAGCTATCATATGGGTTACCATAGGAGGAAAAACTTTAGCTTTTGTTATGGGCTCTGCGAGGGTTTTACCGCCAACAACACCTTTTCTGACATCCATGATTGCGTATTCGATAACTTTATTACCAGATGTCTTAGCTGTTATTTCGAGGCCGTCGAGAATAGGCACACCGCTACTTACAAGTGTTCCAAGCGTTCTTGTAAACTTTGCCACAGCTACTTTATTCAATAGAACACCAAAGATTGGCATTTTCAACAAAATCTTATCTGTATAATATTTTCCTTTTTCGGTCCTTCTTATTTGCACAATACCTATTACCGAGCCAATTATTGCACCAAGAATTATTAATCCTCCCACACCTGCTATAAAATTACTCAATCCAACGACAATCCTGGTAGGTAATGGCAATGTTCCCCCGAGTTGTGCAAACATTTTAGTAAAAGTTGGTACTACGAAAATCATTATTACTGCTATAACAAGAATTGCAATAGTGGTAACAACAGTAGGATACACTAAAGCACCTTTAACTTTTTTCTTCAACTTCATCGCTTTTTCAATATATAGAGCCAATCTGTTCAATATGGTATCGAGAATACCTCCTGCCTCACCTGCTGCAACCATATTTACATATAATTCACTGAATACCCTTGGATGTTTTTTTAAAGCATCGGCATAGGTTGCACCTGATTCAACGTCGCTTTTTACCTGCAATAGTGTTTTACCGAGATTCTTGTTTTCAACCTGATTTGATAGAATATCGAGAGCCTGAACCAGGGGGAGTCCGGCATCAATCATGGTAGCAAATTGACGTGTGAAGACGACAATATCTTTATCCTTTACTCCACCGCCTAATGAAAAGCCTCCTATCTTTTTCTGTTTCTCGGTCACAAGTGTAGCTACTATGTTCTTTTTTCTTAACTGTGCTATCACATCTTCTTTTGAATTTGCGGTTATTTCTCCTGATTCAATAGCTCCTTTGGGATTTTTACCCGACCATTGAAATACAGTAGCCATGATTAAGACCTCCTACCCTGGGATGCCTGGGCACCTTTATTTATCATCTGCAATATTTCATCGGGTATCGGAGATCTACCCACAGCATCCTCAAAGGTTATTATCCCTTTGGAATATAATTCATACAAAGACTGATTCATTGTTTGCATGCCAAACTTGGCCTGACCGGTCTGCATCATAGAATAAATCTGATGAATTTTGTCTTCACGGATAAGATTCCTTATAGCCGGATTGGGCACAAGAAGTTCAACAGCCAGCGCCCTGCCCTGTCCCGATTTTCTTGGTATAAGTTGCTGGGCAAAAATTCCTTCAAGCACAAAAGATAATTGAACCCTTATCTGCTCCTGCTGATGGGGTGGGAAGACATCAATAATTCGGTTGATTGTCTGAACAGCGGAATTAGTATGTAATGTCGCCAGAGTCATATGACCTGTTTCTGCAACAGTTAAGGCAGCTTCTATGGTCTCGAGGTCCCTCATTTCACCTATAAGAACAATATCAGGGTCCTGCCTTAAAACATATCTTAAAGCTGATTTAAACGAAACAGTATCTGCATTGACTTCTCTCTGGTTTATAAGACATTTTTTATGAGGATGAAGATATTCTATCGGGTCTTCAATCGTTATTATATGGTCATATCTTTCGGAGTTAATCTTGTCAACCATTGCTGCAAGAGTTGTTGACTTTCCGCTTCCGGTAGGACCGGTTACAAGAATAAGTCCTCTGGGTTTTTTCACAAGTTCATTGACAATTTCAGGAAGGCCCAATTCTTTAAATCCCCGTATTTCAAAGGGTATTGTTCTGAATGCCCCGGCTACAGCCCCGCGCTGCATAAATATGTTAGCTCTGAACCTGCTCAGACCTTTTACACCAAATGAAAGATCAAGTTCGTTGTTCTCCTCATATTTATGCTTCTGGGCATCAGTTAATATGCTGTAACATAATGCTTTCGTATCTGCAGGTGCAAGAGGCGGGTGATCAATGTTTATGAGTTTTCCATCTATTCTAAGTCTTGGTGGACTGCCGGTAGTAACATGCAAATCCGATGCATTTTTTTCAATCATCATTTTTAACAAATCATACAGTGTTGCCATAAATCACCCCTTTATTTTAATCTCCAAAAGTAACTCTCATAACCTCTTCAATCGAAGTTATGCCTTCTTTAACTTTTCTAAGTCCGCTCATGCGTAATGTTTTCATGCCAAGACGAACAGCTGTTTTCTTAAGATCATCTGCCGAAGCTCCTTCAAGAATCATTTCTCTTATTTCGCTACCTACAGGCATAACCTCATATAATGCAATTCTTCCTTTATATCCCGAACCGTTGCATACAGGGCAACCCCTGCCTCTATAACAAGTTACCGATGAGGCTTCTTCTTCGGAAAATCCAAGCTGTATAAGAGTGTGGACAGGCACTTTTTCTTCACTTTTGCATTCAGGACATATTTTTCTTGCAAGCCTTTGTGCTGCTATTATAATAACAGAAGCAGAAATAAGAAAAGGCTCTATCCCCATGTTAAGCAATCTGCTTATTGTACTTGGTGCATCATTCGTATGTAATGTGCTTAAAACAAGATGTCCTGTCAATGCAGCTTTTACAGCAATCTCAGCAGTTTCAAAATCACGAATTTCACCAACCAGAATAATATTTGGAGCCTGTCTTAAAAAAGCCCTAAGGGCTGATGCAAAAGTTAGCCCTATCTCTTCTTTTACCTGAACCTGGTTCATACCCGTGAAGTTATATTCAACAGGGTCCTCTGCGGTCATTATATTAAGATCCGGATTATTGAGATAATTCAAAGCTGAATAAAGAGTCGTTGTCTTACCACTTCCAGTCGGACCGGTAACCAGAATCATTCCGTAAGGTTTATTAAGTGCATCCAGAAATTTCTTAAGTGCAGCCTCTTCAAAACCAAGTTTCGTAAGGTCGATCTGGAGATTGGACTTATCAAGGATTCTAAGAACCGTCTTTTCTCCAAAAAGAGTCGGAAGCACAGAAACCCTGAAGTCAACCTCTCTCTTTTTCCCGAGTCTCAGTTTTATTCTTCCGTCCTGTGGAAGTCTTCTTTCGGCAATATCAAGTTTCGACATAATTTTCAGTCGTGAAGTAATAGGATTTTTTATTTTCAAAGGAAGATTCATTGCATTGAATAGAACCCCGTCAACACGGTATCTTACACGAAGAGTTGTTTCATAAGGTTCGATATGAATATCGCTTGCGCCTCCTTTGATTGCATTTATTAAGATTCCATTTACAAGTTTTACAATGGGCTCATCTATCTCTGTAGAAAGGGCGTCTTCCTGCTCTGAAATAGATTCAACACTATCGAGAGCATCCCCTACAACTTTGTCAAATTCATCGACATCTATAGAAACACTTTCATCAACAGAAGTTTCTCCCTCTTCTTCATATAACTCTTCTTTTGTAAGTGTATAATCTTTTGCCTGTATCATTTTGCCAGAAACAGGCTGTTTTGAAGAAACCATGGCCGCCGAGCCTTTGTAATAATTGCTTATCGCTTCACCAATGGCCGACTCTGCTGCAACAACTACTTCAACATTATAACCGGTCATAAATTTAATATCATCTATCACGAAGACATTCGAAGGGTCAGCCATTGCTATTGTTAAAGTTGCTCCAACACGGGCAACAGGAATAATCGAGTATTTTCTCGCAATCTCATACGGGATTAATCTTAAGACAGATGCATCTATTTTATAATCGGATAAATTTACTGCCGGGACTCCCCATTGTTTGCTCAGAAAAGAAACAAGTTTATCCTCTGTTATAAAACCAAGTTTTATTAAATTAGTGCCAAGCCTTCCACCGTCCATTCGTTGACGGGCTATAGCTTCTTTTAATTGTTCCTCTGTAATTAATTGTGAATTTAAGAGTAACTGTCCGAGTTTACTTGCCATAATATGTTCTTAATCTCCGAAAGTAACTTTCAATACTTCTTCAACAGTTGTGACACCCTGTTTTATCTTAATCAGGCCGCTCATTCTTAAAGTTTTCATACCGAGCCTTACAGCCGTTTTCTTTAAATCATCCGCCGATGCTCCCTCAAGGATCATTTCCTTCAACTCTTCTTTAAGAGGCATAACCTCATATAATGCAATTCTACCTTTGTAACCCGAACCATTGCATACAGGACAGCCTTTTCCCTTGTATATCTTTACAGTTCCTGCTTCTTCTTCAGAAAACCCGAGTTGAACCAGCGCAGGCACAGGGACTTTCTCTTCCATCTTGCAGTCCGCACAAACCTTCCTAACAAGTCTTTGTGCAACTATCAATATTACCGAAGCAGATACAAGGAAAGGTTCTATCCCCATATTTAACAATCTGCTTATTGTACTTGGCGCATCATTTGTATGCAATGTGCTTAAAACAAGATGTCCTGTCAATGCAGCTTTTACCGCAATCTCAGCAGTTTCAAAATCGCGGATTTCTCCGACCATTATTATATCCGGATCCTGACGCAAAAAAGAACGCAAGGCAGAGGCAAAAGTAAGACCGATTTCTTCTCTTACCTGAACCTGGTTTATTCCAAGAAAATTATATTCAACAGGGTCCTCTGCCGTAGAAATATTTACCCCGACTTTATTGAGATGGTGAAGTGCTGAATAAAGAGTTGTTGTTTTACCGCTTCCTGTCGGACCGGTAACCAGAATCATTCCGTAAGGTTTATTAAGTGCTGACATGAAATCACCAAGAGAATCTTCATCAAAACCAAGCTTTGTAAGATCTACCTGGAGATTGGATTTATCGAGGAGCCTCAAGACCGTTCTTTCTCCAAACAAACACGGTACGGTAGAAACACGAAAATCTATCTCTTTTTTCTTGCCGACTTTTAATTTGATCCTTCCGTCTTGCGGCAATCTTCTTTCAGCAATATCAAGATTTGCCATTATCTTAATTCTCGAAGTAACAGCATTTTTTATTTTAACCGGGAGATTCATAACAGTGTACATCTTTCCATCAACCCTCTGTCTTATTCTGAAAGAATTTTCATAAGGTTCAACATGCACGTCGCTCGCACGTTCCTTGATTGCATTAATTAATATTCCATTTACAAGTTTTACTATAGGTCTTTCAACTTCTTTGACAGCATCTTCATCAGTTTCTTCGATAACTTCAATATCATCAAGTGCTTCACCGACTACCTTATCAAACTCATCAACATCCAGTGTTAGACTTTCATCGAAAGATATTGAATGTTCCTCATCTTTGAAATCTTCCTCGGATAATGTATAATCTTTGGCTTTAATTATATCCTGTGTTGATATTCCCTTTGCTGCTACAACATCGGCTTTACCTTTGTAGTAATTATTAATTGCATTTATAACAGCAGATTCACCCGCAACAACTACTTCAACATTATATCCGGTCATAAATTTTATATCGTCAATTACAAACACATTCGATGGATCCGACATTGCTATTGTTAAAGTAGCACCCACACGGGCAACCGGCATTATACGATATTTGCGAGCTACTTCATATGGAATAATTTTCAATAAAGCAGAATCAATTTTGTAGTCGGCAAGATTGATTGCAGGAACCCCCCATTGTTTACTAAGAAAAGAAATGAGTTTTTCTTCGGTTATATATCCGAGCTTGATAAGATTCGAGCCGAGCCTTCCGCCTTCACGGCGCTGAAGATTTATTGCTTCTTTTAATTGCTCTTCAGTAATTATTCCTGATGATACAAGTAATTGTCCGAGTCTCGACGCCATTGTTCACCCTATAAATTTAAAGGTTATAAGTATTATTTTACATTATATTTATAATATTTTATATAGAACGAATTGCCTCATCAAAAATCTAACTGAAAATGATTC